>JBARXB010000001.1:0-77407 GCA_049647165.1 bacterium
AGCCACGGCGGGTAGTTTGTTATCCCCGTATATACGCATTCAGCCTTGATTTCTATTGTTGCAGGTAGTATTTGTCTCTTTATTGCTGACGCCGGAATGTTAGCTGGTATCATATCAGCAGCAAAAACAATTGCTGATAAACATGCCATCAAAATAAGTATTTTTTTCATACCTCCTCCTCTCTCATTCACTCTGGAATATTTTTATACAAGAATTCTCCAGAGCAAACCCCATTCAAACCCTATTAAGAACAAATTGAATTCTATAAACAAACTCTATAATGATCTATCGCCTTACCTCCTTGTCTTAATATGATTGTAATCAGACTAGATTTAATGTCAATATTAAGACTTAGGACTATTTCATTTTCCCTATTTGTATCCTAATTAATGATAATAAACTCTACTGGGTTGTCAAGGTCTTAAATATAGGATCGGTTAGATATGCGCATTGATATTATGGACAATAGCTTGGGGTTTACCCCGTTACTAATTCTTAGTATAGTTTGTTGGGGTTTACCCCGTTAGAAATACACTTTAAGCATTCGCTAAATTCACTATCAATATCTTCCATTTTTAACAAACCGGATCTTCCTAAATCTATCATTGGTATTTCTAACGGGGTTGACACCCCAGTTTTTTAGCATATAATCGAGTATGGAAAGGCCACCGTCTGGTCATAAGCTTAATGACGTGCGGGTTATTCTCGAGGATATGCAGGACTATAATGATGCACATAATTATACGCCGGATTTTATCAGCTGGCAGCCGTTATATGATCTATATATTATAAAAGGTGAAATGGTACTAACTATTGAAATCGCTGGAGTTAAACCAAAAGATTTTTCAATTCATGTTTCAAGAAGTCATCTGGTAATAGATGGAACCAGAAAATCATCTGAAATTCTAAGTAAGGAAGGTTGTAAATTTCATAATATAGAGATCCCCCATGGTTCTTTTTACCGAAAAATAGATTTTCCATTACCGGTCGAGCCCAGACAATACCAATACTGTCTCGATAACGGCATCTTGACCCTTCGTTTTCCCATTGAAAAAGAAAAGATAATCCCTATTGAAGATGGCTAAGGAAAATAAAAAAATGACGGATCAATTAGTACAGATACCCGGCGAATTGGGTATAATCCCGATAAAAGGTGGTGTTGTCTTTCCTGAACAGATCGTACCCCTGATCATCCATACTCAGAAACTCGCCAAACTCATTGATGAGATACTGACGACAAACAAACTCGCCGGTGCCCTGACCCAGCGCAATCCCGAGATAGAAGAACCTAATCCTGACCAGGTATACGATATCGGCTGTGTCATTCAGATCAATAAAATGCTGCGGTTTCCTGACGGCACGATCCGGCTGCTCATCAAGGGATTGACCCGTTTCAGAGTTACTGATTTTGTACAATCCCAGCCCTATCTCAAGACAAAGATCAAAGTGATTTCCGGTAAGCACAAGAAGACTATGGCGCTTGAGGCGATGATGCGAAATGCGGTGACGATGTTCCAGAACCTCGTTTCATTAGCCCCCTATTTACCAGATGAACTTGGTGCTATCGTTCTTAATATTGATGACCCGGACCGACTGGCAGATTTCGTTACCCATTACACAAATTTCGATTTTAAAGATAAACAAAATCTGCTGGAAACCTTCGATCCCAAAGAACGCTTTGCTAAACTTATCCCCGCGCTCCAGAAAGAAATAAGTATCTTAGAACTCGGCGCCAAGATACGATCTGAAGTGAAGACTGAATTGGACAAAGGCCAGCGGGAGTTCTATTTGAAAGAACAATTAAAAGCGATCCAAAAAGAACTGGGTGAAGGTGATGACCATGCACGAGAAATTGAAGAATTAAGAGGTAAAGTGCGCGAGGCAAAAATGCCTGAGCAGACCGTGAAAGTTGCAATGAAGGAACTCGACCGCCTTGCACGGATCCCGTCACAAGCCGCTGAATATACCGTGGCACGAACTTATATCGATTGGCTGATTGCGGTACCCTGGTCAAAATCGACAAAGGATAACCTTGATATCAAACGTGCCCAGATGATCCTCGATGAAGACCATTATGATCTTGAAAAAATAAAAGAGAGGATTCTCGAATACCTCGCCGTGAAGAAATTAAAACCGGATTCCAAGGGTACAATACTCTGCTTCATAGGACCACCGGGCGTAGGCAAGACATCGCTTGGTAAATCAATTGCACGAGCATTAGGCAGGAAGTTCGTTCGGATTTCATTGGGTGGAATACGAGATGAAGCGGAGATCAGAGGTCATCGTAGAACCTATGTCGGAGCTTTACCAGGTCGCATCATTCAATCCCTGAAAACTTGTGGTAATAATAATCCCGTCTTCATGCTCGATGAAATTGATAAGGTCGGTACTGATTTTCGGGGTGATCCATCTTCAGCTTTGCTTGAGGTCCTGGACCCGGAACAGAACAATAGCTTTTCAGATCATTACCTGGAAGTCCCTTATGATCTGTCGAGTGTCATGTTCATCGCAACCGGTAATGTGATCGACCCGATCATCCCGGCGCTTAAGGACCGTATGGAGATCCTTGAATTACCCGGTTATATCCTTGAAGAAAAAACAGAAATAGCAAAACGCTATTTGATCCCCAGACGAATAGCAGAAAGCGGGCTTAATTTAAATAATATTACGATCAGTAAAAAGGCTTTAAAAAGCATCATTGGTGATTATACCAAGGAAGCCGGCGTTCGTAATCTTGAGCGTATGATCGGTTCCATATGCCGCAAGGTTGCCAAACGCTTTGCAAGCGGCAAACGAAAAGCAGTTAAGGTAACCGATAATAACCTCGATAAATTCCTTGGACCGCCAAAAACCTATTCCGAAGTAGCCGCGCGTCGGGGAGAGATCGGTGTGGCGACCGGTCTTGCCTGGACACCTTTTGGTGGTGAGATATTATTTATCGAATCGACAAAGATGAGAGGAAAAAAAGGACTGATCCTCACCGGTCTTCTTGGCGAAGTTATGAAAGAATCGTGTCAGGCCGCTCTATCTTATTTAAAAACAAAACTGGATGCCTGGAATATAAACGAAGATATTTTCCAGGATAACGATGTACATATACATGTACCATCAGGCGCTATCCCCAAAGACGGACCCTCAGCCGGTTTGGCGGTGGTTATGTCCTTAGCCTCATTAATAAAAAATACTGCGATAGATCCCAAGATCGCGTTTTCCGGAGAGATCACGCTCACTGGACGAATCCTTCCAGTCGGCGGGATCAAAGAAAAGGTAATCGCGGCAAAACGGGCGGGGATCACTCGCATATTCCTACCCGAAGAGAACAAAAAAGACCTAACTGAAATCCCTGAACATGTCCGCGGCGAATTATTTTTTCAATTCGTAGCTAATATCGGCGAAGCTTTGAAACTCGTCTTTTCAGCCAACACAAATCACCTGAAAAGGCGGAAAGGACGAAAAGGAAAAAAATGATTTTATTTCTTCTCATGGTGGTTGAATGGCAAGTCGTTAACAGACCCTACAGTGATTTTGAGCAGGAACTTGCAGTCTACTTCAGCATCTCGACTAATAATCTGAAATTTGTCTCCGATGATTCAGCTTTCTATGCTAAATATGAAGTTCAAATAAAGATCTTTGATAACAAGAAGAATCAATTGACCGGCGATTATTGGGAAGGGGTTACGTTTGATAGCGATAAGGATGTAAGTGACTCGGTGATGATCATAATACCAAAGACCAGTCGTCGTTACAATTTAAGAATAATAGATGGCAATGCGGGAACGATCCTCGATGTCAGTGAAAAGATTATCCAGATCAATTATATTGGAAATATAAAATGGGATATGTTCAATGATACATTATTAGTCGCCTTTTCTATAATCAATCCTGAAGGTGATGTTTTCAATATGCTTTTTTCCATCGATGAGATCGAGCAGCGTGTTAATGTAAAAAAAGGTACCTATGATGATACTGTGGTTTTTTACATTCCCGCTCTGCCTAATGGCGACTATAAGCTCAATATAAAAACCCTATCACCCACAAAGACGATCGATGAAATTCAAGTACCGCTAAAGATCGCCAGGCCATTTTTCCTTGATGAAACAACCTGGCTGCTAAAAGTAAGTCAGCTCGAGTATATCGCAACGACTTCGGAGATCGACAAATTGAAAGAAGCCAGGCGTGAGGAACGAAATTCGTTGTGGTTTGAAATTTGGAAAAGACATGATCCAACGCCCAATACCAAATATAATGAAAAAGAAGTGGAGTATTTCGAGCGTATCGAGTATTGCGAAGAAAATTTTTCTCATGGTGACCGTGGATGGCGCAGTGATCGGGCACGTATTTACGTCACCCTGGGTAAGCCGGATGAAATCACCCGATACCCATATTACACGGCTCCAAGAAATCCGACGAACCCGGCAGAAACGCTCTATGATAGTTATGAAGTCTGGTCTTATTATAAGATCAACCTGCAATATATTTTTGGCGACCGCCACGGGTTTGGTGAATATCTTATTCTCAATCCAAACGGGTCAAGCTTATGATCTTGCTGATCGTTAATTTATTCTTGATTCAAAGTATCGATTTTTATATCGATCCGGTGGTGTATCTATCAAAAGTGACGATCGAAGATACTGTCACACAGATTGTTAAGCAAGGAGAGATCTTTTACATCGAATTTAATTGCGAAATCCCGTATCACGAACTCCATTATGAAGAAAGCGATAGTGGAATAATCACTCGTGCAGTTATTCCTTTCGAAATAGTCAATCTTGACAAAGCAGATACTTTAGCCGACACGTTGTACCGTTCCTTCACGCTCCCCTCATTTTCTGAGGCGGCAAGACAGCAAATGTCTTTTCTCGTTCAATTCGGATTACATGTGCTTGAAGGTAGATATAAATACCGAATAAATGTCATCTCAGGCGATAAAAGCGGCACTGTCGAAGAACTGCTGACTATTACCCGAGCTGATTACCGAATGAGCGATATTTTATGTGCCCAGGAAATTGCGGTCGATACGACCGGCGATTATCTGAAAAAAGGTAATCTCAAGGTCGTACCGCTTCCTTCACGAAAATTCAGTGAACGGTATTCTAAACTTTATCTCTACTATGAAATCTATGACATCGATCCTGATTCGACCGATATTGAAATCAAATATGAAATCACGAACTCTTTGGGCCAAATCGTCCGGGATATATCACAAAAGGTGACCAAGAAGTACACTTCTCAAGCGGTCAATGCTGGTCTGAACATCACACAACTCGAACCCGGGGATTACAATCTGAAAGTCAGTGTCTACGATCCAATGACTGATAATATTGTAAATAAAAATGCGACATTCGAGATAATCAAACAGGTATCGGATGAGGTAAGCTACGAAGGTCTACCGTACTATGATGACATCGCGTATTTTTTGACCCCTGAGGCCTTTAAAAAATTCCAGGAGCTGCCCAAAGGAGGTAAGGAAATATTCCTCAAGAAATTCTGGAGTCAGTACGATTACAACGAGATAGCAGGCAGATTCGTCTATGCTGACGAGAATCTACAAGAAGGTTACAAATCCGGGAGTAAAACAGACCGCGGTCGGATATATGTTAAGTACGGTCCATATGATCAACTAACAACGAGCGTCCTTGAACGACAGGAATCCAGACCTTTTGAAATATGGGAGTATGAAAATGGTCTGCGCTTTGTCTTTGTCGATATACGAAGAACCAATGAGTTCACACTAATCTGGACTAATTCGACCATAGAAAAATCCGAACCGACACTCTTTGAATACCTTCCTGAATCTTTGAAAAGAGAGATGCCATCTGGTACTTTTAACTGATCATCAACATAGTAAATTCCATTATTATAATTAGGAGGCAATATGGAAAACCATACAATATATAACCAAAAAATTATAAATATTATCAAACAATGTATCAAACAAGAAATGCAGCAATTTTCATCTGTTGCGACAAAAAATGATTGTAAAATGATTATTGACGAAATAAGCTCTTTAAGAGAACTTATTGAATCATCAACAATATTCAAGAAAGAAAAATTGGCGCTATTTGTTGATTCACAAAATCTATATTATTCGGCCCGTATGGGGTATGCCGCAAAAGTCAATTATGAGAAACTTCTCAATCTAATTACTGAAAACAGAAAATTAGTAAAAGCTTTTGCTTATATAGTCCAGCCGCCAGAAGGTGATGTCAAACCATTTGCCACAAGCCTCGAACGTATCGGTTATATCGTCAAAACCAAAGATGTAAGAACGCGCGCTGACGGCTCGGCAAAGGCGAATTGGGACATGAGCATTGCGCTGGATATCCTTGGTATATTGGATGATGTCGACACGATAGTTCTGGCATCAGGTGACGGTGATTTTGTACCCCTTGTGGATTTTATAAAGGCAAAAAACAAACGTGTGGAGATTTTTGCTTTTGCTGAAAATACAGCTTATGATCTCAAAGAAAAGGCGGATAAATTTGAGCCTCTTGGTGAGAATGTCATCCTCACATAAATTGCGCAGCAATAATGATTGATTATCATATTCATACGAACCACTCAATCGATGCAGAAGGAGAATTAGAGGACTACTGTAAAAAAGCACTGAGCATTGGGCTAAAGGAGATCTGCTTCACCAATCACTGTGAGTTAGACCCGGCAAGAAATGACTCGTTTATATGCTTTAACGGACAGCGCGAAAAATTCACACGTCAGGGATTACTGTGCCTGCGCGATGAAATAGAGAAACAAAGAATCAAATATCAGAAATCTGGATTGAACATAAAATTCGGCATCGAAGTCGGTTATTATAACGCCATCGATTCAGTGCTTAAGGAAATAACCGATGGTGTTGAACTGGATTTTGTCCTTGGAAGTATACATTGTCTTGACCACATTTGCATTGACAGTAGTCGGGAATACATGGACTATTTCCCCAACCATTCAGCCCATTCAATGCTGACGAATTATTTTCAGGCGGTGGAGGATCTGGTAAAAAGCAATCTATTCAACGCAGTTGGTCATCTTGATGTCTATAAGAAATACGGTATTTCATACTATAAAGAAAGAGTGCACGAGGTACTCGAAACCCCGCTCCGTGAGATTTATAATACGATGGCTGAACATAATATCGCCCTCGAGATAAATACCGCTGGACTACGCCGCATTGACCAGTTCTATCCTGCACCCTCGATCATCAAATATGCTCGTGCACAAGGATTGAAAATGATAACGATCGGCTCAGATGCACACCGAGTATCAGACCTCGGTAAGGGTATTTCAGAGGGTCTTGCATATGCAAAATCCTTTGGCTTCGATACGGTTTACCGGTTTGATAAGAAGCAGCCGATAGGTATGAATATATAGATATTTACAGTCATTAGATCTCCGCAAATCCTTTAATTGCAGGATATTCCTGTGATTACGTAGTTATTGACTTCAGCTCAAATCTGACTATAATACAACTATGGAAGAACGTATAACTAATGTCTATATTGAAGATGAAATCAAGTCATCATATTTAGATTATGCAATGAGTGTCATTGTCGGACGAGCGTTACCTGATGCTCGCGATGGATTAAAACCAGTACAGCGCCGTATCCTATATGCTATGGAAGAAGCCGGATTATTATCGAACCGAGCACATAAGAAATCGGCGACGGTTATCGGTGATGTCCTCGGGAAATATCATCCGCACGGCGATATGGCGATATATGACGCTCTTGTTCGCATGGCTCAAAATTTTTCACTGCGTTATGTACTTATCGACGGTCAGGGTAATTTTGGATCAGTAGATGGTGATGCAGCGGCGGCTTACCGTTATACTGAGGTACGTCTTACATCTCTTGCCGAAGAAATACTCGGCGATTTAAAAAAAGATACGGTTGATTTCATACCGAATTTTGATGGACGGTTAAAAGAACCTACGGTCTTACCCGCGGGTTATCCCAATTTACTATGCAATGGTTCATCTGGTATTGCAGTAGGCATGGCGACGAATATACCGCCTCACAATCTCGGTGAATTGGTAGGCGCATTGAACGCATTGATCGATAAACCAGATATCAAAGATGAAAAACTGTGGGAGTTTGTTTCTGGACCGGATTTTCCGACCGGTGGTCTTATTATCGGTAAAAGCGGCATATATCAGGCATACAAAACCGGTAAGGGTCGGGTCATTATGAGAGGTAAGGTCCGGATTGAAGATCTAAAAGGAAGCAAACAAGCGATCGTCATCACTGAAATACCATATCAGGTCAACAAGAGTTCGCTTTTAGAAAAGATCGCCGCGCTCGCACGCGCCAAGAAACTTGAGGACATTTCTGATTTGAGGGATGAATCAGATAAAGACGGCATTAGAGTCATGATCGAACTCAAGCGTGATGCAAATCCCCAGATCGTTTTAAACAATCTATATAAATATACTACGCTGCAATCAACTTTCAGTATTCAATTACTCGCCCTGGTTTCTGGTGCGCCGAAGCTTCTTACTTTAAGAGATGCTCTAAAAACATTTTTGGACTTTCGTTTTGAAGTGCTTACACGGCGCACGAAATTTGAACTTGCCGAAGCAGAAAAGCGTGCGCATATCCTCGAAGGACTCAGGATCGCCATCGAAAATATCGATGAAGTGGTCAAAATCATCAAGAAATCCAAAGATGTACCGGTTGCTAAAAAGAACCTTATGGAAAGATTTGCACTCAGCGATATACAAGCCCAGGCAATCCTGGATATGAGATTGGCGAGGTTGACGAGTCTTGAAAAGGAAACCCTGGAAAATGAATATTTAGGGTTGATCAAGGAGATCGCCCGGCTAAAATCGATCCTTGAATCACCAAAAGGTGTCTATCAATTAATAAAGAAAGAACTCAATATACTTAATGAAAAGTATCAGGAACCGAGACGCACTCAGATCATCGATGCAGAACCTGAGCAATTGAACATCGAGGACCTAATCGGTGAAGAAGATATGGTTATTACGGTGACGCATCGAGGCTACATTAAGCGCCAGCCTATTACCACGTACAGAAACCAATCACGCGGCGGTCACGGCAGAAAGATCGTTGAGATCGGTGAACAGGATTTTGCCAACCAGTTGCTTATCTGCCTGACTACAGATACCTTACTGTTTTTCTCAGATAAAGGAAAGGTCTATGCTCGTAAAGTCTATGAGATAGCAGAAGCAGGACCATTTTCAAAAGGTCGTTCGATCGCTAACTTCATCGAAATGAGCGATGGTGAAAAAGTTACAGCATGTCTTTCAATAAAAGATTTTTCATCTCAGCATTATGTCTTTATGGCCACGAAGAACGGCAAAGTTAAGAAAACCAATCTTGTCGATTTCTCACATATTAGAAGCAAGGGTATAATCGCGGTCAATCTCATGCGCGGTGATCGGCTCATTGCAGTCGATTTAACCAAAGGTGATAATTCAATATTATTAACAACCCGTGATGGCCTAACCATTAGATTTGCCGAGAAACTGATACGAGCCATGGGACGGACTGCATCAGGTGTGAGAGGTATTAGACTGGCAAAGGAAAATGAGATCGTCGGTTTCAATATCGTCAGAAGCAGTGAAGATATGCTCATTGTTGCAGAAAAAGGTATTGGAAAACGCGTGAAGTTCGCTTCGATCAATGAAAAAGGAAGAGGTGGCAAAGGTATGAAGGCGAT
Source organism: bacterium (assembly GCA_049647165.1). Taxonomy (GTDB): domain Bacteria; phylum Hydrothermota; class Tepidihabitantia; order SM23-42; family SM23-42; genus JAUVZL01. Next base: position 9,679 of record JBARXB010000001.1, read on the forward strand.
AAAAATAGACAATAAAACCGGTAAAGTAGCCGGTGTTACCAGTGTCAGTGATGAAGATGACCTTATTGTCATGACCAAAGCCGGTAAAGTGATCCGAACTCCGGTCAATAATATAAAAGTGCTGAGTCGTCAAGCAAGAGGTGTTAAGATCATTACCCTGGCAAAAGATGACCTGGTCTGTTCAATCGCCTGTATAAAAGCACAAGTGTAGAAAGTGGCAAGAAAATCCTGGGATGAATATTTTATGGCTATCGCCGAGCTCGTTGCCGAACGCTCGACTTGCATAAGGCGCCAGGTTGGTGCAGTCATCGTAAAAGACAGAAAGATACTTACGACCGGCTATAATGGCGCACCGCGCGGGATCGAGCATTGTGCTGATGTCGGTTGTCTAAGAAAAGAACTCAATATCCCGGCTGGTGAAAGGCATGAAATATGCCGCGGTACTCACGCCGAGCAAAATGCCATAATTCAGGCTGCGACCTTTGGTGTCGATATCAGTAATGGAATAGTATATTCAACGCATCAACCATGTTTTATCTGTACAAAGATGCTCATTAATGCCAACGTATCCAAGATTATCTATAAAGAGGAATACCCTGATAAGCTGGCGATCGACATGCTCAATGAAGCCAGAATACCGTACGTGAAAATTTAAAAAACACCTGAAAAGTGTAGTCGCCCGATTTATCGGGTTTGAACATAGGAAGATTCGTGCTTTTATTTCTTATTGTATCCAGCTCATAAATATTTCACCATTTGCCGTGTAAAGTATAATATTCAAGGAGTCACCGTAATGTTGTCCATAGTATTTTACAAGTGTCTTTAATGCCTCGGTGTTCGCTGTATAATTATAAATATATGAACGAATGAGATGATAACCGTGGTTTTGCGGGGGAAGAATTTGTCCGCTTGAGCTTATTTGGAAATAACCATATTCGCCAGGTTGATATGTCTTTGCCGTTGCCCCTAAAAGCTGCAGCGAGTCGATTAAAGCTTGAACTAATGTCTCTGCAGAACTTGTGTGATAACCAACCATCCCCCAGATTGTGTTTGTCGGTACTCTGTTAAGCGTGGAATATGTAATTTGAAGTTGTGCTTGCTTATAAAGGTCGATTTTGTAATACTCAGGAGTAACTATTAACTGCCCGAAACTTTTCTTTTGCTCAACGTCTATCTCGACGTCGTATGTTCCATTGGAAAGTGTCCCCAAGTTAAGCGTCGTCTTAGCTGGTCCAAATGCAGTTAAACAAATGTCTGGGATAAAGATCCCATTGAATTCTATGTCGATTTTGTCTGAATATATTTGTAACATATTTCTAATACTCCAATTGCAACAAGGGTATTCTTTTTCCGTTGAACAGCATAGTTGAAAAGTTCGATTTGTGCTATCAATCGTTTCCCACATTCTTATTTTAATATCGGAATCAATCACCTCTATCAAAGCATCATTTGCGCAACACAAAATGAGAAGCAATAAGATAATCGCCGTATACACCTTCATACACTTTCCTTTTGTTCTATTTCACCAGGTAAACATTATCTTTTTGCGAAATACTGAATTACCCAACCTCATAACTTCATAATATCATGTATTTTGTAGTGGCAGAGCCCCTCGGCCTGAGCTCGGGACCAAGGTTTATTCTGCAAAACACCAGAAACACTGCGCATATTTGTCGAGCAAGCTCGACCACTACGGAATGAAAAAAACGTGATTATACAAACATCATCGGAGAATAACGAGTGACCGTGATAATTTATAATCCGAAGTCTCGACAACGACAAAATATGTCCCCTGTGCTAAACCCCGAGCATCAATATCTACTTCATGAACTCCGCTTTGTACATGTTCTTTGGTGATTCTTTTTGTGACCTGACCGATACTATTATATAGTGTCACTAATACCAGACCAGGATGCACGGTGGTGAACGAAACCCGTGCAAACTCGGATACGGGGTTTGGCCCAACCTTGATATCACCGATCAATGGCTCTACAGTAGTTTCTTCTATACCAGTGTACTTGAACCAGTACATATCATAATACAGCTGCGCCCATTTATCGATCAACGCAACAGCAGTATCTGGTCTTACCTGGAGTGAATCCCAATCTGTGAGCATGACCGCAAAGATCATAAAAATACTTGAATCAGCAGGCACATCAAACGGTCCTGAGCTCATAAGAAAACGCTGGTCATCGGGCATAGGTGGAGCAGTATCAAATGGACAATAAATACCGGTCATAAAATTATAACCCGCAAGGGTAAGGTAGCGCTCATTATCCAAATTAGGTTCAAGGTTGAGTGTGAATCTTTTAAAAGCAGTCATGCCGTGCTGAGGATTTTCCGAAGGGTCGCGCCAGTCCGGCACATTATCATAATCAACATCCCACATGCTCTGAGGTAGATTGTTCCAATAATAACTGCTGTCCCGTTCATACTGGTCGAGAATACCGTCATCATCCTTATCCTGACCCTCGACTAAATCAAGGGGTGTTTCGAGCAGATCAAAGGCAATGGCACCGGGCCACCAGGGCGGTGCCGGAGTAGCTTCCATTTCAGTCTGCCATTGATAACCTATTGCATCGACCCACAAAGACTCGCCGGCAATATAATACCACTGTCCGACAATCCCGGCAATGATATCATTACCGGTGCCAGATTCATTCCCGATATCATTATCTGCAGCGATACCCACATAACAATCATATAATCCATGACCCGACACATTCCTTATCTCATAGGTCAAAAAGACAATATCATCGATGAACGGAAGATCCCAGGCATACCCGGTCTGATACATCTCGATTCCGATCGGTCTTGTATCGCCCGGTATATGATAAGCAGAATCACAGTCATTCATACAACACCACGAGTCCTCATGAGAAACCGTATCCTGCGGTGCCATAGGTAGAGCAGTGTCTGGCGCAGGCCAGTTTTCCGGATGCATGAAGATGATCGCATCAGGATGATTTACTGACATCCCCTTGAGTCCGGGACCGAATTCAGTTTCACCGCCATGCGGACCATAGCCGATCGTCACCAGGGTATCACCGGTCGCTGAATCCACCGTGCCAAACCAGATACCGGCGCCAAAGATATAGTTATGGTTACTCCCTTTTGGCCAGAAACACCCTACCCCCCCAGATCCTGTCTGACCAAACTTCCCATAATTAGTGATGTATAACTCAACATGGTTGGTATCGTGGACCGCGGTATCAAAAGGTCTGGTTCCTCCGTTATACCTGGTTGTGGCGAAGAGTGATCCTATTGCTAAGAGTACTATTATGCATACTTTCATATCTCCTCCTCTCTTATAATTATAAGTGTACTATACTAATCGTCAAGTGTGAAAAATCTGTGAAATCAGCTTAAGCTGTGGGAGATTGCCACCTCGTCTCTCGATTGGCTCGAGACTCCTTTTAATGACAAGATAAAAGTTGGGGAATTCGTAACTTCATAACATCATATTTATTGTAGTCGTTCGATTTATCGAACATTACCTGATAAATCAGGCAACTACGATTATATTAGCTTATGTAGATCTATCCAACATTACCTGATAAATCAGGCAACTACGATTATGTTAGCTTATGTATGCGTCAATTTCACAAATAAATCACTGGTTTCCCGCTGGGGTTCGCTATCGAGTTCTTTTTTCAAAGCTTTCTTTAGCTGCTCAAAATCCCGAATTATCTCTTTATAGCGACCGACTTTATTATAAACAGTCATTATTTTACGATGGTATTCTTCATTGAAAATATTTGCCAATATCAGTTTTTTGTAAAATATGATAGCATCTTTATATCTTTTATTTTCTGTATAATAATCAGCCATCATAAGCAAACAATCTTCATACAGATTCTGGTAATAACGGCGCCGGTCTTCGACCCAGGAATCATACCAGCCCGGTGCAAAACCATCTTTGTATAGTGACATTGTTTTTCGTAATATTGACTCAAATTTTTTATCAGTATTGTCCATATCCTTGATCTTCTTTACAAGATTTTCAAATTCTTCGGTATCGATCCTTATTGCGACCTTGGGCGAAAGTTGATAAAATCCTTTGCTCGATAATACCAATTCTCCTTTACCGGTTTTCACTGCCTTATACATCTGCCTGATATGCTGTAATGCTTTGCGCAGACTATCGCTGCCGCTTTTGTGCGATGCTTTTTGCCATAGCGCATCAATGAGTATATCATGATTGACTCGCTCATTTTTATGGAGTAAAAGATAAAAGAATAATTTCTTCGATTTCATCGTTGTCCATGAAGCCTCAAGTATTTCCCTCTCATCGACCGTTACTTTCGGAACGCCGAAAAGATGCGCATCGATCCAGTGTGCATCGAGCTCATATTTGTCGATAATAGACAGGATATATTTAAACTCATAGCTTTCCTTGCGCAGTTCCAGCACCATCCATTTATTATTTTGGAATTCACGTGACAACAAGTAGTCATAACCTTTGCTGCGGCTTATTTTCGTCGCCTCTTTTAATACAGAGGACATCTCTGAATTTCTATTTTGTTCATAGTAAACCTTACCTAAAAGAAGATAGATTTGAAATAGGTTAAAACTTTGTTTAAAAGGCTTTGCTATGCTAAGTGCATTAAAAAGCACCTGTTCTGCATCTGCTAACCGATTCTGCGCACTCCGGAGTTCTGCTTCGCGCAAGAGAAAAGGCACTGCATCAGCATCTTTCAGTTCGCCCTTTAATACCCAGATCCTCGCCAGATTGCGCTCAGCTTCAACATAATCTCCCTCTCTTGTATTTATCCGAACAAGATCCTTAAGCGCTCTGACTATTAAGTTAACAACGCCAAATTTCTCATTAATGACTAGTGCTTTAGTTGTCAATTGCTTAGCCTTGTTATATTCACCAGTTCTTATATATAGCTGCGCATAGCCTTCCCATATTCGTGCCATCGACCATAAATCATGAAAGCCGCTGCACAATTTATTGCCCAAGTCTAATATTGAACGTGCCTTGTTCTCATAACCGAGCAGCAGACTAACATTTGCGGCATTATAAAAACCAGCACCACAACCTGGGGAAAAATCTGTTTTAAGTAGTTCAACTATCTTGGTAAATTTCGGATAAGCGTCAATAAAATTACCGAATTTGAACTCGATCATCGCCCAGTTGTTGAGCACTGCTGCTTGGAGCCCTTTAAACCCATTATGCTGCGCTATTTTGAGAGCTCTTTGAAAGTACTTCTTTCCTTTTAATAAATATCTACCCTCCATAGCAGTATAAGTGGAGCCGATAGCATTTATCGTTGCTGCGCGTATGCTTGCACTCGTTGGACTTGATGGACACACTGCGAGCGCTTTTTTAAATCGCTTCTCAGCCATTCTGAACTTACCCTGATTAAGGTAGATCATGCCCAAATTATAAAGCGCGTCTGCATATTTACTCCGTGCCCTTGGCTTTTTACGAAGGAGTATTATAGCACGCTGACTGTGCTTTATCGCCTCATCGGCGCGATCTCCATAGATAAGTGCCCGTGAATATTCCATTAATAAAGCAGGTCGCTGCATTCTAACGGACTTTGGAATATCCTCAATATACGATGTGAGGATATTGCCTTTGCCTTTACCAATAAAGCCCGGACCGATCTTTTCTATTATCATAGCCGCTTTGTCGTATGCTTCCGCCTGCAGATAGAATTTCACTGCTTCCTCGACCCTATTCTCTTGATTATAAAAATCTCCGGCGCGGCGATATAATCTTTTTTCTCTTCTTTTATCAGTCAGTTTGCTGCGTAGAAAATCCCTGAATAAATGATGGAACCGATAGCCGATGCCCGGTATATCTACGATGAATGCGTTTCTCATTGTAAGTTCGGCTAATAATGATTCCGAGTTCTTTCGCTTGGCAACCGCATCACATAACTCCGGGGTCAACCATTCCAGGACTGAACATTCAACCAGATACTGACGTATGCTCTTGGACTCCTGGTCATATATCTCCTGGGCAAAATAATCGAACAGATTACTTTGTGATTGGTAATAGCTATCGAGGATACGCTTGATATACCGTGACGATTTTTCATTTTCAAAGTAATTAGATGACTGCAGCATCAGACGCAGACTCGTGGGCCATCCTTCCAGATGTTCCTCGATCCATTCGAGCTCTGATTCGGTAAGTGATATTGAATATACTGACACAAATAGATCCTTGGTTTCTTCTTTGCTGAACCTCAATTCCTGACCGCCGATTTCAAATATTTCATCGCTGGCCTGAAGCTGAGCCACTGATAGCGGTGGTCGCACGCGTGAAGAGATTATGAAATGCACCTGTTGAGGTAGATGGTTGAACAAATAATTAAGTATTTTATCGATGTGTTCAGCCGGGTAGATCGTATGGTAATCTTCCAGAATTATATATATATCTTCTTTAACGGTTTCGATTATCTCATTGATGAAAGTACCCAGAATCAATTCTAAATAACGCTGAGGATAATTGAAGAAATGACTCAAAGCTTCGGTCTTCTTACCGAAATCCGGCGAAAATTTCCTTATACCTTCGATCAAATAGGAAAAAAATACGGCCGGCTCGGCATCGCTTTTCTCAAGATGATAGTAAACATAGGGGATGTCTTTACTCGACAAAAGCTGTGACAGTAAGGTGGTCTTTCCGTACCCAGCACCCGCACACACGAGTATTACTTTCTTATTAAGATTGGAAACAAGAGAGTTAATTAGACGCTCGCGATACAGAACTTTGGTGCGTATCTGCGGCGCCTGCAGCTTACTGAGAAGTACGATACTATGTTTTTCATCAACCATAATGAACTATACCCACTCAAATATTAGTGTCAAGCATTCAGCCTGACGATATTTTAAAGATATCACTATTAAAACCAGGTATCGTGATAATACTCTCACGCCGTGAAAAAAGTGTGAAAATATCGCATCCAATCTTTGTTCTTTTTCCCTGATAATATCTACTGCGTACTATATTCTGAATTTCGTTCTTATCGCTTGATTGCCACAAACTTCAATACAACAGTAACATTTAAGACATTTTCTATGATCAATGAACCTGTCTCTGATACAATGAGCTGGGCAGACATCTTCGCATAATCCACAGTCGGTGCACTTCTGGATATTGATTACCGGCGTCCGGGACAGCCAAAGTCTGTATAGTATTTGAGCAACCGACTGGACGATCGAGGACCTGAATGGAAACTGAAATGGTACTGCATAGCCCTTAATGACATCGAATCTACCGCATACTTCAATATTATCGGGATCATATAACCCTTGCTCGCGCGCCAATCTGAGGGTCGGAACTCGATCCGGAGTTATCCCGGCCAATAAAGCACATGTATGATCAACCGCGTGTCCATTCGCACCGATGATAAGTTTACCGGGCCGATATTTTTTACCGCGTCCATCTACAATATTGATGCAATCCAAAATAATAAGGTCGGGTGGACATAGATCATATATCTCGAGCAGAACCTTACCAAAATCATCGATCTTAGGGAATTGCGAATGAATATAAGGTTTTAATCCACCGGGGATGATACCGAACTGATTCTTTACCGCGAGGGTCATGGTCGTCAGGTCGTGCGTGCGGAATTTCGGCAATGATATGAGGATATCACAATCAGCTATCTCTTTTGATACATAGATCTCCTTAAGCATATTATTCGGTCGTTTAATTAGCTTCGAGTATTTCCCTATACTTCTAAACTTCCCCTGCGCTGCTTCAAGAAATCCACATTGATCAGCGATCTGGAGTTCTGTATAAGATTTATTGGGCACCGGATTATCGCCAACTGTAACATCGGCACCGGCGCGCGTTAAAAAAGAAACAACATGCGCAATCAATTCAGGATTGGTTGCGACTGCCTCTTCAGGTTCAGCGGGTCTTAACATATTTGGCTTTACAAAAACCCTTCTTCTCAATAGATTATTGAGCTCGAAGCTGTCAAATATCTCAACGAGCGATTCGTCGATATCGTTTATCGATTTAATATAGACTCGATGTTTGCTCATTTATTACATACCTTATTATATATGGTGTAGTAATCATTAAGGTTCAGGTCGCCAGGTCTTTTCCTCAGAAGCACGCCATTAATACCCGGAGGTATAACATGCAAATAATTAAGCAGCGCATTTTTCATATATTTTCGACGGTAACAAAAAATCCCTTTGATCATTTTGAAAAAGGACCGCTCATCTTGGAGAGAAAAGGGTTTTCTTCGGCTCATCAATTTAATAACTATCGAACTGACCTTTGGTTGTGGTGAAAAATATCGTGCGGCAATCGAGAATTTTTTCTCCACGGAAAAATAGTATGCGGCAAAAAGAGTTATCGGACCGTATGGAGCAGAACCGGGTTTAGCTAACAAACGCGCTCCGTATTCTTTTTGAATCGTCAATATGGATCGTTCAAACGCTCCCCTCTGCTCCGCCAGTTTTTCCAAGATCTGCGTGGTTATCGAATAGGGAATATTCCCGATGATCACAGGTTTTATGTATTTCGCCAGGTCGAGTTGTAAGAAATCATCATTTATTATTATTACATTAGGTAAATGCAATTCCTCCAATGTAGGAACAAGCTCCCGGTCAAATTCAACCGCGTATACACGTGCGGCGCGGGCACTAATTAGTTTTGTGAGAAAACCTTTTCCAGCACCGATCTCGACTACTGTCGCACCTTCGATATCAGCATAATCTGCAATTTTCCTCGCGATTCTTTTATCAATGAGAAAATTTTGACCGTAGCGCTTCTTGGCATGGAAATGTCCATGCTTAGACATTTGCCCATTCCTTAAGATGAAATAATTCTCTGGCGTTGGTATCAACAATATCTTCGAGCTGTTCAGGCAGCATTTCCAGAGTTCCCGCTGCAAAATTCAGGGTTTCCAAAATATAAGAAGGCTCATTACGTTGACCTCGATGACCGGCCGGAGCCAAAAAAGGCGCATCTGTTTCCAGAATTATTCTATCCGTAGGTAATTTCTTAAAGACATCTCGTGTTTGTCGGGAAAAGGTTAGAATTCCCCCAAATCCGAGGAAATAACCCATCCCAAGTATTAACTTTGCCTGTTCATATGAACCGCTATAACAATGAAAAACCCCGTAATGATAATTTTCTTCCTTTAGTATCCTAATAGCATCGTCAATAGAATTTCGGGTATGGATAAGTAATGGAAGTTTCTTATTACGGGCAAGACTGATATGCTTTCGAAATAGCTCCCGCTGTGCTTCTCGAGGTGAAAAATCCCGGTAATAATCGAGTCCAGTTTCGCCAATAGCACAAACCCTGTTATTTTCTACTATGTCTGTAATGCCATCAATTTCCGTAAGCGATTGTTCGGCAGCTTCGTTAGGGTGAATCCCCACTGCGGGAAGCAGCCATACATAACGCTGAGCTTGATCAATTGCGATCTTACTAGTTGATACATCATAACCCGCATTGATGATCTTATCTATACCGACTTGCCCAGCCCGTTTCAAGACATCTTCTAAGTCTTTATTGAATTGGGGATCTACTAAGTGACAATGAGTATCGACCATATCAGGGTATCAAAGTACCCTCTGGATTCTTCACCTCACGTTTTCTCCGGAGGCTACTGGTTTGTCTGTAGTCAGGAGCACAATACCTTCTTTTGTATCGGCAGCAAGCAGCATACCGGTTGATAGTACACCACAGACCTTCGCTGGTTTTAAATTTTCTACAATAATGATCGTCTTCCCGATCAATTCATCGATTTTATAGTCTTTGCCAACACCAGCAACGATCTGAACCTGTTTATCACCTATTTCAACCTTACATTTTATAAGGTTTTTACTGCCCTCAACCGATTCAGCTTCCAGTATCTTAGCTGTCTTGAGCACTACTTTCTCAAACTCATCGATCGATACAATCTTTTTCTTGAGCTTTGCGATCTGGATATCTATCACCTTATCGTCTATCTTCTGGAAAAGAATCTCTGTATCACCAACCGTAGGAGCAACATCGGGTGTGCTTATATCATCCCATTTTTGTGGAATAAAATTGATCATCTTTTTTATTTTACTTGACGTAAAAGGCAAGAATGGCTCAATAAGAATCGCCAGTGAGGTAACTATTTTCATGCAAACATACATCGTCCGCTCGCAGATCAAAGGATTAGTCTTGCGCGTTACCCAGGGCTCTTCATGGTTAAAATAACGATTTGCTTCCTGGGCAATTTTCATAATTTCCTGTAAGGAGTTCTTAAACTCAAATTTCTCTATTTTCTCACCGATCAAAGCAGGTGCTTTATGCAGCATATCAAGGATCCGATTGTCGTGTTCAGAGAACGATGAGGCGGTTGGTACTGAAGAATCATAATATTTCTTGATAAAGGTCAATGTGCGATTAACAAAATTACCGAGTATATCAGCAAGCTCATTATTGTGCCATGCCTGAAAATCGCGCCATGTGAAATCAGTATCCCGCACTTCCGGAGCATTACGAGTAAGCGTATATCTCATTGAGTCAGCTTCAAACTCTTTCAAATAATCGGGCAGCCATATCGCATAGTCTTTGGATGTTGAGAACTTATCGCCCTCAAGGTTGAGGAATTGATTCGCCGGTATATCAGTGGGTAAAACATAATCCCCATATGCCATAAGCATAGCAGGCCAGATCAAGGCATGGAAAACGATATTATCCTTGCCGATAAAATGTACCAACTTGGTATCTTTGCCCATCCAGTATTCTTTCCAGAGATCTGGCTTGTTCTTATGCTCAGCCCACTCCATCGTTGAAGCAATATATCCGATCGGCGCATCAAACCAGACGTACAATACTTTGCCTTTAGCTTCCTCGATCGGAACTGGAACACCCCATGATATGTCTCTTGTTATAGGACGGTCTTGCAGCCCTTCTTTAAGCCACCCTTTAACGAACTGGAGGACATGTTCTTTCCAATCCGTTTTTGTAGCAATCCAATCATTCAATTGATTCTGAAACGCAGAGAGTTTAAAATACCAATGTTTTGTTTTCTTTTTTTGTGGTGCTCCACCACAGATCAGACATCTTGGATCAACGAGTTCAGAAGATTCGAGCCAACGACCGCAGCTATCGCACTGATCACCTTTGGCACCCTCTGCGGCACAGCGCGGGCATTTTCCCACGATATAACGGTCCGGCAGAAAACGCCTGCATTGAGGGCAATAAAATTGTTCGATCTCCTTAGGGTATATATAACCTTTTTCATAGATCTTGGAGAAAAAATCCTGAGCCATACGGTGATGGACAGGTAATGTTGTTCTTGAGAAATTATCAAAGGTCATGCCAAAATCTTCAAACGCCTTTTTTATTGATTGATGATACTTATCAACGATCTGTTTTGGTGTCTGGTTCTGCTTTTCAGCACTAATAGTGACCGGAACACCGTGCTCATCAGTCCCGCATATAAAAACTATATCCCGCTTCTTCAAACGCTGATAACGAACGTAAATATCAGCCGGTAAATATGCTCCCGCGATATGTCCAAGATGCAGATTACCATTTGCATATGGCAAGGCGCTCGTTACCAGTATTTTCATATGGTATTATAAGTGAATGCAAAAAAAAGTCAAGCCTACAGGATAGAAAATGGGTTTGGGTTTGGACACTGGATTGTATAATATATCTTTTTCTTATTTTCCCGCATCCAAACCCACTGACTATTCACCATCTTGTATCGGGGTTGACACCCGAATGGTTTTCTGTAAAATAGCATGTGGGATTTCTGTTTTTTATCTTCACGCTCGCACCTCCAACCAATGTCCAGGCAACCGACAAGCCAAACGATGCGGGTTCGGCAATTCACATAAAGTGGGACGTTTCACGAAATGACAAGGAAGTAGAAAAATATATCATCTTTAGACAAACACTCCCTGATACAACAATGGAAAAAATAGGTTTCTTGAAAAATGGCAGCTATTTTCTGGAAGATGATAAAACCGATGATACAAAAGAATACCGCTATATTGTTGCTTCCAGTAAGAATTCCGAATTAACATTTTCTGATCCGAGTAATACAATTAGATCGTATCCACAATTTTTTCATACCGGACGCATAAATATTTTAATGTCGATAATTATTTTTACCGTACTTCTAGTGTATTTTGTCATCCACGCTCGGGGTGGTCGAGATTTTTTCATAAGAAAGATCCCCGGTTTAGATGCAGTGGACGAAGCTGTTGGCAGGGCTACTGAGATGGGTAAACCGATCCTCTATGTTCCTGGTCTTGGGGATATTGTTTGGACCGCAACTATCGCTTCGATGAATATCCTCGGTGAAGTAGCTAAGAAAATTGCTCAGTATAACACTCCTATTATAGTACCCAACCGATGGTCAGTCGTTTATACTGTAGCGAAAGAAGTAGTGAAAGAAGCGTTTGCTACTCAGGGGAAATCGGAGAGTTTTCAAGAAGATTATGTCCGTTACCTGACTGAAGCACAATTCGGATTTGCCGCGGCTGTAAATGGCATAATGCTCAGAGAAAAACCAGCAACAAATTTCTTTATCGGTAGATTCTGGGCTGAGTCACTGATCATGGCAGAAACCGGGGCACAAACCGGCGCTATTCAAATCGCCGGGTCTGATTCTGTACTCCAACTACCATTTTTTATAACGGCGTGCGATTACACCCTCATCGGCGAAGAACTCTATGCAGCATCAGCATATCTGTCACGCGAACCTTTGCTCATGGGTTCTTTAAAAGCACAAGATTACGGCAAGCTCATCGTACTTTTCATACTTTTTCTATTTACTGCACTATCCTTTATTAACGTAAATCTCCTTTCATTACTCGGAGTACAATGAAAAGAAAATTAGCTTTGGCGATCTGTCTCATCATGGGTATTGTCATGATGGTTCAATTCTTCATCCCTCACCCGACATCTCTGCAATTCAATAGCATAATCCTGAAATGGATTATTATCCTCGCTGCCTTTGCTATGATACTGGCGATAGGAAACCTCAGTCGGCACCACGGTTTGATAATAAAAAAGCAGAAAAAAGGCTGGTTTTATAGTATTGTTACCTTGGCGAGCATGATTGCAATGGCAATTATCGGATTATTTTGGGGAGTTGATGCAGGTTCGCTATTCCAGAGTATTTACCTGAATATTTTTGCACCGTTGAGCGCAACAATGTTCGCCCTCCTCGCTTACTATATGGCATCTGCGGCGTATCGATCATTCCGGGCAAGAAGTCTCGAGGCAACTCTCTTGCTCGCCGCCGCATTCATAGTCATGATCGGATTCATGCCTTTTGGACAGTATATTCATCCACGCTTCCCATCTTTTGCGGAGTGGATAATGCAGGTGCCTAATATGGCATCACAGCGTGGTATATTATTTGGCGTTGCTTTCGGCTCGATCGCTACTGCTCTAAAGATAATTCTGGGAATTGAACGTTCTTGGCTTGGTGGTAAAGAATGAAGTGGTTTGAAGCCATATCAAAGATCGATCGACGCATCATTTATCTCCTCTTAACACTCTTCGTCATCTTACCTTTATTCGTACCTTTTAAAATACCTCAGAATATTATGACCCAGACACAAAAACTTTTCGATTTTGTCGAGTCCATACGATCGAATGATAAAGCAGTCATTTTGTCTCTCGATTACACACCTCAAACGGCTCCAGAGTGCCACCCGATGGCTCTCGCCATACTCAAACACTGTTTTGCGCGGAATATCCCGGTCGTCGGCGTATCCTATGACCCACAGGGTCCTGGTCTGGCGGTCGAAGCCTTTGCAACGGTCGTCGATGATATTAACGCTCAAGCAAGTACCAGAGAAGATTCAGTGATTTACGGAGAGGATTATATATATCTCGGTTGGAAATCTGGACGGATCGCGGCACTACTTGAAATGGGCGAAAGTATCATAAGCGTATATCCGAGGGATCATTTTAGAAATTCGGTTGATTCTTTTCCTATCATGGAACGGGTAAGGAACTATAAAGATATCGCGATCGCCATTGTCCTTGCCGCTGCTGCATACCCTGATGATTGGCTGCTCTATCCACAATCTCGCTATGGGGTTCGAGTCGGCGCTGGTCTCACCGCGGTCATGGCACCAAAATACTACCCATTTTTACAAACCGGTCAGTTATCTGGAATGGTCTCAGGTATGAAGGGTGCTGCTGAATATGAACAGCTCATCCTCAATCATGGTTATACCAAAGACCTTGGCACTGCTGAAACCGGTATGAACGCACAATCCATGATCCATATCCTTATCATCATCTTCATTGTTATGGGGAATATCGGGTATTTCTTCTCGAGGAGGAAAAAGTGAGTACTGATCCCTGGATCTGGATAGGTGCGATTCTTACTCTCATGATTTTTTCCTTTCTATTCAAGGATAATCCGTTCTATAAATTTGGTGAACACCTCTTTGTCGGCGTCGCGAATGGTTATTATATTGCGCTTTACTGGCATAATTCACTCCGCCCTAATCTTGTTGAACCACTCAGTCAGGGGCAATTTATATATTTAATACCTTTACTCCTCGGGCTCATGTATTTTACCCGTTTTATCCCGAAGATATCGTGGTTAGTGCGGATACCAATAGGTTTCATGATCGGCTGGAGTGCTGGCGTTTCTATCCCGGCAACATTTCAGGCATTAATACTCAAACAACTTCAGGGGACAATAATCACACCATCGAGTTTCACAAATGTCACGGCTGGAATATGGGCAGCGATAATTCTCGTCGGCGTCGTCTGTACAGTTGTTTATTTTTATTTTTCCAAAGAGCACAAGGGTATACTCAAACCAACTGCCAGACTCGGTATTATGTTCATAATGATCGGGTTTGGTGCTTCTTTTGGTTATACAGTCATGGCCCGGGTGAGTTTACTCATTGGCAGGATACAATTTCTCCTTGGTCCCTGGCTCGGATTGATCGACTGAAGCAGTCACATCTAAAATCTTCCCGCTTCGCGGGATCCGCGATTTTCCTATATAATATTGTCCAAAATGATAAATCGGGACAAATCTGCAATTAAAACGGTTGCTTTTTAGTATAACATATTATACTTTTGTATAACAAATAGAAGCTAATACTTGGATTGCTGCCTATTTTTCATCAGTTTCAGATGAGCGACCTGGCACACACTTTGCATATTAAACAATATAGAGGTGTATTATGAAAAAAATCGTCTGTCTATTAATAACCGCCACACTTGCCTTTGCTGGCCGTTTTGGACTCGGGATCACAGGCGGTGGCGAATATAAGGAGAACTACGAGACAATCACGGTTGAAAATATTCACAACATTTTTTATGGTGCTGAATTCTATATCCAGGCTGAGGCCTTACCGAGCATCTTTCTAAGACCAACGATATCATACCTCCATAATCCATCAATTTCTTCTTCTATGGCTGGCGTTGGCTTAGGTGTCAATGTCCAGCCAAGGCTCGGTAATTTCCCTATCGCACCCTTTTTCGGCGTGACTGGCACTATGCTCCTTCACAATGACCTGGATGTTACTGAAGCGGTCAGGACTGGACGCTTAAATGAATATATTGAAACGTCTACACCGCAACTTATCGGATCAGGTTATGCTGGTATCAATCTCTTTCTCGGCAGAAATTTGGTTCTGGATTGCCATTATCGATACCACAGTTTTTCTCCCCAATTCGGTGTGGAAATGGTCTGGGCGGGATTATCTTATAATATCAATTGGTAGGTTCTTCTTGATTATTATGCAAAAGGCGTGAAAGATAAGAAGGCTGGATCTTAAGAAATTCACTCGCTTTGCGCTGATTACCACCACAGCGCGCGATGACTTCTTTGACATAGACCATTTTAAATTCTGCAACCGCTTCTTTTAGTCCTTTGTTAAAACTCGGTATTTCAGTTAAATCGACTGAAGGTAGGATCAGGCTTTTTCGATCGAGGCGTTCCCCGCTGGTTAAAACCACCGCTCGTTCAATGATATTCTGCAGTTCCCTGACATTACCTGGCCATACATAAGCGATCAATTCATTCATCGCCTGGTCATCGATATCTTTGACTGCTTTATTGGTCTCTTTTGCATAGATCGCAAGGAAATGCCTGGCCAGTAAAGGTACATCGTCTTTTCGTTCTCGCAAGGGCGGAATGCGAATCGGGAATACATTGAGTCGGTAATATAAGTCCTCACGGAAAAGTTTTTGTTTCATTTTTTCATCGAGGTTCTGATTGGTTGCTGCAATAACACGCACATCGACTTTTATTATCTTCGTGCCACCCAAACGCTCGAATTCCCGTTCTTGCAGAACCCGGAGCAATTTACTCTGTGTTTCCAATGGTAGATCGCCGATTTCATCAAGAAAGATTGTACCTTTATTAGCGAGCTCGAAAACTCCCCTGCGTAGAGAACTAGCACCAGTAAATGCACCTTTTTCATGACCAAATAATTCATTTTCCAGAAGAGTTGCTGGAATGGCCGCGCAGTT
Organism: bacterium; assembly: GCA_049647165.1. Classification (GTDB taxonomy): domain Bacteria; phylum Hydrothermota; class Tepidihabitantia; order SM23-42; family SM23-42; genus JAUVZL01. Next base: position 26,108 of record JBARXB010000001.1, read on the forward strand.
CAGAGCTATGAAAGGACCCTCACCTCTTCTGCTCAAACGATGAACATGACGGGCAATGAGCTCTTTACCCGTTCCATTTTCACCGAGGAGTAATACTGTACTCGTACTCGGTGCGACTTTTTCAGCAAGATCCAGGACATCTTTGAATTCGGGACTCGCTGAGATGATTTTATAACGAGCATCGATCTCATCTCTCAATAGATTTTTCTGTTCTTGTATACGTAAATGTGTTTGAGCATTCTTGATAACCTGAGCGGCTTGAAGTGCAATGATGACCAGAAGTTCTCTATCATCAGCTGTCCAGGCAACTCCCTTAGCTTTATTGAGAACTTCGATCACCCCGATCGCTTTCCCCGACATATTCAGGGGTGCAGCGATGATCGATTTTGTCGCAAAACCTGTTTGCTTATCGATCTGTGGATAGAACTCAGTGTCAGATAGAGTATCATCGACCACTTTAACCTTGCCCGTACGTACACATGCACCAGCAATACCTTTATCAAGAGGCACAGTAAGGTTCCTCAAACGCTCGGAAACATCTCCTGTGGCACTGGCAAAATAAAGTTCATTAGTTGTTTCATCAAGCAGCAACAAAGAACTTGCCTCAGCTTTCAATAGATTTCTAGCTGTCTCCATTATGATATTGAGTATTTTTGAAAGCTCCAAAGTGGAAGAAAGCGAACTGGCCATCTGGAATAATATTTCCAGCTCTTCACGGCCAATCTTTCTAATCACACTTTCCATGGTTCAGTATATCAGAAAAACAAGTTACGTCAACCCCCACACCTACCTAGAGAAGCTTTGGGGTCAAATCTCAACATTCAACATTGACAAATAATATATTCTCGATATACTCAGGCATGGCGAGATCTCTAAGAATACAGTACCCTGGGGCCTTTTATCATATTGCTTGCCGAGGTAATGGAAGAAAGAAAATCTTTTTAGATGATGATGACCGATATCGATTTCTTGTTCAGCTTGAAGAATCGCTCGAAATTTATCAAGTGAAGCTCTACTCTTATATTCTCATGCATAACCATTTCCATCTTTTATTACAAACTGCACGTGCAAACCTTTCTGAGTTCATGCGCCGTTTTAATATCTGTTACACCAGTTGGTTTAATTATCGCCATGAACGTTGCGGCCATTTGTATCAAGGTAGATACAAAGCATTTCTGATCGATGCAGACAACTACCTGATGGAAGTATCCCGGTATTTGCACTTGAATAACGTACGACAAGAAAAACTACATTCGCTGAATTGGGAACGACAATGGCATTACGCACAATCCAATAAATGGAGTAGTCTATCTGGTTATTTAAACAAAAAAGATATGGTCGAGTTCGTTGATTATGATTTTATCCTCGAAATGATAGGCGGTCGTCGTGCTTATCAAAAATTTATGTTAGATGGGTTGAAGTGTGATATAGAAAATCCATTCAAGAACGCTCAATACGGCATGATATTAGGTGATAGTGATTTTGTAGCATTAGTGAAGAGCAAACATGTTGAAGGTGGTTCTGCACGTGAGCAAATTTCTTACCGGAATTTAGTTTCTTCAGTGGTTAATCCAACAACCGTAGTACAGTGTATCGTCAATTCCTGTAGGATTAATGCAGCGTTATTAACTAGACGAGAAAAAGAGGGTGTGATTCGTGGCATAGCTGCAGAGATGCTGTATAAATACTGCAACCTCACACAATCTCAAATCGGTCAATTACTGGGAAACATCGATTATGGTGCTGTCTATCAGCTCAGGACGCGATTAAAGAAAAAGATGATACGGGATAAGCAAACTCGACAAAAGTTCCAATTCATTGAAAACAATTTAAGGCAAATGTTGAATGTTGAGATTTGACCCCATAGAGAGGAGGTATCCATGAGAGCCCAGAAAATCAAAGATTATCTTGTGGTACGGATTGAGAAAGGCGAAGAGATTATCAGCGCATTGAAACAAGCAACCCAAAATTATAAGATCAAGGGCGCGTTTTTTTTCGGGCTCGGTGTAGGTCAGAATCTGGTGCTTGGATACTACGATTCACACAAAAAAACCTATATGAAAAAGGCTTTTGAGGGTGAATACGAATTTACGAGCCTCAGTGGTAACATTGCCCTATTTAAAAAAGAAATAATCGTCCACTGCCACGTTACAATAAGCGATTATCAGTTCCATGCTTTTGGTGGACATCTATTTCAAGGCACTGTACCAGCGACATGTGAGATCATGATATTCCCTTTCAGAAAACTCCTGAAGAGGAAAAAAGACCGCACTACTGGTCTGGCGTTGCTCGATTTAACCGATTGACAATATTTTCTTTCTAAATTATACTATATTATGAACCTTTTTTTCGAAAATATTATCTCGCGTCGTGATTTCTTGAAGAAAAGTGCTCTGGTCGCTCTGGGTGGTGCACTCCTGAGTAAGATTGTGAAATTTGGCAATGCACAGACTATCGGTCTGATCAAACCGCATCAAGCACTTTATTACACAAAGCTACCAAAAAGAAGTATAAAATGCTTGCTCTGTCCGCGTGCATGTATTGTTTCAGATAAAAAAAGGGGATTTTGCCGGGTACGGGAAAACCGCGATGGTGAATATTATTCACTCGCTCACTCAAATCCCTGTGCAGTCCATGTCGACCCAATCGAGAAAAAACCGCTTTTTCACTTCTTGCCTGGCACAACAGCGCTATCTATCGCCACGGCAGGCTGCAATTTCACCTGTAAGAATTGTCAGAACTGGAATATCTCACAAGCCAGCCCCGACCATACTGCAAACTTCGAATTGGACCCCGAGCAGGTCGTCGAATTGGCCATCGCCTACAAGACCCCGACCATCGCCTATACTTATACTGAACCAACAGTTTTCTACGAATACATGCTCGATACAGCAAAGAAGGCAAAAAAGAAAGGTGTTCTCAATATCTACCACTCCAACGGCTATATAAATCCAGCACCGCTGCGCGAACTGGCGCCCTATCTTGACGGTGCGAATATTGATCTCAAGGCGATGAGCAATGAATTTTATAAAAATATCCCTGGTGGAACTCTTTACCCAGTGCTCGATACATTAAAAACTCTGAAAACACAAGGTGTTTGGCTTGAAATAACGAACCTTGTCATCCCTGGAAAAAATGATTCCGAAACAATGCTCAAGGACTTGTGCGAATGGATAAAACAAGATCTCGGAAGCGACACACCAGTCCATTTTTCACGTTTCTACCCGCAGTACAAGCTGCAAAATCTTCCGCCCACATCGATCGAGGTTCTAAAAAATGCTGCGGCTATTGCACGTGGCGCTGGTCTCCAATATGTCTATATCGGCAATATCCCGGGTCTTTCAGAAGAAAATACCTACTGCCCAGTCTGCAATAAATTGATTATTAACAGAAAAGGTTATCAGATAACCGAAATTAATTTAAGTAAGGGTAAATGTAAATTCTGCAATACAGAAATAGCCGGTAAGTGGCAATAGCCATAAAAGCTTTAAAAAATACCCGTGCAGTTTCAATTACCACGATTAAGAAATGGTAGCAGCAATTTTTCGAAATTATCATCATCGTAAGTATGTTAAAGTCACTGATATCGGGGATTTCTGGTTTTTACAGAAATTCTACCATTAATACTTGACAGCATATGCAATATATGTAAAATGTTACCATGAAAGGTAGCCATTTCAAAGAACAACTGAAGAATGGCAAAATCGCAAATCAGTATCTCTTGATCGCTGATGAACCGCTGCTCATTGATAATGCGATCAAATCTATACAAGAAGCATTACATGTTAGTGAACCATTCGATTACGAAACTTTTGCTGCTACTGAAACGCCGGCTGAAGAAATTATCCAGAAACTTTATCTCACACCTTTTAGTTCAGCAAAACGGCTCATAGTCGTGAAACACCTCGAGGAATTAAAAGCGAAAAAACTACCGGGATTCAGTAAAATTATCGGTCAAACCAGATCACAGAATTGTTTGATCATTACCTATCAATTAGAAAAGGATGCAAGTCGTCAGGCGCGTGTACCAAAAAAAATAGTTGAACTGTTCCCGCACGCAAATTCGGTTCTTTTCAGCGCGGATAAGGACCTCGTCCACACCTGGATTTCGAATAAGATCAAAAGAGATAATATAAAGCTATCACCGTTATTAGCTAGTTATCTCGAAGAGGAATTCAGTAATGATATTACCGGTTTAAAAAATGAATTTGATAAAATTGAAAATTACCTTTATGAAGCTGGAACAATGGAAGTCGCAGATATTAAAGATATTGCAAAAGGATTATGTGGTTTCAATAAATACCAGATAGCAAATTCTTTAGTAAATGGGAAGGAGGATGTTTTAGAACTTTTCGAAGAATTGCGACCTTATATACGACACTATGCAGAAATAGTCGATGCCCTGACAAGGAGCTTCGTTTTCTATGTCCAACGCAATAAAAGCTCTAAACAATCCATGGTAAAATTGACCGACGAAGTAGTGAAGATCGATAAACAAGTAAAGACTAGTTCCAACTTTGCTCATTTAATGTTAGAACTGTTCTTTTTAAAGAATACAAAATTATTCAGGAAAGGAGCCATATATGGAAGATAAATGGCAAGAGTTGCGCCAGCTCGAAGCGCAGCGCAGCGACCTTATAACTAAATTGGCGAAGATCGAAGAAAAGAAGGAAATGGTTAGTGAAGAGGTCTATGGAAAAGTAAGAAATGAATATGAAGAGAAACTAAAGAATATTGATATAAAAATGGGTGTACACACGGACCTCATAGAAGAAGAACTAACTAATATCAGCGAACAAGAATCGAAGATACTTTCCGATGAAAAAGAAATTAACATGCAGATTGAGGAAATAGAATTGCGTTATTCGATCGGTGAATATGATGAAGAATCCTACATGAGTTTAGGTGATGAGAAGAAAGATACTCGTAGTAAAGCACGTGATAATTTAGAAAACCTTAGAAAACGCAAGAAATGGCTCGAGGATTTTATCCAGATCAAGGATATCGAAGAGACAATCGCGCCTGAACCGCCAGCCGAGATACCTGCCCAGCCACCAACGGAACCGGTTGTCGCTGAAAAAAAACCAGAGAAAGCTGATACAGACATACAGATCGAAGAGCACATACTTGAAGAAAAACTTCCAGGTGAAGAAACAAAGCTCGATGAATTGATCGTTGAAGAAGAAGCAGTAAAGCAAAACATCATCGAGGAATCAAAAGTTGAGGAAGAACCAGAAGCGCAATCGGCAAAAGAAAAAGAGAAGGATGCTCCTTGTCCTAAATGTGGTCATTTAAATGCTTTGGATTCATGGTACTGCGAAAAATGCGGTGCTGAAATCCTTGATTCACCACCGGCTAGTTAACACAGGCGGATACTCAAACTCTAAAAACCCATGAAATATCAACCAGGTAAAGTGGAAAAAAAGTGGCAGAAGTACTGGCGGGAACAGAAGATTTTTGTCACACATATCAACCCAAAAAAGAAATTTTACAACCTTGTTATGTTTGCATACCCTTCGGGCGATATTCACCTTGGTCACTGCAAGAACTATGTAATTGGTGATGTCTACGCAAGATTTAAAATGCGGCGTGGTTATGATGTACTCCATCCTTTTGGTTGGGATGCCTTTGGTTTACCAGCGGAGAATCGAGCGATAAAATTAGGGATCCACCCTGAAAAATCGACAATGGAAAATATAAGAACTTCGGATGAATCACTGAAATTACTAGGGATCAGTTATGATTGGGGGCGTGAAGTAATCAGTTGTTTACCAGATTACTATAAATGGACTCAATGGATGTTCCTGTTGTTATACAAGAGAGGTTTAGCATATAAGAAAAAAGCTCATGTAAACTGGTGCCCCAGCTGTCAAACCGTGCTTGCCAATGAACAGGTCAACGAGGAAAAATGCTACCGTTGTGACAGTTCAATTGATAAAAGAAAGCTCGATCAATGGTTTTTTAGGATCACTGAATATGCCGATCGTCTACTTAAAGGTTTAGAAAAGCTGGATGGTTGGCAGGAAAACATAAAGATCATCCAGCGAAACTGGATCGGTCGCAGTGAAGGATGTGACATTACATTTCACATTGCTGATAAGGAAATTGATTTCAAGGTCTTCACAACCCGTCCTGATACGATCTTCGGAGTAACTTTCATGTCCATCGCTCCTGAGCATCCCATGCTTGATGACATAATTAAGGGAAGTCCAAATGAAGCAGCAGTACATCAGTATGCCCGTGAAGCTACCAAGAAAACCGAAATTGAAAGAATGGAAAAAGAAAAGGACGGCGTCTTCACTGGTTGCTATGTCATTAATCCCATCAATGGTGAAAAAGTGCCGCTTTTCGTTGCTGATTATGTGCTCCTTGAATACGGCAGCGGTGTGGTAATGGGTGTACCTGCTCATGACGAACGTGATTTTCAGTTTGCACATAAATATAATCTCAAGATACGAGTTGTTATCAACCCTCCTGGCAGCAAACTCGACAATTCATCGATGACATCAGCTTATGAAGAACCGGGTATTATGACTAATTCCGGTGAATTCACCGGGTTGAAATCGGAAGACGGCATTAAAGCAGTCACAAAGTTTATTGCTGAAAAAGGATGGGGTGGACCAAGCATCAACTATCGACTAAAGGATTGGCTGATATCTCGACAGCGGTACTGGGGAGCACCTATCCCCATAATATATTGTGATAAATGTGGGATGGTACCAGTACCTGAAGCTGACCTTCCTGTACTCTTACCCAAGGACATCACCGATTTTGTCCCGCACGGTACATCACCACTCGGTGGTGTTGCAAGTTTTATTAATACTACCTGCCCAAAGTGTGGAGGAAAAGCAAAACGCGACCCGGATACGATGGACACATTTGTTTGTTCATCATGGTATTTTTTAAGGTATCTTGACCCAGAGAACAAACAAGAATTCTGCTCGAAAAAAAATGCTGATAAATGGCTACCCATTGACCAGTATACCGGAGGTTCGAGTGAACATGCCACTGGCCATTTGATCTATTTCCGATTCTTTACAAAAGTGCTCTACGATGCTGGTTATGTTTCCGTCGACGAACCAGCGACCAAGCTCTTCAATCTGGGTATGCTCATGAAAAATGGTGAAAAGATGTCTTCATCAAAAGGGAATCTTGTACCAGCACGTCAGTTCATTGAAAAACACGGCGCTGACGTTGCCCGCCTGACAATTCTCTCTGCCGCACCTCCAGAAAGAGAGAGCGAATGGACCGACGAAGGAGTCACCGGTTCAGAGAGATTCCTCGACCGGGCTTATCGCCTTGTTATTGAAAATCAGAAATTTGTTTTAAAAAGTAAGCCAAAAAAGGTTACTGCCAAAGAAGAAGGTCTTTTTATAAGGATAAATCAGATCATTGCAAAAGTCACCGAAGATCTCGAATCCTTTAAATTCAATACTGCGATCGCTGCGCTGTGGGAATTACTGAATGAACTATATGCCTCTGGTATCAAAGGTGATGTGTATGGTTATGGATTATATACATTCGTGCACTTACTTTCCCCTTTGGCGCCGCATTTGGCTGATGAACTGTGGTCACTGATAGATGAGAGAGGAAGCCTTGTTGAGCACGTTTGGCCTCAATATGATAAAGCATATATAAAAAATCGAACAACCACGATCGTTTTGCAGATAAATGGTCGCGTTCGTTCGCATCTTGAAATCGAGGGTGATATTAACGAAGCAGAGGTCAGGGAGCTTGCGCTTAAAGATGCAAAGATACAGCGACATACAAAGGACAAAGAGATCAAGAAAATGATCTATGTCCCGGAAAAACTATTGAATATAGTTATTTGAACCAAACACAAATTATTTACTTACCTTTGGAAAATCCCTTCATCCGCGCGGCATATTCTTTTAATTTCTTATCGACGAGATAATTGATACTACCTTTTTGAAAACCGGTCTTTGTTTGCTTGCCGGCTTTAACGCCGGTAAGCAATTCAATACCTTCATCGATAGTTTTTATAGCATAGATGTGAAATTTATTTTCCTTCACGACATCAACGACATCTTGCCGAAGCATTAAATCTTCAATATTGCTATCTGGGATAATCACTCCCTGGGTACCGGTTAGACCTTTCGCTTTACAAACATCGTAAAACCCCTCGATCTTCTGGTTCACACCACCGATCGGTTGTATCTGTCCATTCTGGTTTACCGAACCGGTCACTGCATACTCCTGATTGATAGGAATATCAGAAAGGGATGAAAGTATCGCATAGACCTCAGTGCTCGACGCAGAATCACCATCGATCTCACTATAGGATTGTTCAAAACCCAATGTTGCATCGATCGTCATAGGTTGGTTCTGTGCATAACGCGATTTTAGAAAACCACTTAGTATTAGAACACCCTTATTATATGTCGGACCACCAAGCTTCGCTTCGCGCTCGATATTTATTATCCCGGCTCTGCCGAGCGAGGTTTTAGCCGTGATCCTGGTTGGTCGACCAAAACTGTAGCCGCCCATCTGATATACAGAAAGCCCGTTCACCTGACCCACTGCACGGTCAGTCGTGCTGATCATTAGAATGCCTTTTTCAATAAGCTCTTGGATCTTATCCTCGGTCATATTTACTCTTCTGCGCCACCCCTGTATCGCCATCTCAATATCGTCTGCACTAATGCTTTTGTGCTTTGCTTGGCGCGCCCAATAATCAGCTTCGCGTATCATGTCCGCGATAACGTTGAACCTCGTGGAAAGTTTATCCTTGCGCCCACCTATGCGGACCCCGTATTCAATGATCTCAGCTATTGCTTGTTTTGTAAAAGGCAGCAGTTTCTCGGCGTAACAGATAGATTTTATAAACGAAGCATACTCATTGATATTACCCGCATTCTTGTCCATAACCGTATCAAAATCAGCCTTGACTTTAAAAATTTTCTTGAAATCCTCGTCCCGGTAATAAAGAAAATAGTATAACCACTGGTTACCGACCATAATGACCTTAACGTCAACCGTGATCGGTTCCGGCTTAAGCGCGGTTGTGGAGTAAATATGGAATGGGTCAAATGCCTGAATATCAACTACCCCATTACGTAGTGTCCTTTTCAAAGCCTGCCAGACACCCGGTTCAGTAAGCGCATCAAAAGCATTGATAATTAGATAACCACCATTGGCGTGGAGTAAGGAACCAGCCTTAATATTTAGAAAATCACTGACCACCATATCCGGACCTATAGCGTGGCGTTCGATCGTACCAAAAAGATTTTTATAAGAAGGGGTTGTTTCAAAAACGATCGGGATCACATCAGTATCCGCATTATCGACAAGGACATTGATCTGGTATTCACGAAATCCATCGTCTTTATTTTCTTTCTTTAAGAAACGCTCGAGGTTTGCCATTATCGAATTGAGGACATCAGTCAGGTACTTATTGATTTTTTTTCCTGCAAAACGTTTTTTTATCGCATCGATGAGATTCGCTACGGCAGGTTTCACCGTCCATTCATTGAGTTTTTGCAGATCGGCATTTGCCGCATCCTGTACCTCTTTGATACGGCTGTAGATAGAAGCCATCTCGGTCTCTAAGAGCTTCATTTTTTCTTGTATTTCGTTGTATTTCTCCTCGGTCAATTTGCCTTCTTTGATCATTATTTCAACATCATCAACTTTGGTCGGCTGCCCGTTTATGATCGGGATTATTGCCGGGCGAACAAAAGGACCCATTTGCTCCTGGATGAGCTTGAAACCCTGTTCTTCTACGGCTTTTTCAAAATCCTGCAATAAAGTACGGTGTTTCTTCTCGTACTTATTGACGATATTCTGTCTTCTCTTCTGGTATTCTTCACTACTGAAAACCTGAGGGATATTGGCTTTTAGAGCACTAATAAAACCGTTCATAGCATCTTTGAATTTCGTACCATCACCTGCTGGTAGATCGATGAGCTTGGGCATATCCGGGTTTTTAAAATTATTCACGTATAACAGATCATTAAGATCTCCCTTTTTCACCTCAAGTTCTTCCAATAATTTTGTGATCGCGGTCGTCCTACCTGTACCAACAGGACCAGTAATAAAGATATTATATCCCGGATATTTAACGTTGAGCCCGAGTGTTATTGCCTCAATCGCTCGAGGTTGACCGATAATGCCCTCGCACGTGCGCAACTCGTTGACTGTCTTAAATTTAAGTACTTTAGGATCGCACTGCCAGCGCAGCTGTGATGGCTTTAATTCTCGAAATTTCTTCAAATTTACCTCCATGAATTTTGCCCACGTCTATGATGTAGCTGTAAAATTCTATGTCCCTGTTTCTTCTTAGAAGGAAACAGGACTTCCTTGTTAATATTATATTTCATTACTATTACACAACTTCTATATCAGCTAAAATATAACAGCTTTTGAGATTTTATTATACAGAAAATACATTTACTGTCAATAAGAGCTTAGAAAATACAGTTATTTGGTAATTATGTAACTAAGTAATTGAGTAATATTGAAAACGTTTTGAACGTTAATTTCGTTATGATCGTTTGGAACGTTGTGTCAATATAGCGTATCAGAAAATCAGCAGGAAGCACATCAGTAAATCAGGATATCAGGGATTTTTTATCTTTTAATTACATAATAACTAATAACTTAATTACTAAATTTGGTCTCCGTGATTCATTGACAGTTTTTGAATTTTCGATATAATTATTAGTGTTTAAAACAAGGAGGCTAATTTGGACAAAATCACAATCAGTGTAATTAAGGCGGATGTCGGTGGTTATGTAGGACACTCAAGCATGCATCCAAATCTCATCACCAAAGCGATCCAGTTACTCGATGAACATAAGAATGAAGGTACACTCGTTGATTTTCATGTTTCCAGTTGCGGGGATGACCTTGAACTGTTACTCAGTCATCGACTTGGTGATGATTCCGGTGTAATACACGAGATGGCATGGAATGTTTTCGTTGCATGCACCGAGGTTGCCAAACAATTGAAGTTATACGGTGCCGGGCAAGATCTGTTAGCTGATGCATTTTCCGGCAATGTTAAAGGCATGGGACCTGGCTGTGCAGAAATGACATTTGAAGAACGCAAAAGCGAACCGGTTATTATCTTCGCCGCGGATAAAACATCTCCTGGAGCATGGAATATGCCTCTTTATAAGATGTTTGCTGATCCTTTCAACACAATAGGTCTTGTCATCGATCCCTCGATGCATGAAGGTTTTACTTTCGATGTCCTTGACATCTATGAGAACAAAACAGTGATGTTAAATTCGCCCGAAGATATCTATGATCTCTTATGTTTGATCGGTGCCTCAGAACATTATATACTAAAAGCAATCTATAAAAAAAGCGGTGAAATCGCCGCAGCAACATCCACACAAAAGGTCAATCTCATGGCTGGGCGTTATGTTGGTAAAGATGATCCGGTAATGATCATCAGATGTCAAAGCGGTTTTCCTGCGGTCGGGGAAGTACTTGAACCGTTTGCCATGCCGCACATGGTTGCCGGCTGGATGCGCGGCTCACACTGGGGACCGTTCATGCCGGTATCTGTTGCTGACGCAAATCCGACGCGTTTCGATGGACCACCCAGGGTCATCGCGCTCGGATTTCAGATAACTAACGGAACATTTATCGGTCCTCGTGATATGTTCGCTGACCCGAGTTATGATCTTGCTCGACAACAGGCAAATGAAATAGCCAATTATATCCGCCTTCATGGACCATTCGAGCCCCAGCGTCTTCCGCTTTCTGATATGGAATATACAACACTGCCCGGTGTCCTTAAGAAACTGAAGGATCGGTTTAAGTAAGTTTTTTAGATAAAATAATAAATCAGTCTTGAAGCCTGGGTATGATATATAGTCTCAGCACAATTTCGCTCATTCTTTTCAGTCAGCTCTTCGATCCCGGGGCAACAGGCTATACCTTTGTCAAGCTGGGCATTGGCGTAAGACCAGTAGCAATGGGTAATGCTTATACTGCCCTGAGCGATGACGGCAATGCAGTATTTTGGAATCCCTCAGGTCTCGGTTTAGTCAACTCTTACCATGTTTCGGGGATGGGGATGAAACACCTCACCTACTTTAATTATTATAATCTAACTTCAGCTATTCCGCTTGGCAAGATCGGCGGCTTGGGTTTCGGTATGTCGTACCTGTCCGCCACTGATATCGAGTACTCTGAGCTTGGCGAGGAACTTGGTGAATTCCGTAATTCAGATATGCTTTTGAATATCGGTTATGGCAAGGCGGTCGGCCGAAAGAAAATAGTCACATTCGGCGGTGCGCTCAAGATCGTCCGTAGCCAACTGTATACTTACAGTGCTTACGGAATACTTGCTGATGCCGGGTTTATATTCCATCCATACAAATATTTATATCTGGGCTCGGTCGTTAAAAACCTCGGTTCACCGAGACGTTTTATTGATAAATGGGAATATCCGCCAGTTAATTTCCGGCAGGGGATTGCCTTTGTCTTCCCTTTGTGGGAAAATCATTTTGCTTTAAGTTGTGATTATTCACTGTACCCGGATACAAAGCCTACGTTTTCTCTTGGCAGCGAATTGCGAATCCGCTCGCCAAAGTTCATGGCATCGCTGGGTCAAGATAAGATCTCTGGGTTCTCTTTAATGGGTGGTTATCAATCGGGCTATGAATCTGGCGCGTGGTCAGGTTTTTCTCTTGGGTTTTCGCTTGAGCTAATAATAGCCCCGGACTTATATGTTGATATCGCTGCCCTGCTTCTTTCATATGGTTATTTAGGTTCATCTGAGCGTATTGCAATTGGATTGAATTACGCACCCACAAAAGGGGGTTCCAAGAAGTAGAGTAATCCCCTCCGGCATTCCATATAAGAAATCCATCGGCGCCTGCAGCAAGTGACCCATATAATTGTGCGGACAGATATTCTCCATCAAAACTCTCCGTTCGTAAGTTAAAACCCTGGACAAAAGGAACGACTTTTACATGCGCGGGCAGTTTTTCCCGGGCCTTTAATACCGAATCAAAATAAATCCAATAATTGCGCCAGTATTCATTTTCTTCACGCTTGAAACTCCAGCCGAAATGTGATGGATAAAGCATCGGGTACAGGACATCAATGTACTCACCCATTTTTTCAATATCCTGACCCTCGTTTTTTAAGCTATACCATACGGCAAAACCAAAACAACAAACTCCGATCTCGGCTTTTTCACCAACGCTATCCTTAACATCTTTAAGAAATTTAAGGATCGGTGTATAGCGGGAGCCTTCAACATCGGTCAATCTGATCCTCCCAATATTACCATCTGTCGGGAAACGGATATAATCAAATGCGACCGACTTAAAACCGAGTCCGACGATCTCTTTGGTTATTGAAAGCAAATAATTCCGGACCTTTTTATTATAAGGATTTGTCCAGGCAAGACCCTTGGCATCGAGCCAGATCTCTCCGCTATCATTGAGGATCGCATAATCAGGATCTGAACCGAGATATCTATCACGAAAACATACGATCCGGGCAATGACATTTACTTCATGGAGCTCGGCATTTTTCATCAGGTAATCCAGATCAATATACTGTTTCACGGCATCGATCTTTTTAGCTGATTCAAGTTTTGAGCGATATGCCAAAAATCCATAATCACTCTTAAAATCGACGATTATCGTATTGATCAACCCGGAATCCGCTTTGTTAAAAACCTTTTCAAGGTATGTCTTCTTGCTCGCCTGATAGGGATTAATATATACCCCACGCACCACATCGTTGGCATTGATATTAAATGTACTGTAAAGGGCAAGTATTACAAAGAGGTTCATTTTTTTTGCATTTGGTTTTACCGAGCTTTACTAAAAGAGCATGATATTCATTGTAGATTTTACTCTTTCTCGGCAGGTTTCGCTCAAATAATAAACGGATCTCGTCATAGGAGTCATCGTAGCCAAAGTAGTCGTGACGTGAAAAAATCCTGCGGGTATATGCATCAACTACGAATACAGGTCGATCAAGTGCGTAGAGAAGGATGGAATCGGCTGTTTCCTTACCAATACCTTTTATAGATGTAAGTTCATTCCTCAGATAGTTCAGGTTTCTCTTTTTCATCTGTTTTGTATTTGCCTGGTAGCGGGTGACATAATATTCACAAAAAGCCAGGAGCCTTTGTCCCTTCAACCGATAAAACCCAGACGGTTTCACCAATTGAGAAACTTTCTTTCTATTCCTGAGGAGCTTTTCAGGATCGAGCAAGCCAGCATCTTTTAGATTATTGATCGCTTTGCTGACATTCAGCCAATTGGTATTCTGAGTCAGCACCGCACCGGTCATTATCTCAAACGGTGTATCACCTGGCCACCAGTGTTGGGGTCCGTGCGATTTCAAAAGAATATTATATATCTCGGTGAGCCGTCGGGGAATTATCTTTTTTGTTTTAGGAAACGATACCACTTCTGAAAATCCTGACCTGATGGTTTTATCAAGGAGCCGTTATATGGCTCTCATTCCACCTCGTAGTCAATAAGGTCGAATATGCCATTGTTGTTTTCAAGGTGGACTAAACCGATGTCAGGTGCGTAGGATTCAACTATATCAATCGTGTCGATATATACAGTATCAGGCGAGATGATCATCTCAATAGTATTTATCTCAACCGTATATACATCACCATAACCGCTCACATTTTCAAAACCTGTGACCAGACCTTGTGAATAAAACTTTGCTTTGATCCAGGCGCCGGCAATGAATACCGAATCGACAAGCGAATCTTGCCACGCATTACCGTCAATAAGCGGTAGTTCAATGCGCTCAATGAAATTTTCAAAAATAGTATGATCTTCTCCACTGAAATGGTATACCGCGATAGCATATTCCAAGATCGCATCTGGGTTTTTGGCCAGATATTTTACATAACCACCATAACTGACCGGAAAACATTCTATTTGCAGAAGAGTATCGATCGTTTCGATCTCTACGGTCATTGTATCTTGATCGTTCGCCAACTGCCACCAGTTACCTTCCCGAAACTGGAAATAATCGCTTGAAGCACGCTGTATAATATTATCACCACAACCGACAAACAATAAAATGATCAGGATACCGGTTCGTACCATTTCTTTAGAAATCATAGCCAACCCCCAATTTTGCACCAATAAATCCAGCATGGGTCTGACCATCGGTCGTTCCTTTATAATAGAATTTTGGGTAAAAACGTAAATCCTCTAAATAAAAATTTACAAGAAC
This sequence comes from bacterium, assembly GCA_049647165.1. Lineage (GTDB taxonomy): Bacteria > Hydrothermota > Tepidihabitantia > SM23-42 > SM23-42 > JAUVZL01. Next base: position 41,309 of record JBARXB010000001.1, read on the forward strand.
CCCAAGAGAATAGTAAAAAGCAGTTCCTGTTTCATTACTATCACCGTGTTTGCGCTGTGTGTATTCAGGTCCGAACTCGATCACCGGTGAAAATAACCAGTTATTCTTGGCAAAACCTATATCCAGATCATAAAAATACAACGCATATGCGGAGTTTTCCACAGTATAATAGGACATCCCCGCACCGAGTGATAGATCCGCGATCTGGAAGTGGCGGTTAACATACAGGGAAAATGTGATACCAGAATTAAGATCATTGAATCCTACTGCTGGCATTTTATAACCACCCTCAAAGCCTAAAGATAAAGCAATTAAGAAATATAACATAGTTAATAATATATGTAATGATAAAAATGTCAAGACTCGAAGAAACACTAGGAACTAAGCACTAGGCAGTAAGCAGAATACTGTGCACCGGAGAATGGGAGCAACAGACACAAAATACTAATCGTACTCGTGATTCGTAAATCGTATTCGTTACATTTTAATATTACGAGCACGAAAGACGAATAACCATCTACGACTTACGTATGCTGGTTGACTTGTTTCTGCTGACGAATATACTTCGCTGTGAGAGCATTTGTCCTGGAAAAACAGCAGCCATTGGAGAAACACCCTCTAAAAAGTATCGAGGTCCCGATCCCTGAGCCGGGTGTCAATGAGATACGTATTGCCGTGAATATTTGCGGTGCTTGCCGAACCGACCTCCACATCATTGAAGGTGAACTCCCAGCCCATAGATTACCACTTATCCTCGGTCATCAAATAGTCGGCATCATCGAAAAGATCGGGCGTGATGTAACCCTTTGGAAACCCGGTGATCGTGTCGGTGTACCTTGGCTCTTCAAAACATGCGGCAAATGCAAATTCTGTAGATCAGAACGTGAGAATCTATGCGATAACGCGATGTTCACTGGTTATGACGCTGATGGCGGTTTTGCAGAATTCACCTTAGTACAAGAAGACTTTGCATACAGACTGCCTGAAAATTACACTGACATCGAAGTCGCACCTCTGCTTTGTGCCGGGGTAATAGGATATCAGGCATTTCAAAAAACCGGTCTTAAAAATCGTGGTAAGCTTGGTTTATTCGGATTCGGTTCCTCAGCTCATATTATATTACAGGTTGCAGTCCATCTCGGTCTTGAAGTCTATGTTGTCTCAAGGACTCAAGAGGAACTCGATCTCGCCCGGCAACTCGGAGCAAAGTGGGTCGGGCATATAAACGACGATATGGGCATCTTACTCGACGGGGGTATTGTCTTTGCACCAAGCGGCGAGTTGCTCGTGAACTCGCTAAAAAAACTGGATAAAGGCGGTCGTATTGTCTCTGCCGGCATCTATACAACCCCTTTGCCAGGCTTTGACTATTCTCTTCTCTGGCCGGAAAAATGTCTCTGTTCCATAGCCAATACTTCAAGAGAAAGTGTGCGCTCTTTTTTACGCATAGCATCTGAGTTTAAGATCAAAACCAGGGTAAATAAATATCCCCTGGCCGATATTAATCAAGCGTTGTTAAATATAAAGAACTCAAAAGTTTCAGGCTCAACCATACTTGTGATATGATCGCCATATCGTGTTAACCTGTAGTCGCCTCTGCCTAAGGCAGACAAATGATTTACCCACGCCCCTTATGAAGGAGCGGGGTTTATCAGGCCCCGCATAAAATACCCGATGAATCCCGCAATTCTATTTATAGAATTGTAATACGAAGCGGGATGAATCGGGACACTACATTGAGCAACAACATCATTTTGTTGACAAAAAAAAAGCGGGACCAAAATGGTCCCGCTTTTAACATTGCTATAGTACTTATTTCATAAGTACGATATTCTGTGAGCATGCAAGACTGCCACAAGTCAAACGCACAAAATAGACACCATTGGGGACATCAACACCCCTTGTATCTCGACCGCTCCAGGTAACTGTGTATGAACCGGCTTGCTTATAATCATCAACCAAAGTATTTATAAGCTGTCCAGCTCTATTATAAACCTGCATCCTAACATCACCAGGGATCGGTGTTACATAGCTGATCGAAGCAGATCTCACAACAGGATCCGGCGCTATATTGAGATTTAACATACGTGCTGGATCTTGTCCTGGTTTTTCTTGAATACCCAAAACACCAAAAGCATCGAGCATACTATAAACCATCATTTCCTGCTGGTCTGGTGGTGTACAGGTTCTGAGATCCATTGCCCAGAAAGCAGTAACCCAATCACCAGCACCAGGATAGAAAATTCCCACAACTTTACTGGAATCTGTATCCTCTAATACTCCATGCGCTGTGGCATCCGGAATCAATTCATCTGGATAGAATGGATTCGATGTATAGTCAGGCACATTGTATGTGGCGTATCCTGATAATTCATTGAGCCCGGCTACATTACAGGAATCACATGGAAAAGCATAATCCTCATTGGCATTCTGCATGTGGAAATAGATACCCATCCAACCATAAGGTACACCACTCCAAAGAGCGTCCTGACCAATGAGCCAGACTTTACCACCATTATCCATATATGTACCGAGGTCATTCTGGTCATTGACTGTCAAAGCCGGAGGATACGTAGGGGCGCCCCACCAGTAATCATAAACATTCCATATCACAAGTTCGTAGTTTAACATTGTATCGAGAGGCGGACCATCATCTTCAGGTAACATGGTCGGACCATACCAGCCGTAATTACCAGCGCCCAGGATCGAGGTGAGCAACCCGTCCCATACCGGATCGGGCTGGACACCCGGTCCAAACGTTTCACATATATCCTCAACAAAAAGCACGCCGCCCTGACGCAAAGCCGGTCGATACGGTACCTGCCCCATATCACCTAACCTCTGCGTTGGTTTGCTGTTATCATTATCAGCTCGAGAAAAAGGATTTGCAAAACAGAGTGATAATGATGCAATACAAACCATCATAACGAATATCTTTATTGAATGTTTCATACAAACTCCTTTCAGCCCATTAGGCTAATTAATTATATACAAAACTCTTAATTTGTCAAGTGCTCATTTGTAATTATGCAGTTGCGATAATAACTCACTGTTGAAATAGCGAAACCATGCTTGACAATAGACAACTTCCAGTTAGAATTAATGGTGTTAAAGGCTGATAAAAAAGTACTAATTGTAGCCGCAATCATATTCCTCACTGCCCTTGGTTTACGCATTGTAAATCTTGAAATTACTAGAAATAATCCATTTTTCAACTACCCAATAATGGATGAAAAATATCATGACGAATGGGCACAGGAAATAGCTAATGGCGAATTGTTTGAAAGAGTACCATTCTATAGAGCACCCGCATACCCATATTTCCTTGGCATGATATATGCAATCTTCGGACATAGCTTTTATACAGCAAGATTAATAGGGATTATCATTGGCTCACTATCCTGTCTTTTGATTTTTTTTATTGGCAAGGAAATGTATTCACTCAAAGTCGGTATTTTAGCCGGTTTTTTGGCATGCTTCTATAGTATGTTAATATATTTTGATTCTATGTTATTGACCACATATTTAGAAGTATTTTTCAGCCTTCTGGGCATTTTGTATCTTATAAAATGGTTTAAGCAAAAAACGGTGTTGAAGATCATTATTTCGGGTGTTTTTTGGGGTTTAGCTGTAATAACCAGACCGAATTTTTTAATATTTGTTCCTTTCTTGGCAATATACATATTTTTTATTTTCAAGAAAAGACCACTAAAAGAACGCCTGACACCGGTATTTCTATTCGCTGCCGGTATGATACCAGCAGTGTTGACCGTGATTATTATCAATGTTATGGTTGGTAAAGACACAGTCTTGTTGGCATGGAATGGAGGTATCAATTTCTATCTCGGTAATAATCCTGCGGCAAATGGTTGGTCAGCTACTTCTCCTGAAATAGATGCAACCTGGTGGGGTGGTTATAAAGATGCAATAATAATCGCAGAGAGGGAAGCCGGTAAACATCTATCACCCTCCCAAATATCCAATTATTGGTCGAGAAGAGGTGCTCAATATATATTTTCAGAGCCAATACAGTGGTTTGGACTAATGGTAAAAAAGGCATATTTATTAGCAAACTCCAATGAACTGTCAAATAATCAAAGTATATTAGCATTTAAAAAATCTTCACCTCTGCTTCGTTTCTCCATATTGAATTTTGGATTGATTACTGCATTAGGCATCTTTGGATTCATTGTCTCCAAAAAAAATAGGAAGGTGGCTATAACCGCACTTTTTATAATAGCTTATTCATTTGGTCTTATCCTTTTTTTTATACCTGCACGCTACAGAATGCCAATAGTACCTTTCTTGATAGTTTTTTCCTCATATTCAATTTATTGGCTCATTGATAAATTAAAAAAAAGGAAAATCAAACAAATAATTTTGTCTTTGGCTGCGATAACTATTGTGATTGTTTTTACAAATACAGACTTTTATGGTTTAAAGCATGGTGGGAGCGAAAGTAGTCTGGTTTATATTAGTTTTGGTAATCGGTATTTCGAGTCCGGTGAGTATGACCACGCAATAGCGGAATACCAAAAAGCATTGTACAACAATCCCCATAATATAAGTGCATTAAACGCTCTGGCAAATACACATTTAGCACTGGGGCAAAAAGATAGAGCACTTGTATTATATAAGCAGTCCATACATATAAAAGGAAATGTGGATGCCTTTAGCAAACTGGGGATTATCAGTTTTCAAGAAGGTATAATAGACAGCGCGCAGTATTACTTCGCACAAGCGCTCGCGGTAGACTCCACTAATCCACAAGTTTATTACTACATAGGCATGTCTTATGCATTCGACCGGAAGCCTTTCAAAGCAATAGAAAATCTAAAAAATTCGTTGGAATTCTATCCTGACCCGAAGTATCTGGCAGACATTCATTACAATCTCGGAAAATTATATTTGGAAACAGGTGATAAGAACAAAGCAGAACATCATCTCTTCAAAGCAGGCGTAAGGTATAAGGACGTTCAAAAACTATTAGAAATGAGTACAAAAAGGTAATAGAGCAAAGACGACACCACTCATTCTTTCAAACCGCTTCGGGCGAATGTTTCCATAATTTGTTTCTGTACAAAGAAGTAGAGGATGATCAATGGCGTTGTCGTGAAGGTTGAAGCGGCGCAGAGTAATGGGTAATTCGTCGATTCTGCCTGGGCAAAATAAGCGAGTCCGGTTTGAATCGTGCGCATCGAATCCGAGTGGGTGACGATCAAGGGCCAGAGAAATGAATTCCAGTTAGCCACGATCTGAAAGATACCAACCGTTATCAGCACTGCTTTGGATAGCGGCAGCACGATATTTTTAAGGATCTGAAAATCGTTCAGCCCGTCGACCCGCGCCGCATCGAATAACTCCTGCGGGATCGTTCTGAAGTGCTGTCGGAGTAAAAATATAGAAAAAATATTCACACTCCAGGGTACAATGAGCGCGAAAAACGTATCGATCCAGGAAAAACGATTGAGTATCACATATGAAGGAACAAGGTATACGGGCATCGGTATCATCATCATCGCCAAGAATAATGCAAATAAGCTCTCACGCCCAGGAAATTTCAAGCGTGCAAATGCATAAGCAGCAAGAGTTGAAGTTAAAAAAACCAGAATAGTCGTTCCTCCGGTCATTATTATTGTATTAACAAAATAACGTGAAAAATTCACCTGTTTGAAAGCCTCTATAAAATTGATGAACATCAACTGATTTGGGAATAAAGTAGGCGGGAACCTCAAGGCTTCCATTTGGGTTTTAAGAGCGGTTGATATCATCCAGAAAAAAGGCAAGAGCATCCAGAAGGCGCCGATGCCCAGAAGAACGTGAAGCAAGATCTTTGTGCGTAATTTATTCATAATATACCCGTTGTTCTATAAATTTTTTCTGGACTTGTGTGAGAAAAAAAATGATAACAAAAATCACGAATGCAATAGCATTTGCATAACCGAGATTCCATAATTTGAATGATTGTTCATAAAGGTAGAATACGACCAGACTCGTTGTATTGAGCGGACCACCAGGTGGTTGGGTCATCACGTAAATCGGTGTGAAGGTATTAAAAGCAATGATCGACTGGGTTATGAGCATGTAGAATATGATCGGTGATATGACCGGCATCGTAATATGCCAGAATATATGCCAGCCGTTAGCGCCATCGATCTTTGCCGCTTCATAATACTGCTTCGGTACATTCTGCAAACCGGCAAGTGCAATAATAATACAGTAGCCGATATTATGCCAAACAGCCATAATAATTAGCGCAAAAAGTGCGGTCGATGGACCGGCCATGAACCCGGATACATGAATGCCTAAGGGTGATAAAAACAGTTCAAATATTCCGCGCGCATCATTGAGCCATTTCACACTTTCAATTCCGATAAGATTGAGCATGGCATTCAAAATACCGCGGTCTGGATTAAGGATCCATTTCCAGACTACTGATATCGCTACTATCGACGTAACAACCGGTAGGTAATATAATGTTCGGTATACGCCGCGTCCTGATATTTGCCGATTGAGAAGGTTCGCAAAGAAAACCGAGATCGCTATGGTCAGCGGAACAACAAATATAACGTACCAGAATGTATTCCCTAAAGATTGGTAAAATTCAGGGTCTATAAACAGACGTGTGAAGTTCTTAAACCAGATGAACCTCAATGGTCCGGCAAGTCCCCAATTGTAAAAACTCATGCGAATAGCCTGTAATATCGGGTATAAACGAAAAACCGCGATGACCAAAAGAGCTGGGAGAATAAAAAGATAACCTATGAGGTTGTTTTTTTTACGCATAGTTAAAAAGATGATTGGGGTCAAATCTAAACACTTTACATTACGGCATTGGTCGAATTAAACACCGCGGCCCTCTCATGTAAAGTGTTTAGATTTGACCCCATTCCTCATCTTCAGCTTTTCGTGATGATGATATTACGTTTCTTTATCTCGGTTTTTATATACCGGCACAATTTCTTATCCATACCCAAATACTCCGGTGGGATCACACCATAATGTTCATATTTTTTAATGCACTGAGCGATTACCGAGCCGGTATATGCAGTCATCCGTGCCATCGATGTTATATCTTTTTCCTTATCATAATAATCAATACAGGTATACTTGCGTTTCTTGCGACCTTTTACTATTTCAATTATCATTATGGACAGATCTTCCCTATCACCGACCCTTAGAACATTCCTGAGATATTGAAGATTGACATCCCGCAAATTGACCAGCCTTTTCCTATATCGGATCGATTGATCTAAGAAAAAGCCACAGTCAATCAAGGTTTTGAATAATTGTCCATGCCCTGGATATCTAATAGTTTTTTCTTCCATTGTCTTGACGTGTTTCATTGTCTTCAACAGAGTACGAAGACCATCCGTATAAAAACACTCCAGTTTACCTATCTTTGGTATCGAGAGTTCTTCTATACCAGAAAGTGCTTGAACAGTAACTATCTCTTTATCTTTCATAATTTTAGCGGGGCGCGTGTATTCCTCTATAACATCGGTAAGTGACCAGGTCATACGGTAGTTAAAAGGCGGCTTTGGGTTCTGGGGGATGCCACCGACCAAGATCTTGAGACTATCGATCCCTTTGAATTCCTGATAAGTTTCACCGATGAGGACATTACTCAAACCCGGCGCAAAACCAGCATCAGGAACAATTCTGATACCCTCCTGTACAGCCTTATCGTGCAAAAGAAATGGATCCTCAGGAGCATATGATAGATCAACGAGGTCAACACCTGCCCTTATTGCGCAATCCATTATGTAAAACCCCATGGCAGCAGGTAGTGCACCAACGACAAGGTCAAACGGCTTTATAAACCGGATAAATTTTACCTTATTCGTTACATTGACTTCACGTGCATTGACCTTTGTTGTTTTTTTCAATTGCCGGAGAAGATTTATATTATTGTCGAGGACGGTAACTGAATATCCTGATTTCACTAAATCCTGAGCCACCACACTACCCTGCATACCGGCACCAACAACACAGATATTCATACTTTTATTATAGCCAATTTTCGATAAAAAGCAACCGTTTTATAAAGCAATGGGATTGACCCCGTTAGAGAATACATTATAAAGCATTTGTAATACCCGATACTGTAAGCATCCCTTATTCCTGCTGATAGGATTGAGCAAAACTTAACGTTGGTATTCTCTGGTTGGGTTGACCCCGTTAGAGAATACATTATAAAGCATTTGTAATACCCGATACTGTAAGCATCCCTTATTCCTGCTGATAGGATTGAGCAAAACTTAACGTTGGTATTCTCTAACGGGGTTGACAAGACTAAAAACTTACATAGACTCCTTTTATGCTTGCGGATATTTTGAACATAGATAAATACAAAATTTTAGGGAAAATAGACGAAAGTAATTATGCAATAATATATAAAATCGAAACTTCGGATAAAAAGGTCAGAGCCTTAAAAATTGCACGCAAGAAAACTGCAGCCTATAATGAACTGATCGTGCGCGAATTCAATATCCTCTCTGAATTCAAACATCCAAATATTATTGCGGTCCATGATTTTAATACTTCTGGCGGGAAGTCGTTTTTCACTCTTGACTATGCTGAAGGTAAACCTATCAATAAGTATTTCAAAGTTTTCTCTAATGACTTCATTCGAGCACTGATCCAGATCATCAATGGCTTGGGTGCTTTTCATAATCGTGGATTTGTCCATGGTGACCTCAAACCCGAGCATCTCTTATACGATGAGCATAATCATCAGGTCGTGATCATTGATTTTGGTTTTGCCGGTATCCCAAAACAGCTCTTGAGAATTGCCGGTACTTTTGGTTATATGGCACCTGAAGTTATTCATGGCACGACATTTGATCAACGTAGTGATCTATACTCACTCGGTATCATTCTATATGAAACACTTGCCGGGAAGAAGTTTAAAAAAACCTTTAAACCCGTAGCCTCAATACCACAGGAGGTCAATAATATACTCGCTCGACTTGTTGCTAAAGAGCCCATGTTACGACCGCCTTTACCTGAACTTCATAGAGTTATCTCCAAGTTCATAAAAGACAAAAAATCAGTAGTGCCTGAATACAAGGTAAGCCTGCCAAGCACCGGTTTCGTGGAAATACCTGAAATAATGAAAACGCTGAATGCCATCAACAGTGGCGCGATCATTATTAACGGTGATTCTGGTACTGGAAAATCAAGACTATTACATGAAATGAAACTAAAATATTCGGCAAAGGGATATCGGATTCTCTTTCACAATGGTGCTGATCAAACGAATTTTCTCAATGCTCTCAGTCATTTCCTCGATATCAAGGAAGATATTTTCAATGACAAAGAAAATAGATTGCAAGTATACGAAGATATTCACGCCGCTTTGATGACTTCTGCAGAAAAGCAAAAAACTCTGATCATTATCGATGATATTGACCGGCTATCTGACTATGAAATCGGCTTGTTCCGTTATCTCGGCTATGGTATCGAGCAGACCAATATAATTATTCTGGCAGCTTCGGTTCCGGGCGGGAGCGTCAATGAAATTGGCTTTTCATCACTTAACCTCCGCCCCTTTACCTGCCAGGAGATCGAAATCTTGCTGCAAAAAACCTATTTTGAGATCAAGATAACATCAGGTACTGGTTTGTCATCGACCATGAAATTTGCCAAGTGGTTGTATAAACAGAGTGGCGGTCTTCCATTATTCATAGTTGAAATTATGAAAATGTTAAATGAAAATGGCCTGTTCTATTTTATCGAAAACAAGTGGCAAATTGCGCTCAATAAACTCCAGATGACAACAGTACCTGAGAAAATAGACGAACTCCTACAAAAACGAATAGAACCACTCAAAGAATCTGAATTGAATACATTGGAACTCCTGGCTCTTATTGAGCACCCGATCACTCCGATGATCATTACAAACCTCATACCGAAAAAAGGTAACATCGCGATAGAACGGCTTAAAAACATGGGATTGATTATGGAAGATATGAAAGATAACGAAAGAGTATTATCAATTCCGCATCAAATACTCGCCAAGACCGTTGCCCGGCAAATCAAAAGAAGCAAAGCCGGACAACTCCGCGCGAAGTTGATTCAGATATTGGAAAATGCCTGGACCAGGCACCTCGATTACCTTCCGATCCTGGCAAGATTGTGCGATGTTAACGGTGATGCAGCTAAAGCATATAAGTATGCAAAGCTGGCTGCTGACAGTGCACAAAAAATATACGATTATGATTCAGCACTGTTATTTCACGAAATCAGCCTGAGATATGCCCGGGAGATCGCCAAACCTGACATCCCGATGCTATTGATAAAGACGGGTGATCTCAATCAATTGATCGGCAATAATAAACTCGCTGTAAAGTATTATCAACAGGCTTTGAAATACAAGATAAAAAAACTTAAATTTAAGATTTATGCAGGACTCGGCAGAGTTTATACTGCTATGGGTGAGCATGATCAAGCATCAGAGCATTTGAGAAAGTCTCTAACCTGTATATCACAAAGAGAATCTATAGATCATATTCAAGCGGCAAACCGTTTAGCCTATGCACTGATCATGTCCGATAAAATTACTGAAGCCAGTAAGATCCTTTCGGATTCACTTAAATCTGCAAAGAAAAACAAAAACCACGAAATAATGGCGGAAACACAATATTATGATATTGTCGCAGAATGGTCAAAAAAGAACACGAATAAGGCAATTCAAAAAGCAAAAGAGTTGTTGGAATTTTCGCAAAAATATACTCTGACCAAAAGCACTGCGCATACAGCAAATATACTATCTATGTTATATCAGGAAAAAAATGAACTCGATAGAGTGCAGCAATACCTGGCGATCGCGATAGATAATTTCAAAAAACGCAAGATCAGCAGCGCATTATTAAATGCGATGGCAAACCAGGCATCGATAAATTACTTTCATGGCAAATTCAATGAAGCAGAAAAGATATGCGCTGATATTCTGAGCAAAGCCCAGCAGACCAATAACCGCTCTATTGCGGTAAGCGCTCTGACTACCCTCGCTTCGATCAACAAATATCACGCCGATTTTTATCAAGCTCTAACATATGCCGAGCAAACCCTTAAGATCGATCCAATCAATGAGTTAGCGATCTCTGATATCGCGGAGATACTCTGTTTTCAAGGTAATACTGATAAAGCTGTATCTTTTTTGAATATAAAATACCCAGATAAAACAGCTGCCCGTTATGATTTTGCGCTTGCCCGATGCAATGCTGTGCAGGGCAATACTGCTGAAGCTGAAAAATTATTGAAGCAAGGATTGCATGCTATCAAAGACAAAAAAACTGATGTCTATGATCAGCGTTATGGTTATGCTGCAGCAATGCAAGTGTATTATAGTATCAGACAGTACAATAAATCTTTGGCCGCGGCTAAACAATTATTAGCTATTACAAATCCACAAAACAGACAATATATCCTGGCGCAAGCCTATGTTAAACTCAATGATTATGCATGCGGAAATTCGAGCAAACTCGATATAACCAGCGTTTTTGACCGGCTGAAATCTATCCATTGTATTTATGACTATGCACACATTCGAAGACTGGAAATTGAAGCATTAGAAAAAAAAGGAACTGAACCGGAAAACATTGTACAATTGCTCGAGCATCTAAACGAGATAATGGGAATTTTTAGATCGGCCGATGCCAAAACAGAAATAGTACAGCTTGAAAAAATACAGATGAATATGATCCCATGGATTCTCAAAGCATACTCAGAAAGAGCTATAGCCCACAAATATTTCAATACATTCTCACGTCTTGCCGAACTAATCTCTGAAAACCTCGGGGATGAAGCTTTTATCGAAGAAATATTGGATCTGATTGTTCATACCGCACATGCGGAGCGGGGCGCTCTATTTCTAAATACTATTGACGGTATGAGATTTGCGGCCGGCAGGAATATTGACCAAACAACGATCAAGGATGCAGGCGAACTCTCCAAGACGGTCATAGCAAAGATGAATAAGAACAAGATCATCTATACCCAGGATGCCCTTTCTGATCCGGACTTTAATATTAAAAAAAGTGTTGTGATCAATAAAATTCGTGCGATATTATGTCTACCGCTTGCAGTCGCGCAAAACGTTGTTGGTGCCCTATACCTAGATTCACGTGTCAATACAGAAACCTTTGGTGCACAGGATATCGATTTCTTATCCGCAGTCTCCAGGATATTAGCATCAGTCATCGAGAGATCGATCGTTTTTCGAGAAACCGTTGAAGAAAATATCTTACTCAAGACAAAAATGATCAAGGAAATCGGTACCGGTTATCTCATAGGTAATTCAAAAACAATGAAAAGAGTATATGACCTCGTTCACAGCGTTGCCCAAACCAACTCGCCAGTGCTTTTGCTGGGTGAAACCGGTACTGGTAAAGGTATGCTCGCCCGGCTCATTCACACCAAGAGCAAACGGCATGCCATGAAATTCAGGACTATTAATTGCGGCACGATCCCTGAGACCCTGTTGGAATCAGAGCTTTTCGGTTATAAAAAAGGTGCTTTTACAGACGCAGCAAGCGACAAAATCGGACTATTAGAAGAAGCTCATTACGGTACTGTTTTTCTCGACGAGATCACTAATACCAGTGCGTCGTTCCAGGCTAAGATACTTGAGGCGATCGAGGAGAAAGTAGTCCGACGCGTCGGCGAAACTCAAACAAGGAAAATCGATGTGCGTTTTCTGTTCGCTACTAATAAAGATCTCGAGATCGAAGTCGAAGAGAATAGATTTAGAAAAGACCTTTATTACCGGGTAAATGTTTTTACTATCGAGGTCCCGCCGTTAAGAGAACGGACGAGCGATATTCCCATGCTCGCCCAGTTCTTCTGCGACCGCTACAGCAAGGAATTAGGTAAAAACATACACGGTTTTGCACCAGATGCTTTGCGTGTATTAACCGAGTACTTTTGGCCGGGTAATGTACGGGAATTACAGAATGTAATCGAAAGAACGATCGTCCTGGCAAAAGGTGGATATATCAGAAGACAGGACATCGGTCTCGGTAAAACGAAAAATCCTGCTCTACCATTGAGCCAGATAAAAAAAGAAGCGATAATAGAAGCTCTCACCGCAGTCGATGGGAATGTTCAAAAAGCCGCAAGGGTCCTCGGCATAAACCGAAAAACTATCCAACGATATATAAAGAAGTTTAATCTATCCAAGGCTCGCCTGGATTCTGGATGATCGTCAATTCAAAATCCTGATTCATGCGACATGCATGTTCAATATGCGACATTTTGTCGCATACCTAACCTCACAAGATCAATACTATCAATGTCAGCATATATATAATAAATAGTGCGGCAAAATGTCGCACTTTATGGGCATCCGTTGCAATGGTAATATATAATATCCTCGATATTTCAAGCAAATAGCCCAGGCACAGATATTGCTTAATAAGATATACAAAAGGAGCCATAATGAAAAAAGTTATATCTTATCTCATCATAATCGCGCTTTTAACCGGCGTGCTCGGGACCTTTCTGAATAATAATACCAGATCTGAGAAAGAAACCGATGTCGTTTGTTCGATCCTTGCATTCATCGGACCTGCGGTTGCTTGTGCAGACACGGTTGGTGACGTAAAACCGCCGCCGCCACCGCCGTTTGATTAAGGAGGTCATAATATGAAATCTCTGCATCTTTATGAAGTCAAGATGCTCGACGGTACAAGATACCAGGGTGAAATCACTTACCGGGATGAAAAAATGGTGGTCCTGAGACTACCGCCGGATCCGGCAAGTCACAAATTACGTCTATATAACCATGGTATCATCTCGATCCGTGAATTGGGCTGGAAAAAACGTTATCTGCTAAGCCCAGCTTATTGATTTAGATAATATTTAATCATTTTTCGAGTATCACCATGTTTATGGGTATTATGTCAATTACTGCGGCACTCGTAAGTGTCGTAGTGATTTTAAAGTTAATGGTAATTGCTCGGCAAAACTGCCAGCAGTTAAACCGTCTTCACGATATTGACCGCTCGATATTATCAGGTCTGAGCCATAAAGGCGTGCTGCATGCGATCATGGATAAACTGACATCGGTTTTAAAACCCGATGCCGCAGCAATACTCGTGATCGATAAACAACATAGCTTGACAACGGCCATTTCTGATAATCTCAGTAAGAAATTCAACGATCTTGTGGGAAAAATGAACAATGGATTTTTTTCTTCGGTCATTGAAAACAGAAGACCTCTTAATATCACCAAAATATCTGGTGATGAGGATGAGAGTTTTCTGGGCGCTATACGAGATGAGGGCTTTATCTCATCGCTCAGTGCTCCAATAATCGTCAAAGGAGGTATGCCAGCCGGGATCTTGACGCTCTATTCAAAAAAGCCAAGAGCATACACAGAACGGGAGTTGACTCTTATTGATTCCATTAATAGCAGGATCGGGGTTGCCCTGGACCGTGCTAATCTTACCGAACGAATACAGGAAATAAATATCGAATCAGTCCGGGCACTCGTTGAAGCGATCGAATTAAGAGATCCTTATACGATCGGGCACTCGATCCAGGTTGCCAACCTCGCTACCCGTATTGCTCAAGAATTAGAACTTTCTGAACGCGAGAAAAATCTCATTGAATTTGCAGGATTGCTCCACGATGTCGGTAAGATCATCGTCCCGGAAGCGATCCTGCAAAAAAGTTCGGTCCTTACCGACGAAGAATGGCAAATTATTAAAAAGCATGTGGTACACAGTGCCCAGATCATTGAACCGATAAAGAATCTGCGTTCAGTCCAGAACTGGATTTTGCATCACCATGAGCAGTGGGATGGTTCAGGCTACCCAGACGGCATTAGTGCTGACAAAATCCCTCTGCAATCGAGGATACTTGCGGTCTGTGATGCTTATTCAGCAATGACCGGAGACCGACCTTACAGAAAAGCGTTGAGCGACGAAGATGCAAGAAGGGAAATAGTAAATGTTGCGGGCAAGCAACTCGACCCCAAAATAGTAAATTTATTTTTATCACTTGATTTTTGAATAAATGAAAAAGGTAAAATTCATAAGGAGGGAGAAGAGCACGTAGACATCGAAACTAAGGCATAACATACCTTCTCATATCAAACACTAGGAAGCTGGTGTCATAGCCACCAGCTTCCTGCCTTTTAAAAAAGAACACACTAAAGTTTTACTATCCTCGTACCACAGATATTGTTCAAATAAACAAGCATCGTATTGATACACTTACTATGATATATTTTTTCGATACCCTTCTTATATACATTTAGCTGCTGTTTATGTGTTGCCTCCATCTCACCGGTCTTGTAATCAACAATGGTAATATCATCAGGTTCAATTATAAGTCTGTCTATTTGACCGGATATATCTTTGTCCTTTTCCTCAAAATAAATAGCAACTTCGTTTTTGCAGGACGCATTGCGTCCATCTTTAAAGAATAGGAACCTTAAATCAGGATCAGTTAAAGTATCAATCAGAAGAGGTGTCAATTTTTTTTCAATATCTGCTGCTTCATCGTACGTGCGTGCAAATTTCCCACAGACCCGGCACACGATATCCTTAATAAACGACTGCAGTTCAATGCCATCAAGCCACTCTATATTACTAAATGCATGATGCACCATCGTACCAAATTCCATACCTCGCCGTCGAGAGATATCAACCAACTCAAGAACACGTTCTGTGGGAGAGTATAAAGAACGCTCTTCCTTTGATACTGTTGGGTCGCTCATGATCGCACCGTATTCTTTTGTAGCTGTTGTTTCAGGTTTAATTATTCTTTTCTTGATTATTTCGCCCTTTGAAAAAGAAGAATCGCCGCTTTTCTCAACGATCTTATCAAACCAGAATCCTAATCCTTTTTTCTTATGATGAAAACCTAAAACATGGATACCGCATCTTGCACGCGTCAAAGCCACATAAAGCAAATTCAACTCATCCTTTTCCAGACGACATTGTTCAGCATCCTTTAGGCCGCGCAGATACCTGCCATACCTGCGCCAGTAAATTTTCTCGGGTTCCACACCATTTGCTTTATATGAAAATAACAATTTGGGGTCCTCACCTATTCTCAATGACCAGTTCGTTTCCGGTAACAAGAGAATATCGAACTCCAGTCCTTTCGCCTTATGAACGGTGAGAATTTGTACGCCTTCTGGCTGCATTTCCTTGATCTGAATGGTTTCGCCCACATCGCTAAGCCAATTTAAAAAAGAACTTAAATGACCAGTTTCTTCAGCCGTATAATCTAATGCAACATCTAATAGCGTGGCGAGTGCGTAGGTGATCTTCAGTTGTAGTTCCTGATATATATTGAAAATCAAATCATATGGATTCATAAGATGTACCTTTCCAAGCAACTTCTCCAGTTTCTTTGTTGCCGACCAACCAGGATGAGCATCGCGAAGGCAAAGAAAAAGTGTCCTGCCGGGATGCATCAAGCGACGTAAGACCTCCTCATCTATATCAAAGCAGGGTGAAAGGAGTACGTGGAGTAAGGCAAAATCATTTTGTGGATCATCAAGAAACTCAAGGAGTTTGTATATTATACGAACATCTGTATTGCTTAGAATGTCACATTTAGAAGTACTTACATGTGGAATGCCTGCTTTAGCAAAATTTTCAGAAAGAATGACACCAAACTTATTGGTGCGCACGAGTACTGCAATGTCAGAATATTCGTAATTATAGTCATCTATTAATTCTCTAATGATCGCCGAGGTTCTATCAATTACCTTCTGTTGCCCTGTTTCGTTATCTACATAATCTCCAATATTCTCCACTCTGACCCAGCCACCAATGTTACCTTTATCGGCTTTGTCGTCTTTATCAAGAACAGTATTAACAAAATCGATTATTTCTGCTTTGCTGCGATAATTAGTTGTTAATTGCCTGGGTTTTATCTTTTCCGGATATTGTTCACTGAGAACGCTGAAGAGCTCGGAAGCCCCTCCACGCCACCGATATATCGCTTGCTTTGGATCGCCTACATAAAAAAGGCTTTTCTCAGCCGGATCAAGGGATAGAATTTCATTTATCAACGGCGCGATTATCTCGAGTTGACGATAGCTCGTATCCTGGAACTCATCGATCATAAGATGATCTATTTCTGCTCCAAGTTTGAAATATAAATAATCAAGATCCGGACTCGTCTTGAGAGCTCGCAGCGTGAGCATTTCGATGTCGTCAAAACTAACAAGATTCCTAGCACGTTTCTCTTTTTCGAATAGACTGTGGATTTCCAGAATTGGTTTAAGATGAACTGCTATTTGCTGATCAGACAGCGATTGTAAATAATCAGCCGTGCAAGAAGATAGTGCTTTAAGAAGTCTTTCAAAATCACTCTTTGCCGCACCAAGATTGTTGATAAATTTTGTTATGTATCTCTTATCAACAAGATCGGCACGGAGAATTGCTTTGGTATATTCGGAGCCTTCAAGTGTATTGAAATTTTTAGATTCAAGAAATCCATCTATTGCCCGGCAGAGCCCAAGCATATCTTTGTTCATAGACGCACTGTTTTTTGTATACGCAGCACTTCCATGCTTGTGAATGAACGCAATAAACCGACGTAGGATGTCCGAAAACTCAGCATCTTTTGTTTTGACCTTGGCAACGAGATCCTTTTCTCGATCGATTAAATCGCTGAGAAAATCCAACCATGGTGTGACACTTCGGTAAACATCTTTGATGCTCTTTTTGATTCTAACTTCATTTTGACGCACAAATTCTTTCATATACTCAAGCTGTTTTTCCTTACGACGCCCTATTTCAAAATATTTATCCAGGATTGTTTCATAGAGGATCGATTCGTAAGCATCATCGATTATCCTGTAACCAGGCAAAATACCTGCGGCAAAAGGAATGCTCGACAGAAAAGAAGCAAACATACTGTGGAATGTGTAAATATTGAATTCAGCAAGATTGTTGAGCAGGTGCTTTTTTCTTATTTTTGCTCGTTCCCTTGCATCTAAGTGGTAATGTTTGAAGTAGTCGATTATCTCCGCGTTTGCCGGATCATTTGATGTTCCAGTTATCAGAAGATCAAGATAATCCAAAACTCTGGTCTTCATCTCAAAAGCTGCTTCATTCGTAAAAGTAATGCCATATAGTGATTTAAGTTGATAGTTTGCCTTGTGTAAATAAAGGTAAAGAAATCGTTTAGTAAGAGCGCGTGTTTTGCCAGCCCCAGCCGAGGACATCAATGCGGTGTGTTCTATCTTCTCAGGCATTGACCACTCCGCAAAGATCGGTGAAAGCGCAGTACTTACTTGATATCTTTGTACAGGTCTGGCAAAACGGAATGTCTGGTGATAACATTTCCCGGATTGTCGGCTGAAGAATTTTTGTTTTAAACTCCGATAGATATTCAGCGATGTCTTTTTCATCGGCAATATTACAAATTTTAATATCTCTTGATATTCCGTAATATGCAAGATTATTGATAAGCGAAAAATCTTCTTCAGATATGATCATACCATATAGTGGTAACTGGAATTCAACGAACTCCTCATCCAATTCGAACTTCTTCCTCGATGGTATGGTCATCTTGTAATCGAGAATATTATACCGATCATTTTCACGTTCGATCCTATCCGGATACCCATACAGCTTCACTTTCACATTGTTGACGGACAAGAAATAACTGATCTGTTCTTCGATCTTGTCGGTGAGCACAGTGTAACCTGCTTTTGATCTTTCCTTTTCCCAAACCAAGAATCTATCCATTCGTTTTTTATAGATCTCAAGATCTAAAAAGTTTGTCATTTTTGGATATTGTGCCAGTTCTTTACGCAATGCATTATCCAACCTTTGGTGCAATTTAAATTTAAGTGCGGTCAGGTCTTTGGTAATCAAGCCATCAGGGATATCATATTTATAAAAATCACAAAGTGCTTTATGGATGATCCTGCCCCATTCCATATAATCAGCTTCTTCAACGATACTCTCGGGTTCCTTCATACCAAGCAAATATCTCAAATAAAAGCGATACGGACATTCGCGATAGTTTTTAAGATTGGTCGGGCTTAGACCGCGCGTCGTCAGCTTATGTATAAGCTTTTTAAAAAGGTCGCTGCTCTTTTTTACTGAGCGTATTTTAACTTTATGCACAGAACTGCTCAGCTTTTTGCCCATTTCATTAACCACCGCACCTTTTTCAATCTGGAAATCGATAAAACGCGAACGGATATCTCTTTTCTCCTCTTCAATATATGAAATAAATACTTCCTTCTTGCCACTTATCATCTCTGAATAATAATAGTGATATAGGCTTTCCCGTTCTTTATCATATGGAAGCCCAACCTCTTTGCGTACTTGTTGGTTTACGAACAAATCTTTTTCACTGCGCTTGGGGAAAATTCCTTCGTTCATCGACGGTAGAATAATGCAATCAAAATCAAGATTTCGCGCCTCGAGTATACCGATTACCTGAACACCCTTCATAGGATCGCCTATGGTCATGAAGTTATCGTCCTTCAAGATATCGAGGATGAATCGTAGCATTCGGATACCGGGTTCAGCAACATCTGAAACCATA
Organism: bacterium; assembly: GCA_049647165.1. Lineage (GTDB taxonomy): Bacteria > Hydrothermota > Tepidihabitantia > SM23-42 > SM23-42 > JAUVZL01. The sequence continues at coordinate 60,845 of JBARXB010000001.1, forward strand.
CGTAACTTTGCTAGACCATCAAGCCGATCAAAGAAATCGCTCAAGCTCTCGGTATTTGCTTTTAATAAATCGCTATTATAGAAAATAATTTCATTCAATGTTTCAATCAAGGTCATGATGTATTGAGGTAATAATGTCTTTTGGACAACGGTATCGCAACACTTCTTTAATAACTCAATGAGCGGTCGTAATTCAGTTTCTTCATATTCCTCAAAATGAAAATAATTCATACGTTCTTTGATCATTAGCTTGCCGAGCGCGTAGATCATGGGACGTATTGACCGTCCTTGAACGACGGCATTTTTATTTAAAGGATGTTTTAGAAAAACGAACAATTCGGTATGATGGAATCCGCTTTCGACGACATCGAGCAGTTGTTTGAGAAAAGTATAAAGTGGTGCTTGAGTCAAAGGCAATCCTGCGGACAAGTTGTAATTCAGTCCTGATGACTTCAGAATATCGATAATCGGGTATAGACACTTTTCATCGGTCAGGACAACTGCGATATGATGAGGTTCATAACGACCCCTTACTTTGCGCAGTATCTCTTTGATGTGAAGCGTTTGGTAAAACATCGATTTGGTGCGTGTAATATGAATCACCGGGGCAGCCGAATTATCATCCCCGATAGTGCCAATCTCATCAAATGCCTTTGCACCTATATTATTCAGCATCTTTGCATGTAAATAGAAGGGTTCAGTTGGATCAGCTGTTGGTCTTAGATCACCGAAGCTCGAATGAAGGATTAACTCGGCATTAAAATTATGTAAAATATCACGAATTATGGAATTCTCTAAATATGTTGTCGCGACGAGTCCAGTTATATAGATATGCTTGAATAATTCAAGTGACGACATATTCGGATTATCGAAAACAACTCCGCATTTATCAATGACATCATGATAGCCCAAATCCACGAGTGCCTTCCGATACCCATCATAGATTTCTTTTATTATTGAAATTTCATGCTTCACAAATTTTTCGGGATAATGCCCGGTACGAACAAGTTCATCCACACGTTCAAAACTAAGGCGTTCTTTTGATAGTTCATCGAAAAAATGAAGCAAACGTTTACCAATCGTAATGAATTTGAGAAAAGGCAGATCGTCCCAATGTTCGACCTTTAATGACTGTACTACCTTCTTTAAAATAAAATTACGTTCTGCTGAGTTAAGCATCAGTCCCTTCTTGCCCCCTGTATTCTCGTAAAATATATCGATCAACTCCGCTATCGATTTCATAACTGGTGGGATAATTCCAGATGCTCCCGAGATATCCAATAGGTATCGCCGAAAGTATAGTTTATTACGTTGAGTCGGAAAGACGATCAGGATATTTGAGAAATCAGGGCTGTTGTCCTGATGCTGTTCAAACAAAGATCGTGCTAAAGTACGCAGAAATGATTGGTCTATCGGAATGATTTTGATCCTTTTTTCGATAGACGCCATATTCAATTATAGATAATCACGCAGAAAAGTCAAACTATATGATATGCATTGACAATATAGCTATAATTTGTACAATAAATGGGAGGGTTAGGTGCCTATTAAAGAAAGGTCGTGAAATAAATGGACAGGAAGACATTGCTTTTCTTACGCTTCATCTTGATATTAGTGACGATACTCGTCATGACATATTCGAAAAAGGGCTTGAGCATTCTTGAACCAGGATACTTCATCGCCCTTATTTATTTCATCTCCAATTTTATCCTCTATCGAATACCAAAGAGAATATTCGCTAAACCTTTGTTAGCATTCGCTATGTTTTTATTCGATATAATCGCAATATCTCTAGCCGTATATTTTACACAAGGTATGCAAACTGATTTCTATTTGATATATTTTCTTGTGATCTTTGTTGCATCGGTCGGTCAGAACATCACCGGGAGCTTGCCAACAGCTATCGTCGCAAGTATAATATATGGTTGGCTTTTGTATAAAGCAAACCCGGGTATCTCTTTCGTTGATTCCAAAATACTCATTCGTATCCCCTTTTTATTTATTTTGGCGCTAATGAGCAGCTATTGGTCACAAGCAACCCGGCGAGAATTAAAGAAGAAAGATGAACTTGAGCGCTTTAACAAAGAATTGCAGAAAGAAGTCACACGGGTGGCCGCAGAGGAAATAGAACTTCGTAAATACAGTGAGAAAATCATCAACAGCGTAACAAGCGGTGTCATCGCCGTCAGCAGCGATGGCATGATCACCACGCTCAATCCTGAAGCTGCAAGATCATTAGGGATTAAAGGCGAGGATGTTATCGGCATGGATATCAGGAAGATCACCGGACTGGGAACAATATGGCAAAGAATGGAGCAATGTATAAAAAACAATACATCGATCAAGCGTGATGAGTTAACAGTAATAACAAGTGAGAAAAAAAATATACCACTTGGTTTTTCAATGTCCTCAATTAGCGGTACAAGAGACCGATTTACGGGGTGTGTTATGATCTTCAAAGATCTCTCCGGTATAAGAAAACTTGAGCATAAACTCAAGCGCGCTGAGAGACTATCATATCTTGGTAAAATGGCAAGCTGGGTAGCCCATGAGATCCGCAACCCTTTGACCGCGATAGACGGTTTTGCGCAGTTACTCGAGAACACAGACGAGAAAGAAAAAATAAATCTTTTCACTTCAGAAATCCATAAAGGAACGCGGCGTATCAATTATATAATTGACGATATTCTTGCATTCGCAAGAGCGAAAAGAAAGATAGCGTATGTTCCTATAAATATGAAGGAAATGTTGGAATCAATAACAAAAAGTATTGTTGATACAGAAATAACAATCGATAGTTGCCGTTCACCAGTAATAGAAGGTGATATCGAGTCGACAAGACGACTTTTTATTAACCTTGTAAATAATAGTGTTGAAGCAATGAAAGACAATGGTGTATTACAGATCATCATAACTGACGATAAGAAATACATAACAACGCAAATTGTTGATAATGGTGAGGGGATCTCAGCGGATGATGTCAAAAATATTTTTGAGCCCTTTTTCACAACTAAACAACGAGGTACAGGTCTTGGTCTGTCAATAGTGAAAAAAATAGTTGATGAACATAAGGGGGAAATCGAAATAGCTGGCAAACAAGGTGTAGGTACAACCGTGAAAGTATCTTTGCTAAAGAAACAGGAAGAAGTATAACCAGGAGGATTTATGAAAAAGAAGATCCTTATTTGTGATGATGAAGAACCCATAAGATTATTACTTACAGAAGCATTAAAGGACAAATACTATATCGAGCAAGCAACCGATGGTCGAGAAGCCCTTAAGAAGATAACAAAAGAGGAGTTTGATTTACTCATTACAGATATAAAAATGCCTGGCACACACGGGCTTGAAGCGATAGAACGTATCAGAGACAGGAACAAAGAAATACCGATAGTTATTTGTTCGGCTTATCGACTGATGGAAGACGATATTGTGGTTAAAACATCGAATATCGCAGCATTCATTACCAAACCGATCGATATTAAATCACTGCAGATAAAAATTTGGGAACTAATAGGTGACTGATGAAATTACGAATTGGCGAACTCCTTACTAAGTACGGGATCATTACTAAAACTCAGCTTGAAGAGGCGCTTGAGTTACAAAAGAAAGAAAAGAATAAAAAGTTGGGTGAAATACTGATAAAATTAGGATATCTGAAGTCTAAGGATCTGATCTGGATGCTCAGCGAGCAGGCCGATATACCATTTGTTGAGGTTAGACCGGAAATGCTCGACCGGGGGCTGATAAATATCTATCCAGAAAGTCTACTATATGCGGATTGTATCTTGCCTCTCTATGAAACTGACGATAAAATTTTCATTGCCCTTGGTGATCCGATGAATGCAAAAGCAATACAGGATATTAAACAATACACAAATAAAGAGATCGTTGCTTCAGGTGCTGACCCCAAGAAAATCGAACAAGTCCTGAACCGTTTCTTCTTATCCGAGCAACTTGACCGGACAGCACAGTCAGATAGACCGAGTAAGACCTTCACGAAGATCACCGCAGCAAAGGCCTTCATAGAAATTACCGATGAATCAGGGGAAAAAACAACAAAAGAAGCGTCAATCGAAATAATAATAAAAACACCAGAAGATAAAGGAGATGATAAATGATATCAGAAATGCAAAAGCTGTTGAAGCATACTGTTACATCCAAAGCAAGCGACCTTCATATCAGCACTGGGTCGCCATTAATGATACGGGTAAATGGCGCGATGCAACAAATCGACGAAAAGGCTATCACCAAGGAAACTGCAACAAAATTGATCCACCAGATCCTCACGCAGGAACAGATCGCAGTCATTGAGAAAAATCACGAGATCGATTTCTCACTCGATATACCAGACACAGGACGCTTCCGAGCTAATGTTTTCGACCAACGTCAAGGCATAGGCGCTGTCTTTCGGGTAATTTCACAGAACATAATGAGTTTAGAAGAACTCGGCTTACCAAAGGTCATTAAAGACCTTATCGAACTTGACTCTGGTTTGATCCTTGTCACTGGACCAACAGGATCCGGTAAATCAACAACACTCGCGGCTATGATCAATCGAATCAATTGCAGTAGAGAAGGGCATATTATCACGATCGAAGATCCTATCGAATACCTCCATGAATCAAAAAAATGCCTTGTCAACCAACGTGAGGTAGGTAGTACAACACATTCATTTGCGAATGCTCTGCGGAGCGCGCTGCGTGAAGACCCCGATTATATCCTCGTTGGTGAGTTAAGAGACTTAGAGACAATATCCCTTGCGCTCACCGCAGCAGAAACCGGGCACCTTGTTTTTGGCACACTCCATACAACAAGTGCGCCGAAAACAGTAACCAGAGTGATCGATGTCTTCCCAGCAGGAGAGCAAGATAGAATACGTATTCAACTCTCAGAATCAATCCAGGGCGTCATCGCACAACGGCTCTACCCGCGTAAAGATAAGCCAGGTCGTGTCGCTGCATATGAAATACTGATCGCCACTCAAGCGGTTCGAAATCTCGTTCGGGAGAAAAAAATATTCCAGATTGAATCGATCATTCAAACGAGTCGGCAGATCGGTATGCAAAATATGGAACAATCTAAAAGACGACTGGTTTCAGAAGGAAAACTCGACGCTGAGTATCTTAAAGAACGTTTGACACTCTATTAAACAATAGCACCCTGGAACACAAGGTGTTCTATATAAATATCTCCTAGCAAATAATAATCGCAACAATGCATATTCGGGATTTGGTTTTGTAGTTCAATCCAAACTTGATATTAAAAAAAGCAGCTAATATTTTCTAATTCTATTCACTCCACGATATCGGGAAGATCCGTATCCATTTTAGGATAGAAAAATATTTCTTCAATCTCTAAATGGACTTCTACTCTCTGCTGCTTCTTCTTCCTTTTTCTTTTCTTCAAGATGCTGCTTTACTATCTCTTCTCTCGTCTTTTTTTCTTTCTTTTGGACAAACATAGATATTATCCAAATCAAAAAGACTAAGCCTAATGCAATGAGAAGTATGATCATAAATGAACCTCCATTTGTAGAACCATTACCATTATAATATTAATTATTTTTTTTCCTCTGTCAAGCATCATGAAACAGTTTTTGAGTTATCAACGTCATTTATTGACTCACGCTAAAATTCCATTATAATAGAAAGAATAAATACTGATCGTACTCGTATTTCGTAAATCGTATTCGTTATATTACAATATTAGGGGCACGAAAAACGAATTACGAATACGTTTTCAATCTTTGGTTCTCGGAGCTTAGGTGCTGGTACTTTCTTCCTAGTGCTTAGTTCAGCGTAATGGCATAGTTAGTGAGCGTAAAACCGGAGGATTCAAGGTATCCGAAAAAGTTTTAATGCCTTTTTAAAAGTTTTTTGGATAAAAGGGGGTGTCCCCCTTTAAGCGAGGTACCGTATGCTCCAGGACTGATTAATGGAGATTTGAACGTAACTTCGTTTGAGAACGTAATGCGCATAGTTAGTGAGCGTAAAACCGGGGGATTAAAGGTATCCGAAAAAGTTTTAATGCCTTTTTAAAAGTTTTTTGGATAAAAGGGGGTGTCCCCCTTTGCGCCCGTAGTTCAATTGGACAGAACGGCGGATTCCGGTTCCGCAGGTTGCGCGTTCGAATCGCGCCGGGCGTGTGTGAATTCTACTCGTATTGGTTCTGTAATACGATTATAGAATTCAGCATCCCGCATCTGCTATTATGAAATAGCAGGAAGGGATTTCATTAGTATTCTAGCGGAATTGATTATATCGATTTGAAAATGATTACGAAGATAAGTATGGAGTTATATGTGAACATAAGCATCCCGAAGGGATGAAAGGAGTAATGCAATGGACTTCTATGATGTGATTAAAGAAAGAAAAAGTGTCCGCAGATATAAACCGGACCCAATACCTAATGAGGTTTTAAGTAGAATTCTTGAGGCTGGACGTATCGCCCCTTCAGCTAAGAATATCCAACCCTGGCGGTTTATAATCGTCAAGAATCCGGGGATTAAAAAGAAAATAGCAGAAGCGAGTCGCGGTCAATTATGGATAGCTGATGCTGATGTTATCCTGATAGGGTGCATCCTCGAAAAGATCGCATGGGGGCGCATGGGTGGATATATGAGTTCTGGCCCGGTCGATATCGCTATTGCACTCGAGCACATGATCCTGGCTGCGGCTAATGAAGGTCTTGGTACATGCTGGATCGGTGCTTTTGTTGAAAAAGATGTAAAGGATATTTTGCAGGTTCCTGATAACGTCACAGTATTAGCACTGACCCCGATCGGTTATCCAGCTGAAGAACCCAAAGATCGCGGCAGAAAAGACCAGAAGGAAATAGTATCTTACGATAAGTACTAACTTCGGGGAACAGAACTTACTCAAAGAGTAAAGAATTACTGTTCGAGCCTATCGAGAACATGCATTGAAGAACTTCTCGATGCGTCCCGCATCTGTGGGACTCACTCGAAGAGTAGAAAATTTGGATTAAAAATTGTAGCGGATTATGGATTTAGCCTGACCATATCGCACATCAAAATCTACAATCACACAATTTGCAATAATATCATCCTTGGCAACCTTGAATTTCTGTGGTGTCGAAAGCAAAATATATTTTGTTATTTCATCTCTCTTAAAACCAATTACTGAATCGGAAGAACCAACCATCCCGATATCAGTAATGTATGCGGTATGGCCATTAATGATCTGTTCGTCAGCAGTCTGGACATGCGTGTGAGTTCCAAGACATGCTGTGACGGATTTAGACAGATAATATCCCAATGTTTTCTTTTCGCTTGTCGCTTCAGCGTGAAAATCCACAAAGATATTGCAGGTTTCTTTTTGCATCTTTTCAACAATTTCTCTACCGATCTTAAAAGGGTCTTCTTTTGGCTGCATAAAAACTCGACCCTCAAGATTTATCAAACCGATCTTGGTTCCTTGTTTCTCATAAACTCCAAATCCTGTACCCGGCACACCATCTGGATAATTCGCTGGACGTAAAATCCTGTTCTCCTGACCGAGGTAATCATAAAATTCTTTGTGTTTCCATACATGATTGCCAGTTGTAATGCAATCAACACCTGCTTTGAATAATTGTTTAGCGGTATCTTCTGTGATACCGATACCCCCTGCGATATTTTCACCCTGCACTGCTACAAAAAAAATATTTTCTTTTTCCAGTAATTCTGGAAGATATGTACAAACCTTATTTCTACCTGGACTACCTATAATATCGCCAAAGAATAGAAATCTCCTTGTCTGATCTTTTTCCAAGCCGCTATCTGAATAGTCTTCTTTTATAATCATGTTTAGAACCCGGGATTTTTATATCAAAGAACCTTGGACAAACAATCTACAAACATGTCTATCTCAGCTTTGCTTCGCTGTTCGGTTACTGAAATCAAGAGTTGATTCTTTAATTTTTTATCAAAAATAGATAACGGCACACCGCCGAATATCCTATATTGTAAAAGCGCATCTAATACCTGATGAGTTGGTTTTTCCGTGCTGACTAAGAATTCTTTAAAGAACTCCTGTTTATAAAGCGGCTTAATGCCCTTCAATTCCATTATTCTTTTATGCAAATAATGGCTTTTTGAAACACATAGATTACCGACATCGATAATGCCTTGTTTACCGAGACTGCAGAGATATATCAAAGCACTCAATGCACACAATGCTTCGTTTGTGCATATGTTAGATGTTGCTTTTTCCCTACGGATGTGCTGCTCGCGAGTTTGCAAAGTCAATACATAACCTCTCTTACCATCTACGTCAGTTGTTTCACCAACGATACGGCCAGGTATTGACCTAACGTATTTCTGCCGCGCTGCAAAAATTCCTAAAAGAGGTCCACCAAATCCCTGGGGAATCCCTAATGCCTGACCCTCACCGACTGCGATGTCTGCATTATACTCACCGGGCGGTGCAATAATTCCAAGAGAAATAGGGTCAACCACTGAAACAAAAAGAGCTCCGTGTTTGTGTACTATTCGTTCAATATCTGAAACGTTCTCAAGCAAACCATAGAAATTAGGGTGTTGAATACAAAAACAACTTGCACTATCGTCGAGTAATTTTTCAAGAATTTCAAGATCAACGATACCATCTTTTGAAGGACACACCACGATCTCCACACCACATTCTTGTGTATAAGTATGTGTGATCTTTTGATAAAATGGATGAATGAGGTCAGCAAGGATGACCTTTTTCCTTCCTGTAATTGTACAAGCCATGTGACAAGCTTCTGCTAATCCTGACCCCCCATCATACATCGAAGCATTGGCTATGTCCATACCTACAAGTTCGGTTATTACACTCTGATATTCGAAAATGGTCTGTAAGGTTCCCTGTGATACTTCGGCTTGATAAGGCGTATAAGCAGTATAAAATTCACTGCGTGATAGTAAACTGTCGACGATCGCTGGTATATAGTGATCATAAATACCAGCCCCCAGAAAGGATACATATTCATCACTACATATATTCTGATTAGCCAGTTGCCTCAGTACTTTCCTCACATCATATTCGCTGACTGCATCTGGTAAACCACATTTTCCATTGTACTGAAGATCTTTCGGAATGATCTGATCAAGCAATTCCGAAAAAGAAGATACACCCAATCTCATGAGTATATCTTTTTCGTCCTGGGGCGTGAGTGGTAAATAATGCATTAATGTTTAGCGATCAATTCTTTATATTGTTCCGGGGTCAATAAAGTTTCAGCTTGTTTTGGATCATCGAACTTTATTTTAAAAAGCCAACCTTCACCGTATGGGTCTTTGTTAATAATGGAAGGATCAGCTACGACCTTTTCATTAACTTCCACAACTTCACCGTTAAGACCTGCATAAAGATCACTCACTGCTTTTACGGCTTCTATTGTCCCGATTGCTTCACCGGCTTTAACCTTTCTTCCTACTTCTGGTGGTTCGACCATAACAATATCGGACAATTCGGATTGTGCATAATCAGTTAGTCCCTCAGTTGCCGTATCGCCTTCTAATTTAATCCACTCATGTTCTTTGGTGTATTTAACCCCTTCTATTATATTTGCCATTTTATCTCCTCCTGTCATTTATGACTTCCTTGTTTATAAAAAGGACCTTTAATGACTTCAGCCTCGATCGACCCTTTCCCCATAATTTCGATCCTTGTGCCTACCTTATTATATGGTTTATCAATATAACCCATACCCATCCCTTTATTCGTAGATGGAGAAAAAGTTCCCGAGGTGACATAACCTATCTTCTTATCTCCAACATGTATATTTTGATGAGTTCTCGGGATACCCTTGCCGATAGCTTCAAATCCAACAAGTCGCCGCTTTATTCCATTTTCTTTAGCCTTTAACAAACTCTCCCGACCATTGAAATCACCCTTGTCAAATTTGACTACCCAGCCTAATCCAGCTTCCAATGGATTTGTTGTTTTATCAATATCATTGCCATAAAGGCAGTATCCCATTTCAAAACGCAAAGTATCTCTCGCACCTAGACCCACTGGTTTTATATCGTATTCTGCACCGGCATCAAATATCGTCTGCCAACACTGCGCAGCATACTGCTTATCCATATAGATCTCAAAACCATCCTCACCGGTATATCCAGTTCGCGAAAGTATCACTGGCATATCCTTCTTCCCACTCTTTTTCAAAGAAACGGGATTCATATTCACCTCAGTCACCCAGTAGTACTTCAGTGTAGTAAGGTCAAAATCAAAAAGCTTCTGCATTACGAGTTCTGCCTTTGGTCCCTGAACTGCAAGTTGCCCTATGCCATCACTGATATTTTTAATATCAACATCGTATTTCCTATTATCCATAATCCATTGAAAATCTTTATCTGTATTAGCGGCATTTACAACAAGTAGTATTCTTTTTTCAAAATTATATACCAAGAGATCATCTACAATGCCGGCGTCAGGGTACAGCATTGTTGTATACTGTATCTGACCCAATTCCAGTGTGGAAGCATCATTAGTAGTCAAATGATTCACGAATTTCATTCTATCCTTACCATAAATTTCTATCTCGCCCATATGCGATACATCAAAAACTCCGACACTACTACGGACAGCACGGTGTTCAGGAATAATACCGTCAAATTGAACGGGCATCAAGAACCCGGCAAATTCAACGATTTTCCCACCATTTTTCACATGCATTTCGTAAAACGGAGTCTTCTTTGACATCAAATATTATATCCAAAAAACGGCAAAAGTCAATTATTCTGCATGCTAATTTTAGATAAACAGCAATTCGCTTCTCGGTCTTTATCGTGCCAGAATCGCGGTCTTTTTTGCTTTTGTTACCCTGTTCTGGAAGCGATATTCAAGATAGATGATATACAGCCCTGTCGGTGATTCCTTATCAGCCACTTTGCCATCCCAAAACATGGATCCAATGGCTTGCTGGCAATGATTATCACGGCATAGAAAGTGAACTAATTTACCCCGGCTATCAAAGATCGCCAGGTCTAATGACCCACCAGCATCAGGAAGACGGTAATCTATCTGCAACTTATCCCCGACTCCATCATTATTCGGTGTAAAGATAGCTGGTGAAAGCGCAAGTTCACCGATTTCACCGACGACCCTGAGCTCCTTTAATACCAAGTTATTTGTCAAATCCCGATCATCAGGAAAATCCACTCGAAAACCGATTATATGGATGCCCTGAACAGGATGCTCATATGTGTATGTAAGACGCGTGCTGTCGGTCGGGTATATTATAACCCCGTTTAATTGAGCGACCATTTCATCGATATGTAATATACTATCTCTGTTCTGATCGTCATATATTGCCAAAATATAATCATCTGTTTCTCTTAGCCCAAAATTCTTGACCTGGATCTCAAGCCTGACATCGTCACCGGTCTTGAGAACCGCAGGTTGAAAGATTATAGACTCGGATGTTATGGCAAGATCAAATGCATTTGTGGTGCTATTCTCCTGACCTGGAGTACCACCAGCCGAATCTATACATATATGCCAGTTTGGAGCAGTATCTGGAAGCGATAACTCAATGCGTTCCCAGGATAGACCATCACCAGGGTCAGAAGGGAAATAATCCAGGCTATCAAAAGGCGTACCAAAAGATGTTGTACATGCGCTGGTGATTGAAAAAATAATCAAGGGATCCGCAGTCTGAAGCCCGTCTCCGATAGTTGTATCATCAGTAGTAAGGATTAGAGTTGAATCAGGGAAATCATATGGCTGAACATTACCGCCCGTTGTATCATTACTTGTGTATTCACGATCAAGAATAACCGCATACGAATAAGGGTATATTCGTGTTGAATGGATCCTGATGCCTGGATACTTCAAGAGAATCACATCGTCATCCCAGACACATACCTCATCTGAATTGACATCAAAATCGTAGATCATGAATCCCGCAAGATCAATAGTATCTGGACTGTGGTTATAGATCTCAACATACTCATTTCTATCCCCACACGTTTGTTCTGAACCTTTAACATTAGACATTACTTCAGTGATAATTATTGGTGAATCAAAAAAGACTAAAAACAATACAATCATTCGCTACCTCCGGTACAGCTAAGTTATTACGTCATTAAGTCATTAGTAATTAAAAAACGCTTTTATCGTTATTATCGTTTTTGCGTTTATCTGGTTTTTTGGTTCACTTAGTCTTTTTAGTTTTTATTCTCTAATGACTCAACTACATAATTACTTAATAACTTCCGTTGTTCGCCTTACTCATTACGCTATTCGCTCTATCCAGGACACTCAATCCAGCTCCTTATCCAAGGGGCTGGATTGGTGGAGGCGGCGGGAATTGAACCCGCGTCCGAAGCACTTCAATGAAGAGGACTACATACTTAGTCTCTTTATGATTCTCCTCAAGCGTTACCAAAAGACAGGTCTGCAAGAGATAGCCTCAGCAAATACCCTATCAATCCATAAGGCGTGAATTGACAGGTTTCAGCCCTTTATGACGCCTGACCCTGAGCTGGGCTGACCACCCAGGCAGACGTAGCTGCTTTTATTATGCAGCTAGAGCATATCCGTATTCAGGATGTTTTTTTCTCAGGTCGGATTAACGAGGTGGCCAGAACCCTCGGTATGCCCTCTTTCATTTCAATCGCTCCGTCAAGACCGATCGCCCCCACGAGAATATTATAGATAATAACCTTAACATGTCAAGATAATTCTATGAGAGCTCTACAAACTCAAATCTTAAATCCCTCTCCGGCTGCTCAATGAATTGAGCGACTACAACCTTAATTCTAAAATCTACAATCTTAAATCTCAAATGCCTTTCAGGTGTTCGTATCCTGTCGGCTTTATGCGTTTTGCTTTTCCTCTGAATGAAATGAATAACCCTTGTCCCTCCAGTATCCTGCCGATGTGAAATATCTTGATCCTTGACGACCTGGGTAGATGGTGTGCAGTGAACAAAAGCTCAAAATCTTCGCCCGAGGAAAGTATAAAATCCAGTGGTTCAACCCCTTTCATAGCGCAGAATTTACCAACCTCTGAATGGATTGGTACATGTTCCGTATCAATTACTATCTTGACTCTACTTTCAAATGCAAGATGATTGGCATCGGTCGACAAACCGTCGGAAATATCAATGCATGCCCTAACATATTTCCGTAACAAACTTGACTCCTTTATGCGTGGCTCAGGGCAAAGGTGTTTATCGACTGCGACGGGATACTGTTCCCGGGATAACTTTTCGCTCAATACTGCACGACCCACTTCGGCAAGCCCAAGGAAGTTCGTTGCATAAAGACCTTGACCAGGTTTTGCACCAGAACGAACCATGGGCCTTGATGTTTTTCCTATAACTGTAATCGTCACACCGAAGCCGGGACTTTGAACAATATCACCACCACTGATGTCGAAAGCATATCTTTTACTCAGTATCTCAAAACCCGTGTAAAGGGCTTTGATGTCTTTAAAGGTAACGCTCTTGGTGAGGTTCAATGATACCAATGCACACAGAGGTTCTGCACCCATGGCTGCTATGTCGGAAAGACTCGCAGCCATTATGTGCTGCCCAAGCATACTCATGGAAAAATATTCAAGGTCAAAGTGAATATCTTCGAAAAAAGAGTCTATTGATACGACAAAACCATTACGGAAAATCATTGCGTCATCGCCAATCCCCTTTAATATTTCGTTGTTCCTACGTGGAAATCGTTTCCTGATATATCTGATTATTGAAAGTTCTCCGCTGTTCTTATCCATCATCAATCTCTAACCGGAGTTAGACATGGAATTCAAGGACATCTTCATCATTAAGAATATGACTTTTTTCAACCCTCTGACCGGCATAATCCTTTTCGTTCCATAAACGAGCAAATTTCATGTTCTTCTTAAAATCCTTATGGATGTGTTCAGCCGCATCCATAATCGTTGCACCTTTATGCAGAATGACCGGGTCGTCTTTAATTATAGGTTTGCCAATCTTTTTTGTGTATACTCTAATAATATCCAAATTGTCAAAAATCTTCTTTTTTAATTTATCAATCCCAACGCAATTGGTTATTGAAGTGCTGAGAATGGAAAATTCATCTTGATATCGTTTTATAAATGCAAATCGGGTCTCTTCCTCAGCCAAAGCATCTACCTTATTTAGTACAATAAGCACTTTCTTTATATCACCGAATTCATGTTTGGAGATAAAAATATTTTTCTCATCCAAAGCATCACGAATTTTTTTCAAATCAGGAACGGGATTTCTACTGACATCCAGTAGTATCAAAAGCAAATCGCCATTGCGGTATAGCCCATATAACCATGCTGGTGCGTCATCATAGAGAGGTGGCGTATCAACAATTTGAATTTTAATATTCTCGTAATCCATCATGCCGACTTGTGGTAACTGAGTAGTGTATGGATATAGTCCGACTTCTGAATGCGCATTGCTTAGTATATTAAGAAGCGAGGATTTCCCGCTGTTGGGCAAACCCACGATGACGATTTGACCAGCACCCTGCTTTTCAACTTGATACCATGTTCCGCCTGAGCCTTTGGATTTTTTCTGTTTCTCAATAGTAGTTTTCAATTTTGATATTTTTGTTTTTAGGTCGGCTTGCAATTTTTCTGTTCCTTTATGTTTGGGAATAATTGATAAAAGTTGCTGAAGGAACGTCAATTTTTCACGCGGTTCTTTTGCTTCACGGTATTGCTTCTCTACTTCAAAATACTGGGGCGGAAGATTTGCTGGCATACCTATTTCATGAATTGTATAGCTATGCTAAGCCGGTAATCCTGCCATTTCCATCGATATCCACTCGTTCCGCGTTTGGTACTTTAGATAGTCCGGGCATGAGCATTATTGTACCGGTCAGGGGAACTAAGAAACCAGCACCGGCAGAAACGTTAATACCCCTAATTGTGATCTTAAAGTTTTCAGGACGACCATATAACTCGGGATTATCTGACAATGACATATTTGTTTTAGCGATACAAACCGGCAGTTTATCGAACTGGAGACGGCGAATTCGCTTGATGTCCTTTTCTGCTATTGGTGTATACACGACGCGTGCCGCGCCATATATATTAGTCGCCACTTTTTCAATTTTCTCTTCTATAGTATCCTCAAGATCATATATTGGATGCATGCAGCAGTTACCTTTTTGAACCTCTTGACAAACCATTTCGGCAAGTTCAAAAGCGCCTGATGCGCCCTGTTCAAAGGCACGCACCTCAGCGCATTCAGTGTCTTTACTACGGCAATATTCTTTTACGATCTTAATTTCATCTTCGCTGTCGCCTTCAAAGATGTTGAGTGCAACAACTGGTGGAATTACCAATTTCTTCATATTTTCTATGTGCTTACCGAGGTTTGAAAGACCTTTGTTAAGCTGCCCGATATCGCCCGAGCTGGGATCTTTTTTCGACGCTCCGCCGTGTAATTTCAAAGCACGGATCGTAGCTACAAGGACTGAAGCATCAACATAAAAATCTCCTGTTCTGGATACAATATCTATGAATTTTTCAGCACCCAGGTCAGAACCAAATCCCGCTTCAACAACTGTGTAATCAGATAGGGACTGAGCTATCTTAATAGCCAGAACACTACAAGTACCATGCGCGATATTTGCAAATGGTCCGCAATGTATAAACGCTGGAGTATGGTCTATCGTCTGAACAAGATTCGGTTTCAGAGCATCTTTTAAAAGTGCAGTCATCGATCCGTGTACGTCAAAATCCTTGGCATAGATAGGTTGTCGCTTCATATCAAAGGCAACCAGGATATTCCCTAATCTCTCTTTCAATTCCGTGAGTGACTGCGACAGTGCCAAAATTGCCATAACCTCACTCGCTGCAGTGATAATAAAACCATCTTCTCGTGCCGGGCCATTTGGCTTGCCGCCCAGTCCGACTACGATATTACGCAGACTGCGATCATTCATATCCATCGCACGGGTGAAGAAAATTTCTCTTTCATCAACGCTCAGTTTATTCCCAAAATGCATATGATTGTCAAGCACTGCGGCTAATAGATTATGCGCTGCACCTATTGCATGAAGATCACCAGTAAAGTGGAGGTTTATGTCCTCCATGGGTAATACCTGAACATAACCACCACCTGCAGCACCGCCCTTAATCCCGAAAACTGGACCCAGTGAAGGTTCACGTAAAGCAACGATCGATTTTCTACCAATACTGTTGAGCGCCATACTAAGACCGATCGACACAGTAGTCTTACCCTCACCGTGAGGTGTCGGCGTCATTGCAGTAACCAAAATAATCTTACCTTTTGGTCTTGTTTTTAATTTCTCAAAAAATTGCAGCGATATTTTCGCTTTAAATACACCGCACGGAATAACGTATTCCTCATCGATACCTAGACGGTTGGCAAGTTCCATGATCGGTATCAAAGTAGCTTGCTGGGCGATCTCTAAGTCACTTTTCATGATAGAGTATAACTGGAAATTTTGATGGTGTCAATAATGCGCTTTTAATCATAAATAATCTACCCGAAAGAGGTTGTTTAATCATGAATAGTATTTGGGGGTGAATTTGGCTTGTCAGATTAATAAAATGGGTTATCCTCTGGATGTTTATGTTCATTTTTACCC
>JBARXB010000002.1:0-7108 GCA_049647165.1 bacterium
TGGGTAAAAATGAACATAAACATCCAGAGGATAACCCATTTTATTAATCTGACAAGCCAAATTCACCCCCAAATACTATTCATGATTAAACAACCTCTTTCGGGTAGATTATTTATGATTAAAAGCGAGGTGTTGACTTTGCCCGTATTTTCAATACAATTATTATTAGCAAAAAGGAGGATGTATGGTTGAAGGTATGGAAAGGAAACTGGAACCGGGTGAAGTGCTATTTGACGAAGGCGACAAGGGCGAGGTCATGTATCTTATTCGTGAAGGTAAAATTAAAATAACCAAAGGCAGTGCCGGTGATGAAAAAGTTCTTGCAGTACTCAAAGAGGGCGATTTTTTCGGGGAAATGGCGATCATTGACGGTTCACCACGTTCTGCCGGTGCTGTTGCTGCCTCTCCTGTATCGCTTCTCGTGATCGATAAAGAAACCTTTAAATCAAAAATCAAAGAAAACCCTTTAATTGAATATGTGCTTGAAACCCTTTCACGCAGATTAAGAACAACCGATGAGCAGATAAGGCTATTAACAATAAAAAGCGAAGAACGAAGAATCGTTGCATATATCATTACTAAAGCAAAGGAAACTGGTAAGAAGACCGACATTGGTATTGAGGTAGCACATTTTTCTCATGAAAGTCTGGCTCATATTACGGGTATTGAGCCAGATAAGATCGTGCATTATCTCAAGAATCTTGAACAAGCAAAACTCATCAGCTTAAAAGACAATACTTTAATAATCAAAGCCGTTGAAGATCTTGATGAATACCTGAGATATATAGCATTAAAGGAGAAATTCGGTAGATAGTTATTTAAGGATATTATAATATCCAAAGACGTTTTATGCAGTAAATCCGCTATTAATACCAGGAGCACAAACTTGAAAAACCGCCGTGAACAAGAGCTCAGACTCAAAGAACTGAATGACCTTTTAGTCTCACAGGATATTTTGAACGATCGCAAGAAATACGCGGATATCTCCCGGGAATATAAAAAACTCCAACAATTAATAAAAAAGTACTACGCTTTTGACAAAATAGTCAAAGAAACAAACGATGCCAAAGACATATTAAAAAGTAATGATGAAGAGATGAAAGAAATGGCTCAGCTTGAAATCAATGATCTGGAAAAGCGATTGAAATCCATTGAGAGCGAGATCGAAGAGTTGTTAAATCCACAATATGAAGAGTATCAGAAAAATTGCATCGTTGAGATAAGAGCTGGAACGGGCGGTGATGAAGCATCACTTTTTGCCGTAGACCTCTTTCGCATGTACACCAAATACATTGAAAAAAAGGGACTTAAGCATGAAGCCTTGTCTTCGCATGCAAGTGATATTGGCGGCTTTAAAGAGATAATCTTTCTTGTCTCTGGTGATAATGCGTACGGATTATTACATTTTGAAATGGGTGTTCACCGGGTACAACGGGTACCGGTTACTGAAGCCGGTGGTAGAATACATACCTCAACCGTTACTGTCGCAGTGCTGCCGGAAATCGAGGAAACCCAATTTGAGATCAACCCGAATGATCTGAGAATTGATACTTTCCGTGCTGGCGGTCATGGTGGACAAAATGTAAATAAGGTCTCCTCCGCGGTCAGGATAACACATTTGCCTTCAAACATGGTTGTCAGTTGTCAGGATGAACGCTCTCAGCATAAAAATCGTGCAAAGGCAATGAAGATACTGCGTGCTCGATTGGCTTCGATTCAGCAAAAAAAACAGCGGGCTGAAATAGACCAACAGCGAAAGCAGCAAGTTGGTTCAGGTGAACGAAGTGAGAAAATCCGCACCTATAATTATCCCCAGAACCGGGTCACTGATCACCGAATTGGATTAAGCCGGCACAATTTAGATATTATCCTTGAAGGTGAAATGGATGAAATAATAAATGGACTAAAAGAAGATGAGAGAAATCGTCGAGCACATAACTAAAGAACTCGCAGTAACAAGAAATGAAGCTGAATTGATAGTAGCTTCATTATTGGAAAAACCACGATTTGAGCTTTATATGATGGATAATATAGATCAGGAAGCAAAGCATCTACTCCTTACCAGACTTAGCTTATTGAAAAATGGAATGCCCCTGGAATATGTAACGAAAAGAACTCAGTTCATGGATTATTCACTGCGCATCTATCCTGGAGTATTTATTCCGCGCTTTGAAACAGAAAATTTTATCGAATTAATAGGACAACTGATCGACGTTATTCCTGAGAAAATATTAGATATCGGTACAGGTACTGGGGCGATATCCATTGCCCTTGCCCATCTTTATCCTAAAGCCAATATATTTGCTACAGATATTTCAGACACTGCAATTCAGTGTGCACACGAGAATATTAAAGCATATGGACTTATCTCTAAGATCCACTTAATGCGGTGTGATATTTGTCAGGGCGTGAACACAAAGTTTGATCTAATAGTATCAAACCCTCCATACATCCCAAGTTCGCGCCTGCGTTTATTGCCAAGAAGTGTTCGGGATTTTGAACCTATGCTTGCGATCGATGGCGGACACGATGGTACGCGATTTATCCAAGGGATAATGGAGCGTGCATCCGGTTTTTTAAAACCAGATGGCACCATAGCTCTTGAAATAGATGAAGATGCGGTCGGAATATTGAAGGGTTATCTTCACCAGCAAGGTTATGGTCGGGGATCATTTAAAAAGGACCAGTATGGAAAATATCGTTACCTTTTTGTCGGAAATATAAAAAATGAAAAAAGTAAAAGTTTTAATTAATACGCAGAAACGCAATGCAAGAAAAATTTTAAAGCAGACCGAGGCATTGTTGATAAAATATGGCTTCGTGCTTTCCAGCAAGCCTGATTTTATTATTGCCTTAGGAGGTGACGGCACTATGCTCCATGCTGCTCACATCTACGGTAAAAAGGGAATTCCGATCCTTGGCGTAAATTCCGGTGGATTAGGCTTCCTTACTGATGTGACGTATGCTCAACTATCCGAGACATTAGTTGAAGTCAAAAACAGGAAATATGTTTTCGAAAGCAGAATGGTTATTCAGGCGACGCATAACCGCAGTCATCTTTTTGGTCTTAACGACATAACGATTATAACCCGTATCCCTGGCCGAGCTGTTGAGTTCTCGGTGACTATCAACAAAGAATACATCTGCCGACTCATTGCCGATGGCATCGTGATCGCCACACCGACCGGGTCTACCGCATACTCCCTGGCTACGGGCGGACCTATGCTCTTGCCCCATACTGAATCGATAATCGTAACGACTGTTGCACCACATACATTCTCAGTGAGACCTATTGTTCTACCTCCGGACAGCCAGGTTGAAATAAGAATCGGGTCAAAAGGATGTGCGGCTCTTGTCGCGGACGGACAACGCACAAAAATTTTGCACAAGTCACAAAGCATAAAGTTTCGAAAAGCAAAATATCATGTAAAGCTTATCAAGCCATTACACACAACCTTCTTCAGCACCCTGCGCGAAAAAATGAAGTGGGGAGGTCGCGAGGATGCTTAAGCTCCTGAAGGTCCGGAACTTCGCTTTGATGGAAGAATTAACCATAGAATTTAACAAGGGTTTAACAGTAGTAACCGGTGAAACCGGCACTGGCAAAAGTATGATCGTCGAAGCTATTGCAACCCTATGCGGAAGCAAAATGGAGGAAGTGCTCATCAGAAGTGGCAAGGATTTTGCCGAAGTGACCGGGGTATTCCAGGCAAAGCAAAATATCACAGAAAGACTTAAACAATCCGGCATCAATGTTGAAGACTCTCTCATTATCCGACGTAAAATAGAAAGAGGAAAACGGCAAAACTCATATATCAATGACCAGATAGTCAGTGTTAATCTACTCAGGGAAATAGCCCACGAGATGATAGATCTTATCGGGCAGTACGAGAATCAGTCACTATTTTTCGCGAAAAACCACCTCATGCTACTTGATTCTTTTGCCGGTACCGGAAGAGAAAAAGATAATTATGCAAAGAATTTTGACAAATACCGAAAAGCCCATAAGCAGCTGCAAGCCTTGCTTGAAAAAATCCGGGAAAAAGATGATCGAGTAGATTATTTGAAGTATCAAATAGATGAGATCGAACAAACAAATCTTCAAGCGGGTGAAGAGGAAGAATTGAGCGCGGAGAAAGATCTCCTGACGAGCAGCGAGAAACGTTCTTTACTTTCGGCAGAAGTTATATCAAATCTTTATGAAGAAGAGAACTCATCGATCGAGCGTATCGCAAAGGCAAAAAGGTCATTCGATGAACTTTGTAATTACGATAAAACCCTCGTTAAGCTAAATGAGAAATTGGATCTAATTACCTCTTCAATCGACGATATCCACCGTGAGTTAAGTAGTTATTATAGTCAAATCGAATTCTCACAGGACAGATTGGACTTTGTCCAGGATAGATTGGAAACGATAAATAAGCTCCAGAAGAAGTATGGTAAAACCCTGAAAGAAATCAATAATTACCTGGCGAACTTGAAGAAGGACCTGACGATCATCGAGACCCACGATGACGAAATAAAACACTTGCAGGAAGACATCAAAAGCATCGAGAAAATCATGGCCGAACAAGCTGCGCAGCTCACTGAGAAACGGCAAAGCGCTGCGGTTACACTTCGGGAAAAGATCCTTGAATTGCTCAATCATTTAGGCATGAAGAAAGCGCGGTTCGAAATTCGCATAAGTGACAAGGCAATGGATGAAACGGGCAAGGATGACGTGGAGTTTTTCATCTCGACAAATCCCGGTGAAGAACTAAAGCCGCTGAGAAAAATTGCTTCAGGTGGTGAGATATCAAGGATAACCTTAAGTTTAAAAACAGTATTATCTGAGGCAGACAAAATACCAACGATCATTTTTGATGAAGTCGATACCGGTATTGGTGGAAGGATCGCTGAAGCCGTGGGCACACTGCTCGCGAAGACAAGTAAGAAACACCAGATCATTTGTATAACACACCTTCCGCAAATATCAATTTTTGGCGAAAACCATATTCTGGTACAAAAAGAGATCAAAGGAAAAGAAACTTTTACGAGTATCGCACAGATAGACGGGGAAACAAGACAATTGGAGATCGCCAGAATGTTGGGCGGTAAGGAAATAACGAAAAAAACAATGGAACATGCTGCTGAATTCTTGCGTAAAGGACAGAAAAAATGAATATGAAATGGTACAGTTTACTAACGGAATAAAGGAACAATAATTATGAAATATGGTAGTAAGTTATTTACAATTTCCAATCTGATAACTGTATCGCGAATTATCCTGTTGCCGTTTATTGTGTATTTTCTCATAACCGGACAAAGGTATACCGCCTTTGTGATTATGCTGGTCTCGTTATGTTCGGATGCGGCCGATGGGTTCCTGGCACGAAAACTCCATCAGGAATCCGAAGCCGGCAAGGTCCTTGATCCCGTGTGTGATAAAATTTCTTTAACTGTTATCGTAATAACACTGTTATTACTAGGTGCAATTCCTGTATGGGGAGTGATTATTATCGTATTACGCGATATTTTGATTCTTGTCGGTAGTTTTTTTCTTATGACACATAAATCTAAAGTTTTTAAATCCAATATCATGGGCAAGCTAACCGGTGGTATTTTAGGAGCGGTTGTACTTGCATTCACGATAAATCTTCAGCTGGTAGGGGAGATCCTACTATACCTCAGTATCCCGGCTATAGTAGCATCATTTGGCATCTATTTAAGCAGATACATTAAGGTAATGAAAGGAGAAGGATGAAGCCGATTTTCTTCACAAAGATGGAGGGTTCGGGGAATGATTTTCTACTGATAAATAATTACAATAAACTGGTAAATGAAGTAGTGGCTGAAAAAGATACGCCTGAATTCGTACGAAAAATAACTGAGCGGCATCTGGGCGCAGGTTCTGACGGCGTTCTTCTTGTTGAACAGTCCAAGGATTTCCCTTTTTATATGAGATACTATAACAAGGATGGCAGCAAAGCAGCGATATGTCTAAATGGTGCGCGGTGTATTGTTAGCTATGCCCATCGTCTTGGATTAATAAAGGATAAAGGCAAGTTTTTGTCTGATGCTGGACCACTTGGGTTTTACTACAATAATGGTAGTGTCAGCATTGAAGTTCAACCTCCGGTTGACATAAAATTGAACTTCCGTTTTACGCTCAAGCGCAAGAAGTATCAAGCGAATTCACTTAGGATAGGTGTTCCGCACTGTGTCATTTTTATAGATTCATTCGAGGGCGTTGATGTTGTTGAACTCGGTAGAGAAATTCGAAATCACCGAGCGTTCAAGCCTGATGGTGCCAATGTCAATTTTGTAAAGGTCGAAAACAATCAGCTTTTTGTAAGAACCTATGAACGTGGAGTAGAGAACGAAACACTATCCTGTGGCAGCGGTGTTTTATCGTCCGCATATATCGCAACAAAATTATTCATTGCCCAGTCTCCTATCACATGCAGAACCCGGGGCGGTGACCTGCTCGTTACGATAAAAGACAAATTATACTTGGAAGGTCCTGCACAATATATATATGATGGTGTTTATTATGTAAAATAATACGCTCTGCCCCGTACAACTTCGTTCAACGGGGCGAGCTGGAAACACATTCGCATACGCGAATTGGAGATACGTTTCACTGAAGACACACGTCGTTGAAGACACGTCCGCCACACAGTATGGCGGACTGAAGGTACGCTGCGCTTGGAATGCACCAAATACTAGGAACTAAGCACTAGGCAGTAAGCAGAAAAATATGAACGGGAGAATCGATGAAGGAAACATAAAATGTAGCTGTCTGACCTGTCCTCGTTAAACGGGATTTATCAGACAATGCCCGATGAATCGGGCAACTACAATGACTAAAGAAACGTTATTAACGATATTAACAAAATCGTCAGGCGTTAATCGGTTACGATGCCCGTTTCGTTTATTGGTCACGTTATTCATCTGATATCCTGATACGCTAACGCGTCAATTACCCAATGACTTCCCGCGAAGCGGGATCCTCGATTTACCTATATTATTATTATCAAATATGAAAAATCGGGATAATTATTCCTTCGTAGGGTGGAGTTTTTCTGTTATTTTATTCGGCCAAAAAGACCAAAGGTGACATAGTGAA
>JBARXB010000003.1:0-128502 GCA_049647165.1 bacterium
TTCTCCAAAGCCTTCGTAATCGCCGAGGTCAACGCCGTCTTACCATGATCAACATGGCCGATCGTACCAATGTTAACATGCGGCTTTGTTCGAGCAAACTTTTCCTTCGCCATACAATTCCTCCTTAAAGTACTCTTCCTTTCAAGCCCCCGTTTTTGGTTGCTCAAAGCCTGGAGCGGGAATTGAACCCGCGACCTCATCCTTACCAAGGATGTGCTCTACCGACTGAGCTATCCAGGCGTAAAAGTGCAGGTCCGGCCACGTAGGCTTTACAATACGTCCAAATTACTTTCTAATTTTTAAAACAGACTATTATTATATGTAAAAACTGAAAGTTGTCAATAGGGAAAAACATATAAAACCCTTGATTTTCAAACGGTCCTGATTAGAATAACAAGATGCGAAAACAGGTGCTTATTCTATTTTTGATTTGTCTGGGTTGTGTTCATTATTCCAAATATATTCCTGATCCAGAAAAGGACATCGAACAGTGGATCGGTAACTTTACAAAACAGAGGTCATTTAGCTATCGTAATTCACTGCAAACGCAAGCAGTATATACACAAGCGCAAGGCGATTGTGTAACGGGACGAATTGAGCACAATAAAGGCACATGGCATGCTGCCGGGCAAACGATCGATTTTGAATACTTTGGTCTGGGTGATATGCAATACAGCAGATCAAAAGGCAAGTGGGAGCTTTCGACAAGAGGTGAAGAATCAGACGTTCTTACGCAGATCACTCGTGTTCTGGAATTCGATAAATTTGAGTATATCGGTTTTGAAGAGGGTTATCTGTATAATTTCAAAGCGAACATTCCTTTTCTTGCACCGGGTCGCTGGAAAGAAATAACTGGTCGTTTGAAAATGTCAGCGCGCAAATATCTACCCGAAGAGATCTGGACCGGGTTGCCCGATTCTTCAGTATACTGGAAGATCGAGCTGTGCGATTATAATAAAAAGAAGACTTTAAAGCCGCCGATTTTCCATTGGCAAAGTTATATATTGAGTTCAGATCTTGAGTATGCCAAGCCTTTGAAGCGGCGCATGGAATTATTCGAGATCGATTACCGGTTGAAGAAAGCTGAAGAGAATATTATTTTAACCATACCAAAACAATATAATATAGAAGATATTAGGGGAATGTTGGTCAATCGACGCCTCATTGCATACCGTGTAGTGGGTGAAAAAGAAACTGCCAATAAAGTTGCGTATCTGAACGATCAAATGACAAATCCCATATACTTGTCCGACAGTCTTTTTGATCAACAAAATATCAAGCAGGCGAAAATAAAATTTGATGGTGCATCAGCACCTTATATTGAAATATCGTTACGTGACAAGATCATACCTGTCGGACGAATAGCTATTGAGGTTGATAGTACCATAGTCAGTACCATGAGTCTTGACACCAAGAAAAAAATTGGTAAACTTAACCTGTACATTGAAATGTCATATTATGAAATGCAGGTACTTATTGGAGGGTTGTTGGAATATCTACCTCAGGTCGAGGTTAGAGAAGTCTTTGAAAAATGATATTGGTAGCACAATACACTGTGGATCATACGAAGCACAAGAGACAATTATTCATTTGATGAAGTTTTTCATTTCAATTATTTAGGAGGCATCATGCTCAAAAAAGAGCTTTTAGAAATTCTTGTTTGTCCGAAATGCAAGGGCGAATTAGAATACAAAAATACAGATAATGAATTGATATGTCATAAATGCAGTCTTGCATATCAAATCAAAGATGATATTCCCATTATGTTAGTCGATGAAGCGAGGAAAATAAATGATTAGCCTATGTTTGGCATTATTATTAATTGGCGGCTCGAGTGTAAAAGAGATCGGCACCAAGGGTCTTGAGATAATATACACGGTTGATGAACAAACCCAAAGACAGCCAGGGTTCACCCCATTAGAGACTCAGTCCCTAACCGGGTATACAGATGGTGTACGCTTGAACAAAACAGGTGAGCCAGACCTTCAATCAATACTCTACAGAATTGGATTACCTCAAGGCAGCGATTTTGATATAACGATAACTAAAGGCCGCGAAGAGCTATATAAAGATATTGATATCGCTCCGGTGATCATACCGGGTATCGAAGAACCATCTCGGCAAAAGGCTGAACCAATTTTATCAGACGTCTATAAAGAAAACGTTTTCTTTCCTGAAAACCTTATCGAAATATCACAACCAGGGTACTTTCGGGACATTTATACGGTCAATGTAAGGGTCAATCCTGTTCAGTATAACCCGATCACAAGAGAATTGAGGGTGATCAAGAGTTTCACGATCCATGTCAAGTATAAAGGCTCGCCCAAGAACAAGGCTATTATCGACCATGGTTTTGAAGATATTTACCAGCGGACGATCATTAATTTCGATCAGTGTAAGAACTGGCGTCGAGAACCTTTGCAGATCATTGACAATCCTTTTGAAACTGGTATCTGGTACAAGATCGAAGTTGATGAAGAAGGACTTTTCAGGATCGACCACGAGGTGCTCGAGGCAGCTAATATAGACCCGGCACAATTCGATCCCCAAACCATGAAGATCTATACTGCCGCATTTGAGCTGTTACCCCGGGATGTGCAGAGTGTATTCAATGATTCACTCGTCGAGGTACCGGTATATGTTACAGGTGAGGATGATCACAGTTTTGACTCGCAGGATTACCTGTTGTTCTATGGTCATGCGGCAAATCACTACTATTGCGATACAGCAATCAACTGGTTTGAAAATGGCTATGCGATCAACAATGTTTACTGGTTTACGTTTGGTGGTGACTACGGTCAAAGAATGGAGGCGATTGATGCCGCGTGGAGCGGTTCGACACCCGATACCCTGGTCGATGAAATTCTTCATTTCGAACAAGATGTCAGTAACCCGACACGTTCCGGTACCAACTGGTACTGGCTTAATGTTTCCCCAGGTGCTGGTGCGGTTGGCAGCGGTTCGATAAATATGCAGCATGTGCATGCAGTTGGTTCAGCCGAGATCAAACTGGGCCTTTTTACCTTGAATTACAGCTCGTGGATTTATCAGATCGATATCAATGGTAATGTATGGTTGCATGATACCCTCGGCTTGACCGTACGCGACCACTTACCGCCGCATTATCTCTACGGAGCTGGTCCGCTCAGCGGGGATTCTTCGGTCCTTATACTTACTATTTCCCGGCATTCAGGTACTGCTGGTGATTTAACCGCCTATTTCAATGGGGTGGATCTGCAATACCAGAGGCTGACCATTATGGATGAACCTTTCCATGGTCTATTCACAAGTGCCCAGGATTATTCAGTTGAGTGTTCAAACACCGGGTCTGACCCGGTGCTTGTTGATATCACCGACAACAGAAAACCGAAAATCCTGAGTGGTTATACATTGAATAATAATCGATTACAATTGTCCGGCACGGTCGATTCAATCCAATTGCTTTATTT
The DNA here is from genome assembly GCA_049647165.1 of bacterium. Lineage (GTDB taxonomy): Bacteria > Hydrothermota > Tepidihabitantia > SM23-42 > SM23-42 > JAUVZL01. The sequence goes on from JBARXB010000003.1 coordinate 3,450, forward strand.
CTCAAGAGTCGCATTTGCCAAACCTGTAATTTTCCATGACTGCAATCCCGGTAACCTGAAAACTGCATCGACCGGCTGCGAATACCTTATAATCACCCATCCTGATTTCTATAACGCGATAATGCCCTTAGCTGATTATCGAAGACATGAGTATGTAACAAAGATCGTCAGAGTCGATGAAATATACAATGACTTCTCCTATGGTAAATTTGATCCACTGGCGATAAAACATTTCTTATACCATACCACTAATAACTGGACAACAGTGCCGACCTATGTTCTTTTAGTTGGTGACGCGACATATGATTACAAGAATAATCTTGGCAAGGAAAATCCGCCGAATTATATACCGATGTATGAGCGGGGTTCAACCCTTTCTGGTAACGCCGGCATTCCACCCGCATCCAATGTAATATACGAAGGTGAATATGTCAATTTCGATAATGCCGGTGAAGCTATGATCCTCGGTCGGATCACAGTGCGTAATAATGGGGAAGTGAGGGATTTTATTGAGAAACTCACTACTTATGAAACTCAGAATATTGACGGCATGTGGAATAAGAGGATAATTCTGGCTGGCGATGATGAGTACAGTACAATTTGGGAAGGACCGGGCATGCATTGCGGCGCGTGTGAAAATATGATAACATATGTCCCTGACTCTTTTTACGATTTTGCTAAGGTCTATATGGTTAGTTATGAGCCTATTCCACCACCCGCTGGTGAAAAGGTATCCGCACGAAAAGCATTTATCAGGGAATTAAACAAGGGCGCCTATTTTGGCATCTATTTCGGCCACGGTAATATGCATGACCTTGCTCATGAAGGGCTTTTCTATGACAGAAATATACCTGAGGTCCGCAATGGCCGGAGAAATTTCCTGTATTATTTCGGCTCGTGTACAGTAGGTCGTTTTGATGATTCTGATTATGAATGCATCGCTGAGCAGTTTGTCAGGGGCAAAGACGGTGCTATCGGCACCTTGGCCGCGACGGCTGGAACGAATTCCGGTTCCAATACGACTATTGGACAGCGTTTAACAAGTCTGATCACTGATCCAGATACTAATTTGACTATGGGCGAATGCTGTTTTGCCGCACGTGATGGTTTCTGGTATTCGCACTACTTGTTGATCGGCGATCCGGCGACGAGGATGCGAAAACCATTGGCGCAGATTACAATGTCAGCGCAGCCCGAATCCTTAAGACCGGTTGATAAATTGACTGTCATTACGGATGAACAAAGATTCTATCTGAAATCATTTGTGCGCGACAATACGACTATTGAAATTTTCAATGAAGCGACCGCAGACAAGATAAGTTACCGGGTTTATAGAATGGTCCAGGGTCCGAATTCATGGGTACCTTTTGAATATTTCATAGATGGTAAGGAGATCTACCACGGTTACTGGGATAACGATACTGCGATATTGATCGCGCCGCGGATCGCAACGTTCACTAGGCCGATGATCAAATTGAGTTCTTATATTAATAATGAAACAGGTTTTCACGATTCAACGCTTATTTTTGGCACCGCAGCACCGTCGACTGATGACGTGGGTCCTGGGGTCACACTTTATGATGGTGCAAAACCCCTGGCAAATGATGATTGGGTGGAAAAGGAATTCACCTTGACGGGTCGGGTTTCTGACAGCAGCGGTATAAACCTGCTTAATTCAGTCCATGACACGCGTGGTTTTTATCTCTATATAAACCAGGATACTGAGAACAAAATTGATTTGCGGGATTATTTCATGTACAATAGGAATTCTTATACGACCGGTGAATTCAATGTTGACCTTGTTCTTCCTGAAGCAGTCGATACATTGACGATCTATGTTTCGGATAACTACTATAATCAAACCGTGGAAACCATTATCCTTAATGCCGAGCTCTACGGCAGGATTGCGATCGACAATTTTCTTATCTACCCTAATCCGATTCAGAACAATACTGGTGCCTGGTTTACCTTTACTGTATCTAATTCTGGTTTGGTCGATATTAAAATATTCACGATCGCCGGAAGGTTGATAAAAACAATATCGGATAGACCGATCCAGGCTGGCTATAATCAAATTTTCTGGGACGGTCATGATGAATATAGTGATGAAATTAGTAATGGCGTATATTTAGTGAAGGCACTTGTAAGAAATCAGGATAGTCGAGATGAAGCCGTTGAGAAGTTCATCATTGCTCGATAAGTAGCCAGGTTATTTAATAACCCGGGCAAAGGAGGTGGAGAGTAATGGAACATATTGTTGAAGGTATTGATTACACACAACTTGCCAAAGTTACTTTGCATCATGTTGCTGATCGTCCTGGAGTAGCGGCTGATATTTTCAGTGCATTGGGTCAACAGGGTTTGAATATCGAGTTGATATCGACTTGTTCACTCGGTAAAGGGTACGCCGATATTTCTTTAGCCGTTCTTGAGGCTAACCTTGAAGCTGTTTGCCGGGTGCTGACCGGACTAAAAGGAAAATTCGGGATCAGAGATATCATTATTGATCGTGACTGTGCGATGATCACGATCTATGGTTCCAAGTTGTCGTCAACACCAGGCGTGGCTGCCAATATCTTTGCACAGCTGTCCGATCGGAAGATAAATATCGAGATGATCAATGCATCGATGTCAGCATTGAATGTCGTCGTTAAGAAAGAAAGGGTGATGGATGCGATAGGTGCGGTCCGCACCGAATTCGGAATATAGAAAGGATTATAAGTAATTAAGTAATACAGTAACTAAGTAATTGAGTTATTAAGTTATTGAGCCTGCCCGGCTTGTCCCGTAGTTATAAACAGCGGGGTAAAACGAAGTTGTACGGGGTCACTATGTCATTGCGAGCGACCGAAGGGAGTGCGGCAATCTCGCTATGTCGGTGGTTTTAAGGCTCGGGTGTTCTCTTCAATCGCGAGGATGACGAGGATTATCTCAGCGCCAGCAAGCAAGCTAACAAACCACAGCGCGCCAAAGATCAATATATAAAAAGCCATGGCGATCCCACCAAGCGGTCCCAGCATCCCAGGTCCGCCATAGCGATGACTGTATTGAGATAGTGCAGCACCGCCTACGAGCATAACCACAAAACCTATGATGGTCATGACCGCGATGAACCAAGCTATTATTTTGAATAGCACTGAAATAGTCCTTAGTGCCTTGAATTTTTTTTCCATAATACCTCCTTTTTTTATTTTATATACAGCCAGTGGAATGTCAAGGTCTCAAGTTTTCTTTTTTTGTAATTTTGCCTTCTTTATAATAGATAACTTGTTCCATCCGTCGGACAACTTCGGTTGCGCCAATTTCCCGAGCGCGCAAGCGTATCTCCGATAGATTGAATAGATTCTCCACTTCTTTGGGATATTTCCCAAAGCGGTCGACGATCTCTTCTTTGATCTTATCAAGCTCGAATTTCGATTCAACATCGAGAAGCCGTTTATAAAGCGCAGTTCGCTCGTAAGTCTTTTCAATGTAGGAGCTCGGGAAATAAGCTTCCATCTTAAGATCGAGGATCGGTTCATGCATGATCTTTCTGCCGCGTAATTCACCGATCGATTTACTAAGTATTTTCATATACAGCCGGTAGCCGATCGAATTAATGTGGCCTGATTGTTCTTTCCCAAGCAGATTGCCAGCCCCCCTTATTTCCATGTCACGGAGCGCTAATCTAAAACCTGAACCAAGCGAGGTATACGATGCTATCGCACTCAATCTTTTATTCGCTTCCTCAGTAATGCGTCGACGTGAAGGTATAATAAAATATGCAAACCCCTGGATATCTGACCGGCCTATCCTTCCGCGGAGTTGGTGTAGGTCAGCGAGTCCGAACCGGTGGGCATAATCAACGATAATGGTATTAACACTCGGAATATCAAGTCCTGATTCCACGATTGCAGTCGATAAAAGGAGATCATACTTCGCAGCTAAGAAATCTACCATACGTTTTGCTGTGATGTCTTCTCTCATTTGACCATGGATCAGACATATTCTCAACTCTGGTAATATCCGGTGAAGTTTCGTCCGTACCGTTTCGATCGTTTGAATACGGTTATGGATAAAGATAACCTGTCCACCACGCGATAATTCATTTTCTATGATTTTTTTTATTTCCTCTTCATCATAAAATAATATTTTTGTGACGATATCCTTTCTTCCTGGTGGTGGGGTATAAATATTCGATATGTCTTTTAAACCGGTCAGACCCATGTACAGAGTGCGCGGTATCGGTGTGGCCGATAAATAAAATGTATCGATACCGGGTTTAAGATTTTTTATCTTCTCCTTCTGGACAACCCCGAAGCGCTGTTCTTCGTCAATAATGAGAAGTGACAGATCTTTGAACTGTACATCTGGTTGGAGGAGCCGGTGCGTTCCAATGGCAATATCTATCTTACCTTCGGCGATACTCTCTAATATTTTCCTTAATTCTTCTTTTGTACGAAAGCGTGAAACCATCTCAACAGTAACAGGGAATGGTTCGAGTCTTTTTTTGAATGTTGTATAGTGCTGGAAAGCGAGTAAGGTCGTTGGACACAGAAGCATCGTTTGTTTACCATCGAGAGCGGCTTTGAACGCGGCGCGTAAACCTATCTCAGTTTTTCCGTACCCTACATCACCGCATATGAGTCTTTCGGCGGGCTTTGGCATTTCCATATCTTTTTTAACATGCTGTATTGCCTTTTTCTGATCAGGTGTTTCTTCATAAGGAAATGATGCTTCGAGTTCATTCATTTCAAGTGTATCCAGAGTAAAGGAAAAGCCTTTTTCTGTGGACCGGCGTGTATATAACTGCAGCAAATCGATGGCCAGACGCTCAGTTGCCAATTTTGCTCGGCTCTTTGCTCTCAACCACACTTCACTACCCAGTTTGGAGAGCTTGGGTGGTTGTTCACGCGTTGCTATATAGCGTTCGAGCAGATTCATTTTTTCTATCGGTAAAAATACTCTGTCAGTACCGGCATAATCGATACGCAAGCATTCTACTTTTCTATCCTCAAAATCGATGAGGACTAATTCCTTGAATTGTCCAATACCATAATCGGAGTGGACAACATAATCACCCTCTTTGAGTCCCATTAGATCGTCGACGAATAATCCTCGGTAAACGGGTTTTTTTTGTCTTAATTCTCCGAAGATTTCTTTTTCCGTGATGTACATTATTTTGGCATGCTGGTCAAGAAAACCATGATGCAGCGGGTAATTATATATTTCTATATCACCGAGTAATGTTTTCAACCGTTCACCCAGATTTTTATTAGCGATAAAGAATTTATAGGTAAAGTTCTTTTTGATTAGATCATCTTTCAATCGGGTAATATCACCAAAGTACTCAAGAGGATAGACAAAGTTATAAGCAATTTCACCAGTTGAACTAATTACGACATGAGGCACATCTAATTCGATATCCATCTCACTTACCACAACAGCTTCCGGGTCGATCAATTGCAGAAACGGTTTTGCTGACTGTGGTTTCGCGAGTTTAAGCGTCGCGGTAGCAACTGATTCAACTGAACGTTGGGTCTGGACGCTGAATCTACGGACCGAAAAGATACGATCACCATAAAGTTCCAGTCTAATTGGCTCACTGCCCGGTTCATAAATATCAAGGATTCCACCACGCAGTGCATACTCATTCGCTTCCTCGACAATATCTTCTCTTGAGTAACCGAGCTGACCTAATCTGGTTATAATATCATCGAGATCGATCATTTGATCCTTGGCGAAAACCACCGCTTCTTTTGTAAGTAATTCCTGCTCTAAAAAATAACGTGTTGTTATAATGATATTTGCTGACAGATAATATGGGTGGTCTTCATCGATCCGAAGTGATCCAGGCTGGAGTTCTTTTAATTGTTGATATCGATAAGCTATACGATCTTCATCGACAACGAGAATGACCTGCGGAAAATATTTTACAAGGCTAAGTATGAAAAGTTCTTGTGATGAACCAATGAGTCCTTTTACACTGACTTCTCTACGTTTCTTAAGGATACTGAATATTTCTTCAGTATTTACAATATCATTTACTGGCATATAACGGGGGTTTAAACGAACAGCTTATGAAATTCAGGAACCTGATGGACTGGGGGTCGATAGAGCAACACCGAGTGCGATGGAATTCAACTTAGTCTCTGGTTTATCAGCCCGGGACAGCATGATAACTGGTCTAGCCGCACCGGCAACCATACCAGCTGCTTTTGCATTAGCGAAGATAATCAATCCTTTTGCCCAGATATTAGCAGCCGAAATACTGGGCATGAGGAGAAAATCAACGTCGCCAGCGATACGGCTCTGGATTTTTTTGTGATCTGCCGCTTGTTTAGAGATCGAAACATCAAATCCAAATGGACCTTCAATAATACAGTTTTTTATTTCGCCTTTATTATAGAATCTGACGATTTCCGCAGCATCGGTTGTCTCAGGCATATCAGGATGAATGGTTTCGCTTGCCGAGACCAAACCTATCTTGGGTTCTTTAATACCCAGCATATGTAGTGTCCTGATCGCATTGGTTGTAATATTGAGTCGTATGTTGAAATCGAGCTTTGGGTTCATTCCACCATCGGACATGAAGATCAGTTTATGATAGCCGGGCACTTCAAGAACTGCGATGTGGCTCAGGATTTTACCGGTACGCAAACCCCACTCCCGGTTGAGTACTCCTTTTAAGAAAACGGAGGTGGAAATCATCCCTTTCATCAGGAAGTCACCTTGATCTTTGACCAGCAGAATACCCTTTTTCAGAGCTTCATTTTCTTCTCTGGTGTGATGGATCTCTACATCACCCATATCGAGACCGACTTTTTTGGAAAGTTCTTTTATCATCGATTCATCACCAACCAGAACCGGATAAATCAAACTGTGTTCTTGGGCTAATTTGATACCTTCGAGTACGGTAGTATCCTGCGCCATGATAACGACACATTTTTTCTTACCGCTTTTTTTAGCTACGGCGATAAGTTCTTCGAACGATTTCATCTAAATAATGTTCTGGAGATTATCGATTAGTTTTCTGTTTTGTGCAGGTGTCCCGATAGTTATGCGCAAAGAATTCGGCAGTCCGTATTCGCGCACAGTTCTTAGAATCAGTCCTTTTTGCTGAGCTTTTTCAAATAGTTGTTCTACATCACAGGCAAAGTGAACCAGTATGAAATTACCGTAAGTCGGCGTATACCTCAGCTTCAGGCGATTTAATTCCTGGTAAAGATATTTCTTGCCAGCTTCATTGTTCTGCAGGCTTTTTTTGACATATTCCGTATCATCAAGAGCAGCAGTAGCTGCGATCTGAGCGATAAGGTTGACATTGAATGGTAACCGCACTTTCATTAGAGCTCCGATGATCTCGGGGTTAGAGAAACCATAACCTACGCGAAGTCCAGCAAGGCCATAAATCTTTGAAAATGTGTGGAGAATAATGATATTATTATGCTTGTTGATATATTGCAGTGAATCAGGATAATTGTCGTCCTCAATATACTCTCGATATGCCTCGTCAAGGACAAGGAGAACACTCTCTGGTAGTTGCTTTAGGAAACTTTCGAATTCATCTTTCTTGATTATCGTTCCGGTTGGATTAATGGGATTATCCAGAATCACTATTTTCGTTTTATGATTTATTGCCCGGGACATAGCCTTAATATCATGCCGAAAGTCTCTGAGTGGGATGGCAATACGCTCGCCGCCAAAAATCTGGCAGGCGATTTTGTACATGATGAATGAGGGTTCACTCATGATCACCTGATCACCCGGATTGACGTATGCTTTGAAAATGAGTTCGATCAATTCCACAGACCCGCTTCCAATGATGATATTTTCAGGGGGTTGGCCAAACTTCTCATACATTTTTCGCTTTAAATAGAAGCAGTTGTCATCAGGATAGAGGTTTACATTACCGGCAGCTTTAGTGATCGCCTCGACTGCTTTGGGTGATGGTCCCAGCGGGTTCTCATTGGATGCCAATTTGATGATTTGTTCTTTGATGCCTAATTGCCGTACCACTTCTTCAATCGGTCTACCTGGTTTATAAGGGCGTATATTGTGAACAAAATTTCTTAGTTCGATCACTATCGAAAAGTATACCTAATTTTCAAAAAAATGCAAGTGGAATTTCGCATAAACAATTGACAGGAATAGAAATATACATATAATTTCATTTACCGGGTTAGTTTTTGGCAAAGGATAACTGACAATTGCGGCAGCTGGCCGATTTTCTTTAGGGTAAATGTATTTATGGATGTTTTTGCATTATTGAGCAGAACAGTGCCTCATGGAGGAGAACTATGAAGGCTAAGATATTAGTTGTAAGTCATGATGACGACCTCATTGCATCAATCAGTAAGACACTGGAAAAGGAAGGTCACAGGGTTACTCTGTGCGATGTCCCGAGCAGTGCGGTTGCCAAATGTCGTGAAGAGAAGTTCGATCTTGTTTTCATCGACGTCTATATAAGGGAAATTGCATATGATAAGCTGGTTGGGGATATGAAAACAGCTTATCCAGGGACTGAAATAATCCTTGTTACAACTTATGCATTTCCTGAGAGTATGGCCAAAGGTCAGGTCCTTGATATCAGTGGCTATTTGATTAAACCATTGAGTGAAGCGAAGATCAGAAGCGTTGCTGATCGTGCCTTGCGTCAGGGAGAGCTTGCCCGAGAAAATCGACGTCTACTTATCGCGGTAACCGCCGCGAAAAAAGAATGGGAGGCGACAGTTGATGCAATCGAAGATCCGCTCTTTGTGACTGATTTTGACTATACGATACTGCGTGCGAATCTCGCAACCTTCCAAAAATTGGGGAAGGGCGTCAATGACGTTATCGGCAAAAAGTGCTATAAGGTCTTTCACTGTGCTGATCACGCTCTTGATGATTGCCCGGGTAAACAGGCTCGCGATACTGGTGAGCCGGTTAGCGATGCGGTCCATTTTAGGGGTTTAAAACAAAAGTTGAATTGCAGCGTATACCCTCAAGTATTTGCTGGAGGCGGAGGTCTTGTTCATTATTTGCGGGAGCCGGTGCTGGATACTGAGCAGCAAGCCGAAACGATGACGAAATACGAGCGCCTGTTTGACGATGCCAGAATCCCTATTCTCTTTATCGGTTCTGATGACTATAAGGTCAGGGATGCGAACCAGAAGGCTATAGAATTCTTCAAATACGAACCTGAAAAAATCTTTGATATGGACCTGGAAGAGCTTTTTGTTGAATCGCTGCGTGAGACAGCGATAAGAAATATAATTCAACAGGTCCAAGCGGATGAGTCACCCTTGAAGATCAAAATCCTGGACAGCAAGAAGAATCAAATCGATGTTTTTGCCGTTGCCAACCCCACAAACATTGGCAGCACAAGCTATATTGAATTGTTCCTTATACCGGTTGACATGCTCAGCGGAACGAGAACAGATACAGCGAGAAAATGACGATAGATAACCGTGTAAGCTGAGTGGTTCTTTATATTCGGAACGACTTATTTGGATAACCATTAGCTATGCCGATATTTCCATTCTCGAGTTACAACAGATGCAGTGGCGATACTAAGAGAATAATCGGGAATTTTTTTAGTCTTTCACTTCTCGAAGCTGTTAATTATTTATTACCTCTTATGACGCTGCCGTATTTGGTTCGTGTTTTGGGCCCTGCAAAATTTGGCGTGGTCGCATTTGCACAGGCTTTTATTGGGTATTTTGTAATCGTAACAGATTACGGGTTCTATCTTTCCGCACCGAAAAACATCGCCACGAATAGGGGGGATAAAGAGAAGGTATGCCAGATATTTAGCACCGTTATGATTATCAAAACCTTATTCATGATCGTTAGTCTTATGATTCTTACTGCTGTAATCTTCACCATCCCAAAGTTCTCAAATAACAAACTTGTTTTTATCTTTACCTTTGGTTATGTACTCGGTGATGTCATCTTTCCTACCTGGTTTTTTCAGGGGATGGAGAGGATGAAATACATAACTTATATGTATTTCATAGCAAAACTTTTTTTCGTTGTATGTATTTTTGTATTCATAAGATCCAGCAGTGATTATTTATACGTGCCACTTTTCTACGCACTTGGATTGATTATTGCCGGGATCGCGAGTTTGTGGATCATATTCACGCGTTTTAAAATAAGGTTGCAATTTCCTGGATTCCCATATTTAAAAAAGGAGTTGAAAGAAAGCTGGCATTTCTTTTTATCAGCGCTTTCTATAAGTCTTTACACACATAGTGGTGTGTTTATTCTGGGTCTTCTTGCCAACGATACTTTTGTAGGGTATTACAGTGCTGCTGAGAAGCTGATAAGAGCGGTTCAGAGGATGTTGTGGGCTGCATCTCAGAGTATCTATCCTTTTGTCAATAAATTGGCTTCGACATCTAGAGATAAGGCAATGTTGTTCCTTCGGAAAATTATTGTTCTTTTCGGAAGCAGTTTCTTTGCGGTCAGTCTGGTTATCTTCATTGGCGCACCGATAATCGTTAAAATAATTTTAGGGGAGCAGTATGGTGAATCGGTTATCATTCTTAGAATATTGGCTTTTTTGCCTTTCATTATTTCAATGGGTAATATTTTTGGTATTCAAACCATGCTTGCCTTTAATATGAAAGAGATTTATTGCCGGATATTATTACTAACTGCAGCGCTACATATCTCTCTGGCATTCCTACTGGGATCGTATTACAAACACATTGGCATCGCGGTTGCGGTTTTGTTGAGTGAAATATTCGTTGCAGTAACAACATTTTGCTATCTGCGTCTCAAGGGGTTTAACTACTGGGATCTGAGGGATGCAAAGCACGGTCAATAAAGAAGGAGTGTCTCAGTAGGTATGTACACAACTGTTATTATCGGTATACTCATCTCAGTAATCGGTGTGATCTCCGTTTTCCTTGTTGCGAGACACTGGAAGTGGATGCCATTGGTGCTGCTTGTTATTCTCTGGTACGTACCTCGACAGACCGTACCGGGTGGTGTATTAGATGATTTCCTGATCCTGAGATGGTTGAGTATCTTTCTTATCCCGCTCATCGTGGTTGTTCAACTTGTAAGGATGGCGATAAGAGCGCAGCCAGTACATCTGACCAATATAATCCTGCCGTTGGCTATCTATATTGCATTCTGTATTTTTTCAGGGATCGTTAATAATATTTCTTTTGTGGAATTGGTCGGTAACCTTGTTTTATATATTCGTTACCCATTGTTGTTTATCGTGCTTGTTAATATGGATACTGAAAAGAATGTTATGAGAGTCTTTTTTCATCTTTTTATCTTCTTGCTCGCTGTGCAAATCCCAGAATGTTTATTTCGTTTTTTTAGATACGGTATTTATGGTGATTATATTTCGTGGAGCCTTGGACCCTGGGGACATTTTGACTTGGGTGTCTACGCGATTTACGGTGCCGCACTTGTCATTGCCACTGATGCTATCAAACACATTAAATGGTATCACCTGGTTTTTGTAGCACTCCTTGTTGCCATTGCGCTGCTCGGTGAGATAAAAGCCCTTGCTTTCTCGATCCCGATAATTTCCATGGTCACGATATACGCGTCGTTTCGCCAGAAGAAAAAAAGGAAATATTTCCTGGCTATAGCACTGCCAGTATTTTTTGTGATCCTAGCATTTATTTCCTATCATTTCTGGGAGAAAGTCCACCAGTTTAGCGGGAATACATTAGCTCTGTATTTCAATAAGCTGTCAAATTTCGTCCACGATCCTTTAGTATTGGTCGACCCGAATAAAGCGGATCTTTCTTCGTCGCGTTTTCTAGGGAGCGCGTTTGTCTGGAATTATCTCAAGCAGGACTGGCGTATGCTCCTTTTCGGTGCTGGTCCGGGTAGTTTGTTAACCGGGAATTTATTCGGGACCCCGGGCAAGATACTCGAGGAGGTACCATATCTCAATCAGATCGCAGTCATGCTCGGCGATACCGGTGTCATCGGCTTGATTCTGTATTTTTGGATTCTAATTAGTCTGGGCAAAGCGATCCTAAAAGTGAATAAAACTGCACAGGATGTTGATGTACGCGTGATTGCCGCGGCGGTCATTGGCATGTGGTTATTTTATTCGGTTCTTGGGCCATTTTATGATCTGATGTGGCGGCATGATTCACCGAATTACATATTTTACTTTTTTACTGCTTTTTTATATAGTTATATGCGGCGAAGGGATAAAGAGCGTCTCTAGATTACCAAATGAGAGTTCTGCTGATCAATAAATTCCTTTATGCCAGGGGCGGTGATGCAATAAGCACATTGGACACAGGGCGGTTACTCAAAGCACACGGGCACCAGGTAGTCTATTGGGGTATGGCACATCCGGCGAATCCTATTTATCCGTATCAGGAACTCTTTACAAAATATGTTGATTTGAATGCACCTGTAAATTTGAGTAGCCGATTAAAAATTGCTGCAAATCTATTATATTCTTTCGAGGCCAAAAATAAGATCGAACGCCTTGTGCAGATTGAAAAACCGGATATTGTTCATCTGAACAATTTTGCACACCAAATATCACCTTCGATACTCCGGGTTTTCCAGCGGCACAATATCCCGACAGTCATGACCCTCCATGATTATAAGATGGTTTGCGCTTCGTATTTAATGATCAATAGAGACAAAACCTGTGAAGCGTGCAGACATGGCAAATACTACATGTGTTTCTTGAAAAAATGTGTTAAAGATTCGATACTCAAAAGTTTTTTAAATACAGTTGAGATGTATTTACATCACAAAATTTTGCACCTGTATGATTCTATTGATATATTCATATCCCCGAGTGTTTTTCTCAAGCAGAAGTTGCATGATATGGGGTTTAACAACAAAAAAATTGTGTATTTGCCGAACTTCGTGAATGGAGCTAATAAGCATACGTTGAAAAAGACCAGAACCAATAGATTTTTATATTTCGGTCGCCTATCGAATGAAAAAGGGCTTGAGACCTTGATCAAGGCAGCAGGCGGTATGGATATTGAATTGTACATCGCAGGGACCGGTTCTCATGAGCCGGAATTAAAACAAGTTGCTGTAACCGAAGCCGTAAATAATGTATATTTCATGGGTTATAAATCCGGTAACGAACTCGCTAAGGAGATTAGAGAAGCACTCGCTGTTGTTGTCCCTTCACAGTGGTATGAGAATAACCCGCGCACCGTGCTTGAATCATTCACCATGGGCACGCCGGTGATTGGTGCAAATATCGGAGGTATACCCGAAATCGTTTTGAATAATGAAACAGGATTGACCTTTAGATCAGGAGATGTCGATGATCTGAGAAGAGCCATGAAATTCTGTATAAATAACAAAGGAAAGGTTTGGGCAATGGGGAAGAGAGCACAACAATACGTCCGTAAGAATTTCAATGCTCCGCAATTCTATGAGGGGTTGATGAACATATATCATAGGGTGACCGGCTAGGTTTTATGGAAGCAGCGATAATAACGACATATCGGTGTATGAATAAATGCCAGATGTGCAATATATGGAAACATCCGACAAAAAGCAATGAGGAGTTCAGAGCCGAACTCCTTGAAAAATTGCCAGACCTGGATTTTGCCAATATTACCGGTGGTGAGCCATTTCTGCGCGATGACATTGAGGAAATTGTGAGCATCCTTAAGAAAAAAGCAAAGCGAATAGTGATAAGTACAAATGGATTTCTTACGGACAGAATCTTGGATATAGCAGAGAAAGAGAAGGGTGTTGGAATAAGGATAAGTCTTGAAGGACTACCACGGATAAACGATGAATTGAGGGGTCAGGAACACGGATTTGATCATGGTTTGAGAACGCTTTTAGGACTCAGGCGTATCGGAATTAAAGATATTGGCTTTGGTATAACAGTATCGGACAAGAATGCTCAGGATATGCTTGAGCTATATCAGCTTGCCAAATCCATGAATGTAGAATTCGCCACCGCCGTCGTTCATAATTCATATTATTTCCACAAACATGATAATAGTATTTCCGATAAGCATAAAGTGATCGAATGTTTTGTTGAATTGATAAACGAGCTTTTAGAGACCAAAAGAATCAAGAACTGGTTTCGCGCATACTTCAATTTTGGTTTGATAAATTACATCAAAGGGAATTCGAGATTACTCCCCTGCGGTGCTGGTACAAATATATTTTTTCTCGATCCATATGGTGACATCAGACCTTGCAATGGTATGGACAAAGGGTCACAGGAAAACAGCATGGGTAATCTGTCTGAACAAGCATTCCAGGAAATATGGGAAGGCGAAAAAGCTCACATTATAAGAGAACGCATACTTGATTGCTCTAAGAATTGCTGGATGATAGGTACAGCATCACCGGCGATGAAAAAAAATATGATCAAACCTATTGTCTGGGTATTAAGAAATAAAACAAGGAACATGATCGGTAAAAGATTTTCTCTATGAAAATTTTTGTCCTTGGGACGAGAGGATTCCCCGATGTTCAGGGAGGTATTGAAAGACATTGTGAGGAGCTTTATCCTCGTTTGGTCAGATTTGGGTGTCAGGTAACAGTACTGACACGAAGCGGGTATATATTTAAGGACAAACGTATCCGTGAAAATCAAGGAGTTAACTTTATTCATGTGTGGGCACCGCGCAATAAATACCTGGAAGCGTTAAGCCACACTTTTTTTGGGATTATTATCGCTCGAATTCATTCGCCAGATATCGTGCATATCCATGCGGTGGGGCCTTCTGTGCTAGTACCGTTTGCCAGAATATTGGGGTTTAGGGTTATTATGACGCATCATGGTCCGGACTACCTGAGGAAGAAATGGGGAGGTTTTGCCAAGTTCATACTGAGGTTGGGTGAATACTTAGGCGTACGTTATGCAGAACATGTAATAGCAGTTTCTAAAACCGTGGGTGTTGAGCTTAGAAAGAGATTTAAAGGAGCTCGCATTAGTTATATCCCAAATGGAGTTAATATACCCAAGAAATCAACAAACAACAGGGTGCTTGAAGAATTTGGTCTTAAGCCCCAGCAGTTCATTTTCACTGCTTGTCGTTTTGTCCCGGAAAAAGGACTCCATGATCTAATTACCGCATACTCGAGTCTCAATCAACCCAAGTTCAAATTGGTGATCGCTGGTGATGCCGACCACGAAACGATCTACAGCAAAAAAATTAAAAACTGCGCCAAACAAAATAATAACGTGGTCATGACAGGTTTTCTGAACCATGCGCAGCTTTCAGCATTTTACGCAAATGCCAAGCTGTTTGTTTTGCCTTCATACTACGAGGGTTTGCCAATTGCTCTATTAGAAGCGATGAGTTACAACGTGCCCGTTCTGGTCAGTGACATTAAGGCAACCCGTGAGATACCTTTGCCTGAGTACCGGTATTTCCCGGTACATGATAGGAAAATACTGGCCGAAAAGATCACGGAATTATCAAACCACCCTCTTTCTATGAAGGAAGTCAATGCTAACCGAAAAATCATACGGGAGAACTACAACTGGCAGAAAATCGCCGAGCAAACGCGATTTGTCTACGGAAAAGTTTGCAACCCGCGGTCTTTGCGTTAAGCGTATTGACACCATTATAAATTTTACTATAATCACATAAAAGAGGGGATGCATTTTGAAATTGCGATGTTCATTCAAAATTTCAATCTAAATTTCGGCAAGGAGGTTTAATGCAAGTGCCATATTTAGACCTGAAGCGGCAGTATCTTACAATTAAAGATGAGATCAATAAGGCTATACAAAGCACGCTCGACAGTTGTGCATTTGTCGCCGGTGACAAAGTTAAGCAGTTCGAAGAAAATTTCGCAGCCTATTGCGGCGCAAAATACGCGATCGGTGTTTCTTGTGGTACCAGTGCTCTATACGTAGCATTGAAAACATCAGGTATTGGAAAAGGTGATATCGTAGTAACTGTTCCCTATACGTTTATAGCGACGGTTGAGGCGATCACTGTAACCGGCGCAAGACCAGTTTTCATCGATATCGAAAAGGATTCATATAATATTTCGATCGCCAGGTTGAAACAATATATCGAGAAGTCATGTTCGCATGATACTGCGCGTAATATGCTCATTGATAAAAAAACCGGGCTCAAGGTACGAGCCATTATCCCGGTCCATCTTTATGGACAGATGTCAGATATGGATGCGATCATGAAGATCGCGCAGGAATACGATATATTGGTTCTTGAAGATGCAGCTCAGGCTCATGGTGCAACATACAAGAACCGAAAAGCGGGTACAATCGGTCAGATAGGTTGTTTTTCATTTTATCCAAGTAAAAATCTCGGAGCATTTGGACAGGGCGGTGCGGTAGTAACCAGTGACGGGCAAATTGCAGAGAGAGCCAGACAATTCATCAATCACGGTCAGACCGGTAAGTATGCTCATGCATTCGAGGGTTGGAATTTTAAAATGGATGGCTTTCAGGCAGCGATACTCGATGCCAAATTGAAACATCTGGATGTATGGAACCAGGCGCGTCGGGGAAATGCACGCAAATACGATAAATTATTAGCTGGTCTCGACGGGATAAAGCTGCCGCAGAATATGCCTGAGCGTGATCATGTATACCATTTATACGTTATCTGGGTCAAAGACCGCGCTTCACTACAGGAGTATCTTAAAAAGGAAGGTGTTGGTTTTTCCATTGCCTATCCGATCCCTTTGCATATGCAAAGCGCATATAAATATCTTGGTTATGTTCAGGGTGATTTTCCTAATTCAGAAAGCTGCGCCGAGGGCGTTATTGCATTGCCCATTTTCCCTGAGTTGACTGAAAAGGAGATCGAACATGTCGGTGCAACGATAGATTCATGGGTTAATTCGAGGTAATGAAACATATTCATAAGTTGCTCTTTGTTTTAAGCGACTTCATTATAATCATTAGTGCTTACGCAATATCTTTGCTATTGCGTTTTAAAGGGTTGACTGGTGTTGCTGACAATCAATGGTCGACCCTGATTTTTTTGCTCATTCTTATTCCCACTTCCTATTATATGTTCGATCTTTACAATCGTTTTATTTATATACAAAGACTTCGGGTATTTTTTCGAATAATAAGGGCATGGCTGGCTTCTTTAGTGATTTATGTTATTATCGGATTTTTGACCAAGTATTTTTTTCTCATACAAAGTCGTGTGTTCATAATCCTGTTTTTCGGCTTATCACTCGTCTTGTTTTTCGCAATAAGAGTGATATGTTTTAAAAAAATTCTGGAAACGTATTTTGCCGATCCAAGAAGAAAACTTGATTGTAATTATATCGGCCCGATTGAAAAATCAAAGGAATTCGGTCAGTATTTCAAAGATAATGTAGTTACCGGTTTGACTTTCACCAATCTCGGCAAAAGCAGTAAAGAAGGAGAATGTAAGAATACTTTTCTCTATAGCCAGGCGATGAGTTACGATCTACTTTATAAGGAAATAATGGATAATTTGATGCCTGGTTATACCTTACATGTCGCGTCAAAACTATTCAATAATCTCCGATTGGATTGGGAGTGGTGTGAGATCGATAAGCTGCCGGTCTATACATTTCGCCAGAGGAAAAACCAGTTTACCCGGGATTGCCTGAGAAGGTGTCTTGATATAATCGGTTCGATAATTGGATTGATCGTACTTGCGCCATTTTTCGCGATAACCGCGATCGCAATAAAGCTGGATTCGACCGGTCCGGCAATATACAAACAAAAGCGATGCGGTAAAGATGGTAAGGAATTTGTTTTCTATAAATTCCGTTCGATGTCTCATGGTGATGGTGCAGAACCTGAACCAGGATCTGATGCCAATAGTTACATAAATCGAGGGATACCAAAAGAGGAGACCATAAAGGATAAACATATTACTGATGTGGGCAGGATTTTGCGCAAGACCTCTATCGACGAGTGGCCACAATTTATAAATATCCTAAAAGGTGAGATGAGTCTTGTTGGGCCGAGACCCCACCGACCTCATGAAGTGAAGTGCTATGGCGACTGGCATAAGAATCGCTTGACCATAAAACAGGGTTTGACCGGGCTTTGGCAGATATATGGGCGGGGTGAGATGCCTTGTGACAAATCAATATTTTTAGATCTGATATATGTAACCAACCGTTCCCTGTCGCTTGACTTAAGACTGCTCCTTGAAACTGTACCGGCGGTCATTCTCGGCAGAGGAGCTTATTAGATTTTAGATTTGAAGTATCAGGGATTGGATTTTAGATTGGAGATTGCGGATTTGAGAATTCAGATTAGAGACGAAAGATTATGATTCTTTTTTTTATACTCTCTGTTTATCTACCGGTTGATTCCTGGCAGAATGAACTAATAGAAGAACTGCAAGTCAGGGGTACTTATTTCAATAATTTTCCAAGCGTACGCCCTTATGATATTGTCGATCTTAGTTACCCTGGATTTTTCCAGCCGAATGATAGATTATGGCTACCAAATTTTTCCGGTGGGATGACTTATGATACGGTTACTGTATTGCGGTTAAAACCTGCCCTTTACTATGACTGGTCAGGGTTTTCAATATGCATTCAGCCGGTTTTCAAGTTTGGTGATGACAGTCTGCCACCCTACCGAGTCTTTAATGTATCTGATAAGGCACTGTTTTCAGCTGATTATGAAAGGGCATATGCCAAGTATGCGGGCAAGCACTTTGGTTTTTTTATTGGTCGAGAGCGTTTTTCTATAGGACCTTCGCCGCGTTATAATCTTTTACTCTCAGGCTACTCGGCACCAATGGATTGGATCAGTTATTTCATGCGATCTAACAAATTACGATTTTCGTTTTTTCTTACACGGATGGATGACTGGTATACCAAACCACTGGAGTATGTTGGTGATACGATAACGCAGTACATTGATGCACGCCGTTATCTTACAGTTAAAAGGCTGGACTTTTCGCCATATCCATGGCTCAATTTCGGTTTATCTGAAGCGACAGTCTTCGGCGGCGAGAACTATACCCTGCAGCTATATCACTTAAACCCGGTTGTCTTCGTGCAGGCTTACCAGTATAACTGGGATGATGACGTAAATTTCTTCTTAGGTTTCGATACAAAGGTTTTTATTAACAATTTTGCTTTTTATGCAGCTCTGCTGATCGATGATTTTCAATTAGAAACCGACAACAATGGAGAGCCACATCACTGGGGTATGAACATCGGAACTGAAATAGCAGACATTGCAGGTATTAAGAATTCATTCTGGGTATTGGAATACACCGCGGTATCTCGCTATACTTACTGTCATTTTGTTCCTTACCAGCGCTATCAGTATCTTGAGACATCGATCGGTTCGCCATATGGTCCGGATTACGATGAAATATTTACCAAGTTGACATATCATATAACAAAGACGATCGATCTTTTTGCACAGATTGGCTATCTGAGAAAAGGTGAAGGAAATATTTCGACGCTGTGGCCGATCCCTGAATACCCCAGGGAGCAAGGAACATTTTTCCCGGAAGGAAATTTATTGTCGGGCACCGTGCAGAAATCAATTGATTCAGGCATTGGCGCACGCTATTTTCTACAAGATCAATTAGCCATGGAATTATACGCGGGTTTTCTCCATATTAGTGATGCCAAACATGTTTTAGGCGCAGGGGAAAATTCATTGGTCATAAGACTCCAGGTTGATGCATTGAATTTCTAATGCATCCAAGGCTAAACAGCTGATTGATGAGATGTCAGGAATATTGAAGGGAGATGAAATAAATCAAACAGAAGAAAACAAGGTGATCACTTTATGTGATAAGGTCGGTTATATCAGTGATTTTTTTTGAAATAATTATAAAAAAAGTATATTTTTTTATAAAAAAAGAACAAAAATTGTTTGCATTATAAAACCCAACACTGAATAGTTACTTCAATATATCATAAAAAGTCCCTAAAATACGTGAATTAGTACTTAGGTTAGTGTAAAAATCATGTTTTGTTTTTAGGTTTTATATTTATTGACATTCAGTATATTTTGAATATAATTTATGACTTGCTGGATATCCTAAATATGATAATATTATGGTCAGCATGTTCATCGTTATATTGTAGCTGACAACTGCGGTAGCTTATTTCAAATAAAAGCCCAAATACCTAAATGCCTAGAGACATGGAAATAAGATTTTCAGATGACCCGAGTATTAGAATAGTCTTATTACCTGATCTTCTGTCATCCTGATGAACGTATTTTGGGTAGTTTAGGAATGTTATGCCTTTTATTTAGGTATTTAGAAATTTTGGAAATTTAATTATTTGTCTTATTAAGGGGGTTTATGGCTTTGATCCGGTTGAGTAGTGAGCAGAAAATGATTGAGAATGAAGTGAAGAAATTCGCTCAATCTGAGCTTGACCCGATTGCCAGTGAGATTGATAAAGAGGGTGTATTCCCGGTCGATATCGTGAAAAAGCTTTCTAGTTTAGGATTATCGAGTCTGATTGTGCCTGAAAAGTACGGTGGCGCTGGCCTTGATACGACATGTTTATGTATCGCAGTTGAAGAACTGGCTGCAGTTTGTGCATCAGTCAGTTTGATCTTTGCCGTTAACAATAGCCTGGTGGCCTATCCAATAATGAAATTTGGCTCAGAGCAGATCAAAGAGCAGTATCTTAAACGGCTTTCAGATGGTGAGATCGGTGGTTATGCTGTTGAGACCGGTTATGCATTGAACACGCCACGGCAAACACAAGAGCCAAAAAAAGGGTCATTCAGGTTTGTACTGAATGGTGAGAAAGCCAATTTTATAATTTTACCGGTCAATATGGAAAATGACAAGAGCTTTTATGTTTATGACCGGAATGAAAAGGATGGTTTGTCCAAACTCCGAATATTAGGGATGCGGGCTGCAGGTATTATTAGTTTTGATGCTAAGACCAGTATTTCAGCAAATGAGAGATTTCTGATTGAACCGTCGAGTTCAAAAAGGATATCCTATGATATCCAGAGCTATTCAGATATTGTATTTTCTGCAATCTCTTTAGGTATCGCTGAAGCAGCATATAATGCAGCGCTCGAATATTCAAAAGAGCGTCGTCAATTTGGTCGATCAATATGTGAATTCCCCATGGTTCAGCAAATGCTTGTGGATATGAGAACTAAGATTGCCGCATCGAAATTACTCGTTTTCGATGCTGCAGCACAAATAGATGCCGGACTAAAACATTCGCTAAATGCCCACATTACTCGTTTATTCACGAGTAATGCAGCAGTCAGCTGTGGTTTAAATGCGATCCAGGTGTACGGTGGATACGGGTATACTAAAGAATACCCGGTAGAACGTTATATGAGGGATGCTAAGACAATCCAGCTAATTAACGCCACGCCAGTTGATTTGGTGGCAACGTGTGCAAAGGAGCTTTTATGATCCTCAGTGAGAAGCATAAAGAATTCAGGGGAAAGGTGAAAGATTTTGCAGACCGTGAAGTGGCGCCGCGTGCAAAAGAACTCGACATGAACGATGAGTTTCCCTGGGACCTTGTAAAACGCATGGCCGAGCTGCGATTATTAGCTCTTTATGTACCTGAAAAATATGGCGGCGCAGGTTTGGATGTGCTTTCCTACGCGATCGCGGTTGAAGAGATCGGGCGGGTATGTGGTTCTACTGGGATCTTCCTTGCCGCCCATTCCTCGCTCGGTGTTTATCCAGTATACTTTTCAGGCAATGAAGAACAGAAACAAAAATATCTTATCCCGATGGCACGGGGTGAAAAGATCGGATCATTCGGGCTTACCGAGCCTAATGCCGGTAGCGATGCTGCAGGCACGCAGACAACTGCGAAACTCATTAATGATAAATATATTATCAACGGCACGAAACGCTTCATAACATCAGGTAGTATTGCTGATATCATTGTATTTACTGCAACTAAAGATCCTTCACTTGGCTATGCTGGGATATCAGCCTTTATTGTTGAAAAGGGGACACCCGGTTTTTCCCCGGGTAAAGAGGAGGATAAATTAGGCTTGCGCGGGTCAATAACCTCAGAATTAGTTTTTGAAGACTGCGCAATACCAAGAGAAAATCTCCTTGGCAAAGAAGGCGAGGGTTTTAAAGTTTTTATGGCAACGCTCGATGGCGGTAGGATTTCAATCGGAGCTTTGGCTTTGGGGATTGCGCAAGGTGCACTCGATGCTTCTGCAAAATTTGTCACCGAGCACAGCAGGACTGGATGCCCGATGAAAAAAATGCAGTCGATCCAATCCATGATCGCGGAAATGGCTACTGAAATTGAAGCTGCGCGATTGCTTATCTATCAAGCGGCAACGCTCAAAGATAGTGACTTGCCTTTTACCAAAGAAGCAGCTATGGCCAAGTACTACGCCTCGACCATAGGTATGAAGGCGACAGATATGGCGATAACCGTACACGGCATGCTCGGGTTGACCGATGAATACCCAGTCGAAAGATTTCTGCGCGATGAAAAACTCATGGAAATCGGCGAAGGTACGTCAGAGATCCAGAAGATAGTCATTGCGAGAGAAATACTTGGGAAATAAAAAGAAATTCTAAGTACTAAATACTAAATCCTAAACAAATACCATATCCGAATGACCAAAATTCAAAACATATATATCTCCACCTTTAAGGGGGAGGATAGAGAAGAAGGATAATTTGTATTTTGAAATTTGATATTAGAATTTAGGGTTTTATCTTACTGAAGGAGGTTCGATGGATTTTGATTTAACCAATGATCAGAAAATGTTGCAGAACCAGGTCAAGAAGTTTGCCGATAGTGTTCTTGCACCAGTAGCCCCGGATATCGATAAATCTGGGGATTTTCCATGGGATAATATAAAGAAGATGGCGGAACTTGGTTTGCTTGGCATTATCGTACCTGAGGAATACGGTGGAGCTGGATTTGATTACATTTCTTTGGCGATCGCAATTGAAGAGATCTCTCGCACTTGTGCTTCGACCGGTGTCATTGTTGCTGTCAACAACTCACTCGTTACCTATCCCATCATGCAGTTTGGTAGTGAAGAACAAAAGAAAAAATATTTACCCATATTGTGCAGTGGTGAGAAACTCGGCGCATTTGGTTTAACCGAGCCGAATGCTGGTTCAGATGTGGCCTCGATGGAATGCACCGCACGCCTGGATGGTGATAACTATATTTTGAACGGTACAAAAAGGTTTATCACGAATGCTGGTGAGGCAGGGATATTTGTTGTCTTTGCATATACAAACAGGGAATTAAAGCACAAGGGCATAAGCACATTCATCGTAGAAAGAGATACACCAGGTTTTAGTCTTGGTAAACATGAAGATTTAATGGGTATCAGAGCGACCGCAAATTGTGAATTGATCTTTGAGGATGTCAAAGTTCCCAAAGAAAACCTCTTGGGTAAGGAAGGTGATGGTTTTAAGATCTGCATGAATACGCTTGATGTTTCGAGGATAGATATCGGTGCTCAAGCCGTTGGTATCGCTCAAAGTGCGCTTGACGAAGCGGTCAAGTACTCGAAAGAGCGTAAGGCATTCGGAAAGCCGATATGTAATTTCGAGATGATCCAGTCCATGCTTGCTGAAATGGCGACCCAGATTCAGGCTGCAAGGATGCTTGTATACTATGCCGGTTACTGCAAAAATAAAGGGATGGCGCGTTTTTCCAGCGAATCAGCTATGGCCAAGTACTATGCGGCAATGATCGCCGTGGATGTTGCTCGCATGGCTGTTCAGATCCATGGTGGTTATGGCTATACAAAAGATTATCCGATCGAGAGGATCTATCGTGATGCCAAGATCCTTGAATTGTATGAGGGAACATCAGAAATACAAAAGATAGTTATTGCAAGAGAACTTACAAGATAGAGGATAGATTTAGGTTTGGATATTAGGTTTTTCTCTCGCTTCCAAACCCCAACCCAACGACCATTATTTTTAGGAGGTTATTTTGGATATTATAGTCTGTATTAAAAGAGTCGCTCAAACCGCTGAAGCTGACGTGAAAGTCGATCCTTCGGGCAAAAATATCGTTAAGGATCGCTTAACCTTTGATATGAACGAATCTGATACGTATGCGCTCGAGGAAGCAATATTGCTTAAAGAAAAATTTAGCGGAACCCTTACCGCAGTTTCATTGGGGACAGTTGAAACTGAAGACACCCTGCGTATCGCACTGGCCAAGGGTGCTGATAATGCGATACGTATAAAAGCTGAGGATTTTGATGAATTGGATGGCCTTAAGACAGCTCAGCTCATCAAAGCAGCCATAAAAGATCTGAAATTCGATGTTATCTTTACTGGTTGTATAGCGACTGATGATTATTTTTCGCAAGTTGGCGTAACCCTCGCTGAATTACTCGGCGTACCCCATGCCACTTTAGTTACCAAAGTCGATATCCAGGATAACAATGCCCAGGTTTACCGGGAACTTGAAGGTGGATTATTAGAACATCTTGAAATGACACTGCCATTGCTTCTTACGATTCAAACCGGGATAAATGAACCACGATATGCTTCACTGATCGCGATAAGACGTGCGGCAAAAAAGGAAATCAAGGTTATCGGAGCCTCTGACATCGACCAATCGACCATTAAAGCGGACACAGTTCTTGAAGAATTATTTCCGCCTCCAGCAGGCAAACGCGCGGAAATTTTATCTGGCACTACAGACGAAATCGCGGTGAAACTGACAGGTATTATTAAGGATAAAGGACTACTATGAAAAGAAGGCATGGTCAATTGTTTTACGGCATGGCAGCCAGTATAGTACTAAGGCGTCGTCATAGGGAAATGGTTAATACAACGACAACGAAAGACTATCAACCATACGAGCCGCAATGCCCATTAATGCTAAACTCAGAATTCGGAGGTGAAAAATGAGTGAGATTTTTGCTCTGGTAGAACATCGACAAGGTACAATTAGAGATATTACATATGAATTGATGAGTTGCGGCAGGAAACTTGCTGAGAACGCAAACACAAAATTGACCGCAGTTATCCTCGGATATAATACTGATAACATTGTGCAGGCTGTAAAAAAACAGGCACATCGTCTACTCGTCGTTGACAGCGAAATGTTCAAGGATTTCAACTCCGAACTTTATCAGAATGCACTGAGCGAAATCATCAAGCAACAAAATCCCCGGCTGACCCTGATCGGACATTCTGCTTCTGGTATGGACCTATGCCCGGCGCTCGCAGTCCAGGTAGGTGTGCCATTTACTACTGATTGTCTTGCCGTTGAAATTATTGAACAAAAACTCAGGGTAACTCGTCAAATGTATGATGGTAAATTGAATGCCAGAGTACTCTTGCGTGAGAACCCTGGTTACATTATAACCCTGCGCAGTGGTTGTTTCCCCGCTGGGGAAAGCAGTCTAGAAGGGAGTGTGGAAAAGCTGGATATCGCAGTATCGTCGCAACCGGATTATAGAAAGTTCGTCGAGTACATAGAAGCAGCGATCGGTGATGTTGATATCACCAAGTCTGATATTCTGGTCAGCATTGGCCGCGGCGTAAAAGACCAGGCGAATATTTCAGTTATTGAAGATTTTGCAGCTACGATCGGCGGTGTTGTTTCTTGTTCAAGGCCAGTCGTTGATGCTGGTTGGCTCGCAAAAGACCGGCAGGTCGGGTCATCCGGGAAAACGGTAAAGCCAAAGTTGTATATCGCGCTAGGTATTTCTGGTGCGTTCCAGCACATTGTCGGTATGAAGAGCGCGGATACCATAATCGCGGTGAATAAAGACCCGAATGCACCGATCTTCAATGAGGCAGATTACGGCATTGTCGATGACCTTTTCAAAGTTGTCCCGGTTTTGAAGAGTAAGATTTTAGAGATGAAACAAGCAAAAGGATAAGTCTTGACGAAGAATTTTATAACGCTGAACCCGGAAGTGCGTGATGCGATCATCGAGTCGGGCGGCGATGATGTAATAAAGTGCTATCAATGCGGTCGCTGCATGGCGGCATGTCCATGGAATCTTCTCGATGGGTTGGATTATACTACCTATCGGTTCTGTCAGCGCATTAAACTCGGTGCGATAATTGATAGTGAAGAAAAAGAAGAGATCGCCGCTGATACTATTGATGTATTTAGGTGCGTTGGATGCGATTCATGCAAAGCTGAGTGTCCGCGCGGCGTTAGTCTTTCTGATGTATTGCGTGCGGTTCGGAGGATACTCGTTGATTTTGATTCTTATCCTGGTGAACTTAAGAGTGTTGTTGCACGCCTCTATAACTCAGGTAATCCGCTCGGTGAACCTGCTGAAAAAAGAGCTGATTGGGCAGCCGGTCTTGATATACCACAATTCACCGGGACCGTGGAATATCTATATTTCCCATGCTGCCTGCCGGCCTATGATGCGCGTGCAAAAAAAGTTGCTCAGGCAACGGCCAGAATATTAAAACGTGCCGGTATATCTTTTGGCATTATTGGCAAAGATGAATTCTGCTGTGGTGAGGCAGTCCGACGAGTCGGCGCGGAAAAAGTCTTTCAGACTGCGGTCAAACAAAATACCGAGTTATTCAAAACAGCCAATGTGCAAAAGGTGATAGTAACATCACCACACTGCCTGGTCACCTTTACCAAGGAATATCCAGCATACTATGATGGATTTGAAACCCACCATGCAGTACAGCTTTTCGACCGGATGATTACTGAGAAGAAAATATCTCCAAAGCGACCTTTTGAAAAAAGAGTCGTCTACCATGATCCATGTACACTCGGCCGACAGATGGATATTTATGATGAACCAAGGAGGATCTTAAAGAGCATCCCGGGTTTGGAACTCATTGAGATCCCTGTCTTTAATAGAGATTTCAGCGTCTGCTGTGGTGGCGGAGCGATGGGTTTATGGCGTGATTGGCCCCAGGATGAAAGGCTTGCCAATTTGAGAACTGAACAAATCCTGGCCACGGATGCTGATATTCTATGTGTTGCCTGTCCGTACTGCCTTCAGATGTTTGAGGAGACACTGAAATCTATGAATGCCAGCCTTGAGGTTATGGATATCTCAGAAATCCTCGACACATCACTCACAGAATGACCATAATTGATTTAGAGAGAATCCATCCCTTATTTATTCCAATCAGTGGTTTTTTAATTGCCCTGGTCTTCTGCTTCCTCATATACCCGGGAGTTCAAAGCTCGTACCATGCTGTCCTTGATCCTGACGAATATGGTGTTCTCGGTATCAATCTCCTGCACGGACATGGGTTGGCCTATGCTTCTGATCAGGGCTCAACAGTCTACCGCGGCCCACTATATCCTGCATTCATTGCATCAGTGCTCTGGTTTGGTAACAACTGGTATCCGGGTAGCATATGGATCGCACAATGTCTTTTGCACGGGCTCACCTGTTTATTCGTGTACTTGCTCGCCAAGAAATTGGTAAATCGAAGACGGGCAATCGTCATCGGGTTCTGCTGTGCAGCTTATCCGGTAATGTTTTGGTTTGCACCACGTATGTGGAATGAGATGCTCCTTATGTTCTTGATGGTTTGTTTGTTGTATGCAGCCCTACGATTTTTCGAGAAGCCAACGATATTGCGTAGTATCTGTATAGGTGTGATAACCGGTTTAATGTGTTTGACAAAAGCAACATTCCTTGTGTTTGTAGTCGCTCTCCCTTTGTTATTCCTACTACTTTGCCCGGTGAAAAAGGCAGGCTATGCTTTGTTGATGGCGTTTGCGGCACTCATCATTATTCTACCCTGGACCGTAAGGAACTATATTCTAGTCAAGCGGATCATACCTGTACATACAGGCGCTGGTTTTAACATAAAAGTCGGCAATGCGATCGCCCGTTCGTATTTTTCTGATCCACTCGCTTACAGCGTATTGTGGGACAAAAATATCGATCAAATACGGAGTTTGACCGCAGGATTATCGTCAAATCGACCTTTACGGGATATCCAGGAAGAAGATATTTTTATGGCCAGCGCCCTGAATGAATTGCGCGGGGATTTTGGTCTCTTCACAAAGAGAATAGTGGTCAATGGTCTTAATTTCTGGTATATCGGTGAGACTCGCCTTAAGAGTATTGTTCTTATTATACTCAAGCTGCCCATACTCGTTCTTTCGGTTCTCAGTATCTTTGCGGGACTCAAAATGGGTGAAAAAAGGATTTGGATATTTCTTATCATCATGTTCGCTTATTGGGTCGTTCACTTCGCTTTCGCAGCCAATGGCCGATTATCAGTACCAGTGATGCCACTAGCTATGCTGCTGGCTTTATCAAGCTGGCGCAAGGGATTTAGAAACGAAACAGCGGTAACAATCTGAGGCCAATAATGCTGGTGTAGCTCAAGGAGCACAATAGAATGAAACTATTATATATCATCAGAAACATAGCTGGGGAGGATGAACTCAGGACACGCGCGCGACCATATTTCAACCATTCAGTCGAGATGAAAAAACCATTTTCCCCAATGGAGCGCGCTAAAGTCCTGGAAAGTGTCGGCTTGAATGTATTCTATTTTCCGTCGGAGATGATAACCGGTTGTGATCTATTGAGTGATTCTGGTGTGTCGACGATGACGAATGAACAATGGGCAGCTCTTCATACTGGGGATGAAGCGTATGGTTCGAATCGCGGATTCTATTTATTGATGGATCAGATAAAAGAAACTTTCGGCAAGGAGTTCTTCAATGATTCCACCACAGGCCGACCGAATGCATTCATTTTCCATCAAGGCAGGTCATGTGAGGATGCACTGTTCACGATCCTCGGTAAACAAGGTGCCGATTTAATGATCCCGAGCAATGGTCATTTTGACACGACTGGCGCCAATATCAAGGCAAACAAGATCGAGGCATTGAATTTTTTCTGTCCAGAGCTTAAAGATAAAGAATCAACATCACATTTTAAAGGGAATATGGATATTCCAAGATTAAAGGAACTGCTAAGTAAATCCCATGATCGTATCCCGGTAGTTTATATTACCATCACTAATAATACCGCTGCTGGTCAACCGGTTTCACTGGAAAATATCAGAGTTGTAGCTGAACTGTGCCGGAAATACAAGACCCCACTGTTTTTTGATGCTTGCCGGTTTGCTGAGAATGCCTGGTTCATAAAACAGTACGAGTCGGGTTATGATAAAAAGTCAATTCAAGAGATCGTGCTCGAGATGTTTTCATATGCTGATGGTTTTACGATAAGTTTTAAAAAAGACGGGCTTGTTAATATGGGGGGTGGATTATTCTTAAGAGATGAGGGAATGTTTGTCAGCAAATATCCAGAAATTCCAGATGCCTTGCTCAATTATCAGCTCATCAAGGAAGGACATCCTACCTATGGCGGACTTTCAGGTCGCGATATCATGGCATTGAATGTCGGTCTAAAAATAATAACCAAAGAAGAGTATCTTACCTATCGGATTGAGCAAGTGCGTGACTTTGGTAATACCATGGATAAATTGGGTATCCCGGTACTGCTGCCTACAGGCGGTCATGCAGTGTATCTTGATGTCAATCGCTTCTTTGCCGGGACGTCGATCAAGCCAGAGGATTTTGGTGGTGTAGCGTTGACTGCGGTGCTCCTGGCAGCTTATGGCCACCGGGCGTGTGAGCTCGGTCATTTTGCGTTTGGATCATACGATCAAAACACGCAAAAAGAGAAAGCTCCTGAAGTCAATTTCGTAAGGTTCGCTATTCCGCGTCTCAGATATGAAAAGACCGACCTTGATGCGGTTGCTGAAGCGGTGCGCGCATTACATCAATACCGTGACCAAATCCCCGGGGTCGAGGTTACTTCAGGGAGAGAACTGTCACTGCGGCATTTTAAGGCCAGGTTCAGATTTAAAGGTGTTTAGATTCGATTTTAGGATTTATTGAGGAAGTATATTATGTCAGATAGTGCGTTTGATAAACCGACCAATTTCATCCGTGAGATAATTGATAGGGATTTAGCCTCGGGCAAGCATGAGTCTGTACAGACGCGTTTTCCGCCCGAGCCTAACGGCTGGATCCATATAGGAAACGCAAAGGCGATATCTATAAATTTCGGTATTGCCGAAGATTATAAAGGCTTGTGCAATCTGCGTTTTGATGATTCCAATCCGGCAAAAGAGAAACAAGAATATATCGATGCGATAAAAGAAGACATCCATTGGTTGGGATATGATTGGGAAGACCGTGAGTATTATGCTTCTGACTATTTCCAGCAGCTTCATGATTGGGCCCTGCAGCTGATAAAAAAAGGCAAAGCCTATGTCGATGATTTGAGTGCGGATGAGATAAGGGAGTACCGGGGTACGCTGACTGAACCGGGCAAAGCAAGTCCTTATCGAGATCGGAGCATCGAGGAGAACCTCGATCTATTTTCACGCATGCGCGCAGGTGAATTCCCGGATGGTTCAAGGGTGTTGCGGGCAAAGATCGATATGACGGCGCCTAATATCAATATGCGTGACCCGGTAATGTATCGTATATTACATAAGCCACATCATCGGCAGGGTGATAAGTGGTGTATCTATCCAACTTATGACTGGACGCACGGTCAATCAGATTCGATCGAAAAGATCACACATTCCCTGTGTTCTCTGGAATTCGAAGATCACCGTCCTCTCTATCACTGGTTTCTTGAGCAGCTCGGTATCTATCATCCAGAACAAATTGAATTTGCGCGGCTCAACTTAACTTACACCGTGATGAGCAAACGCTGGCTTATAAAATTGGTCGAGGGAGGTCATGTGGCGGGCTGGGATGATCCGAGGATGCCGAGCTTATCCGGACTACGCCGGCGCGGGTACACGCCCGGATCGATCCGAGATTTCCTGGATCGAATCGGCGTGGCCAAAACCGACAGCGTTATTGATATCGCATTGCTTGAGCATTGTGTACGTGAAGATTTGAATAAACGTGCACCACGGGTTATGGCAGTGCTTAAACCTCTGGAAGTAGTCATTGATAATTATGACGAGGATAAAAGTGAAGAGTTGGAAGCAATAAACAATCCGGAAGACATGAGTATGGGAACTCGAAAAGTACCTTTTTCGCGTGTGCTGTACATTGAACAGGAAGATTTTCGTGAAGACCCGCCAAGAAAATTCTTCCGCCTTGCCCCGGGTCGCGAAGTCCGGTTGCGCTATGCGTATTTTATAAAATGCAATAGGGTAATAAAAGATGAAACAGGTAAGGTAATAAGATTACATTGCACTTATGATCCAAAAACACGTGGTGGTGATGCACCAGATGGTCGTAAAGTAAAGGCGACACTTCATTGGGTTTCTGCCGCGCATGCTTTAGAGGCTGAAGTGCGTCTTTATGATCGGCTTTTCATAAAAGCAAATCCTGAGGATACAGAGGAAGGTAAAGATTTTACATCTAATGTAAATTTAAAGGCTTTAGAAATATTAAGTTCTTGCCGGGTTGAACCGAGTCTGAAAAATGCGGCCTCGGGCAATAGGTTTCAATTCGAGCGCTTGGGATATTTTTGTGTTGATCCTGATTCATCAAAAGGTTCACTTGTTTTCAACCGGACAATTACATTGCGCGATACATGGGCGAAAATTGAAAGATCGTTTGAAACCAAATAGCTTTTATGTTCTCTATTAATAAATTGATGAAAGGCAAGAAAGTTTATGGGGTCAAATCTCGAAACTTGACAAATCATAATGCTATGATATGATTTTTGATATGTTGTTTATTTTTTCAAGTTTCGAGATTTGACCCCACAGCGACCTTTTTTTCAAGTTTCGAGATTTGACCCCACAGCGACCTATAAAGATGAAGTATTTAAAAAAACTTATGAAAGGCGACAAACGAACGATCGCCCAGATCATTAGCATTGTTGAGAATGGCGCCTCGACTGAAATACTTAAAAAGATATTTTCTCGTACCGGGAATGCCTATCACGTTGGCATAACCGGTCCGCCCGGCGCTGGAAAGTCAACATTGGTCAATGCTATCGCAAAAAGGTTGCTTTCTTTAGAGAAAAAGATCGGGATCATCGCGGTTGATCCCACATCACCTTTTTCCGGTGGCGCATTGCTGGGTGACCGCATCAGGATGAACGACCTGGCACTGGATCAGAATGTTTTTATAAGAAGCATGGCTTCCCGGGGCAGTCTTGGGGGGTTAGCAAGGAAGACAAAAGATGCTGCGCTGGTAATGGATGCGGCTGGTATGGACTATATTCTGATTGAAACCATAGGTGTTGGTCAGGTCGAATTGGATATAGCAGAGGTGTGTGATACTACGGTCGTAGTTCTCGTTCCCGAATCAGGCGACAGTATTCAGGCGATGAAAGCCGGATTACTGGAGATCGCTGATATCATTGCTGTTAATAAAGGAGATCGCGAGGGGTGTGACCGTTTACTCATTGAGTTGAAATTTGCGTTTGAATTACGTGAACAAAAAACAGGTTGGCATTTTCCAATTCTCAAAACGACCGCAACAAAGGAAACAGGGATTGATGCTCTTGTCGGTGCGGTACAGAAGCATGAGGTGTATCTGGGTAAGAGCGGTCGACTCGAACAGGAGAGGAAAGCCAACATACTGGTACGTATCAATGAATTGATCAAGGACAGGATAGAACTACACTTAAAAGAGAGGGTCGTAAAAGACAAAGAGCTTACGCATATCATAGATAAGATATACCGACGAAAGATGAATCCATATAGTATTGCCGATGCGATAACCAGGAAAATAATAAGAGCTAAAAAGTAGCGAGGGTATATGATGAAGGATAATTGGGATAAAAAACTCAAGACCTGTAAAGAGCGTGATGCAAAATTCACAACGGTCTCTGGACAAGCCATAAAACCGCTCTATACGCCGGATGATATGAAGGGGTTTGATTATGACATAGATCTGGGCTACCCGGGTGAATTCCCTTATGTACGGGGTGTCCACACAAATATGTATCGTGGACGGCTCTGGACAATGCGCCAGTTTTCAGGTTTTGGCACACCTAAAGATACGAACAAACGATATAAATAT
This sequence comes from bacterium, assembly GCA_049647165.1. Classification (GTDB taxonomy): domain Bacteria; phylum Hydrothermota; class Tepidihabitantia; order SM23-42; family SM23-42; genus JAUVZL01. The sequence continues at coordinate 36,279 of JBARXB010000003.1, forward strand.
CTTCTAAACCATGGCCAGACCGGTCTTTCCGTAGCTTTTGATTTTCCTACTCTGTACGGACGCGATTCAGATGATCCTTTCTCACAAGGTGAAGTTGGTAAGTGCGGGGTTGCGATCGACACGCTGAGAGATATGGAGATATTGTTCAAGGGCATACCACTCGAGCGCATTTCGACATCGATGACTATCAATCCTCCTGCGGCAATGCTTCTGGCAATGTATCTTATCGTTGGTGAAAAACAAGGTGTACCCATGAACGCACTGACCGGGACCATCCAAAACGATATGCTAAAAGAATATCAAGCTCAAAAAACATGGATATATCCACCCGAACCATCAATGCGGATAATCACCGATATAATGGCATACTGTGTCGAACATGTTCCTAAATGGAATACTATATCTATATCCGGTTATCACATAAGAGAAGCTGGTTCGACAGCACTCCAGGAACTAGCTTTTACTCTAAAGAATGGATTTACTTATGTTGAATACGGTATGAAAGCCGGTTTGTCGGTCGATAAATTCGCACCCAGGCTTTCTTTTTTCTTTAACTCGCACCTGGATTTCTTTGAGGAAATTGCAAAATACCGTGCGGCTCGAAGGATCTGGGCACGGCTCATGCAGGATAAGTACAATGCCCAGAGTCCCCGGTCCTATTTAATGCGGTTTCACACGCAAACAGCTGGTTGTACATTGACCGCTCAACAACCTGATAATAATATCATGCGCACTGCGTTTCAGGCGCTTGCCGCAGTGCTTGGGGGAACCCAATCACTTCATACGAATTCAATGGATGAGACCTTTGCTTTGCCTACTGAAAACGCAGTCAAGATCGCCTTGCGCACCCAGCAGTTGATCGCTTATGAAACCGGTGTTGCCAATACGATCGACCCGTTGGGAGGTTCTTATTATGTCGAGACTTTGACTAATGAACTTGAAAAAGGAGCTTATGCATATTTCGAGAAGATTGATAAACTCGGTGGTGTGATCAAGGCCATTGATAAAGGATTTTTTCAACGTGAGATATCGAGAAGTGCTTACCAATATCAAAAGAGCCTGGAGCATAAAACTAAATACCATGTTGGAGTGAATATTTTTGAGGAGAAAAGTAGACCAGAGATTGAAATACTAAAGATCCCAAAACAAGTTGAACGTGATCAGGTTAGATCACTCAAGAGTCTAAAACGGGAGCGCAATGGTAGAAAGGTTAAAGAAAACCTCAAGGCCTTACGCAACGCTGCTGGACGTGGTTCTAATCTGATGCCGAAGATACTGGATTGTGTGCGTGCTTATGCGACACTCGGTGAAATGTGTAATACTCTAAAAGAGGAATTCGGTGAGTACCATGAACCGATTATTTTTTAAAATCCAAAATGCCTAAATACCTAAATAGAAGATTTAAGGAATTCACCACTACTAGGATAGCTGCAAACATCCGGCAAAATGATCCTAATTTTAGGTATTTACGATTTTAGGCATTTAGGTATTTGTGTTAGGGGGTTTTATGGATAGGAAAATACGGGTTCTTGTTGGCAAACCTGGTCTTGATGGACATGACCGAGGTGCAAAAGTCGTAGCTGCTGCCTTGCGCGATGCTGGTATGGAGGTTATCTATACCGGGTTGCACCAGACTTGTGAGAGTATTGTGGAAGCTGCGATACAAGAGGACGTCCACATTATCGGTCTTTCCATACTATCGGGTGCACATATGACTATATTCACTAAGGTGCTGGCTTTACTAGCTAAGAAACGAGCAAAGGATATTATTGTCATTGGCGGCGGAATTATACCTCACGAAGACATGAAAAAATTGGAAAAGAAAGGCGTGAAGAAATTATTTGGTCCTGGTACGCCGACAACTGAGATCGTTGATTGGATCAGAGCTAGTATAAAGAGCAGCCAGCCCAGGAAGACAAAGCCGCTCAAGTCGAAAAAGAAGAGAAGTGTTAAGAAAAACAAGAAGTCGGGAAGAAAGGTAAAAGACAGAAAATAGGAAGTTACGAAGATTGGATGATGGGAAAAGAAGGGAGACGCGTCAGACAGGATTTTCTATGAATTCGAAGACTGTAAAACTTGGAAAGTTTGAACTAACGATAATATCAGATGGCAAATTTTGGCTTGATGGTGGTGCGATGTTTGGAGTTGTACCCAAGGTAATATGGAATAGAATAAATCCTGCTGATGATTTTAATAGGATCGAACTGGGTTTGAATTGTCTGTTGATAAAAACACCGGATAATTTGATCCTTATCGACACAGGTATTGGTGAGAAGCTTAAAGATAGATTCAGAGATATTTACCGGGTGGAAAGAGAATATGGACTTGTCCAGGCTTTACACGAACACGGCATTGAACCTGAGGATATCGATAAGGTAATAAATACACACCTGCATTTTGACCACTGTGGTGGTAATACTTTCAAACAGAATAACACCGCAACACCGACTTTTCCCAATGCCCGGTATATTATCCAAAAACAGGAATGGTATGATGCAACACACCCCAATGAACGGACGAAAGCAAGTTATCTAAAGGAGAATTTCCTTCCTCTGCAGGAAAAGAATCAACTTTTTTTAGTTGACGGAGACCAGGAGATCATCGAAGGGGTCAAGGTTGCAGTTACCAATGGTCATACCAAGGGTCACCAGTCAGTTGTAATTGAATCACAAGAAAAAAAAGCAATATATTTTGGCGATTTTATCCCGACCGCATCACATTTGAAACTACCTTATATTATGAGCTATGATCTATATCCTCTTGAACTTATCGAGAGAAAGAAAGATATTTTGCAGATCGCACTCCGTGAACATTGGTTATTGATATTTGAACACGATCCTGAGGTTATGTTTGCGTATGTAATTGAAGAAAATGGAAAAACAGTATTGCAGCCGTTGCATAATGAGATATAAGAATTTGTCGGATAAATCCGACTACTACAATATAATGATGATTGTAGCTGTGCGATTTATCGCGCGCAGGGTTTGTCATAATTAATTATTTTGTATTTTAAATTTGACATGTAATATGGAGGAAGTGCAATGAAGACTGAAGATGGACTTAAACGGCTTGAGGAGTTGAATAAACAAGCACAACTTGGTGGTGGTGAGAAACGAATAAAGGCTCAGCATGATAGAGGGCGATTGACTGCGCGTGAGCGCATCGATTTGCTGATGGATAGAGGAACATTCCGTGAAACCGACAAGTTTGTAACCCATCGATGTAGTGATTTTGACATGCAGGCAAATAAAGTTTTAGGAGACGGAGTGGTGACTGGTTACGGCCGGGTAAATGGTCGTCCAGTATGCGTTTTTGCTGAGGATTTCACTGTCTTTGGAGGGTCATTATCCAAAGCATATGCTGAAAAAGTTTGTAAACTGCAGGACCTTGCTCTTAAGATGGGGTGTCCAATTATCGGGCTCAAAGATTCGGGCGGAGCGAGAATACAGGAAGGAGTGGATAGCTTAGCTGGGTATTCTGATGTGTTCTTAAGGAATGTTCTATCGGCTGGTGTTGTACCGCAGATATCAGCGATCATGGGACCGTGCGCAGGCGGTGCTGTTTATTCACCGGCAATGACCGATTTTGTTATCATGGTGCAGGGTTCTTTCATGTTCCTTACCGGGCCTGATGTGGTTAAAGCAGCGACGCATGAAGAGGTTACTTTTGAAGAACTTGGTGGTGCCATGGTTCATAATGAAAAATCTGGGGTCGCTCATTTTGCGGCAAATACAGAGATCGAATGTGTTGATCTTATTAAAGACCTGCTTTCTTTTGTACCACAGAATAATCTCGAAGATCCTCCTCATGTAGATACCGACGACGATATCAATCGAATGGAAAATGATCTTGATACCATCATCCCGGACAGTCCGAAAAAGCCCTATGATATGCACTCGATATTAAAAATGGTCATTGATAATGGTGTATTGCTTGAGGTTCATAAACATTATGCAAAGAACCTTATTGTTGGTTTCGCAAGATTCAATGGCCGAGCCGCGGGTATTGTCGCAAATCAACCAGCAGTACTGGCCGGGGTTTTGGATATCGAATCAGCTATGAAAGGTGCAAGGTTTGTGCGATTCTGTGATTGTTTTAATATACCCATCGTAACCTTTGTCGATGTGCCCGGATTTTTGCCCGGGACGTCTCAGGAGTGGGGTGGTGTTATCAAGAACGGTGCAAAACTGCTTTATGCATTTTGTGAAGCAACTGTGCCAAGAGTGACCGTTATTACACGCAAGGCTTATGGTGGTGCATACTGTGTTATGAGTTCGAAACATACCCGGGCCGATATCAATTATGCTTGGCCCAGCGCAGAGATTGCGGTAATGGGGCCAGATGGAGCTGTAAAGATCCTTTACCGTACGGAATTAAAGGAAGCAAAAGATCCCAAAATGCTGGAAAAGAAGCTGATCGATGAATATACCGAAAAATTTGCCAATCCTTTTATCACGGCGAGTAAAGGATATATCGATGCTGTAATCAAACCTTCTGAGACAAGACCCAGGATTATCGAAGCCCTCGAGATGATCGAAAATAAAAGGGATAATAATCCACCGAGAAAACATGGTAATATACCGTTATAGTATTTCAGATTTGAGATTGCAGATTTTAGATCTCAGATTCAATTTATTCCATGAAAATTATGTTTAAAAAGATATTAGTCGCTAATCGTGGTGAGATTGCTGTACGAATCTTACGTGCTTGTCGTGAAATGGGTATAGGATCAGTGACGGTTTATTCAGACGCTGACCAAAATGCTCTGCATACTCGGTACGCTGATGAAGTTTACCATATCGGTCGGGCACCAGCGGCAGAAAGCTATTTGAAGATCGACAGGATAATCAAGGCAGCAAAAGATTCAAATGCTGAGGCAATTCATCCGGGCTATGGATTCCTTGCTGAGAATCCGGATTTTGCCGAAGCTTGTGAATCAGCTGGTATTGTATTCATCGGCCCATCATCGAAAGCTATCAAGTTATTGGGTGATAAGATCGCATCAAAAAGGACAATGAGCGATGCCGGGATACCGGTAATCCCGGGAAGCAGCGGTGCGGTAAACGAAGAATCAGATGCCCAGAAAATAGCCGGGCAGATAGGTTTCCCGGTGCTCATTAAAGCAGCAGGTGGGGGTGGTGGCAAAGGGATGCGCGTTGTTAGACAAGCAATAGAATTGCCCAGCGCGATGAAACAAGCTATCAATGAAGCGCAGTCTGCGTTCGGTAATCCGGTCGTCTTTATCGAAAAATTTCTTGAAGCACCACGACATATCGAATTTCAAATACTCGCTGACAATCATGGTAATTCAATACATCTTTTTGAAAGAGAATGTTCAGTCCAGCGGCGACATCAAAAACTAATTGAGGAGTCACCATCTACGATCATGACCACAGAACTACGGTCCACAATGGGTCAGGCTGCGCTCAAAGCAGTAAATGTATCTGAATATACAAATGCAGGAACCGTTGAATTCATGGTCGATAAGAATAAGAACTTTTATTTTTTGGAAATGAATACGCGGCTTCAGGTTGAACATCCCGTTACTGAATTGATAACCGGTATCGATATTGTAAAAGAGCAGTTTAAGATCGCAGCTGGTCAGACACTATCCTTGAAACAAAAGGATATAAAGATTAATGGCGCTTCTATTGAATGCCGGATTTCTGCGGAAGACCCCCAGAATAATTTTGCACCTTCAACCGGGAAGATAGTTAAGATCATAGAACCAGGCGGTCCGGGCATAAGACTTGATAGTGGTGTCTATGAAGGTTTTGAAGTGCCGATATACTATGACCCTCTGATCGCTAAACTGCTTGTCTGGGCACCTTTCCGGGAAGAGGCTATTTCCAGAGCAAAGCGTGCTCTGAAAGAATATACGATAAGAGGAATTAAGACATCAATACCCTTCCATATCCTTGTGATGAACAATACCGAGTTTACCAATGGTGAGTATGACACTACTTTTATCGACAAAGTTTTAGGTAAGGTAGTCTATAAAAAAGAGTATCATGAAATCGCTGCAATAGCTGCCGCCATAGGAAAAATCATCAAGGAGAAGCAGACTGCGGCAGGAAAACCAAGCAGTCGCAGATCATCAAGTCCATGGAAGCTGTTCGCACGCAAGTCGATGATGAGGAGTAATTAACGTGGCTGATATTGTTAAGGTCGATGATCAGGTGATCAAGGTAGAAGTCAAAAAGCAAGATGATAAATTCTGTGTTTTTCTCAACGGTGCAGCAAGACAAGTAAAGGTAGCTGATAATCGTGGTTCAAACATGACATTGATAATCGATGATAAACCGTTCGATGTTATTTTTGCAGATGAAAATACGATTATTGTTAACAATCAAGAATACGCTGTCGATATTTTTAATGAACAAGTGGCGAAACTGATGAAAACAGGCGCCGGTAAAGTTCAGAAACAGGAACTGGTGGTGAAAGCAGCAATGCCGGGTTTGATAATAGAGGTAAGTGTTAAAGAAGGTGAAGGGGTCAACGAGGGTCAGGGATTGCTTATTATTGAGGCGATGAAGATGCAAAATGAAATGTACAGTTCCAGAGCTGGTGTAATAAAGAAAATCAACGTAAAAACAGGACAGATTGTAAATCGTGGTGATAAACTGATTGTAATAGAATGAAATGCTAAACACGAAATCCGAAATCCTAGACAATATCAAATGACCGAAATAATAAATCCAAAACGTTTAAAACATTTGAATTTGGATTTTAGTATTTGTTTAGGTACGAATTTTCCGCCCGAGGCGGATCAGCCTCAGGCTGAAGATATTAAGATTCAGAATTTACTAAAGATATGTTATTTACTCCTGACGACATAAGAAATCTGCACTATAAAGACGATCTGGGCGATCCAGGTAAGTTTCCGTTTACCCGTGGTGTTTACCCAACTATGTATACAGGACGACTGTGGACTATGCGGCAGTATGCTGGTTATGCAACCGCTGAAGAATCAAACCGCCGATACCGCTATCTTCTAAAGCACGGGCAAACTGGCCTGTCAGTTGCTTTTGATCTACCGACCCAGATGGGTTATGATTCTGATCATACCTTTGCTCATGGTGAGGTTGGTAAAACCGGTGTTGCAATCGATACACTTGAGGATATGGAGATATTATTCAGGGACATCCCTCTTGAGCGTGTTAGCACATCAATGACGATCAATGCTACTGCGGCAGTTCTCCTGGCCATGTATATTGCGGTTGCAGAAAAACAAGGTGTCAGTAAAGAAAAATTGGCTGGGACTGTTCAGAATGATATCCTTAAGGAATATATTGCGCGCGGCACATATATATACCCTCCAGCAGCATCGATCAAGATCTCAGTCGATATCATTAAATACTGCAGTCAACATTTGCCTAAATGGAATACCATATCAGTATCTGGATATCATATTAGAGAAGCCGGGGCTACCGCTGTTCAGGAACTTGCTTTTACCCTCGCAAATGGCATTGCTTATGTTCAATATGCTATTGAGCGTGGTAACCTTGACGTTGATTCATTCGCACCCCGTATATCATTTTTCTTTAATGCTCACAATAATTTCTTTGAAGAGATAGCAAAATTCAGAGCCGCCCGGAGAATATGGGCACGTGTCATGAAGAGTCGTTTTAAGGCAAAGGATCCAAAATCCTGGATGCTGCGTTTTCACACACAAACAGCAGGATCGACGTTGACCGCTTCCGAACCAGATAATAATGCGATCCGGGTTGCCTATCAGGCACTGGCCGCAGTTCTGGGTGGTACACAGAGTCTACACACGAACTCACGCGATGAGGCATTATCTTTACCGACCGAGGATTCAGTAAAACTTGCGTTACGTACTCAACAGCTCATTGCATACGAGAGTAAGATCCCAGAAACCATCGATCCAATGGGGGGATCATATTATATCGAATCATTAACTGATATTATTGAAAAAGATGTGAACAAATACCTGACCAAAATCGAGTCTATAGGGGGTGTCTTATTAGCTATTGAAAAAGGATATTTCCAGGGGGAAATACACCGCAGTGCCTACGAATACCAAAAAGCTGTTGAAAGTGGCGATATCAGTGTCGTTGGAGTCAATCGTTTTCCTGCTGGGAAAGCAAAAAAAGCTTTCACCGCGGTGAAAGTCTCACCAATGGCCGTGAAACATCAGTTGCAAAGAACAAGAAGAATTAAAGCAAAGCGCAATAACACAAAGGTGAGCTCGCTTCTAAAAAAATTAGAACAGACAGCGATAACAGGTAAAAATTTAGTCGAACCGATATTATTATGTGTCAAAGCTTATGCAACTCTCGGTGAAATTTCAGATACATTAAGGGATGTTTATGGTGAATATACGGATAAGTCGATATTTTAGATTCAGGCAGATAAAAGCGGATGCAAACAGATATAAATCCGTGTGAATCTGCATAGATCCGTTTGCATCTATTTTTCCGGAGGGAAAAGGAGGTTTTAAATGATTTTCGGTATTCCCAAAGAAATTCCGCCTTTTAAAAACACGCCGGAATATAGAGTTGGTTTTTCTCCTATGGCCGCAAAAGAACTTATATTATACGGCGCAAGATTCTATGTTGAAACAAAAGCTGGTGAAGGTGCAGGATTCTCAGATGAGGATTATGAAAAAGCTGGCGCGACTGTTGTTTACTCAAAGGAAGAAGTTTTTCGACGTGCTGATATTGTTCTGAAGGTCAGAAGACCTCAGCAAGAAGAATACCCATATATGAATGAAGGACAGATTTTAATGGGTTTCATCCATATGGTAACTGCTCGCAAAGCTTTTATTAAAACTGTTCAGGATAAAAAAATGACCATCATCGGCTACGAAATAATGCAAAATGAGGACGGTCGACTGCCGGTCGTTATACCGATGAGTGAGATGGCAGGTAAGCTTTCAGTTCAGATTGCTGGTCGATTATTAGAATCACCAGGTGGGGGAAGGGGTATTCTGTTGGGCGGCATAGCTGGTATCCCACCAGCTGAAGTCGTGATCCTGGGCGCTGGGACTCTTGGTTGTAATGCTGCAAAATCCTTTGCCTTTTCTGGTGCTAATGTTTATGTACTCGACGTCGTTCGTGATAAGCTCGATAGCCTTGTGTGCCAAACCAGCGGTAGCCGGATCACAACGATGTTTTCTACCAAACATAATATTGAAAAACTTCTTAAATTCGCTGATGTTGTAATTTGTGCTGTTTTGGAACCAGGTAAACGCTCACCAATCCTCATTACAAAAGAAATGGTGAGTTCAATGCGTCCTGGTGCTGTCCTGATCGATTTTTCTATTGACCAGGGCGGTTGTTCTGAGACATCAAAGATATCCCCGAGCGGTCAATTTATCTATAAGGTTGATGGGGTCATTCATTTCTGCATGCCGAATGCGACAACACTCGTTGCCCGGACAGCAACACATACTATCAGCTCGGGGATCTATCCATTTCTCAAGATATTAACTGAAAAGGGGATAGAAAAAACCTTGAAAGAGAATTATGCTTTAAAGCGGGGCATTTACGTGGAGCGGGGTGTCATCAGGGAGGAGTACAAGATATGAGCTGGTTCGACAATTACAAAGAAAAAAAATGTTCTATTGATGAAGCAGTCTCGGTTGTCAAAGATAATGACCGCATATATGTCAGCGGTAATGCGGCGACTCCTTTTGCATTGATGGATGCTCTTGAGAAGCGGAAGGATGAACTGCATAATGTTGAACTTGCACACGTGTTATTATTTGGAGATGAGCCTTTGTCAAAGCCCGGTATGGAAGGTCATTTTCGGCATAACTCACTTTTCGTTGGTCCGGCTGACCGTCCTGCAGTCAATGCTGGTAAGGCAGATTATATACCAGTTTTCCTCTACGAGATACCGAGTCTTTTTTACACAGGTCTTTTACCGGTCGATGTTGCTTTTATGCATCTATCACCACCTGATGAACATGGCTTTATGAGTTATGGTGTTGAATGTTTGGCTTCTAAGGCTGCTGCGGAAGCAGCTAAGATCGTAGTCGCCCAGGTGAATGAGAAGATGCCGCGCGCCCTGGGTGATTCGTTCATTCATGCATCAAGAGTGTCCAAGATAGTTGAGATCTCAAAGGACTTACCTGAGCTGCAGCCCATTCCTTTCACCGAGGTTGAGAAGAAGATCGGTACAAATGTTGCCAGTTTGGTCGAAGATGGTTCTACTGTCCAGTTGGGTATCGGCGGGATCCCAAATGCCGCGCTCAACGCCATGTTCGATAGAAGAGACCTCGGGGTTCATACTGAGATGGTTTCAGACAGCATAATTGAAGCTATTGAAGCAGGTGTTATTACCGGTTCGAAAAAAACCCTGCATGCCGGTAAGATCATTGCGACATTTTATTTAGGGACCAAGAAGATCTACGAATTCATCGATAATAATCCAGTATTTGAGACCCATCCATGCAATTACACAAACCATCCCTATATTATCGGACAAAACGAAAAGATGGTTGCGATAAACTCTGCGATAGAAGTTGACCTTACCGGTCAGGTATGCTCGGATTCTATCGGCACTAGGATCTATTCAGGTTTTGGTGGTCAGCTCGATTTTATAAGAGGAGCCGCTCAATCCAAGAGCGGTAAACCGATAATCGCTTTACCATCGACTGCTAAAGGAGGTAAGATAAGCAAGATCGTACCTACTTTGCAGGTTGGCGCTGGTGTTGTAACGACACGCGCCGATGTCCATTATGTCGTAACCGAACACGGTGTTGCAAATTTACACGGCAAGAACCTGCGCCAGCGTGCCGAAGCCCTTATTTCCATTGCTCATCCAGATTTTCATGATACGCTTGAAGAAGAAGCGAAGAAAAGGAAATTGCTGTAAGAGTAAATAGTATAGCATTTAACGATTCTTTATTATGATCTTAGATCATATAGGTATTGCCGTTAGATCAATAGAAAAGAGGCTGGATATCTGGAAAGATGCACTGGGTTTGAATCTTATTGGAGTAGAGGAGATTCCTAATCAGAAGGTTAAGATTGCCAAATTAGATGCCCATGGTACTAATATTGAATTGTTAGAACCGATAGATAAAGACAGCCCTATATTCAAATTCATAGAAAAAAGAGGAGAGGGTATTCATCATCTGTGTTTTCAGGTACCTGATATTGAAAAAGCCCTAACTGAGATAAAAGATCAAGGTATAAGATTGATCGATGAGGTTCCGAGAATCGGCGCAGGAGGGAACAAGATAGCATTTATCCATCCGAAGGATATGGGTGGTGTATTGATCGAGTTATCTCAAAAAGAGAATTAGCGATTAGCAATGTTTTTTCTAAGGAGGAATGATGCATATTGAGTCAAAGATCGTCCACGGTGGTCAGCATCCTGATAAAGAGACCGGTGCTCTTGCACCACCGATCTACCAGACATCGACTTTTGCCTTCCGTGATGCGGATCATGGCGCACGGCTTTTTAAACAGGAAGAAGCAGGTTATATCTATACAAGACTTAGCAATCCCACGATCGATCTGCTTGCCAAGAAGATCGCTTTGTTGGAATCTACCGAGGCCGGGGTCGTTTTTGCATCGGGGCTTGCCGCGATTTTCAATATTGTAGTGACACTCTCAAAGGCTGGTGAACACATCGTTTCTGATGATACTATCTATGGTGGAACTTATGCGCTGTGCAAAAATATTCTTCCCAAATTAGGGATTGAAGTTACGTTCTGCAATACCTCGGATGTCGATCAGCTGAAATCTGCTATGCGTGATAACACAAAATTAGTATTCACTGAAACACCAGCAAATCCGACACTTAAAATTATTGACATCGCTAAATGTGCAGAAGCTACACACGCTAGGAACATCCCTTTATGTGTCGATAATACTTTTGCAACACCCTATCTTCAGAGACCAGTAGAATTTGGTGCGGATATTGTCGTTCACTCAGCGACAAAGTACTTTGGTGGACATGGTGATATTATCGGCGGCGTTGTTGTTGGGAAAAAAGATTTTATCCATGCACTTTGGGAGGATGCCAAAGAGATAGGGGCATGTAATTCACCATTCAATGCATGGCTTGTTCTACGCGGTCTTAAAACTTTGGCAGTGAGAATGGACCGCCACTGTATGAATGCTATGAAAATCGCACAATATCTGGATAAACATGACAAAGTTGAGAAAGTATATTATCCAGGGTTGTTGTCGCACCCAGGACATGAAATTGCTAAAAGACAAATGAGTGGTTTCGGCGGCATGGTCGGGTTTGATGTGAAAGGTGGCAAAGAAGCAGGTAAGATAATAATGAACTCTGTGCAATTGTGTATTCTTGCGGTCAGTCTCGGCGATGTCGATACCCTGATAGAACATCCTGCTTCAATGACCCATTCGACTTATTCTAATGAAGAATTACGTGATTGTGGGATCAATCCTGCTTATGTTAGATTGTCAGTCGGTCTTGAACACGCTGAAGATATTATTGCTGATCTTGACCAAGCACTTAGTAAGATATAGAAGATGGGTTAGGGTTTGAAAGCTAGAAGTCCAGTATCCTAAACCCTGACCAAATAACTATTTTGTCAAGGAGGTTTGATGGTTGGAATTGTTGGCTATGGTTCATATCTACCGAGATATAGGATTAAGGTAGAAGAGATCGCTCATCAATGGGGTCGAGACCCTGAAGCAGTGAAACGTGGTTTGATGCTCAAGGAAAAAACTGTGCCCGGACTCGATGAAGACACAATTACGATTTCAGTGGAAGCTGCACGCAATGCACTGAAAAGAGCCGGAATTGATCCGACTGACATCGGTGCTCTTTATATCGGTTCTGAATCACATCCCTATGCGGTGAAACCGTCTGGTACAGTCGTTGCAGAAGCGCTGGGTGCCGTACCGAATGTGCACATAGCAGATTATGAGTTTGCCTGTAAAGCCGGAACTGAAGCGATGTTCGTAGCTTACGGTTTAGTAAAAGCAGGTCTTGTTAAATACGCGCTTGCTATTGGTGCTGATACATCACAGGGTGCACCTGGTGACGCATTGGAGTTCTCTGCATCAGCTGGCGGCTCGGCATTTATATTTGGCAAAGAGCAAATTGTCGCTGAAGTCTTGGACACATTTTCATATACGACAGATACGCCTGATTTCTGGCGCCGAGAAGGTGCTTTTTATCCATTACATGGTGGTCGTTTCACTGGCGAACCAGCATATTTCAAACATGTTTTAAGTGCGGGACAGGCTATCCTGGATAAGAGCGGTTATAAACCCGAGGATTTTGCCTATGCGATATTTCACATGCCGAACGGCAAATTTCCTCTGACCGCGGGTAAAAAGTTGGGTTTCACAAAAGAACAAATGGAGCCCGGTTGGATAGTGCCTCTGATGGGTAATACATATTCAGGTTCGTCGCCCACGGGATTTTCTGCGACCCTCGACATTGCAAAACCAGGTGATTTGATTTTGCTCGTGTCATTCGGTTCTGGAGCTGGTAGTGATGCTTTCGTATTCAAGACTACTGATCGGATCGATGAGGTACGTGATAAAGCTGAGAAACCAAAAGAGATGCTTGAAAATAACCGTATTTACCTTGACTATGGGCAATATGCCAAATATCGAGGTAAGATCATAATGAACGAATAAGGAGGCTAGTGTGAGAGAAGTAGTTGCCATTGGTTGTGGAATGACAAAATTCGGTGAACTCTGGGATATGTCATTAAGGGATATATTTGTTGATGCGGCACTAAAAGCTATCGATGATGCTGGTGTTGATCACATTGATTCAATGTATGTCGGTTCGATGACTCCAGGACTTTTTGTCGGTCAGGAACATATCGGTGCTTTAATGGCTGATTATCTTGGCGTGGCGCCGGTTCCAGCAATGCGCGTTGAATCAGCATGCTGTTCAGGTGGTATGGCACTGAGACTCGGGCTCTTTGAAATCTCTTCAGGTTATAGTGATATTGTTTTGGTCGGCGGGGTCGAGAAAATGAACGATGGTGCTGATGTTACTTATGCGCTTGCTACGGCAGCAGATCAGGAGTATGAGGTCTATCAGGGTGTAACTTTTCCCGGTCTTTATGCGCTGATTGCACGAGCTCATATGCATCGCTACGGAACAACAAGGAAACAGCTGGCTGCGGTCTCAGTTAAAAATCATCGAAACGGCGCAATGAATCCGAATGCTCAATTTCCAAAAGAGGTGACTATCGAACAGGTGATTAATGCAACGCTCGTAGCTGATCCGCTTACTGTTCTTGACAGTTCACCAGTATCTGATGGAGCAGCATGTGTTATACTTGCATCAGCTGATCTTGCCAAACGACTAGGAATAACACCGGTTAAGATAATTGGTTCAGGTGCGGCTACAGATACTATCGCTCTGCACAACCGTGAAGATATCACGGCCCTTAAGGCGGTTAGGTTATCAGCTGAAGCTGCTTACAAAATGGCTGGTGTAAAACCATCAGATATCAGTTTTGCCGAGGTCCATGATTGTTTTTCGATCGCAGAAATATGTATCATCGAGGAATTGGGATTCACGGAAAAAGGCAAAGGTGGGCCATTTACTGAACAGGGAAATACAGCTTTAAATGGAAAAATCCCGGTCAACACGTCAGGTGGTCTGAAATCCAAAGGACATCCGGTCGGAGCAACCGGTATCGCACAGGTTGTTGAAGTGGTTGAACAGCTACGGGGAAACGCTGGCAAACGTCAGGTGAAAAATGCGCAAATCGGACTAGCACAGAATATGGGTGGTTCAGGTGCTTCATCAGTTACACATATATTCAAACTATAGAAGATGGGTTTAGGTTTGGAAGTTGGAAAAAGGTAGAACATGGGTTTGGAAACTAAATTTGTTTGTTTAATAACTATGTCCAGCATCCAAACCCCAACACAATAGCCATTTTGTTAAGGAGGATTCATGCCATCACCGAGATATCACCGAGAGATACCTCAACGCTACCGTCTTGAAGCAGCAAAATGCACGAAATGCGGCAAGCTGTCATTCCCTCCACGTTTAGTCTGTGCAGGTTGTGGAGCTAAAGAATTCGACACTACAAAGATGTCGGATACCGGTACAATTCTTTCATATACCACGATCAGAGTTGCGCCAGCAAATTTTACTAAGCAGGTACCCTATTCCATTGCCATTGTGGAGTCGGATAATGGCATTAGGGTGACAACTCAGGTTGTTGATTGCAAACCTGAGGATCTGGGAATCGGTAAGAAAGTGAAGTTCGTGTTCAGGAAATTGTACGAAGAAGGACATACCGGGATTATCTGTTACGGCTATAAGACAGTACTTGTTTAAATCCCAGACCACAAATTGCAAATAACAAATAATTATTAATGACCAAGGTTCCAAACAAGAAGAGTGAAAGGTTTATTTTTTGACATCTTGATATTGTTTGAGGTTTGGTGCTTGGAATTTAAGATTTAAAAGGAACTATGTATAGAATTGAATCAAAAATAACTGTCAACGATAAAGAGTATAAAGCTAATGAATCAGCTATGCTGAAGGCTGTCCGGATCTTAAAAGACCGTCTTGCCGAGGTAAAAAAAGGTGGTCCTGATCATATGCATAAAAAACATAGTGAGCGAGGTAAGCTCTTTGTTCGCGATCGCCTTCAGTTACTGCTCGATCCAGATACACCATTTCTCGAACTGAGTCCTCTCGCTGCCTGGGATATGTATGATAATAGTCATCCATCAGCTGCGATCATAACGGGTATTGGTGTGGTAAATGGACGAGAAGTAATGGTTATTGCCCACGATGCAACGGTAAAGGGTGGTACCTATGTCCCTGAAACGATAAAAAAACATATCCGTGCTCAAGAGATTGCGATGGAAAACCGATTACCCTGCATTTATCTGGTTGATTCAGGTGGAATATTTTTGCCCCTGCAAGTTGGGACATTCCCTGATCGGTTCCATTTTGGTCGTATATTTTTTAACCAGGCACGAATGTCTGCTGAGAATATCCCTCAAATATCCGTCGTCCTCGGGTTTTGTACAGCAGGTGGTGCGTATCAGCCAGCAATGAGTGACGAGGTTGTTATTGTTAAAGGTGTTGGTACCATTTACATCGGCGGACCTCCTTTAGTCAAGGCGGCAACTGGTGAAGTTGTCAGCGAAGAGGACTTAGGAGGCGCTGATGTTCATTGCCGGATTTCAGGTGTTGCGGATTACTATGCAATTAATGATGAACACGCTCTTGAGATTACCCGCAGCATCGTCGAAAATCTCGGTCAACAACCAAAACACCCGCTCGTGAGAAATAAACCAGAAGAACCGGCATATGATCCAAAAGAATTGTACGGTATTATCCCTGCCGACCTTAAGAAGACCTTTGATATGAGGGAGATAATTGCACGTATCGTGGACCGTAGCGAATTTCAAGAATTCAAAGAACTCTATGGTCCTACCATTGTTTGCGGTTTCGCGCGCATTATGGGCTACCCGGTTGGCATTCTGGCAAATAATGGTGTTTTATTCTCTGAATCTTCGCAAAAAGGTGCACATTTTGTTACCATGTGCTCAGTGCGAAAAATCCCTTTGCTTTTTATTCAGAATATTACTGGTTTTATCGTTGGCAAAAGGTACGAACATCAGGGTATAGCCAAAGACGGTGCAAAATTGGTGCATGCTGTCGCCAATGCGCAGGTTCCTAAATTCACGGTCATGATAGGTGGTTCGTATGGTGCAGGGAATTACGGCATGTGCGGACGAGCTTATGATCCACGACTGCTCTGGATGTGGCCCAATGCCCGGATTTGTGTTATGGGTGGTGAACAGGCCTCTGCTGTTCTGACCGATATTAAGGTAAGAGCTTTAATAAAACAAGGTAAGGAACCGACACTGCAGGAAATTGATGAGATAAAGAAACCAATTCTGGCAAAATACAAGAAAGAGTCGAGTGCTTACTATTCGACCGGTCGGCTTTGGGACGATGGGATTATCGATCCTCTTGATACACGGCAGCTACTTGGTTTGGCTATTGCCATGTCACTTAACGCACCGATCCCTGATCATAAATTCGGTGTTTTCAGAATGTAACATGCAAAATGCCTAAAATCCAAAATAACTAAATACCTAAATGAGAGATTTTAGGCTTTGCGTTTTAGAACTATTTTTTCTTTAGGAGTTTAGGTGTTTATGGCTTTTAGGTATTTGTTATAAATGGGGGTTAAATGACAAAAATTAAATTCAAGGATATCGTCGGTGATGTTAAACAACCGTGGCAACCCAAGGATGTTGCTTTTATCAATGACACAGCTTTGCGCGTTGCCAAGATCGAAGGTGTATACGACTGGCACACCCATCGTGATGAAGATGAGTTTTTTTTAGTGCTCAAAGGTAAGATCTCTATTGATACTGAGGAAGGCGAAGTGGAACTTAAGGAAAACGAGGGGTTTTTGGTAAAATGTGGCAAGCGACACCGTTCGCGTGCAAAAAAACCTGCTTGGATATTGCTTGTCGAGCCGATAAAGACAAAGACCTTGGGAGAAAGTACTTAAGGACAAGTTTCAAATAAAAAATGACCAATGAAATTCTAGTGTATAATGTCAAATTTGGAGATTTAGGCATTCAATTGATATTTGGACTTTATCATTTGACATTGAGCCCAGGAGAGGGTGAGTATGGACCAAAATAAATGCGAGACAATCTTATATAATATAGTAAACAATGTGGCTCATGTTACTTTTAACCGTCCGGATGTTCATAATGCGTTCAATGATAAGATGATACACGAACTCAGCGATGTTTTCGATAATATCGCACAGCGGCAGGATATACGTGTTGTGATCATTACGGGAAAGGGCAAATCCTTTTGTGCTGGTGCTGATCTGAACTGGATGAAGTGCGTAAAGGACTATTCCTATGAGGATAACCTGAAAGGGTCTTTCAAACTGGCCGATATGTTGTATAAAATATACGCATCACCCAAACCAACGATCGCTAAGGTTAATGGAACAGCTATAGGTGGTGGAACCGGTTTGGTTGCAGTTTGCGATATCGCAATTGCCTCAGACCGGGCAAAATTCAGTTTCAGCGAAGTTAAAATTGGTCTTATCCCAGCGTGTATTTCACCGTATGTGATGAAAAAATGTGGCGAGGGCAGGTGCCGTGAGTTCTTTTTGACCGGCGAACGGTTAAGCGCAGAAAAAGCCTGCAATGCGGGCTTGATCAATGTGGTGACGCCACCTGATGAACTCGATAAAACTGTCAATGATTTGGTGCAGAGGTTATTGTCTAGTGGTCCTGAGGCGATCGCGAAGTGCAAAGAATTACTGCGCAATGTCGCCGAGATGTCTTTTGAAAAAGCCAAATCATATACTGCTGAGGTGATTGCACAATTGCGCATCTCTGATGAAGGACAGGAAGGCATGGCAGCGTTTTTTGAAAAGAGAAACCCCAAATGGGATTCAGACTCAGGTAGAGAAAAACAGAGATCATGAAAGATACAGGAATCGAATCCGAAAGACTTCAGATAGAGATTTTCCGCAAGATGCTACCGGAAACGAAATTGAATCTCGCGATGGAATTAACTGAAATTGCACTTGAATTGGTTAAGACAGGCATAAAATATCGTCACCCGGAATACGCTGAGTCTGAGGTTGAAACGGAACTCAAGAAGATTCTACTTACTGAAGAAATATTTCAGAGAGTATATAGTAAATGATACAGATAGAAATTTTGCTGGGGATAATTGATCTATTTGAAGAATACAATATTGAATATATGATAACTGGTTCATTCGCCAGCAATTTACATGGATTTCCACGGGCAACATTTGATGCTGATGTTGTCATAAAAGCTGAAGTAGAATCCTTGGAGCAATTGACAAATGAAATAAGCAAAGATTTCTATGTGGAAAAAGCATTTGATGAGGAAATACTTGACAAACAGGGGATGTTTAATATTATCCATTATGAGACCGGTTTTAAAATAGACATCATTTTTATTAAACGCCGTGGTTTTAGTCGAACTGAATTCGACCGCCGGCAACTAATCAACTTTGCAGGTTGCCGATGTTGGTTTTCATCTCCCGAGGATACGATTTTATCAAAGCTCGAATGGGCAAAGCTCGGTGGATCAGAAAGGCAATTCAATGATGCATTGGGTGTAGCTAAAGTACAGAGCGAAAAATTGGATTGGACATATATACGCAAATGGGCAAAGGAATTAAATGTTATTGAGCTGTTGGACAAGATATTACGAATCTTATAGAGCAGACAGATATACTTATCTGCATGAATCTGCATTAGCCTGTATGCATATGATTTTCGTATGAATCCGTAATAATCAGTGTGAATCAATTTTTTGCGAGGCAAAAAAGATGTTTAAAAAAATATTAATCGCAAACCGTGGGGAAATAGCTGTCCGGGTGGCACGCGCTTGTCATGAATTGGGTATATCAACGATCGGGATTTATTCAACAGTTGACGCTGCTTCACGCCATCTTTGGCATATGGACGATGCTGTCTGTATTGGTGATCCTGCACCCCAGTCGAGTTATTTAAATATTCTCAAAATAATTGAAGTTGCCCAGAAATATGGTGCTCAAGCTATACATCCAGGCTATGGTTTTCTAGCCGAGAATGCCCGGTTTGTTAAAACATGCGAAGATGCCGGTATCGCATTCATAGGACCAAATTCCAAGGCCATGGCTCTGGTTGGTGATAAGATTGCGTCACGCAATACAGTTAGGAATGCCGATGTACCGATCATCCCTGGTATGGAAGCCAGGAGCACCGACCTTATTGCATTCAGAAAAATGGCTACTCAGGTTGGCTATCCAGTGATTGTCAAAGCGTCTATGGGCGGTGGTGGAAAAGGCATGAGGATAGTACGCAGTGACCAAGAACTAGAATCAAACATCGCGGCTGGACAAAGAGAAGCTCAAAGTGCATTTGGTGATGCCACAGTATATCTTGAAAAGTATATTGAGAAACCAAGGCATATTGAATTCCAGGTTATTCGTGATACCCATGGTAATGTCGTTCACTTATACGAGCGTGAGTGTTCTATCCAGCGACGGCACCAGAAGATCATCGAAGAGACTCCTTCACCAGCCCTTGAGGAATCTATGCGAAGCAAAATGGGCGAAGTTGCAAAGAGGGTTATTGAAGCAGCAAATTACACGAATGCTGGTACAGTTGAATTCCTCGTTGATGAAAATAAGAAATTTTATTTTCTCGAAGTGAATGCACGTGTCCAAGTGGAACACCCGATCACAGAAATGGTTACCGGTGTTGATTTAGTACGTCAACAAATACTGGTTGCAGCCGGTGAAAAACTCAACTTCACACAGAAAGATATATGTCAACGTGGCCACGCCGTGGAATCACGTATTTATGCTGAAGATCCAGATAATGATTTTATGCCTTCACCCGGGAGGATACTCTATATGCTTGAGCCAAGTGGTCCGGGTATCCGAGTAGACTCAGGTATATACCAGGGTTGGGATGTGCCACCCCATTATGACCCGATACTTTCAAAACTTATAGCCTGGGCTGAGACAAGAGAAGCAGCGCTGAACCGTATATCCCATGTTTTAGAGGAATATATTATTCTTGGGATAAAAACTAATATAGGATTTCTGAAACGTATCATGGATTCCGAAAAATTCATAACCGGTGACTATCATACACATTTTATTGATGATAACGAAAAAGACCTGATGCCCAAACACGATAAAATACACCAGGCTTTGATCGCTGCTTCGCTCATAAAAAAAACAAAAAAGACAAGAACCAAAACTCCGGATATTTCCAGATCGTCAGAATATACAGTAGTAACGACTCCCTGGCAAGAACTGGGTCATTGGGAGATCTGCAGATAGTGAAAGGATATCAGAGAAGCAGGAAATCAGAGGATTAGGATATGAGATGGATCAGGTTATCAGAGTATTATATTCCCTTATATCCTGTTATCCTGATGACCACTGCCTGATACCCCGGTATCCTGATAACCTTACATAAACCATGGAATATAAATTTATACATCTAAATAAGACCCACACGGTGAAAATCAAGGAATCTGATGGTGGTTATCAGGTAACTATTGATGGGAAGGACTATGATATCGTCACCTGTTCGAAACATGATAATATAGTTTCTTTCAAACTTGACAAAAAACTTTACAATATCTACTATGCGCAGGATAAAGACACAATATATCTGGCAACAGGTGGTGATTACTACTCGTTTGTTCTTGATCGGGGCGGATTAATGAAAGGCAGAAGAACACACGTTCAGCAAGGCGACAGCGTAAGCTCACCCATGCCCGGATTATTGGTGAAGATTATGGTCGCGGTCGGTGACAAGGTTGAACAAGGGATGACGCTTGCCATCGTGGAAGCAATGAAGATGCAAAATGAATTGCGCGCACCACGTGACGGCATTATAGGGCAGATCAATAACCGTGAAGGTGATCAGGTTGAGGCTCTGAAACCGATCGTGGAACTGGAACAGGGATAAGTATGTCGTAGCGCGGCTGATTTTAATAGGGAGTACGATACATGTATAGTAAAAAAGTGATGGACCATTTTATGAACCCGCGGAATGTCGGTGAAATCAAAGAAGCCGATGGTGTTGGAGAAGTCGGTAATCCTGTATGTGGTGATGTTATGACCTTTTATATAAAAGTGAAAAATGATATTATTACGGATGTAAAATTTAAGACATTTGGTTGTGGCGCGGCGATCGCTGTATCGAGTATGGTAAGCGAAATGGCCAAGGGGAAAACAATTAAGGAGGCTATGAGGATCACGAACCGATTGGTGGTTGATGAACTCGGTGGTTTACCAAATCAAAAATTGCATTGTTCCAATCTTGGTGCTGATGCTTTGCATAAAGCAATTGAAAATTATATGACAAAGACAAAGAAAGATAAGGATGAGTAAGCTGCAGAAGATTGAACTGCAGAAAAGAGGTGAGTAATGGCTAATTACACAGAAGAAATTGCACAGTTAATAAATAAGGCTGAAAAAATCATCGACAGTAAACATGACCGGGATGAAAAGCTTGCTGCAGTGTCCCATCTTTTGAAAGATGAAATCCCATATTATGATTGGGTGGGCTTTTATATTGCGGATCAGTCTAGAAAGGAGCTCATTCTTGGACCTTTTGTTGGAGAACCGACTGAGCACACACGTATCGCTTTTGGAGAAGGGATTTGTGGACAGGCTGCAGCAATAAAAAAGCCGTTTGTAGTTCAGGATGTAAGGAAAGAAACGAATTATCTTTCCTGCAGTGTTAAAGTGATGTCCGAAATAGTATTTCCCATAATGAAAAATGGTGAGGTTTTTGGGGAGCTTGATATTGACTCACATACTCTTTCCCCTTTCACTGATAAGGATAATGCACTACTAGGTAAGATTTGTACATTGATCGCTGTCTTATTCTAAGATCGCGAACTTCATTGAGATGGTTCGAAGGAATTAATATCTGATACAGTGATTTTTTAAGTCATTTTTTTCGAAGGAGGTAAAATGGCGTTTAAGAATCTTATTGCTGAAACTGAGGGTAATTTAGGGATTTTAAAGATCAATCGACCTGATGTTTTAAATGCCGTGAACATTGAGACAATACTCGAGATTGAACGAGCGATGATTGATTTTCAGAAAAATGATACTATAGCTGTTGTGATAATAACGGGCGAAGGCAAGTCCTTTGTATCCGGTTCAGATATCGCTCGCTTAGTTGAAATGGATGCCCTGGAGGCGAGGGAATACAGTAAGATCGGGCAGCGCGTGATGTCATACATCGAAAATATGGAGAAACCAGTGATCGCTGCGGTAAATGGATATGCTCTTGGTTCAGGGTGCGAGCTTGCTATGGCCTGTGATATAAGGATTGCATCGGACAAGGCAAAGTTCGGTCAACCTGAAGTAAAACTTGGTCTGATCCCTGGCCATGCTGGAACGCAGCGTCTTGCCAGATTAGTCGGAGTCGGGAAAGCAAAAGAACTCATCTATACGGGTGATATTATTGATGGCCAGGAAGCGGTGAGAATTGGTTTAGTTAATCAGGTTGTTGCATCTGATGCGCTTATGGAAGAGGTGAAAAACATCGCCAAAAAAATAGCTGACGTGGGCGCGACTGCAGTTCGCATTGCGAAAACAGTTATCAACCGCGGTATTGATACGAATCTTAAAACAGCAACTTCCTATGAAATGGAAGCTTTTAGTATTTTATTTTCCACTGATGAAGCCAAAGAAGGCATGAAGGCTTTCTTGGAGAAACGACGACCAAAGTGGTCGAAGGATTCAAACGGATGATTACGGATGCAGACGGATGATATATCTGTATGAATCCGTTGAAATCTGTCTGCATCTGTTTTTCCGAAGGAAAAAGGAGGATGGATGATATTGGATGACAGATTGCAGAATGTTGCAATTATTGGCGCTGCAGGAAAGATGGGGAGTGGCATTGGTGTCATGATCGCCCAGGAGATAGCCAAGTTGAAATTAACACCCCAGAACAAAGATAAGGTTTTCAGAGTTAATCTTATAGACATAAGTGAACAGGCACTCGATGGGTTACGTGGTTATATGAAAACTCAATTGACCAAGGTTGCTGAGAAATCGACAGTTCATTTGAGAAAAATGTATGAAGCGCGTAAGGATCTTGTTGAGAACGCTGATATCATTACTGCATTCGTAGATAACGCATCAGCTGTATTGAATTATACGACGGATCTCAATACGGTGAAGGATGCACATCTGGTTTTTGAAGCGATCGTTGAAAATGAAAAGGTTAAGACGAAGATCTATAAAAAATTAAAAAAGATATGTTCACCAGATACGATGTTTTTGACCAATACATCGAGCATTCCCATTTCGTATTTGGAAAAACAAGCGACTCTGGATGGTCGTTTGATCGGATACCATTTTTATAACCCACCTGTTGTGCAACGTCTCGTTGAAGTTATCACTGCCCAGAACACAGTCGAAGAGCTTAAGAAACTAACCGATGAACTGGGGAAGAGGCTGCGCAAAAAATTGGTACCAGCATCCGATATATCCGGATTTATCGGAAACGGTCATTTCATACGTGATGGTCTATATGCACTCAATGAAGTGGGCCGTCTGAAAGGCACTTTTCGCTATCCTGGTGCGATCTATGTTGTAAATAAAGTTACCCAGGACTTTCTCTTGAGACCGATGGGTATTTTTCAACTTATCGATTATGTTGGGATCGATGTTTTCCAGTGTATACTAAAAGTAATGAGGACACATCTCGGGGATAAAACCCTGAAAAATAAGTTGATCGATAAAATGGTCAAACAAGGCGTCCTGGGCGGGCAGTACGCAGATGGTTCGCAAAAAGATGGTTTTCTGAAGTATGAAAAAAACCGACCGATCGGTATCTATAATTTCAGTAAGAAAGATTATTTCATGCTCAGTGATAATTGGATAATAAAAACAGATGCCCGGATTGGTTCATTACCTAATGGTTTTGTACCATGGAAAGCGCTTCTTATGAATCCGAAAAAGGAAGATGCCTTAAAGAATCATTTCGATGCGTTGAAAAAAATGGATACGCTTGGAGCCAAACTCGCACTGGATTTTCTTAAGAAAACCAAATCGATAGGTGAACAATTGATTAGCAGCGGAGTTGCAGCCTCAGCTGAAAATGTAAACGCAGTTTTAACGAATGGATTTTATTGGCTTTACGGACCGATAAATAATTATATTTGAAAAATGCCTTAATAACGAGACACCTAAATACCTAAAAAATAGATTTAGGAATTTTGGACTTCCAGGTATTTATTATTCAAGAGGAGGTTTTCTATGTCGTTTTTAAGAAAAAAAATCTATGCTTGCGCGGGTTTCAATACCATCTCATTAGGTACTGGTAGAAAGGAATTCCATCCCAAGAAGCCACGACCGGGTATTGAACATTACATTAAAGAAGCAGGTCTTGGATCGCTCAACCAAATACAGCACCCTGATGCAATAGATGAAGGCGTTATTGGAAATTTTATTGCTGAGAGGTTCTGTAAACAAGGCAACCTTGGTGGTTTTTTGCCCATGGTTCACCCAACTTTCCAATATAAGCCATGCACCCGGGTGGAGGGTGCTTGTGACTCAGGTGGCCTCGCCCTGGTCGTTTCTGTAAAGACGATACTAGCTGACCTAGCTGATGTTGTTTTATGTATGGGTGTTGAGGTTCAAAATTCAGTTAAGGCGGTCTACGGTGCTGATTATCTTGCTGCAGCTGGTTGGTACTCAGGAGAAAGAAAACAAGGGCATGCATATTTTTTTCCCGATCAATTCTCACAGCGTGCTGGGGCTTGTTTTGAAAAATTCGGTAAGGAAAAAATACGCGCTGGTATGGCGCAGTGGTATGTTAATGCAATTGAAAATGCGCGCAACTACCCAAAAGCTCAAGAATTTCATAATAAAAATCCTGAATTATACGCGA
Organism: bacterium; assembly: GCA_049647165.1. GTDB lineage: Bacteria > Hydrothermota > Tepidihabitantia > SM23-42 > SM23-42 > JAUVZL01. Next base: position 61,675 of record JBARXB010000003.1, read on the forward strand.
CCGGCATGATGTCACCTAACCCCAAATCTTTTTGTGAACATATAAATGTTTTCGACTGCTCGAAAGTATCGGATGGTGGTTCCTCGATCATTTTTGCATCTGAACAAGGTTTGGAGAAACTGGGTATCAGTAAAAAAGATGCGGCTGAGGTCGTTGCCTATGCGCAGGTTCAAGATAACTTAACAACCCCGCCAATAGATTTGACAAAATTATCAACATGCGCAGTAGCAGCCGAGCGGGTTTTCGAGCGAGCTGCGATGAAATCGAGTGAGCTTAGCGTACTTGAGGTACATGATTGTTTCACCATCGCCGGTCTTTTGGCAATAGAGGCTGTTGGTTTAGCTGAATATGGCGGAGGCGCTGACTTTGTCAAGGATGGGCAGACCGCCAGGATCGGTGTCATACCGACAAACACAACCGGGGGTCTTATTGGCTATGGTCATCCTACTGGAGCAACTGGTGTTCGGCAAGCCGTTGATGTGGTCAATCAGCTTATGGGTAAGTCAGGTGATTGTCAGGTAAACATCGATGCTAATCGCCCATATGGTATGCTATCGAGTATGGGCGGCAATGATAAAACTGTAGTCGCAATGATCTTCAGGAAAACAGACTGATATATAAAATATGCTAATTGGAAGCAAACTCTATTATTTTGATGAAATAGACTCGACCAACGAGTATGCAAAGACACTCCTGAAAGATGCTTCAGAAGGAGCGGTAATCCTTGTCGATCAGCAGACAGCCGGTCGTGCCCGATTTGGAAAGAAGTGGTTTTCACCTGAAGGTGGTCTTTGGATGTCAGTAATCCTTTATCCGCCTGACCATTCGCTTATCGCTATTATCGCAGGAATTGCAGTGTGTAAGACACTACATATGAATGGTATTCTCACGGGTATTAAATGGCCTAACGATATAATGCTTAATGGTAAGAAAATCGGCGGTATCCTGACTGAAGTGATCAACAATGCTGTGGTTCTGGGCATCGGAATCAACTTGAATATACGAAAATTCCCTGATGAGCTGAAGGATACAGCCAGCTCAATATTCCTTGAAACAAAGAAACATCTTGAGAAAAAGAATGTGTTTGATATGCTCTGTAGACGACTGGATGATTGTTATAAACTATTGAAGGAAAAACAGGGGGCCAGAGATCTACTGACTGAATGGCGCCATTATACGATCCTCCTTGGTCAAGAAGTAGTCATCGAAATGCTGGACAAAAAATTGACTGGGAAAGTTCTCGATATTAGTAATGATGGTGCGTTGATCATTATGGATCAAGAGGGTAAAATTCAGAGGGTTGTTGCAGGGGTATGTCACTTAAAGCAAAGATAATGATTGCATGGCGTAAAGAGCATAGGGTAAAGCGGATGGAAACGATGACTAAGCCAGTAATTGTCCGCACTATGCACTTAGCACTTTGCGCTTGGCATTTTTTATGATACAAATATATACTGGCAATGGTAAGGGGAAGACAACGGCTGCTTTAGGGCTAGCTTTAAGAGCAGTTGGGCACGGTTTGAATGTGATCATGATCCAGTTCATGAAAGGGAAGATCAACTATGGTGAACTGGAAGCGGCTAAATACCTGCCTGGTCTGGTCATTGAACAATATGGGCGACCAGATTTCGTCAATCCAGAAAATCCTGCCGAAGAAGACATACAGTTTGCCCACGATGCTTTGGCACGTGCCCGGGAGGTTATCAGGAAAAAGAAGTTCGACATGATTATTCTTGATGAAATAAATGTTGCAGTCGCTTACGGGCTCATCCCCGTTCACGAAGTAATTGAACTTTTGAAAAGAACACCCCGACGGAAAGAGCTTATTCTCACCGGGCGCTATATGCCTGATGAGTTTATCAACTATGCTGATTTAATTAGTGAAGTGAAGGAAGTCAAACATCACTTCCACAAAGGCACGTCTGCTCGGAAAGGTATTGAGTTCTGAGAGAGCAGTTGACTTTTTTGGCAAATTGCATAGAATGGAATAGGAGGTTAGATGATCATACCGACTGAAAAAATATATAAGATATTTGAGAACAAATACAAAGCGATTAATGTAGCGTCTTTACTAGCGAGGAAACTAAAAGACGATCAGGTTAAAGGTCTTTTAGACCAGTACATCAACCCGATCTTTGAAGTTTTTAAAAAATTGCTCGCCGGGAAAATAAGGTATCAAGATTGAACATTGTTCTTGGCATAACCGGTTCTATTGCCGCATATAAATCATTAGAACTAATACGTTTGTTGAAAAAGGAGGGTGCTGAAGTAAAGGTGGTGCTCACTGAATCAGCCTGTCATTTTGTCACACCACTTAGTTGTCAAATACTGTCAGGAAATGAGGTATATTTAGACCAGTTCGTGTTGAGCAAAACCATAAAACATCTTTCATTATCCGATTGGGCTGATGTATTGGTAATTGCTCCAGCAACCGCAAATATCATTGGCAAGGCAGTGAACGGCATTGCTGATGATCTACTTTCAACTACTTTTCTTTCTTTCGGTAAACCAGTTTTGTTCGTACCGGCAATGGACAGTGGCATGTGGGATAATAAAATTCTACAGGAAAACGTGAAGACACTTCGTCGTATCGGCTACCATATATTGGAGCCTGGCTTTGGTCCATTGGCTTCAGGTAAGATCGGTCGAGGACGTTTCCCATCAGCTGCAATTATATATAAGAAAATTCTCGCCCTCACTCAAGCTTATAAGGATCTTAGGGGAATGAAATTTCTTGTATCAGGCGGTCGTACCGAGGAGGATATTGATTCGATGCGAGTGATAACGAACCGTTCATCAGGCCGAATGGCAAGAGAACTGCTTTACGCCATTGTCTGCCGTGGGGGAATTGCGAAAAGTGTGATAGGTGAGGTGAGCGTCGATTTTCCAGAGGATATGGATATTATAAATACCAGAACTTCTTCTGAGATGCTGAAAGAATTAAAAAATCATATGGCATGGTGTGATTGTCTTATTATGGCTGCTGCAGTAGGTGATTATCACCCTATCAATAAGAGCTCAAATAAATTGCATGATCCAGCAATCAGCTTACAGCTTGAGAAAAATCAAGATTTACTAAAGGAGTTGACCAGAAAAAAACCTTTGCCATTAATCGTTGGGTTTTCACTCGAGAATGGCGATGATAAAACAAGAGGCGAAGCTAAAATGATTTCGAAAAACTGTGATATGATCGTACTCAATAATTCGTCAGCAATTGCTAATGAAGAAAGCAAAGCGACTATACTAAAAAAGGATGGTTCGATCATAAAACTGGGTAATATTACTAAATGGCAACTCGCCAACAGCATTCTTGATGCATGTATTGGAGAGTATGATATAGGCCGTAAACGTCACAATTAAGTAGCAATAAAATTCATGGAAGAAAACCGCGTTCCACCACATTCTCTGGAAGCTGAAGAAGCAGTTATCGGTGCTATGCTGCTCGATTCGCAAGCATTGCCAAAGGTAATGGAAATCCTCAACGAGAGCAATTTTTATTCTCCAGCTAATCAGAAGATATATCGTGCGATCCTTTACCTTTTTGGTGAAAACGTTGCTTCGGATCTCGTCACCGTAACAAACTGGCTCAAACAGAACAAAATGCTTGATGATATTGGTGGACCTGAGTACCTTTCAAACCTCGTAGCCAATGTATTGACCACGGCAAATGTTGAACACCATGCCCGGGTTGTTCTGGATAAAGCGATCAAGCGGAATGTGATCCAGACCTCGATGGAATTGCTGAAGAACAGCTTTGAAGATAGTCAGACCGCGGCTGAGCTCGTTGACTTTGCACAGAATTCTGTGTTTCAGATAAAAGAAAGTGGTCTGAGAAAAGAGCCAGTCCATATCCGAAGCTATATCACCGGGATTCTTGAAGCGGCTGAGGCGATGCGTGGTGAACGCATGATAACCGGGGTTGAAACCGGTTATTTTAAGCTTGATGAAATGACCTCGGGTTTTCAAAAAGGCGATTTCATCGTTATTGCCGGTCGACCTTCAATGGGTAAGACAGCCTTTGCTTTGAATGTTGCCGGTTATGCAGCGATCGAGCATAGTGTACCGGTTGGTATATTTTCCCTGGAGATGTCTGGCGAGGCACTGGTCCAGAGGCTTCTATGTAGCGAAGCCAGGGTGAGTCTGAGGAACTTAAGGCGCGGTATGTTGCGCAATGAAGACTGGGTCAATCTTGCAACCGCAGCTGGGAACCTTGATAAGGCTCCGATCTATATTGATGATTCAGCAACTCTATCGATATATGAACTTAAAGCAAAAGCACGTAGGTTGAAAGCTGAAAATGATATCGGCGTGCTTATAATCGATTATCTGCAACTTTTAGAGGGTCCTAAAACATTCCGTTCTTCTTCAAGAACCCAGGAGATATCAGAGATTTCCAGAGCCCTGAAAGCGTTGGCAAAAGAACTGAGTATCCCTTTACTTGTTGTTTCTCAGCTATCGCGTATGCCAGAACACCGTACTGATAAGAGGCCTTTTTTAGCAGATTTAAGAGAAAGCGGAGCTATTGAGCAGGATGCTGATGTGGTTATTTTCATATACCGTGAGGAGGTTTATAATAGGGAGACTGATAAAAAAGGTATCGCTGAAATACTTCTGGCTAAACAGCGCAATGGTCCAACCGGTATGCTGGAGCTTGGGTTTAAGGGTGATTATACATTATTCGATAATATAACTTTCCGTGAAGAGATGACGATGGCAGAAGAGGAAGATGAACCTTTTTAGCTTTATCGGTGATTTTTCGACATTCTTCTTTCGAAGTTTGTTCATACCTTGGAAAATAAGGACGACTCGGGGTAGGATATTAGAACAGGTTTTCAATATAGGAATTGGCTCCTTGCCGATCATTATAACCATTGCTGCGTTTACTGGTTTAGTTTCTACAGTTCAGACAACCTATCAACTGATCGGAACTGTTCCTCGCTATATTGTCGGGACGACGGTTGGTAGGATGGTGTTGATCGAGCTCGGTCCGATCCTTACTGCACTTATGATTAGCGGTCGCTGTGCTTCATCGATGGCTGCAGAGATCGGTTCTATGCGGGTTACTGAACAGATCGATGCGCTGGAGATAATGGCCATAGATCCATACCGGTTCCTCAGTCTTCCGCGTATAGTAGGAACATTCATTGCTTTGCCAATCCTCACTATTATCGCCGAGTTTATTGCATTGGGTTTTGGTGCAGTGTATGCGCATTATTTCCTGGATATTCCATTTAGTATTTTTAACTATGGCATGACCCATTTCTTTTCTATGCGTGATTTTATGGGCGGGCTTGTCAAATCGCTGTTTTTCTCACTCGTGATCGGTGCTTCGGGATGTTATTTTGGTTTTATCGTTAAGGGCGGAGCTAAGGAAGTTGGTCGAGCGGCAACTTATGCTGTTGTTACAGCTTCAATCCTCATTCTTGTATTAGATTTCTTGGTTGCCCTGGTTATTTTTGGATGATAGAAGTAAAGAAGCTATCAAAACGTTTTGATAACCTCATTGTATTAGATGATGTTAGTTTTACAGTAGATGAAGCACAACTTGTGGTCATTCTGGGTCCATCAGGTACTGGTAAAACTGTGCTTCTCAAGTCCATTCTTGGTATAGTCCCGGTTGACAGTGGTGAGGTAGTCTTTGATGGTAAGGTAGTACAGTCCGCAAGAGAACACGAAATATACGACATTAGGAAGAGAATAGGTTTTGTATTTCAGGGCACCGCGTTGTTCGATTCCATGAATGTCTGCGATAATATCGCCTTACCGATCAAGGAACATACCAGTTTATCGCATCGGAAAATCAGGGATAAGGTCAAGGAAATATTGGATATAATCGGCATGACCGGTAAAGAAAGGTTGTATCCCGGTGCGCTCTCTGGAGGAATGAAGCGTCTCATTGCGGTTGGTCGAGCACTTGCTCTAGACCCTCAGTATTTGTTCTATGATGAACCGACCACTGGTCTTGATCCAATAATGAGAGACCGTGTCGTGCAGCTCATAATAGATCTGAAAAAAAATTATAAAAAGAGCGGTATCGTTGTCACTCATGACCTTGATACTGCAGAAAAAGTAGGCGATGATGTTTATCTATTAAAGAAAGGTAAGATCAGCAAGTTGACAAAGATTAGAAAGGAAATGTACAATGGGTAAACAGTTGAAAGCGACTTTTGTAGGTATATTTATTATAATAGGTCTAATCCTCTTTATTTTCTTGTACACGTGGTTCTCTGGTAGAATCGGTTTACGTAATACTTATGATGTGATTGTTCTCTTTGATGATGTTATTGGTTTGAGGGTTGGTGATCCAGTAATGGTGTACGGGTTGGAAAAAGGTAAGGTCAAAGATCTGCAGATCGACCGAGGCAAAATAAGAACAGTGCTTGCAGTTGACCGTGATATCATGATACCTGAGGACTCAAAGATCAGTATTAAATCGATCAGTTATCTCGGTTCTGATAGGTATGTGAAAATCGTACCTGGTTTATCTGATAAGATCGACAGTGTTTATTACGGGAAAACTACCGGTTTTGATCTGGATGGTTTGGCATCGCAGTTAGACAGTGTGATGCTGACGATAAAGAATCTTAACCTTGGAGATTTTGATCTCAACGAGATCGCTAAGAAATTAACACGTGACATGAATCGAAGCCTTGAAGACCTTACCAAAACGGTAAAAGGTCCTTCAGAAAAGATCGAAAATTTGGCTGAACGTCTTGATTCCTTGACTGCCTTGATGACCGGTGATGGGACGATGGGTAAGTTGATAAGATCAGACGATTTGTACGAAGAAGTCAGGCAAACAAATCAGGCCTTGAAAAGCCTTATCGAGGATATCGAACAGAATCCAAAGAAATACATTAATATAAAGGTGTTTTAATAACAACACTCAAGTAATCCTTAATGAGATCAAAATTTGTATGTCAGAATTGTGGTGCATCTGCACCTAAGTGGCTCGGGCGGTGCCCAGGCTGTAATGAATACAATACAATGGTTGAAGAAGCCGTCGAAATAACGAACAAACAGGTGTCTAAAAGGATTGAGAAAGCCAACCCACTCCCGTTGTCAAGAATACCGTATAGCAAAGAAATGCGAAGTAAGCTTGGAATAGATGAACTGGATCGTGTTTTGGGTGGCGGTTTTGTTAAAGGTTCGCTTGTTCTACTCGGTGGCGATCCAGGAATAGGGAAGTCAACGTTGATGCTTCAGATATCGGATATAATGGCGCGTGCAGGAAAAAAAATACTCTATGTTAATGGAGAAGAGTCTGCATATCAAGTTCGTATGAGGTCTGAGCGATTGGGTATTAAAGGGCATGGTATCAGTGTTGTCACCGCAACCCAGCTCGAGTCGATAATCGAGTGTGCCGATACTTATCAGCCGGATCTGATGGTCATCGATTCAATCCAAACGATTTATGGACTTCGTTTATCTTCAGCCCCGGGTAGTGTGGCACAAGTTAGACAATGCGGCAGTGAATTGATGAGATACGCAAAAACCAAAGACGTAACGACTGTGCTCATTGGTCATGTAACAAAATATGGCGCTATTGCTGGACCAAAAACTCTCGAACATATGGTCGATGCTGTTTTATACTTTGAGGGGGATGGCAACCAACAATATCGTATTGTCCGTGCCATTAAAAATCGTTATGGCTCGACCAATGAAATAGGTGTTTTTGAAATGACCGAGTCCGGCTTGAAAGAAGTGACCAACCCATCTTGTCTTTTCATTTCAGACGCGACCTATTCAGGTTCGGTAACAGTTGCGGTTATCGAAGGTTCAAGACCATTGCTCGTTGAGGTTCAAGCTTTGACAAGTCCCACTTTTTACAATTTCCCACAGCGTGTAGCAACGGGGATTGACTACAAAAGACTCTCCATGTTACTCGCAGTATTGGAGAGGCGTGCTGGGATAGGCGTCTATAATTACGACTGTTTTGTCAATGCAGTCGGTGGTATTAAGGTCCTCGAGACCTCTAATGATCTGGGCATCATTCTTGCTATTGCATCTTCGGTGAAAGATGTAGCAATTGATAAACATACCGTTGTGGTTGGCGAAGTTGGTCTGGGCGGAGAGATAAGGTCAGTATATGGAATATTGCCCAGATTAAAAGAAGCTGAAAAGATGGGGTTTAAAGAGGCGATTGTGCCAAAAAACAATTCCCGTCAAAATAGTATACATATGAAGATTTTCGGTGTTACCGATGTTAAAGAGGCGGTAAAACTGACTTTGAATAAGTAGTCTGCCAGAAAGTTAGTCGGCTATTTATTTACAGGAGGAAGCATGAAATGGTTTAGACGCGAATATAAATTTGTTTTGGATTCATCAAGCATCATTGATGGACGAGTTATACATCTTTTCGATAAAAAAATCTTACAAGGTAGGATCATAATCCCCGATCTGGTGAGGTTTATTGTTAAGAGATTTATCGGACCACGTGGCGAAACAGCGATAAATGTTCTCAAACGAAATGCACCGGTCGAGTTCGTTGATGTGAAGGGTAATGGTTTAGTCGAGGAGGAGTGTGTGCTTAAAATTGCCCGTCATAAGCGAGCAAAGGTAATCACGACATCAGATGAAGTTCGCCGGCACGCACCGCTCTTCCCACAGGTAAAGATCCTTGATATCAGGGATCTTTACCGGTTACTTACGCCGATTTTTGTACCTCATAAGCTTATATCAGTAAGGATCCTGAAGCGAGGTTTGAATCATACTGAGGGTATTGGTTATATTGAGGGCGTGAAGATAGTCGTGGAAAATGGTGCCAAGTATGTGAATCAGACTGTTAGTGCCCGAGTGACAACAATGCTCGCATTTGAAACCGGTAACCTTGTGTTTTGCGTACTCGCTGAGGAAGAGGGAAAGAAACCTACGCCGGTGAGTAGAACAAGAGGTAGAGGAGATCGAGCCGATGGATCACATCGATGAAGTTCTTAGAAACCTGACTCTGGCGACTGGGATAGGTTATTCAGGTGATATCAAGAATGTAGTACAGAGCCAGCTGCAGGATTTCGGGATCGATGCGGAGATCGAAAAAGACGGCAGCGTCTGCGGTTATCTTGAGGGTATGACGACCTGCGGTATCATGATCGCATGTCATATTGATGAAGTTGGTTTCTTAATAAATTCGATTGATGATGCTGGTAGACTTGGATTGAGTGAAGTTGGTAGTATTGACGTAAGTATGTTACCAGGTCAAGAGGTTATGGTTCACGGGCTGAAATCAGTTCCCGGATATATTGGTGCCAAACCGCCACATTTGGTGGACAAAGAAGAACGCAAGAAGATATTGCCTATCGATAAACTTTTTGTGGATACTGGTTTGTCGATAAATGAAGTAAAAGAATTTTTTAAAATAGGTGATAGTATTTCGTTCCTCAGTAGATATCGGAAGTTGCAGGGTGACTTGCGTACTGTGAAATCCCTTGATAACCGTGCGAGCGTTGCTTGCGGGATAATGGTGATGCATGAGTTTTCTCAGCGTAAGCGAGATTTTAACATCTATTTTGTTGCTACCAGTCAAGAGGAGTTCACTGGTCTCGGAGCTCGTACACACGCTTATCGACTTCCGGTTGATTATGCGATTGTCGTAGATGTATCATTTGGCGAACACCCGGATTTAAAAGAGCATGAGTATACGCCACTGGGCAGCGGAGCAGTGATCGGTCGGGGCGCGACAATACCTGAAAGACTGAGCGACCTGCTCATCGAAACAGCTAAAGAATTTGATATACCCTATCAAATAGAAGCTTTGCCTACCCATACTGGCACCGATGCTGATGGTATTGCTTTTTCCCGTGATGGGATAGCGACCTGTGTTATCGGGATACCTCTGCGCTATATGCATACACCAGTAGAAGTTGTATGTCTTAAGGATATAGAACATGCAAAGAATTTGATCGTGAATTATATTGAAAAACTCATGAAGAACGAGAAAAATGAGGTTTGTGCTGTTCGACCAAAGGGCGGTTGACATCGACAGCAATATGTGTATAATAAACAGATTTTTTTCTAATTTAATAAAAACATAATAAGATTCTGTGTACTTCTATTTCGTTCAATATTTAAGAGTCATTGGAATAAGAGGAGGTTTTTAGAAAATGCCTGAAAAAGATAATATAATGGATACAATTGCGAAATCCAATCAATCGGTTGTTACTGGGATCGACGAAAAGGATATTGAACACTGGATTACTATATCCATCCTGGGCAGTGAATACAAGGTTCCTGCCGGTCTTACGATCATGCAAGCGATGGAATTTGCAGGCTATCGTTTTATCAGATCGTGCGGTTGTCGAGCAGGATTTTGTGGTGCCTGCACGACCGTTTACAGGATCGAGGGCGATTACCGTTTGAAAACTGCGATGGCCTGTCAAACAAGGGTCGAACATGGTATGTACCTGACTCAGATACCTTTTACACCAGCCGAAAGAGCGAACTACGACATAAATAAGCTATCCCCAGGTATCGAAGCTTTCCTGGCGAATTATCCCGAGATTCTAAGATGTTTAGGGTGTAATGCTTGCACAAAGGCATGCCCTCAGGATATCGATGTTATGGAATATATTGCCGCCGGTAAAAGGGGCGATGTTGGATTAATGGCAGAGATATCTTTTGATTGCATCATGTGCGGATTATGTGCAATACGCTGTCCTGCAGAACTCGCGCAGTATAACTATGCTCAGCTGGGGAGAAGGCTCCATGGAAAATATGAAACACCTGTTCCTGAGCACCTGAACAAAAGAGTAAAAGAGATCGACAATGGTAAATACAATGCAGAACTCGAGAAACTTGTGCAGAATAATACAGAAGAATTGAGAAAACTGTATACAGCTCGGGATATAGAAAAGGCTTAAGGGGGTTAAAAATGGCAGAACTAAAATTCATTGGCGGTTATCCAGAATATATGCGCAAGCTTATCGATGTAGTCAATAGCACAAGGTCGAAACGCAAGGATTATACACCCAAAGCGATGACCATGGAAGAGCGTGATGAGGTGCTAAAAGTCCACCCGGATTATGCTCCCGGCGGGAAGCGCGCGATCAGCTTAGGACCTAATAAGGGTGATATGGCACCGCATGAAGTAGCTGATTTGCTTGAAGCCTACCCGCTAATCCAGCGTAATGAAATAGACCTGACCAAACCGGATTATATCGTTGACCTCCTCATTATGGGCGGTGGTTTGGCCGGCACGAGCGCTGCACTATTGGCGCAGGATAAGGGTGTTGATAAGGATAAGATACTGCTTGTGAATAAATTACGTCATGGTGATGCAAATTCAATCATGGCTCAAGGTGGTACCCAAGCTGCAGATCGAGAGAATGATTCGCCTGCAAAACACTTTCTTGACGCAATAGGCGGTGGTCATTTTACCAATAAACCGGATGTTGTTCGGGCTCTCGTTGAAGATGCTCCTCTGGTGATAAAGTGGCTTTGCGACCTCGGTGCCATAATCGACCAAGAAGCGGATGGGAGCTTTGTGGAAAAAGCCGGTGGTGGTACATCGCGTCGCCGCATGCATGCGTGCAAAGATTATACTGGTATTGAGGAACTGAGAGTTATCAGAGATGAATTCCGGAACCGGCAGATACCCTGCCTTGAATACTTACCGGTCATTGAACTATTAACTGATGGTGATCGGGTGACTGGCGCAGTGCTCTATAATCTTGAGACCGGTGATTATAAGATCGTGCAGGCTAAAGCTACGATACTGGCAACCGGTGGTTTTGGTCGGCTTCATATCCGGGGTTTTCCAACTACCAATCATTATGGTGCGACCGCAGACGGGATTGTTCTTGCCTACCGTGCTGGTGCCAAACTATTAGATACTGACACTGTCCAATATCATCCAACCGGTGCTGCATACCCTCAGCAGATTATTGGTCTCCTACTTACGGAAAAGCTACGCGGTATGGGTGCTCAGCCTTTAAACAAGGATGGTGAGTTATTCGTATTTCCGCTCGAACCAAGGGATGTCGAGGCATCGAGTTTTATCCGGGAATGCTATGTCCGCGATAAAGGTGTTATTACCCCGACTGGAATGCGCGGGGTCTGGCTTGACACGCCATTGATTGAGCTCAAAAACGGCGCCGGCGCGATCGAAAGTTCATTCCCGGGTATGTTCCGTATGTTCCAACGTTTTGATGTTGATATACGCAAAGATCCGGTTCTCGTTTTTCCAACATTGCACTATCAGAATGGGGGTGTGGAAACCGACCCGTGGGGAAAAACCAATCTCGACGGGTTATGGGTAGCTGGTGAAGTCTCAGGAGGCGTGCATGGTAAGAACCGTCTTATGGGTAACTCAACCCTTGATTGTCTGGTTTTTGGTCGCAGGTCAGGGATTTCCACTGCTGAATACCTCAAATCTAGTCCCGAGCAAGGGAAATTGACGATTGATCATTTGAATAACTATGTAAGATTGCTCAAGGAAGCCGGGATTGAGACGACGCGCAAGGCACCTATTTTACTACCTGAATACCGTGGTAAAGCAGTACTGGCTCGTATGATCGATATTTTTTAGCACGGATGACAGATATCAGATAACTGATATCTGTTTAACGTATGGAGGGGCAGCGTAAAGCTGCCCCTTTTTTTTACTATTATCTGTAATCCGTTATCGGCTATCAGTTATCTGTTAACTGTCCAAGATCTTATTTACTTCTTCCTTATCAACATCCATGACATAGGGGATACCCGAGATCTTAGCGGCCTCCTTAGTGATCGATGCAATGTCATCCCGTGTAATGTATTCGAGCGCGAATTTCCGGTTCCCGGTCATTAACTGCTTGAGACCCTGGGCAAGCCGTTCAATGTATGTATAGACGCCCAATGCGCCGGTAGGTACTTCGTCAAAATCTTTACCAAGTTCTTTGCGCAATTGCGATGCGGTAACGAATATCTCTTCTTTTCGGTCACCAAAGCGTTCGACAAATACCGGTACTTCTTGATCATCTATTTTCTTGCCAATTGTCTTGCCTACCATTGCCGCGCATAACGGTGCCCGGGCCATACCGACGAGTTTTGTATATGGTGCACCGAGCGCCAAAGCTTTGAATATCTGATCTTCGAAGGCGAAACCACCAGCAAATGCCAGATCCGCGACATACTTACCTTTTTTTGCTAACCGGTGCGTATATGCGTAGGTAAGTGAATGGATCTCAACCGGTGGGATACCCCATTCATTCATCATGCGCCAGGGACTCATACCAGTGCCGCCGCCAGCACCATCTACGGTCAATAGATCGATCTTAGCTTCTGAGGCGAATTTGACGGCTCGTGCCAGGTCAGCCGGGCGGTATGCACCAGTCTTAAGGAAGACATATTTTGCACCAGCCTGACGGAGTTCCTCGACTCTCTTGCAGAAAGATTCCATTTCAACCATACCGATCCTTGAATGTCTTTCAAACTCCGAGAACGCTCTCCTCTTGAAGGCTTCGATAACATCCGGGTCTAATGGGTCTGGCAGCACCACATAACCGCGTTTTTTCAGAGTTTGAGCTTTTTTAAGGTCCTTTATTTTTACTTCTCCGCCGATATCCTTGGCGCCTTGTCCCCATTTCAATTCTGCGGTTTCGACACCTAATTTCTGTATGGCAAATTCCTGTACACCGAGCCGGGTATCCTCAACATTAGCCTGGATAATGATCATACCATAACCATCACGCTGCCATGTATGGTAGGTCTTAACACGGTATTCCAAATCTGGCGCTTTAATTATATTCCCATTTTTAATTTCACTTGTCATATCCATGGCCACAACATTCTCACCAATTGTGAGCATGCAGCCAGCCAGGGCTGTGCCGATCGCAAGTCCGTCCCAGTTGTTTTTGGCCACATTTGTCGATCCCAACCCAGGAACCACCATGGGGAACTTGAGCTTAATGGATTTTTCTGCACCTATTTTCTGTTCAACATTAACATTTGGGAAGATAGCTTTATCCGGATCGGCCTCAATTCCGATAGCGCCCACTGCTGTCCCCATGATATTGAAGTGGGAATAATCGACTGGATAGTTCTTTTCTGATGCAGCAGTTATGATTCCAAATGGCTGTGGATAGATAACTTCGTGACCGCGGTAAGCAGATTTACCGATTTCGCACATACCAATACAACCATCGACGCAGGTGACACACATTCCACTTAAGGGAACTATTGATTCTTCAGTTCTATTTTTTGTTAAGGTTGCAGCTGAGGCATTTATTCTTGATAAAGACGGCATTTTTTTCTCCTTTCTTTACAGATGCCAGAAAACTGATGACGGATAACAGATTTCTTGCTAGCACTATGCTTTTATTATCCGTGAGTCGTGTTCTGTTGTCCATCATCTCTTGACTTTATGTTTTTCAACTACCGACTGGGTAAAATTAAAAATCATACCACATAAATTACCATATTCTTTAGCTAACTCGTTATAAAAATCTTTATTTTTTAATGACCCAGTCTCAAAAATATAATCTAAATGTTCAACGGTTTCTTCAGATGACGCATAGGCTCTTGACAGATAACGAATATACTCATTTTTGTATTTCCTCTGGGAGAATCCTTCCACAATGTTACTTGAGATAGATTTTGAAGATCTACGAATTTGACTACCTTCTTCATAGAGTTCATATTGAGGAAGATCTAGAGACATTTTGTGTATCCGTAATGCTAATTCATGAGCTTTGCTGTAAATCTTCAATTTCTTATATCCTTTTTCTTCCATCTGTCATCTCACTTCTTTTTACTTTGATCTGGTCGGCCTTCGCAAGTGCCACAGTCACCAGTCGTTCCCATCCAGCATTGATAATCATCGTGTGTTTCAATACAGGTTGGCTCGAGTGAAAGACAACCACTGCAAAGATCGGTAGGTGCATCCGGGCCTTGGCAGCGCAACTGACAGGCAGGGCAGATATAAATACAGCCACCACACAGGCGACATTTTTCTGACCTTATATCGAAAGGGGTTGTGATTTTCTTCTTATAACCGCGTTCAACAAAGCCGATCGCACCTGACTGCATCTGTTCTTTGCACATCCTGACACACTTGCCACACAATATGCAATCCTCATGTCGTACAGGCAGTCTTACTTTCGTGACATGGAATTTTGATGCCAGGTCCTGAATTGTCTTTGATGAAGGGCAGACCGCAACGAGCATTTCTATCATCATCCGACGTGCTTTTATTACTCTTTTCGTATTTGTGCGTACGATAAGCCCTTCCTCGACCGGATAGGTGCATGAACTGACAAGTTTTGTATTTTCGCCTTTGCCAATTTCAACTAGGCAAAGTCGGCAACCCCCATACGGCTCAAGCCCCTCATCATAGCACAATGTGGGTATTTCGAGGCCATAGAATTTGCATGCTTCAAGGACTGTATAACCTTCAGGCACCTGGACCCCTAAACCATTTAGGGTAAACGTTATCATCTTTTCTCCTTTTTATCATCCAGTTCTTTTATCTCTAAATCGCATCTCAAACATCGTTTTGCTTCTTTTATGGCTGCTTTTCTGTCCAGTCCTAATTCAACTTCTTCGAAATTTTTTCTACGTTTAGTAGCAGGGATGTGCTTGGGCTCTTGTCTTTGCGTATCAAAAATTTCTTCGACTTTCAACTTCACGGGATCCACATAAATAGACGGTCTTGTTACCGTATAGTCAAATTCGATTGGTTGGCCTTTTATATATTTATCGATCGATTTTGCTACTTTTTTGCCATCAGCCATTGCTTGTATTACCGTGCTTGGACCGCGTATTACGTCGCCACCTGCAAATACACCAGGCACGTTGGTCACCAGTGTTGTCTCGTTGACAACCAGGCTATTCCACCCTGATATTTCAAAGTCATGTTCTTCACCAAGACATGCAATATCAGGTTGTTCACTTATTGCCTGGATCAATGTATTAGCCTTTATTATGAATTCTGAACCTTTGATCGGTATAGGTCGTCGTCGTCCGGATTCATCCACACTACCAAGTTCCATTTTAACACATTCTATGCCAATGACCTTTTTGTTTTCCGTAAGAACATTGGTGGGTGCGGTCAGTACTTTTATGTCGATGCCCTCTTCAATAGCTGCTTTGATCTCTTCTTCATATGCTGGCATTTCAACTCGTGTTCTTCTATAGACGATGATTACTTTTTCAACTTCTGGTAATCGGTTAGCAGTTCGTGCGGCGTCAACCGCTGAATTACCGCCACCTACGATCGCGACTATCTTGCCGAGTTTCACTTTTTTACCGAGGTGAAAATCAGTCAGTAATCGCATTGCCGGAATAACACCATGAGCATCTTCATTTGGTATTGCTAACCTTATGCTGTTGTGTGCACCAAAGGCCAGGTAGACAGCTTTAAAACCGTGTTTGAATAGATCGTTGATCGTGAAATCACGACCTAATTTCTGATCGGTCTTGATCTCGACTCCACTAACGGTGATCCTGGCGATATCTTCGTTAAGGATCTCACGCGGCAGTCTGAATTCAGGTATACCCAAAGCGAGCATACCGCCGGCCACTGGTTTTGATTCAAATATGGTCGGGGTATAGCCCATTGCAGCTAGGGAGTGAGCAGCAGTGAGACCAGACGGTCCCGAACCGATAATGGCTACTTTTTCACCAGATTGTTTCCTTTTTCCGGATTTCATTTTTTTGCCATTACCTATGGTAATGGCAGCCCGTTTAAGTGCTCTTATTGAAATAGGTTCACCGCCCTGCCCAGCTCGACATTTTATTTCACAGGGGTGATGGCACACGCGCGAACAGACCCCGAGTAGCGGATTGTCTTTGAGAATTATCTCATATGCTTTCTGAAATTCACCACGCGCAATATAGGCGATGTACTGCGGAGCTTCAGTATCAATAGGACATGTATGCTGGCATGGCGAGGAGATGATTTCTTTGCAGACTGCAGCCGGGCACCTTTTGTATTTTATATGAGCTATGTATTCGCCACGGAAATACTTCAGGGTGCTGAGTACTGGATTTCCGGCAGACTGTCCAAGCCCGCACATTGATGCATCCCTTGTTGCTACAGCGATATCTTCGAGTAAATCGAGATCCTGTATTTTACCTTGCCCTTTGGTTATTTTGTCAAGGATTTCCCACATGCGCTGAGTTCCTTCTCGGCATGAAAGACATTTACCGCAAGACTCGTCTCTTAAGAAATTCATGAAGTATTTTGCAACATCCACCATACAGGTATCTTCATCCATGACGATCATACCACCTGATCCCATCATGGAGCCGGCTTGTTTCAGGGTTTCATAATCAATAGGCAGGTCAAGTAATTTCTTTGGGATACAACCTCCTGAGGGTCCACCAGTTTGAACTGCCTTAAATGACCTATGTTTGGGTATTCCGCCGCCAATTTCATATACTACATCTTTAAGCGTGATGCCCATAGGTACTTCAACGAGCCCGGTATTGTTTATCTTGCCTACGAGCGAGAATATTTTTGTTCCTTTGCTGCCATCGGTTCCCATTGCCGCGAACCAATCAGCTCCTTTCAGTATAATTTGCGGTATGTTCGCCCAGGTTTCGACATTGTTGATATTTGTCGGTTTTTTGAAAAGACCTTTTTGCACCGGGTAAGGCGGTCTTTGTTTCGGTACACCTACTTTACCTTCAATAGCTGCCAGCAATGAGGTTTCTTCACCGGAAACAAATGCTCCTGCTCCTTGCACTAGTTCAATCGAAAAATCAAAACCAGTTCCCATGATATCCTTACCGAGCAAGCCATATTTTTTAGCCTGTTCAATAGCAATAGCCAGTCTTTTTAGGGCCAAAGGGTATTCCGTGCGTACATAAATATAACCTTTTTGTGCACCTATAGCTCGGGCACCGATGATCATACCTTCAATTACTGCATGGGGGTCGGCTTCGAGAACGCTGCGATCCATGAAAGCCCCTGGGTCTCCTTCATCAGCATTGCAGACAACGTATTTGCCGTTACTACTTGCTTTACGACAGAGTTCCCATTTTATACCTGTAGGAAAACCGGCACCACCACGACCACGCAATCCGGAATTCTTTATTTCGGTAATAATTCGCTCGGGAGTCATGCTTGATAGCACTTTTTCAAGTGCCTGATATCCATCAAATGCAATGTATTCTTCGATATTCTCAGGATCGATGCGTCCACGGTTTTTTAAGACTATCAGCCGTTGATGTTTGAAAAATCCTATATCCATAAGTTTTGGTATGGGTTTTTCCTCTTCGGGAGGAATGTACATTAATTTTTCTACGGGACGACCTTTAAGAAGGTGTTCTTTTACCATAAGCGGGATATTTTCTTTAGTCAACTGTTGGTAGAATATACCATCGGGCTGTACTACAACGATCGGTCCTCGTTCGCAGAAGCCGTTACATCCGGTCGTGATAACAGCAACCTCATTTTGTAGCTTGTATTTAGTGATTTCTTTTTCAAGTATCTTTTTGATCTCATATGAACCAGCTGCTACGCACCCAGTACCAGCACAAACTAGTAAATGTGTTCGGTATTGTTTCAATTCAACCTCCTATTGCCGATCACAGATGACAGATGGCAGATGACAGTAGTTTCTTTTACCTTCATATTATCTGGCGTCTGTAATCTGTTATCTGCCATCCGTAATCTGTTAATAGGTTCTCTCACTGCCTACAGCTAAGGCATACTCTTTTACAACATTCCCTTTTAATACGTGGTTTTCCAGGATTTTTTTCATCTTGGTTGTAGTTAAATCTACATATTTCACAGGTGGTTTGCCACTTATCTCAACAGTAGCCATCGGTTCACGACTGCACAGCCCAGCACACCCTGATGTGGTAACGATGACATCCTTTATATTTTTCTTGTCAATTTCATTCATCAAGGCAGTGAGTATCGTGCGTGCACCAGCAGCAATACCACAGGTGCCCATATGTACTGTTATCTTAGCTTTTGCTTTACCTTGTCTTAGATTCGCTGTTCGTCTTACTTTGCTTCTTATTTTCTCTAAATCGCCGATTTTCAATTTCTTCATCTATTACTCCTTTCATCAAGCTTTTTAAATTCCTCTTTTAAATTTTTCCTTAAATGGTTGATAACTTCAGAATTATTCAATGGTATGTCTTTAAGTTCTTCTTTAATCATTTTTGTGTCAAAGACAAAACCATGATTATTTTTGCGGTGCTCGTATAAAAAATCAACATTCAAACCTTGCGTAGCGACCAATGTAATCAATGTTTCCGCCATATCTCCGATCGGCTTACGGTCAATATGACTGCGCATAAAAGTAGCAGTTATTGTCGTTCCTTTACCTTTTTTTGAAGTAATAAGGAAATCACCATTTGCCTCTTTTGCTGCTTGCGAAAGCATTGATAATCCCAAACCTATCCTTCTTGTTTTCTTTGTGCTGAAAAATGGATCGAGAGCTTTAGTCATTGTTTTTGTATCCATACCCATACCATTATCCTGAATCTTTAAAGTCAACTTGTCTTTTCCTGTATTCTCGTTGATGATTATTTTAATATTCTTTGCACCTGCGGTAATACTATTTTCTACTATATCCAGTACATGAAGTGAGAGGTCTTGCATTGCTACGCTTCCTGAATGGTTTTTCTGCCATCATGTTGGGAAAGAGCCATTTTTATTTCACGTAAATTTGGCTGTGCGAGCAGAAAAGATGTAGTCACTTTGCCGATATCTTTCAGGAAGTGGGCATCAGAGGAAGTTAGCAAAGGGTATTCATTAGTCTCAGGAAAGTCAATATTGGCCTGAGCAGGGGTCGTATGCGGCGAGACTTCAAGTCCATCGATATTCAGATCCTCTGGGATAAAGCCGAGCTGTCCGATAATACTATAAGTTTCACGGTCAATATGAGATGCTATTACCAGACCATCATTCATATGGATGTGTTGAACTATTTTAGAGAGAGGTAATGTCGTTGCTCCGATCAAGAGTCTCTTATTATACCCCTCGACTTCATCAAATTCATTTACTATAATCTGCTCTCCAAAAAGTTCTTCATTGTTCTCGCCAGACAACAGTTTTTTATAGACCAATTCTTGTAGTGCTAATACCTCTTCCAATGAATCGAAAAGTGCAATTACGTGAACTTCTTCGGTACTTGCAACTTCCATACCTGCTAATACAGTTAGATTTTTTCCTTTTGCCGCATTAATTGTAGCTTTTACGTTCTCGGCAGAATTATGGTCACAGACAGCTATGATATCAAGTTTCATTTCTTCTGCTTTTTCCACAATCCTTTTTGGTGACATCGTTAGGTCGGCACACGGAGACAAACATGTATGAATATGGAGATCGGCTCGATAACATCGGAGCATTAACGCTTTCCGGATATCCCGACTTCATGTAATTTGCCGATCAATTCGAACGAGGGGAGATCACTGGTGAGAATGATAATGTTTTCTGATCGTGCTTTGTTCAGTGTTTCCTCTTCTGGTACTCGGTGGTTGACTATGATTATTCCAGCGAGTTCTTTTAGTTTAGCGACTGCAACGATATTTGGGTGTCCCTGTAGTGTTACCCAAATATCGCCTGCTTTTGTATTCGCCATAACATCGCTGAGCAGATCACTTGCGTATCCACCTTTAATTTCTCGGTCGGAAAGTTCAGGACAGGTGACTGCTTTCAGATTGTGCTTGTCAATGATATCTGAGATCATTATTTTTTTGTTATTCATTTCTTCCCCTTGTTTTTTCTAATAAACAGACAATCACTTAATTTTGCCTCGTCGCATGCCACATCTTCAGCAAATGTTCGGCAATCAGGTGCACCACATACACCGCAATCTGTACGGGGTAATCTTTCTAATGTTTTTTCGATCAGTTCGGTTTTTCTGATTGCTTCCTCTCTATTTTTATCAAGAGGTGCGAATGGCTTGGGTTTTACTGCAGCCTCAAATGAGAAATATTTTTCTTTGTACAGCTTTTTAACAAAATAATCATCAACTCTTTTTTTACCCCCGAAAGTCTTGATCAACCGGAGCACATTACTTTTTGCCACGAATCTGTTCTCCACGGTCAGGGGGCCACCGATACATCCGTCAGGGCAAATCAAACATTCGAGATATTCGATATTCCTGAGTTTCCCGGCTTCAACATCTTCGAGAATTTTTATTGTATCATAGACCCCTGACACCGAAGCTGAGTGAAAGTATTTCAAACCACGTATCTCGCCGCCTGCTATGGTCCAGCCAATGCCGATACCGCTTATTTGACTATGGGCATCGAAAATACGGGGTCTTTTGGTTTTTTTTAACTTCAACATCACATCGTTATAAATTTCCTGGATCGACAGGGCACCATCGAGGTTTGATTTTTTCATAGTCTCTGGGTAATTGATAGAAACCATTTTTGCTGCGCAAGGTGTAATATGGATGATACCGATATCTTCTTTTGCCACGTTACGTTCACTGGCTATGTCAAAGCGTAGGTTTTTTGCAGCGATCTCCCGGGGCGGTTCTATAGGGATGATAAGATCACAGAGACTGGGGAACAATCGTTGAATGAGCCGGACGACTACTGGACATGTTGACGAGATCACCGGTTTTGGACCTTTGTTTTCGTCTAAGTATTCTTCAATAGCCCGGCTTGTCATTTCACACATCCATGCTTCATCGTAGACATGGTCGAATCCTAATTCCTTCAGTACCGAGAGGATTTCGTTTGGCATAATGTGTTGACCAAACTGAGAATATAATACCGGTGAGGGGAGAGCGACTCTGAATTTGAATTTGTTAAGGTCAGCCGATGATGTTGTAATTGGAACAACGGCATTGTATTGGCAGACCCGAAGGCATTCCCCACAATCAATGCAACGTTCATTATTAATAACCGCCTTACCATTCCTAACCCGGATCGCTCTGGTTGGACAGTTACGCATGCACCTGACGCAGCCGATACATTTTTTCTTATCTATTTTTACCGAGTGAAAGCGTCCAGTTTTAATCATTTGCTCCATTTAAATCAAATATCATCTCTAACCTGGTGCTCTTACCTATAGTTGAACGTATATCGAAGTGATCTGAATTCTTTTTGATATTGGGTAACCCCATGCCTGCGCCAAATCCCATTTCTCTTACTTCATCTGTTGCCGTTGAATACCCCGGCTTCATAGCTAATTCGATGTTTTCAATACCTGGTCCCTTGTCTTCGACCCGGAGGATTATTTTTTCCGGATTGATAATTACTTTCATCAATCCATGCTGAGCATACATCACAACATTCATTTCCGCCTCATATGCAGCGATCGCAACCCTTCTTATGATATTGGCGTCAATACCGATGTCCTTTAATATATTCCGTATTTTTATGGAAGATTCACCGGCATTTATAAAATCTCCACCTTTGATCCTAAAGACTTGTTCAAAAGCAGCTTTGTGACGCATTATTTCTTATTTTTTTGACTTTATTGTAACACCTTTTATACCGTTAGCGTATAAAATCCCGCATGAATCGAACATAGAGAGACTTGTTGTCAGCAAAGCGATACCGCAATCCTTGCTTAACTCGACAGTTTCGGTTGAAGGTTGTTTTCCTCGGACAAAGATTACTGCGCAGATGCCTGCAATATCACATGTCCGAATGACCTGAATATTAGTAAGACCGGTCAAAAGCAGCTTACCGGGTTCTGAAAATCCTAATACATCGCTCATCAGGTCTGAGGCCTTTGCCGATATTACATCGATCTGCAACTGGTCAGAGCCACACAGGATTTGGCAATCGAGCAGTTCTTTTATTTTTTCGAGGATCACTTTCTTTTCTTGGTAATTTCCTTCTTTTTTGAACTCTTTTTAATTCCTTTTTTAGTTCCCTTTGTTATTGTTTTCTTCGCAGTTTTTTTGAGAATTGTTTTCTTCACTTTTTTCTTGATCGTTACTGTCTTTTTAGTTTTTTTTGTACGTTTTGCAGGAGTTTGTTTCTTCACCACTGCTTTCTTTTGCATTTTTTTCTGTTTCTTAAGTGTTTTCTTAGGTTTCTTTTTTGTCTTTTTAAGACTTTTTTTACTGTATTTATCAATAATAGCATCGGCTTTCTTAGCGGTCGCCTTGCCGTGGTAATTACCGTCTATGACAACAATCGGTGCTAAAGCGCATGCACCAAGGCAGTTGACTGTTTCGAGGGTAAATCGATCATCTTTGGTCGTACAGCCGGGTTCAATACCCAATTTATTCTTAACCCTGTCAAGGAGGATTGGTGCTCCGCGTACATGACAGGCAGTGCCCTGGCAGACCGTGACAATATGTTTACCACGGGGCGCTAAACTGAACGCGTGATAGAACGAAGCAACTCCATAAACATCAATCATCGGCACCTGGAGTTTTTCTGCAACAAGCTTTAAAGCCTGAGATGGTAACCAATTATATTGACCTTGGATATCAGCCAAGATAGCTAATAAATTGGTTTTGTCACACTTGTAATGATTGATGATTTTCTCAATGAATTTGGGGTCGAATTTCATAAAACTCCTTTCAAAACCATATATTATAGCGATTTTTTTTCTGAAGTCAACTATTGAAATATGCATATATAGCATAATGCAATAAAAAATGGGGCTGGATTATCCAGCCCCATAAAGTGAGTTGTGGTTTGTTTAGTTTCTGCCTACTTTGCCAAATAACCGCACTGAATCAGCTACTCGCTGCACAGCCATAATATATGCTGCGTTTCGTGTGTCGGTCTTGAACTTTTCAGTTGTTCGAACAACATCCCAGAACGATTTTTGCATCATCTTCCAACATCGATTTTTAACTTCGGCTTCGTCAAAAAAACAACGTTGGCAATTCTGGACCCATTCTAAGTATGATATAGTGACACCGCCAGCATTAGCCAGTATGTCCGGTATAATAAATGTTTTCTTGCTATACAGTATCTCATCGGCATCTGTTGTGGTTGGTCCATTAGCACCCTCGCAGATTATCGTTGCCTTGATTTTATCAGCATTCTTGCCGTGTATCATTCCTTCCATAGCACAGGGCAAGAGGATATCACAAGGGAGTTCAATAAGTTCCGAATTGGTGATCGAATCCAATTTTTTGAAACCTTTTACTGTTTTTGTGCGGGCGACATGCTTGTCGAGTTCAGGGATATTTATCCCATTCTTAGCATAGATACCGCCATAGAGATCAGTTATGGCGATTATTTTACAACCGTATTTATGGAGCAGCCTGGCAATCGACGAACCAACATTACCATATCCAATGATTGTGATTCTCTTACCTTCGAGCGGGTATTCGAGGTGTTTGGAAGTTTCAAGCAGGGTATAATACATGCCCAGGCCTGTTGCCTGTGATCTTCCGAGCGATCCACCAATACATAAGGGTTTGCCAGTTACAACGGCGGGTTCAAAATGCCCGACATATCTACTATAGGCATCACAGATCCAGGCCATAGTTTGCTCATTTGTCCATACATCAGGCGCTGGGATGTCCTTTTGCGGACCGATGATTTCTTTGATTGCGTAAGTATATTCTTTGGTCAACTTCTCAAGTTCGCCTTCAGACATTTCGGGCGGGTTGCATATAACTGCACCTTTGGCTCCGCCCAGTGGTAAATCCAAAACCGCGGTTTTCCAAGTCATCCATGCTGCCAGTGCTTTGCATTCACTAAGTGAGGCTTCAGGGCTGTAACGTATGCCGCCCTTGCCCGGTCCGCGCAGGGTTGAGTGCTGTACACGGTAACCAGTAAATGTTTCAACTTTACCGTTATCGCGGGTTATGGTCAGGTGAACAGTAAGCTCACGTTCTGGATACTTCAGTCGGTTGTAGATCCACGGCTCTAGATCTAGGTTACTTGCTGCCCTCTCATACTGAAATGTTGCCTCAATGAAAGGGTCATATTTTTCATCTTTAATTATGCTGTCATTTATGCGTACCATGATTTACCTCCATTAATACTATATTGTGCAATATTTGTGCCAGGATAATTGTATGAAATATAGGGCTTTTTTAAGTTATGATTATATCATTTTGCTACAGTCTATATTATTATGATATAGTGGGATAAAGATTCAAGTAGCTTTCTACTTGATTGACTTCAACTTTCTAAACAGTGATGTCAAATGAATGCCTAAAATTCTTGCGGCCTTTGATTTATTGCCGTCTGTGTATTTAAGCACCTGTTTAATATATTTTTCTTCTAATTTACTAAGCGTTATATATTGTTCCTGATTGACTGTTTCTTTCAGTACAGCTAATTCAGATGACTTTAGTTGGTATCGCATTTCATAAGGAAGATGCGTCAACAATATTTCCTGGTTATGATGTAAGGCCATGATTCGTTCCACGACATTCCTTAGTTCCCTCACATTGCCAGGCCATTCGTAATCCTGTAGAGTGTCTACCGCTTCTTCACTTAGACCTTGAAATGATCGGTGTAAATCCTGATTCAGCTTCTTTATAAAATATAGTGTTAGTGGAATGATGTCTTCTTTTCTTTCTCTCAAGGGCGGGATTGCGATGGGAACCACATTCAACCGGTAGAAAAGGTCCTCTCGAAATTCCCCGTCATTTATTGCTTTTTTTAAATTCTTGTTTGAGGCAGTAATTATTCTGAGGTCACTTTTTATTATTTCAGTACCACCAAGTCTTGTAAAGGATTGCTCTTCCAGTACTTTCAAAAGTTTAGCCTGGATGGGTAATGACATATCACCGATTTCATCCATGAAGAGCGTGCCATGATCCGCCTTTTCTATAAGACCGATCTTACGGCGTCGTGCGTCAGTAAAAGCACCGGGTTCGTATCCGAAGAGTTCACTTTCCAAGAGATTGTCTGGTATCGCTGCGCAGTTTATTTCGATGAACTGCAGACCCGCACGTGGGCTGTTATAATGTATAGCACGAGCAAGCAAGCCTTTTCCGACACCGCTTTCTCCTGTTATTAGTACTGAAGTTTTATCGAGCAGTGCAACTTTACGAGCGGTGTTAAGGACCTCGATCATCTTTTGGTCTTTTGCAGTAATTCGTCCGAAATAGTATTTACCCTTTTCAGTTTCGACAGTATCTGATACCCTTAACTTTAATGACTGCAGTTCCAAAGCGCGCTTTACGATTGTCTTCAGATCATTGATCTTAAATGGTTTCAGTAAGTAATCATAAGCTCCGAGTTTCATCGATTGAACGGCTTTTTCAAGTATTTCATATGCTGTTATCATTATGACAACCGTGTTTTCTTCAATTGTTTTTACCTGCTTAAGCACTTCAACACCATCAATACCAGGCAACATTAGGTCGATAATGACGAGATTTGGACGATTTTTCTTGAAAATATCGATACCAGTTTCGCCAGAATCCGCGAGCAAGATTTCATACCCTTCTTTTTTTAGAGCTCTTTTTAAATTTTTAAGGGTTAAAACTTCATCATCTATAATGAGTATCGATTCAGCCATTATTCAATGACCTCCGCTTGGATAGTTTGTTTTTGCCTGATGGGCAAAATTATGATAACTTCAGTCCCCTTGCCTGATTTGCTATGAATTGTGATTCTTCCGTTATGGCTTTTGATGTAGCTGTAACTGATGCTTAAACCAAGACCAGTTCCTTCCCCTCTTTTAGTAGTAAAAAAAGGATCAAATACTTTTTTAATATCAGTTTTAGATATTCCTTTACCCGTATCAGTCACCCGAATTTCGACTAATTCTTTGGATTTCACCTTTTCGGTACATACTGTAAGTTTACCTCCATCAGGCATAGCTTGAGCTGCATTTAAGAAAATATTTATTAGAACTTGTCTTATTTGATTTACATCAGCAGTAATCTGGGGGACGGCGTCAGACAAGACTTCATTGATCTTTGTTTTTTTGAAAAGCGGTTGATGCATAAGAAATGAAAGGGTTTCCGAGATGATTTTATTGATGCTGATTTTCGTGAATTTGGGGGGGTTTGGTCGAGCGAAATTTAATAGACCACGAACTGTTTCTGATATTCGATATGCACTTTCAAGGACTTCTTTCGCCCTTGTTTTCTTCTCGACATCGATTTCTTCTTCAATAAGCAATTCCATATATGAGGTAATACCCAGGAGCGGGTTGTTAATTTCATGAGCCGCACCAAGAGCGAGTTGGCTTAATGCGGATAGTTTTTCATAATCAGCCATCTGTTCATTGAGGTGTTCCTGTTTTGTGATGTCATTTATCAATAGTGTTGCGCCGGCTGCCATATCGTTGTGAGGAATTTGAAAACCTGCAATACTCAGGATAAGGGGATTACCTTTTCTCGATACTTGAACCTTATTAATATAAAAATCTTGTTTCGTTATGAAAAGTTGTTCAATGCAACTTCTTATATCAGTTTGATAAAGCATAGGCAGTTCTTTGAAAAGATTGGAATTTATTTTTATATCATCTCCCTGGTTTAACAATTTGATGTTTTCATTATAATATGTCACATGTAGATTACTGTCAATTGCGATGAGCCCGCTTGAGATACTGTCGATAATGTTTTTTATGTATTCTTCGGAGGTACGGAGTTGCTGACTCAACGATTCACAATCATGCAAACGCTCTCTCAATTCAACATTGATGGTGTTTATTGTATCTTTCTTTTGACTGATGTCATCGAATGCTGACTTCAGATTGCGCGTCATGGTCTTCAGAGCATTGGTTACCTGTCTTGAAAATATAATAGAAGACAGGATAAGAAAACAGCCGAATATAGTAAAAATTATAAACATCACATTTTTTAAGCGCACCACAGGAGCGATGGCTTCATCTACATCTATTTCAGAAACGAAGTATCCATGTATATCCACGAATTTTTGGTATGCACAAATCACTTTTTCGCCGCGGTAGTCTTTATGTACAAGAATACCCCTTTCTCCTGTATGCGGATTTGGTTCACCGTGATAATGCCCATATTCTGTTAAAACCTTGCCGCCGAGTCGGGAGGGTGAAAGGAATATTCCTTGGTCATCGACCATGAATATCTCGCTCGTTTCACCGATGCGTAAATCAAGTATCAAGTCGTAAAGGGTTTTAAGACAAATTGATGCAAAAATCACGCCTATGATCTGGTCATTGCGGTTAATGAGCGGTGTAGATATAATCATTGCTGTAGTGTCGAGAATTTTTGAATGAAAGATACCGCTATTGTGAAAGTTCCCCGTCATTGATTTTTCAAAGTATTCTTTACCTGAAATACTACCGTATATGTTGTTTGTTGAAAACACGATGCTGCCTTTTCTATCAGCAACGGCGATAAAATCAAACCATGTTTTTTCAATAACATAACGTCGCAAAAAGGGAGCCTGGGTTTCAATTTTTTCCAGGTCATATATGTTTACTTTAGCTATTGATAACAAATCGGTATGTCTTTCAGCAAGAAAGGATTTTATCATCCGGGTGTTTATATCGACTGAGTATTCGAGTCCTTGCTTTACCTGATTTTCAAAGTGAGTACCGATTTCAAAGTTTGTTATGTAGTAGAGAATAATAAATGGAACGAAAAAAAGGCTTATTGTTATGAGGATATTCTTAAGCCAGAGACCCCTGTAAAAATCACGCCGTAATTCATTGCCACAGCTTTTGCAGTGTGTTATTCCTTTTCTATTCTTTGTCCTGCATGCATCGCAGACGATAATATCCGTAAGTTTTTCTGGCATTGCCAAGTGGCTTTTATTTCTCCTCTTTTAATAATTTGACTTTTTCGCGCGCAGTTTCAATATAACGTTTGACATCCTTATAATCAGGACACACTTCCATGACCAGAGTCCACTCACTTATCGCATTATCAATTCTATCGTTAACATAATGTTCGATCCCATTAAGATAGTGTTTTTCACAGTATTGCTTGTCTTTCTCTGATAACGGTTTTTCAAGAGCTGGTTTGGGTTCTTTCTTTATTACTGTTTTTTCAATGATCACCGGTTTATCGACAAACAGCGTGTCAACGACCGTAACTTTTTTCGTGACAACAGGAGGACGGAAGTTAAAACCGATCAATACTTTGACGGTATCCTCGTAAAGAACCATACCATGGATGAAACTTCGGAAATCGATGGATACTGCACCGCTAAGCTGACCAGGTCGGAAACCACCATATAAACCTATACTGAAATCACCGATCGGCTGCTTCAAAGCGATTATTCCATGAGGGATTATTTCCTGATTACGTAAGGAATCTTGAATTTCAACAGCAGCAGTGAATTGATGCCAGGTGTATGAGATTCCACCTCTGAGTATCTTGTCATCATTTAGTATATTGGAAAAACCGGCTCCTAATGATACCATGCCGTGATACCAGGCACCAAGGTCAAAGAGCGGGTCGGTCTGGTCATATATTTTTATAACACCACCGTTGCAACCGATGGAGAATGGCATCTTTTTAACGTGGTAAGCAATACTGCCCCAATTTCTTCTTTCTCGGTTTTCGTGCATGTTCGAAAAGCCAAGACCCAAATTTTGGAATCGTGCAGAAGCGCTAAATACGGTGATTTCACCGATATCCTTCGGTTCAATAACGACTTGATAATTGCCTTGATAGGCTGTATATGCCGCATTCGAAAAAGTTTGGTAACTAATCGGAATTGAGACACTGTTAAGACTGAAACTTAGAATAAAGAGGGTAAACAAGGCTATTTAATCTCCTGGATAAACTCAACGAGCGTTCTTGTACCGTATCCAGTTCCTCCTTTTGGAGTATAGAACTTTGATTTATCGCTCATTTCCTTACCGGCCATATCAATGTGAAGCCAGCGTGCTTTGTTTACAAATTTTTTCAAGAATAAGCCAGCAGTGATAGACGAGGCTTTCCGACCACCCGAGTTTTTTACATCGGCAACATCACTTTTTATTTGATCATCATATTCACTGAACAGGGGTAATTGCCACATTTTTTCACCGGTTTTTGCAGTAGTGCTCAACAGCAGATCGATGAGCCGCTGGTCATTGCCCATTACTGCAGCGGCGACATCACCGAGTGCCACCACACATCCACCAGTAAGAGTTGCAATATCGATTATCGTCTCAGCTTCTTTGCTTTCAGCATAGCATATTGCATCGGCAAGGGTCATCCTGCCTTCTGCATCGGTGGAGATAATTTCAATACTTTTTCCATTCCTGGCGCGAACAATATCGCCCGGTCTTGATGCAGCACCGGATGGCATATTTTCCACGGCAGGGATTATTGCCATGATATTCGCCTTGGTTCGAATTCTAACCAGAGAAAGAAATGCGCCGATAACAGCTGCACCGCCTGACATATCGCCTTTCATGAGTGACATACCTGATGCCGGTTTTAGCGAGATACCACCAGAATCAAACGTGACGGTTTTTCCGATTAGACAAATCAAAGGTCGGCGTGAATTTTTATATCTTAGAACGATAAATGCTGGTTTATTGTCACTGCCTCTGGCAACCGACAATAACGCATTCATTTTTGAAATTTCAATATCTTTCTCTTTCAATACACGTACTTGAACAATTCTATTTAAACCCAGGTTCTTTATTGTTTTTTTCAGTTTGGTCACGAGTTTTTCAGGGGTTAGGTTATTGGCCGGCTCATTTATAAGATCCCGTGCGATATTTTGTCCTTGAGCAAGGATCCGACCATATTGGATGCCTTTTTTCAGATGGGCAATTTTTTTGCGGTCTATTTCTGCAACAGAAAAATGAGTGATATGTTTCTTGACCGACTCCTTATACTGGCAGAATTCATATAAAGCCAGCAATGTGCCTTCAATTAATGCTTGTGCTGCTTGGTCTGGTTCAATACCTCCAATCCCTGCGCCGTGAACGATCGTAGCGATTTTTTTGGCACGTACCTTATCAGCACGTTTGATCGCAAGGGCAGCTGCTTTTCTGATTTGCTCAATGTCAAAATCATCTGGTTTACCCAGTCCGACGATCAAAACTTTGTCTGCCTTGATTTTTTTGAATGTATGGATTATCAATGTTTCGCCAAGTTTACCTGAGAGTTCACCTTTTTTTATAAGTTCAGTGATCATCCCGTTAAGAGCTTTGTCAACAGAGCCAGTAGCGCCGCCGGGGCGGCGTACTCCTTCAAATAAATTTACGATGATCATATCGCCTTTAAAATCTGTTATTTTTGTATTTATGATATCTATTTTCATACGCTTAAGTATATTCTCTAATCCTTAAAAGTCAAGCGTACATGGCGCGCTTCGATGAATTTACCTTATATTGACTTTTAAAATGGTATATATATAATTTCACATGACAGTAATTAAACTATCCAATAGGGCAGAGCAAATGCCATACTCGGCAATTCGCAAGCTGGTGCCATTTGCTGATGAGGCCAAGAAAAAAGGTAAGCATGTATTCCATTTGAATATTGGACAACCCGATATCAAAACACCAACCGAGATATTTGAATCAATTGCTAACTACCGTGAAGAAGTTCTTAGTTATGGTCCGTCGGGCGGTCTGCTTGATCTTAGGGTAGCCGTGGTTGACTACTACCGCAGTTTGGGTTTTGATATTGATATCGATAATGTCTGGATCACTACCGGCGGCAGCGAGGCGATCATTTTTGCGATGATGACGGTAGCTGACCCAGGTGATGAGATAATCGTCTTTGAACCTTTCTATACTAATTACAACGGTTTTGCAGTAATGTCGCAGTTGAAACTTGTACCTATTACCACGAATGTTGAGAATGGTTTTCATCTGCCCGATAAGGAAACCATTGAGTCAAAGATCACTCCGAAAACGAAGGCGATACTTATTAACACACCTAATAATCCAACCGGAACCGTTCTGAATGAAGAAGAAATGTTCCTTATCAACAGTCTCTGCAAAAAACACAACCTGTATCTTCTCTCCGACGAGGTCTACCGTGAGTTCGTTTATGATGGTAAGGCACAGATCAGTGCACTTTCTCTATCTGAAATTAAGGACCGGGTTATTGTTATGGATTCAATATCCAAGCGTTTTTCAGCGTGTGGTGCTCGGGTGGGTACGATCATAAGCCACAATAAAGTGATCATGGATCGACTACTTAAATTCGGACAAGCACGATTATGCCCGCCGACTCTTGAACAGATTGGCGCGATCGCTGCCTACAAGAATATTGATAAGTACATTCGGCCGATGATCGAAGAATATGAAATGCGACGGAATAGACTATTTGAAGGACTATCCAAGATACCCGGGATTTTAACTTATAAACCGGAAGGTGCTTTTTATAGTGTTCTGAGATTACCAGTAAAAAATACTGATACCTTTTGTAAGTGGCTCTTGACCGATTTTGTCCATCAGAACAATACAGTAATGCTTGCTCCGGCAAATGGTTTTTATTCGTCGCCCGATAAGGGCCTTAGTGAAGTACGTGTTGCTTATGTCCTTAAGAGTGAAGATCTGGACAAAGCCGTGGATGTCCTGAGCGCTGCTCTTCAGTCGTACAAGGATTAAAACCTGGTAAATGAATCCAGTTGTTTATCTTCAGAAAAGTGGTGTCGGGTTTACCCGTTTAATCCCCGCCAAACTGGTCGACAAAATGGCGATTTTTGCAGGTCTTTTATACTGCTATTTCTCAAAGAGGAAAAGAGATTATATCATAAGTAATTTGAAACATATCTTTGCCGGCGATATTATCGGTCAAGAACAATTGAATTATTTATTGAAAAGAACATTTACGAATTTCGCTCTAACCATGACCGATTTTTTTAGATTAGCTTTCATGTCAAAACAGGATATCATTAATAGCAGTGAGTGCTTTGGTTATGAACATGTCGCACAAGCGCTCGCTCAAGGGAGCGGATGTGTATTGATCACTCTCCACCTGGGGAATTGGGATTATGCCGGAGCCTATCTTGCTGCCCGAGGTGTGCCGATGACCGCGCTGGTTGAAGAAACCGATGCTGAAATGCTCGCTCTGTACACAAAACACCGTGAAAGTACAGGTATGAGAACTTACCCGGTTAATAGAGCAGGGTATGCATTCCTTGATATCATAAAGAATAATCGAGTTCTTGCGTTGCTTGCTGACCGCGATGTCGTAAAGAACGGCATACCGATAAATTTCTTTTCCGGGAAAAGAATGATCCCCAAAGGTTTAGCCGAGATCATAATCAAGAAAAGAATACCAGTGGTTTTTGCGTATATGGTTCTACAGACTTCATCCAGACGCGCTCGGTATCTGGGCATCATTGAAGAACCTTTTGTTTATGATGGTGAAGCTGATTCTTTCAACCGACTTATGGTCGATAAATTTGAGGGTTTCATCAAACAATATCCAGAGCAGTGGTTCGTGTTTCATCCCGAGTGGATAGAAGAAGGGGCAAATACCTAAATGCCTAAATACCTAAAATCCGAAATGCCCAAGATAGAAGTGAAGATCGTCGGGAAATTTATACCGGAATATCAAAGTGAACAAGCATCAGGCTGTGATCTATATGCTGACATTGAAGAGGATATTATTCTAAAAGCTGGAACATATTGTACTGTTCCGACCGGAGTCAGGGTTGAAATACCTGCTGGTTATGAGGCACAAGTTAGGCCACGCAGTGGGCTAGCCCTGAAATACGGTATTGGTGTTCTAAATACACCGGGGACGATTGATGCAGATTATCGCGGTGAAATAAAGGTTATTCTTTTTAATCTTGGGCGTGAACCTTTTAACATTGGATCTGGTGACCGCATAGCACAATTGGTGTTTAACCAGGTAGTTCGGGGAGAATTCATCCAGGTCGAGCATTTAAAAGATACAGAGCGCGGCGGCGGCGGTTTTGGGCATACAGGTAAATGAGGGTATCAGATAATCAGTTGATCAGGATGAAGTGTATTAGGACATCAGAAGATAAGGAAAAAGGGCTAGGTTTGTGTTTGAAAATGCGAGGGGCTGGGTGGTATTACGTCTATATACTGAGAAGTATGAAGAATGATTCTATCTATATAGGATGCACAGGTGATATAACGAAGAGATTTGATGAACACATAAAAGGACTTAATCGGTCAACGTTGAGAATGCTTCCTTTAGAAATAATATATGTGGAGGTTTTTAAATCAAAAAAGGATGCATTTTTGCGAGAGAAGAGACTGAAACAACACGGCAGTGCGCTAAGAAATCTAAAATCACGATTGAGATGTACTTTGCGTAAACTGGGTGAACCCAGCCCCTCTTAGCTGGAGGTTAGATGGCAAAGCATAATGCACGTAGTAGAAGCGTTCAGGAAAAAGGGCTAGGTTTGTGTTTGAAAATGCGAGGGGCTGGGTGAAGATACTAATCGTTGCTGATGATTTTTATCCTCATACAGGTGGTGTTCCAGAACACATGCTGTATCTTTGGCAGTGTTTGAGGAAAATGGGACATGAGGCAATGATCTTGGCTCCATCTTTTGGGAATAATTATCCGTATGTCGATGAAAGTATAGTACGAATGGGCAGGGGTATGCTCATTCCAAAGAACAAGTCTTTCTCAGTTTTAAACCTCGGTTTTGTGACCATCCCGTGGAAATTGAGACGTTTTTTAAGCAAAGAAAATTTTGATATTATACACATCCATGGACCTCTGGCACCGGTTTTACCATATTATGTCTTGAAATACTCGCACGCAAAAAACTTCGTTACATTCCATGCTGCATATAAAAACAGCCTGGGTTATTTGTTGTGGGAGCCAGTTTTGGAACAATATTTCAGAAAGATAAGTGGCTTGATCGCGGTGTCAGAAGTAGCCCGGGATTCTGTTTCTAAATATTTCCCGGGTAATTATCGTTTGATACCGAATGGTATTGATACCAGTAGATTCAGACCAGATGTCGGATCAATACCATATTTAGATAAATTCGCAACAAAAATATTATTTGTCGGCAGATTTGAACCCAGAAAAGGTTTAAAGTATTTGCTGCAAGCTTGTCCGATGATTCTTAAAGAATTCCCAGACGCCAAGTTTGTTGTCGTTGGTTCTGGGGTCCTTGAACATTACTATCGCAGCTATATGGATGGTTATATGGAGGAACATGTGATTTTTACGGGTCATATAAGCCCGGAAGAATTGCCCAAATATTACGCTTCCTGTGATATTTTTTGTTCACCAGCTACTGGCGGGGAGAGTTTTGGTATCGTTCTACTGGAAGCGATGGCTTCAGGAAAACCAATTATCGCGGCTGATATACCTGGTTACAGAACTGTCATGCAGGACGGTGAGCAGGGTCTTTTTTTCAAGATATGTGATCCTAACTCACTGGCTGAGAAAACAGTCGAGCTACTGAAGAACAAAAAAAGAATGAAACAGATGAGTATTAGTGGTAGAAAAAGAGCGCTAACTTATGATTGGAAGATTGTCACAAAACAGGTCGTTGATTTTTATTCTGAGATACTGAACATCGGAGATTGAGCGTGTGGAAAACACTCAAGAATAGGGATTTTTCGATATTCGTACTGTCACAGACGGTAAGTCAGTTTGGCGACAAACTTGACTACATAGCACTTATCGGCATCATCGGACTCTTCCCAAGAAAGGCTTCGTTTTTGCTATCCCAGTTGATCATAGCGATTACCTTGCCGGTCATCATTTTCGGTCCCATCGCTGGTGTCCTTATAGACCGCTGGCATAGGAAAAAAGTCATGGTTGTTTGTGACTCTTTGAGGATGCTTTGTGCTCTTTTGATTCCGCTTTTATTGATCCTGACCGGCAATATATATCCAGTTTTCATAGTGGTTTTTTTCATGTTTTTACTGACCTTATTCTTTAATACTGCAAGGAGTTCGATTATACCAAATCTTGTTCCCAGGGAACACATCCTCAAGGCAAATTCGCTCGTAAATGTTGTTGGTAGAGCAGCTACTTTTCTCGGTATGCTAATTGGCGGTTTGGTGGTTGATTGGTATATGTGGCCCAAACTCATTGGTTTAGCTGGTTGGACTGTCGCTTTTATACTTGATGCTATCACTTTTGGCGTTTCTGCTTTCATGCTGTATATAATGAAGGTAGAATTAACCGAACCTCCAAAGCGCGAGAAACATCTGGAAGCAAGGGGATTTCTTATCCTGGTACGAAATGGTTTGTTAAAAGTCTGGCATGAATTAAAACATGCTCTGCAGATGATCCCGAAAAAGAAAGACCTCGGGTTTGCCATGTCTTCTATTGTCCTGATGATCATCGGAACTTGCGTTATCTACGTCTTGGTTATACCTACGATCCAGCAGGACTTGGGGTGGGGCACGAGTGGTGTTGGTATTCTTGCTGCTGCTGGTGCGATAGGATTGCTTGTTGGTGCTCTTCTTATTGGCATTATTGGTCATCATTTTGACCTCAAGAATTTAATGCTATTCTGTTTTCTTCTGATCGGTAGCGCCTTAGTTCTTTTCCCGTTTCTTACGCACCAACTGCTATTCGCCGGTGTGATTTTTATCGCTGGTTTGGCAATTTCCCCAATTTTCATCGGTCAGGATACGCTGATCCATCAAAGTGCGGATGAACTTGTACGCGGCAGGATGTTCTCAATACGAGATTGGATCTACCATTGTTTGATCGCGATTGGTTCCTTGTTCATTGGTTTTCTAACTACGTTCGTAAATAAGGATGCTATATTTTGGGTGTCCGGGACAATGTTGACTGTCCTGGCCGTACTTGGATGGTTTGTCTTGGCTCGTGGCAAAGTTCATAAGGAATACGAGTAGACTATTAGAGTCTACCCGCGATAGTAAGATGGATTCACCTAATATGATGAAGGCGCTGCAGTTTCACAGGATTACACCGAAATTCCAGTTCTGTGGTACATGGAATACACCAGAACAATTTACGATTTTTTTGGATCAATTGGTTAAAATTGGTGCCAAGGTCGACCTTCCCAAAAAGAATGGTAAAGGCATTGTAATAACCTTTGATGATGGAGAAGATACGATCTATAAGTATGCATTTCCCATTCTTAAAAGATATAACATTCGAGCCTTGGTTTTTCTAATTGTAAATTATATCGGTCAGGATAATCTATGGGACATTTCCATGACCGGTAAGCGAGTTCGTCATCTAAACTGGAACCAGATTCTTGAAATGAAAAAATGGGGTATTGAATTCGGTTCTCATACCATGAGCCATCGAAATTTGACACAGATGAGCAAGCAAGAAGTTGAGTATGAAATATTCGAATCTAAAAGAGTGTTGGATCGGGAAATCGGTGGATGCCGAAGCATATCTTATCCTTTTAACAGAGTGAATCAAACAATAGTTGAAACAGCAAGCAAAGCAGGTTATGAGTTTGGTTTTGGAGGTGATGGTCGAAGTCTTCTGTTGTTAAGAAAAGAGGGAATATATATCACCGATACTACAAAGAGTTTCAAAACAAAGGTTCTCGAAAAGCCGGTAATATTCTATCGCTATGACCGGATGAAACAGAAAGCTATAAATTACTTCACAATTGCAACTATGCTTGGTAGGAAAAGAAAGGGAATTCGTTAACCCAGCCCCTCTTAATTGGAGGGTAGATGATGAAAAACAATGCCTATGGTACGAGAGTTTAGGGTGAGGATTTAGATATGTGTTTTAAAAAAACGAGGGGCTGGGAAAAAAGGAGGTTTTATGTTGAGAAATTCTGCAACTATATTAGTTCTTGCAGGAGTATTGGTTTTTGCACAGTCAAGTGATTCGCTGGTAGATGTAGCTATCGATCTATATGAGACACGACACTTAAATAGCACTAATCTTGCAAAGAGCGCTGAGATTTTCGCCAATCTGGTCGAGCAGGAACCTGAGAATGTTAGAATTCTGCATGAGTGTGCGAAAGTACATTATCTTTTAGGTGATGAAACAAATACCAAAGATGAGAAGCTTGTGCTCTATAAAAAAGGCAAAACCCTTGCGGAAAGTGCGATTGAACTCGATGATCACGCGGTTTGGGCGCACTTCTGGTATGTCGTTAATATCGGCAGGATAGGACAGACCAAGGGTGTTTTGAATTCACTGGCATCGGTCCCCGAGATAAAGAAAGAATTAGATAAAATATTGAAGCTCGATCCGCAACACACCGGAGCTCTTGACGTGAAAGCAATGTTATATTATGAGCTACCGGGATTATTGGGCGGAAATTTAAATAAATCATTTGAGGCACTCAATGAAGGAATTGCAATTGATTCCAATTATTCTCTGCTTTATGTTGATATGGGGAAAGTTTTAATCAAGAAAAAAGAATACGAACAGGCAAGATGGTACTTAAAAAAGGTTCTGGAACTACAAGAACCGACCTATGTCGCGGACTACGTATTGGATGA
The DNA here is from genome assembly GCA_049647165.1 of bacterium. Classification (GTDB taxonomy): domain Bacteria; phylum Hydrothermota; class Tepidihabitantia; order SM23-42; family SM23-42; genus JAUVZL01. The sequence continues at coordinate 99,797 of JBARXB010000003.1, forward strand.
CAGGTCGGATGCTCTACAATTGCTCGAAGAGATCAAAGACAAATAGACAGGGGAGTTTTAGAGTGTCGGTGTATCGGAGTATGGGAACACAGAACGTAAATTATATGATCCTGTATTCTCCGTTTCACCGGTACACCCTTTCACCCATTCAAAAAACATTGTTTCAATGTGATTATCAAGTAGTCTTAATCCAGTGAGCATGATTGACAATTCACTCCATTGTGTGTACAATGACCCATGGGTTTCGTTGATCACTTAGAATGTTCGAAATGCGGTAATAAGTTAGAAGCCGAGAGACGCTGGAATCTTTGTCCAGTTTGCGGTAAGCCTTTAGTCGTTCTTTACGATCTTAAAAAAATACGGAAGGCAGTCAAGCGTGAAGATCTGGCCAAAAGGCCAGCTAACCTTTGGCGTTATAAGGAAATGCTTCCTTTAGAAAGCACCAAGAGCATCCTTTCGCTCGGTGAAGGTTATACACCATTAATTCATGCCCAACGCCTCGGCGAGGTTATGGATTTTAATAATCTTTATATTAAAGATGAAAGTCAGAATCCAACTGGTTCATTCAAAGACCGGGGGATGGCCGTTGCCGTTGCTCGCGCACGTGAATTAGGTCTGGATGAACTTTCCGTACCGTCGGCCGGTAACGCTGCAGTATCAATGAGTGCGTATGCGGCGCTTGCTGGCATGAAATCGTATGTCTATCTGCCAAAGGACATATCCAAGACATTTGTCGTTGAATGCATTGCCAGGGGAGCAAAAGTAAAACTTGTAGATGGATACATTACGCACTGCGGTCAACAAGCAGCACAGGATATGGCACAGTATGGACGCTTTGATATGTCGACGCTTAAAGAGCCATACCGGATCGAAGGCAAAAAAACTATGGGTTTTGAACTTGCTGAGCAACTGGATTGGAACTTACCAGATGTTATTATCTATCCAACTGGTGGCGGTACAGGTCTCATTGGTATGTGGAAGGCGTTTGAAGAACTCAAGAATCTTGGGTGGATAAAGTCGAAACTGCCGCGTATGGTTACTGTTCAGGCAAAAGGTTGTGCACCGATCGTGCAGGCATTTAATGCAGGTAAAGACTCGGCTACGCCATGGCGTGACGCCGCAACGATCGCCGATGGCTTGCGTGTACCTGCTGCGATCGGCGATTTCTTAATTCTGAGAACACTCAAAGAGAGTAAGGGCACAGCTATTGCCGTATCTGACGACGCAATGATGGAAGCGATAATGGAAATAGGTGCGACCGAAGGTATTTTCTGTTGTCCAGAAGGCGCGGCGACTCTTGTTGCTTTCAAATATCTACGCAAACAGGATTGGATCAGGGAAAGTGAGAAGGTGGTTTTGTTCAATACTGCCGGTGGTCTGAAATATGCTCATTTATGGGCAAAAGACCTGAGATTTAATCAATAACTACAAATTTGACCGATATTTGTTCTTCGTTATTTGTCACCTGCGCAAAATATACTCCTGATAGAAGTTTTGGTTTCAGTTTGTATTTATCATCGCAATAGATATCATATGACGTAACCCAGCGACCGCTAATGTCATAGATATCGATAAGATGATTACCGCGACCCGAGATCATGATACCATTTAGAACTGGCTGGATCGAAGTTCCAGGATAGTCATAAAACTCGGCTATTGTTGTATACCCCGAATCAACCGCCTCAGAATACATTATAAAACGCAAGAGTTCCAGCCATATGATCTGGTGTACGGTATCGACGATTACGACGGAATCTCTTATTATACCTGTATGCGGAGCTAACCATTGCCAATCTTGGATCCAGATACGGCATGAATCGTTAAAAAAACTTTGCCATCCGGTCAGGTTCATAATGGATGATATTTTAAAGACATCAAAGGTTCCAAGCGGGACAGTTGTCGTGACACTATCTATGATTTCAGCAATACCGCTTTGAACGATCAACGTGTCATAAATACTATCATTGTCGATATCAATGATCAATGTTTCACCAGCAATATCAAGATCCCATTGTAAACCAGTGTAAAAAGGTGTTACATATGTCCTCTGTGAGACTGTATCGCGTGTGATGTATGTGAAGAGCGTGTCGCCAACTTCCCATGAAAAGAGCGTGTCATTGCGTGACCAAATATCGGAAACACGAATGTGGCGATTGAGGTATGCCGGATATCCACCGTAATTTAGAGTATCGATGATCGTTACCGTATCAAATACTGTTGTATCACCATCGTCGCCGATAATCGAAAACAATGAATCATAGCCTTGATAAGCAATAGAATAGTCATAATCATAGCCGATATAATCTCCTACTGGGCCGGTTATTAAAGTAAACACTAGTAGTATCATAGACCCTCCTTTGGAGATTGTACAGTAAGCAAAGGATATGTCAAGTAGCGCATTGACAAGGGGGCTAAAAAATCTATAATCAGATGAATCTTCTATGAGTGAATTAACAAAAATTATTATATCAATCTTCCGGCTTAATAGCGGTGATCGCAGAAAAAATTACGGGTATTTTGCCGGTGGTCTGAGTATTATAGTTAATCTCATCATCTTTGGTGTTAAGTTTTTCTTCGGCGTGGTAGTTAATAGTATAGCACTTATTGCCGATGCGATACACTCATTATCCGATGCTGCAACATCATTGATCCTCGTCGTAGGTTTCGGCATTTCAGCCAAACCTCCGGACAGAGAACATCCGTTTGGCCATGGTAGGGTAGAGCGGGTTGTTGCGATCATTATTGCATGCATGCTTATAGTTGTCGGAATTGAATTTTTTATTAACGGTATTAACAGGTTCCAAAATCCTATGCCTGTCAAATCCAGCTGGTTGATAATTATTATTCTTGCAGTAACAATAATCGCCAAGATTATATTATCGATGATCGCTTTTAATCTTGGCAAACTTATCGACTCGTCGGCTTTAAAAGCGGATGCCTGGCATCATAGTACTGATGCCATTTCTACAATTCTTGTTATAATCGGTTTTATCCTGTATCGGTTTGGTTTATATTATATTGATGGGGTCGTTGCGATCATTATTGCTCTTTTTATTGCTTATACAGGCATTTCAATTATTTTTGAATCGGGGAGTATTATTGTTGGTGAAGCTCCTTCACCACAGTTTACAAAGCGCATAAAGGAACTCGCTCTGTCCTGTGGTGGGGTCACTGATGTCCACCATATCCATGTCCATGATTATGGTGGTGTAACAGAGGTCACCGTCCACATCAGATTACGTGCTGATATGCACCTCGATGCCGCGCATGCAAAGGCTACTGAAGTAGAACGATGCATTAAGGAACGTATCAAAGGTGTGGAGGTTACTGTACATGCCGAACCATCGGGGTAAAACCAGTATACATGACAACGGAAGCCATGAGATCAAGCTCCGCGATTTACGCATCGATGATTATGATGATCTTATTAGGCTATGGGATGAAGCGGAATTGCCTTACAAACCGGAAGGCCGCGATAAGAGGGAAAATATCGATCGTGAACTGGTAGGTACTGCAGCGATCTTTCTTGTAGCAGAAATCGATGGGAAATTGACTGGCTCCATTTTTGGAACACATGACGGGCGTAAGGGATGGATCAATCGACTCGCTGTAGCTCCAACACATCGTCGAAAGGGGCTTGCTGCGCGTCTGCTCCAGGAGGTTGAAAAAAAATTATACGATAAGGGCATTGAGATAATAGCTTGTTTAATTGAGGATTGGAACAAAACATCTATGGAAGTATTTCAAAAGATGGGCTATAAACGCCATAATGATATTATATATTTGTCTAAAAGAAAGCATGAAAATGTGTAGAATATGAAATGCAATAGACTATCTACCATGGTTTTAATATTGGACGCGGAGTGAGACGCATCGGTATTATCGGAGGACTTGGTCCTGAAGCAACCATTGATTATTATCGGATAATTATAAATGAGTATCGAGAGAAAACCAATGGAAACTATCCTGAAGTTATAATTTATAGCCTTAATATGAGTGAATTTGCCTGCAAAATGACCGCAGAAAGTTTTGATAAGACCGTAAGGTGGTTAGCTCAAGCCATAAAGGCAGTCCACCAATGCGGTGCTGATTTCGCGTTGATTGCCTCGAACACGCCACATATTGTCTTTGAAGACTTACAGAATCTTTCACCGATACCATTGATAAGCATCGTCGAAGAAACATGCAAGGTCGCGAGTCGTGCTAATTTGAAGAAAATAGCATTGCTCGGCACCAAGGTGACGATGGATTCTGATTTTTACCAGCGTGTTTCTGCAAAAAAGAGTATCGAGATCATTACACCCCACGAAACGGAAAAAGAATATATCAATGAAAAATTGCTCAGTGAAATCATCCACAATAGGATCATTGACAAGACAAAAAAACAATTGCTCAGGATCATCGAACGCATGATTGATGAAGAGCAAATACAAGGTGTAATTCTCGGGTGTACTGAACTTCCACTCATTCTTACCAAAGATGAGTTCGGTATACCTTTTCTAAATACAACACAAATTCACGCAAAGAGCGCAGTACGGTACAGCCTGGAAGAACACGCTGATTTTGAATAAACGCCTCGCTGAATTTACATTGTATTGAATACACGTTTCACTGTAGACACGCTTCGCTGGGAATACGCCGGATAAATGAATAACAGTTTTAAATTCTAGACTTCTCGATCTTTAATATCGTTGTTTTTCGCTTTACGCATTACTCACTACTCCCTACGCTTTTTTACTGTTGACATAAATGGTTTGTTTTGTTATAATAAATGGTGCAGTGGGAGCGCATCTTGGATGCAAACCTGAACCGTCTTAATGAATCCCTGAAATTAATTGAGGATATAATTAGATTCACCATCAAGGACAGAACATTGCTCACCATGGTCAGACATCTGAGACGTAATTTTCTATCGGTTAAGAAAACCTTACCTCTGGCAAGGCTCATCCAATTTCGCGATAGCAAGCACGATCCAGGTAGAAGAATTGGTTTCGATACAATCTCTAAGAAAAATATGGCAGATGTCGCGATTTCGAATTTCACCCGCGCTAAAGAATCATCAAGAGTACTTGAAGAGATCCTGAAATCGGTTTATCCAAAGTTGAGTAAAAAGATGAAGGAAGTGAGATTTCTTATTTATGATATCGAGAAATCCGCAATACTTCATTTCCAGAAGGTCTTTGACCCCAGTATCTACGTATTGCTTGACAATACATACGTCAAGAAATATCAGCTTAAACAGGTGATAGAAATACTTGGGAAAAACGGCGCGACAATGATCCAACTTCGGGTCACGACACGGAGTGACAGGGAGTTCATGAGCTATGCTCGTTTGATCAGAAAAATGTTGAAGACTCCTGATATACGGTTTATTGTTAATAATCGTTTGGATATTGCTATTGCATGTGGTGCAGATGGTGTACATTTAGGTCAGAGCGATATGCCCATTGATGCTGTTCGTTATGCACTGGGAGACGCCGGTATCATCGGTCTATCTGTACATAATGTCGCCGAAGCGAAAAAGGCTGAGACAGATGGTGCTGACTATCTCGGTGTTGGTTCGGTATTCAAAACCAGTACTAAAGCCGATGCAAAGGTTTGTGGACTTCGGCGGCTGAAAGCGATATGTCGGGTGGTTAACATTCCTGTTATTGGCATAGGCGGTATTAACTCTGATAATTATCGAAGCGTTTTAAACACAGGAGCGTCAGGGATAGCGGTTGCATCCTATCTCTTTAAGGGTAACTTAAGGAGAAATTTACGTTCATTGACAGTAAGAGAATAATGACTATAATTAAATGCTTTATGTATTTCCAGCAACAAATTTTCTCCAAACACAAGGAGGTTTTATGGAATTAAAAATTGCAGCAAGGAATTTCCATCTCACTGATAATCTGGAAGAATATGCAAAAAAGAAAGTGGAGAAACTGGAACGCTTCTCGCATCATATAATGAATGGTGATTTGATTCTGGAAAAAGACAGAGCATATAGTATCGTTGAGTTAAATTTGTCAGTGAAACACTCAGTGATAACAAGCAAAGTCAAGAACCACGATATCTATCTTGCTATTAATGAAGCATTCAAGAAAATTGAACGTCAGCTTGTGAAGTATGAAGCAAAATTCAGGGAAAGAAAGCGCATAGCGCAAAAGACAAAGCGAAAATGAATAAATTGACAGTTGAAAAACTTTATAAAGAAAAGAAAGATGAGTTTTCACTCGAGATCATCGTCGGAGAAGAATATTTAAAGGATAGAAAGATTTCGACCTATGATGTTTACCGACCTGGTCTCGCGCTTGCTGGATATACAGGGTATTTTTTGAGTGAACGCGTCGTCATTATTGGTAAAACAGAGGTATCATACTTAAAAACATTGGCGAAGGAACTTAAGGATCGTCGTATTGCAGCAGTAATGCGTTTAGGTACGCCCTGTATCATCGTTGCCAAAAAATTGAATTTTGATAAGCAATTCATTGAGCAAGCAGAACGCCGGAAGATTCCGATACTGCGGACACCTATGTCGACCACTCCTTTTATCCACAAGCTTTCTACCTATATAGAATACAAACTAGCCCCGGTGAAATATGTTCAGGGTACTCTTGTTGATATCTATGGTGTAGGTGTTTTATTCATCGGTAAACCAGGTACCGGTAAATCTGAATGTGCTTTAGATTTAATAGAGCGAGGGCATCGATTTGTCGCAGATGACCTTGTTAAATTAGTACGCAGAGGAGATATTCTCGTTGGTTCCGGTGCTGAAAAAAGTTCACGTCTTAGACACTATATCGAAGTAAGGGGTGTTGGTTTAGTCGATATTTTTAGAATTTTCGGAGTTAAATCAGTAAGGTTACGCAAGCGTGTAGAGGTTGTTCTTGAACTTGTTCTCTGGGATGAGGTGAAAGGTGATTTCGAACGTGTCGGTATTAATGCAAAGACCAAAAAAATGTTGGATATTGAAATACCGCGTATCGTAATACCACTTACGCCCGGTAAAAACGTGTCGGTGATCGCCGAGGTTGTTGCAATGAATCATTTACTCAGGTTAAGGGGTATTCATCCTGCTGAAGAATACAACAAGGAATTAAAGAGAATCTTGGCGCAAATGGAGGCACCAACGTCTCATTATGACGAGGAGATAGAATAATCGATTATGCTTAGAGGTATTATTATTGGCCATGGTGATTTTGCTGAAGCCATGTTGAAGACTGCTGAACAGATCGTCGGTGAGCAGTCAGAAGTCGAGGTAATATCCAATCGAGGATTATCATGTGATTCAATTGTTGATGCAATAAATGGTGCTATACTCAAAAATGATGTTGATAGAACAATTATCTTTATTGATTTACCAGGGGGCAGTTGTACGATCAGTTGTTATAATCTATTGAAAGGAAAAAGGGATTTGCATATCATTAGTGGTGTTAATCTTCCTATGCTGATTGAGTTTTTTATGTTGAGAGATAAATATTCAGCTGATGAACTGGTTACTATTTTGATCGAAAAAGGGAAGGCTAATATAATCCAATTGAGGTGTAAAAATGGATAGGAAAACGAAGACGTTAGGTGAAATTTTTGAATTTGCGGTGAACAAATTCCCCGACAAATTAGCTCTTAAAAAGGGTGACATAACATATACGTATACTCAACTCAAAGCTGAAGTGATAAAGCTCAAGAACTACTTGATTGAACAAGGTTTGAAAAGGGGAGATAAACTTGCCGTTTTTGGTGAGAACCGTCCAGAATGGGCGATCGGATATTTAGCGATCGTGAGGGCTGGTCTGGTCGTTGTGCCGATCGACCGCATGCTTTCAACTGCAGAAATACTTCATATCCTACGGAGCAGTGAAGCAAAGGGTGTTATAGCTTCAGAGAATTATGTTGATAATATTGAAGCGGTGAAACCGGAGTTGAATGATTTTGAATATATAATCCAGATGGATAAGATAAAGGATCTTAAACCAACAAGGGAAATCCCGGTTGACGATATCGATCCTGATTCATTGGCGGTGCTTATTTTTACGTCAGGGACAACTGGCACTTCAAAAGCGGTTATGTTGAGTCATAAGAATATCATAAGTAACCTGGAATCCGTTGACAAGATTATCAAGATCAATGAAAACGACACACTGGTTTCAATAATCCCCATGCACCATACTTTTGAAGGAACGGCTGGTTTTATATACCCACTGTATCAGGGAGCAGCCATTTACTATCCATCAAGTTTGAAACCAAAAGATATACTTGCCACTATGAAAGAAGCCAATGTTTCGTGTCTTATAGCAGTACCGCTGCTTTTTGAGAAATTCCTTGCTGCAGTTCACAGAAAGGTTGCTGCAGCGCCTATTCCTACAAAAATAATGTTCAATGCAATAAGTGGTATTGGTTCAGTTTTCAGGTTTCTGCGTAAACCGTTATTTACAAAGGTCCGGAATGAAATGGGTCTTGGGAATTTACGTATTGCCGCTGCTGGAGGCGCAGCTCTTACTGAAAAGGTGGCCCGTGGGTTAGAACTTTTTGCGATTCCTATCATTCAAGGATATGGTTTGACCGAAACTGCACCAGTTATCTCGGTAAGCCCTCTTGAAAAACCCAAACCTGCATCTGTCGGCGTACCGATCCCTGATGTCGAAGTCAAGATCGATAAACCTGGGAAAGATGGTATTGGTGAAATCATTGTACGCGGCCCAAACGTCATGCTTGGATACTATAAGAATGAAAAAGCAACAAATGAAATAATTAAAGATGGTTGGTTATATACCGGTGATTTAGGGTTTATGGATGAGGAGGGTTATCTTTATATAACAGGAAGAATGAAAAGCCTTATTGTCACCCAAACAGGAAAGAATATTTACCCTGAGGAATTGGAAGAAAAAATAATAAAAAGTCAGTGGGTAAAAGAGGTTCTTGTTGTGCCCAGGATCGATGCAAAAACTAAAAAAGAATCGATTTGTGCACTCATATTCCCTGACTATGAATTGCTCGAAGAATACAGTATTTCAAGCGAAATCACGTTTAAACAAGAGGATGTTGAAGCAATCTTCAAGGATGTCGTACATGAAGTAAATGAAGGTCTGCCAGCTTATAAGCGGATTACCCAGTTTGAAGTCAGAGAGGAGGAGTTCCCAAAAACCACTACCCAGAAGATCAAAAGACATATGTTCATTGAAAGAGGGATTAAAGTATAGAATTCAAGATAGAAGATTGGTTTGGGTTTGGAGGTTAGAAAAGGAAAAAAGGGGGTATAATGGAGAAATTAGTCGGTATAATAACCCATTATTTTGGTAAAATAAATGTAGCCGTTTTCAAAATTACAGATAATGAGGTCAAAGTCGGTGATTCAATCCACATAAAAGGCAAGCATACCGATTTTACCCAGGTAATCGGTTCTATGCAAGTTGAGCACGAATCGATTGAAACTGCAAAAAAGGGCGATGAGGTGGGGTTAAAAGTAGAAAATTCTGTACACGAAAACGACGAGGTGTATAGAGTAACAGAGTAACACGCTGCGCCCTGTTAAACTTTGTTTAACAGGGCAGGCTGGAGACATGTCGCCTCGCTCCGAAGACACGCTGCGCTGTAGATTCACAAATGACTCAGTAACTTAATTACTCAATGACTTTTCTGATTAAAGAATCCAGCAATTGACAAGTATTCATTTTAGATTATAATATCGTAATAAGGAGGTTTATGATTTTTGTTACCACACTTGATGTCATTCCTGGTAAGGTTGATGAATTGCGAAAAATTATTAAAACCCTCGAAATACCAGAGGATATTGAGATTAGGGAATTCCTTACCCTATTTGGTAAACCGGATTTTCTTTTAATATTTGAAGCGCCAAATGAAGAAAGAGCGATGTCTTTTATTCTTAAATTTGTATCGGTCGCAGTACCTAAAACATCGGTTGGTGTGTCTGTGGAGAAAGTATAATGCCATCGCTGTACCAATCAGCTGCTAAAAGAGAAGGCGTTTCTATCCAGTTTCTTAAACGCGGTGTTGCTCAAGGTAATATCGTACTTCTCAAAAATCGCAAACACCATATAACACCGGTTGCGATCGGCAAAGGATTGAGTACTAAGATCAATGCCAATATCGGGACATCTCCGGATGTAGCTGATCTGAAGCTGGAATTAAAAAAATTGTCGACATGCATAAATGCTGGTGCAGATACTGTTATGGACCTTTCCACTGGTGGAGATATAGACCGTATTAGACGTTCAATAATCAAAGCTTCTATGATCCCGGTTGGTTCAGTACCTATTTACCAGGTTGCCATTGAATCCCGAAAACGTGGAAAACCATTTCTGAAGTCTTCACCTGATGAAATGTTTGATATTATTGAAAAACACCTTGATGACGGTATTGATTTTATCACTATCCATTGCGGTGTGACGCGTGAGAGCATCAAGGGATTACGGAAAAAGAAGAGGGTTTGTGGTGTTGTGAGCCGTGGCGGTTCGATGATGGTGGAGTGGATGGCTTACAATAAAAAAGAGAACCCTTTCTACGAATACTATGACCGTCTTCTCGAACTCGCTAAGAAGTATAGAGCAACATTGAGCCTCGGTGACGGTCTTAGACCAGGTGCTATCGCTGATGCGACTGACAGATATCAGGTGCGGGAACTTATCGTGATCGGTGAATTAGTAAGACGGGCAAGAGATGAAGGTATTCCGGTGATGGTCGAAGGACCCGGACATGTGCCTATCAATGAAATAGAAGCAAATGTCCGATTGGAAAAAAATATCTGTAATGGAGCCCCGTTTTATGTCTTGGGGCCTCTGGTTACCGATATCGGTGCAGGCTATGACCATATTGTTGCAGCAATCGGTGGTGCTATGGCAGCATATTTTGGTGCTGATTATCTATGCTATGTGACGCCATCTGAACATCTCGGGTTGCCCAATGTTGAGGAAGTCAAGGATGGTGTGATAGCTTCAAAACTTGCCGCTCATGCTGCCGATATTGGCAAAGGTGTCGGTCGTGCAAAAGATATCGATCTCGCTTTATCAAAAGCGAGGTACGCGCTCGATTGGCAAAAAATGCTGAATTTATTGATCGATAAAGAAAAAGCAAAGAAAATATTTAAACGATCGCGTTCAAAGTCGGAGTTAACCTGTACAATGTGTGGTGAATTTTGTGCTATGAAGAAGACAAAAGAAATTATCGGGAGGTCTTGATGGATATTATAAAGGAAGAAGAGAGGATAAAGGGGAGGGATTTCTCTTTAAAAGGTTCTATTTCAACAATGGCGTTCTGTTTTCTTCTTGAGATAATTTTCATTTTAGGACACATATTTAAATTTCTGGTGATGCCTGCGATAATTCCAATAATTGCATTGGCCGTTTTTATTTTTGGTTTTGTACTGTACTCATTATTAAAAAAGAATATTTATTCTCCAGCCATGCCTTTTTTAATAACCGCGGTTACAGCATTGCTTCTTAGCATTGCGCTCGGTTATATCGATCCGGTTATCCGGGTTCCTTTTTTCCTTATATTCTTTTACATTATTATTCACCCGGCTGTATTCCTGGGCAGAAAGAACGGGCTTTTCGCCATCGTTATGGTCGATCTATCTTACCTTGTTATGATACTTATGACCCGATCACAGTACCCGTGGTTAGATATCAACCTGGAGATATTGAAGCTTGTTCTATTGACCTTTATTGGTCTGCTTCTGGTTTCTGATTTCGACAAAATCTTGCAGAGGATAAGGGCGATGCGTGTTGCCGCCACTAAGGCTGAACAAGGTGATCTTACTGTAGAGATAACGGATAATGAAACTGACGAACTTTCCTTTCTTGCCAGAAGCTATAATCGCATAATTCAATCTGAAGCAGAATTGATAAGGTTGGTCAAGAACATAGTCGACAGTCTTATTGATATGAGTCAGCAGATAGCATCAACCGCGGATGAGATGGCCGGTGCTTCATCAGAGATAGTCCATACTACTCAGAAGATGACCGAGGGGATCAATGAGCAATACAATGAACTCGATAGGACGATAACAATCGGAAAGAATCTTAGCGAAGTTAGTTTCGAAGTTGTCAGTAACGTGAAGAAAATCGAAGAATTTTCATTTGGAGTTTCAGACAGCGCATCCAGTGCTATTGGTCAGAGTGAAGTAATTATCAACAATATTGAATTGATAGGGAAGAGGTACGATTATCTGACAACACTTATGACAAAAGTCCAGGAAATTTCACTCGCAATCAATAAGATAGTTAATACCATAGACGCCATAGCTGAGAAAATCAATATATTATCTTTAAACGCTTCTATTGAAGCAGCACGCGCCGGTGAATACGGTCGCGGGTTTTCTATCGTTGCCGATGAAATAAAGAAGCTTGCGGATAGCTCGCAAGAATCAGCTTCAGAAATAGGTCGGATCATTAAAGAGATGATGGCGTCAATAAAAACCGTTACCGAAAGCACAGAAGAAGTTAACACCGCGATCAGTGACGGAAGCATCGTGGTAAAATCAACGGCTGATGCTATGAAAGTCATCTCAAATAATGTAATTGAACTCAATTCCGCGATCAAAAATATTAACGAAATGATCGCTAAAGAAGAAGAAGAGATAACTAATATTATCAAGCAAGTTGAAGGGTCACACAGTATATCAAGGGATAATTCCGCTGCGGCCGAGCAGATTCTTGCGTCGATTCAGGAACAATCCGCTGCCGCTCAGGAATTCACCGCAACAAGTCAAGAACTTGTTATTGTATCGACCCGACTCAAAGAGATGGTGAAAAAATTCAACGTCGATAAAACCGAATAACTCATGATTTCTTTTGTCATTGCGAGGAATGCAGGGACGCAGCAATCTTTTGTTTCCTCTCCCCTTGGGGGAGAGGAAAAAGGTGAGGGGTAAAACAACCTGTGGCCGATGTTTTAATCATCGAAGACAAAGCAAGTTTTGGTGAGATGTTGCGCAGCAGTCTTGAGGATGCTGGTATATCATCAGCACTTGTGGGAAAAGGTCGTGAAGCAATACGGATATTCAAAAAAGAACAATTCAGTATTGCTTTGATCGACCTTCGACTTCCCGACATAAATGGTGTTGATCTACTGCGCGAGCTGAAGAAATTCGATAGCGATACAAGATTCATTATTATGACCGCCTTTGGTTCGATCGAACAAGCTGTTGAAGCGATCAAACTCGGTGCCTATGATTTTCTCACTAAACCTTTTGAGATTGAATACCTTATCAAACTGCTGACACGTATGATCAAAGAGCGACAGTGCTTTTATGAAAATATAATCCTAAAAGAAGAATCCCACAAAATACATGGCTTACCGGTCATTATTGGCCAGAGTTCAGCGATAAAAAAGACCTCTGAATTACTAAAAAAGGCTGCACCGACTGATACTACGGTTCTGCTTTTAGGAGATTCCGGTACGGGCAAAGAACTATTCGCGCGTGCGTGTCACATGCTATCGTTAAGAAAGGATTATCCTTTTGTTCCATTGAATTGCGCGGCCATACCGCATGAGCTTCTTGAGAACGAATTGTTTGGGTCTGAAAGAGGTGCATTTACCGGAGCAGTGACGCGAAAAATTGGTAAATTCGAATTTGCCCATAAGGGTACGATATTCCTCGACGAAATAGGAGACCTTGATCTGAGCCTGCAGGCTAAGATCCTGCGTGTACTACAGGAAAAAAACTTTGAGCGTTTAGGTGGTACATTTACCATAACCGTGGATGTTAGAGTTATTGCAGCGAGCAACAAAGATCTGCTCAAACTTGTAAAGGAAAAAAGATTTCGTGAAGACCTTTACTACCGTTTGAGTGTATTCCCGATTTCGATACCATCTTTGCGCGAAAGAAACGAAGATATTCCACTGCTCGTTGATTATACTCTCAAGCGATTAGGTGCCACCAAAAAAATCACCGATAAAGCACATGCTAAACTACAAAAGTATCATTGGCCCGGCAATATTCGTGAATTGGAAAATACGATCGAACGGGCAGTCATTCTTGCCCAGGATGTAGTTAAGCCGGAACATATCCTTTTGCCAAGTACCAGAGAAACAATGCCTATGGTAGATAAAGTCAAGACTTTGAAACAAGCTGCTATGTGCGGTCGTGCTGCAGCTGAAGCAGAGATGATAAAGAAAATGCTTCAGCAAACAAAGGGCAACAAATCAGAAGCGGCACGACGTTTAAAAGTTTCCTACAAGACCTTGCTCAACCGTATAAAACAATACAAGAAAAAGGGTTTGTTGTAAGTAACTATACCTCTGTTGAAAACATTCTATTGATTTCAAAATCACTATATCTTCAAATTATTTACATGTCAAAACAGAACTCATATTTCTTGACACTAATAGTCCAGTAACTATAATTTATTGGAATTCCAATGGGCAAATACAAAATAACGAAAATACAGACACCCTCAGCTATGTTCCTGCGTACGAAAATTATTCTCCCTGAAACTAAGGGTAAGATCATTGAGCGAAGTCGTCTGTTAGTACTATTAAATAATAATAAGGATAAAGAGATCATATTTATTATTGCAGGCGCAGGCTATGGTAAAACCACACTCCTCAGTCAATGGGTCAACAATATAGCATGTACTAACGTTTTTTATGCACTCAGCGAAGAAGACAGTAGTCTTGATCTTTTTCTCATTCATCTGATCGCTGGATTTGACCAGCTCGAGCAGAATTTTTTAAAAAGAACAAAGGAACTAGTAACATATAATAAAGAATTAAAAAATAATATCGGTACGGTAATGGGTACTTTGGTCAATGAGCTACAAGATAAATGCAAGAAAGACTATTATATCATACTGGATGACTACCATGCGATTACTGCATCAAGTGTTGTACATGAGGCATTACATTACTTCATTGATCATCTTCCAACCAAATTACATATCATTATTGCGTCCCGTGTTCTGCCATCATTCCCTGCATTGATAAAATGGCGATCAAAACAGCGGGTTTTCGAATTAGGACATCAGGATCTCTGCTTCAACAGTAGGGAGATAAAGCAACTCATTTCCGATACATACGGCTTATCGCTACCCCATATTGAATTACAGCGGATCGTGCAGTACACTGAGGGATGGGTTACCGGCATTCAACTGATCCTTCAATCATCCGGGCTTCACCGAACGGCTATTAAAGATACTCTGAACGGTTATCTTGAGGCTCATCAGCCATTATTTGACTACTTTGCCAGCGAAGTTCTATCGTATGAGCCCCAGTACATACAGGATTTTTTGATACAAAGCTCGGTCCTTGAGATCCTGACACCACATGCATGCAATATGATCCTGCGTAGAAAAAATTCGCATACATTACTGAAAGCATTAGAACATCGGCATCTGTTTTTATACGAAGTTGAAGATCAGAGATATAAATTCCATCATCTATTTAGAAAATTCCTTAATCAACGTCTCAGGATGTTCAAAGGATACCGGCAATTACACATCCGTGCGGCACAATATTATCGTAAGAGTAATCACTATGAGCTGAGCATAAAACACTACTTATCGGCAAAGGATTACCCACAGGCAGGTAAGATGATATTACGGTCTATCCAGGAAGATATTACCGGTCGTATTTCCGGAGGGATCGATACTACATTATTACGCAAGTATTTGTATGAAATACCACAAAGGGTCCTGCAAAAATTACCCCAGTTATTGGTTATTAAAGGAACCCTGCAAAGAGACGCTGGTGATCATGAGGCAGCAAAAGAACTCTATCGCACTGCTGAACAGGTCAGCCGAAGGTCGAATGATATGACGACGTGTGCTCATGGTTTGTCAGAATTGGCATTACTTCACTGGTTGCAGGGTAAGCATAACGAGGCGCTTAAAATATTAAAAAAAGCACTTCGTACCTGTCCTGGCTCGGAATTGAAAATGAAACTTCATATCCTCAACCTTCTCGGACTTGCCTGGCAAGATCTTTCCAATCTTACCAAGGCAAAAAGCTATTTGCGGCAGGCAAAGAAAATCGCCGAGGAGCTTAATATTTTTTATAATAAAATCGTTTTGGAATCGAATCTCGCAACGATCTTTCTGCAAGAAGGAGAAATACGGAGGGCGTATAATACCTGCAAACCTCTGATACCTCAACTCGGCGAGCGTTACTACTACAAAGTCGGTGTTATATATGCGAATTCAGCACGCGCTGCACTGGATTTTGGGGATCTTAACTGGGCTGAGTCTTGTCTGGAAAAGGGCTGGAAAATATGTCGCCCTTATGAAGACAGGGTTTCTTTCGGCATCCTAAACCACTGCTTCGGTCTCCTCCATATGCATAAGCAACAATGGAATATTGCCCGAAAACACCTTGAAGAAGCCCGTAAAGTGTTCCAAATGCTGCGATGGAAGCGTATGGAATCTTCGGTCTTGCGCAATATAGGTACTTTGCAGCGACTACAAGGAGACATACCAAAGAGCCTGCAGTCGATCAAGCAAGCGAGAGGATTGCTCAGTGGTCTTGGTCCTGGAGAATCAGCGCATGCAACCTTCTTACTTGCTGACTGGGCTCTCCTTGAGGTCGAACTTGGTAAATATTCCAAGGCGCGAAAGACCATTGCCATGTGTCAGCGGCAAGCGCGTCTAATGAACTGGCATCTTGGAGAGTTGTACGCGCTACTCGTCAATACACTGATATCATTAACACATAAACAAAAAAAGGAATCTGTCCAAATGATCGATTTGCTGATCAAATTAGCACAAAAAAAGGGTTGTCATGGGATCCTTTCAATGGAATTACGACACCAACCAGACCTGGTGAAATATATTCGACAATTGCCTAAATATAGCTCTTATCTGGATAAATATCACGTATATTGTGCTGCAGAGCATCCAGCCCTATGCGTGAAACTTTTTGGGAGAATGCGTATTGAAGATAGTGAAGACCAGAACATCGTACTGAACTGGCCAACTGAAAAAACCAAATCTCTGTTTGCCTTCCTGGTGGTCCATCGAACAAAAGGATTGTCACGTGGCCAAGTACTTGATGCCCTCTGGTCAAGATTGAGCAAGAAAAAAGCTCAGGAGAACCTTCGGACAACTGCGTATCGTATGCGACGTACTATTAGAATAGCGTGCATAAAAGGGGTGACTAAAGAACTGATATTCACTTCCAGACAAGGACGGTATGTTTTGCTCCCCAATATCACGATTGAGAGCGACCTGGACGAGTTTGACCGTCTTACGAAACTGGCCGACATCGCTCATTCAGATGATGAAACAAAGACCGCGCTTAAAAAAGCGATCGATATCACGCAAGCAGATTTTCTTCCAGATATCTATGATCATTGGGTCGATTCACAACGATCGATGCTTCGTGCACGCAAGCTTAATGCTCTGCAAAAGATCATACAGATAATATCGGTTCAAAACGATTATCATGCTTGTATTGGCTATTGCAAACAATACCTTGCAATGGAACCTTTATCCGAGGAAATTGCGTGTATTTGCATGAAAAGTCTTAAGAAACTGGATCGAATGTCAGAAATAAGGATCGTGTATCAATCCCTGAAAAAAGCACTTCGTAATGAGGTCAAGTGCACACCAACACAGGAAACCCAACGTTTATTTCAAACACTGTTAAAGAAGGACATCAAGAAGACAGTGTAGGTCCTTCCCAATTCTGTTATGCTTTTGTTATGGTCTTTCTATATAATTTATAGTAATAAGGAGGATATATGAAGTCTGCAACAAGAATCATCATCCTCGTTGCTTGTTTGATCGTATTAGCATCAGCTCAGCAGAAGTGGGAGCGGATATTTGGTGGAAGTGGTCGGGACCAGGCTTTTTCAGTTTCACTCACACCAGATGGAGGGTATGTTGTTGCTGGTTTAAGCGCTTCTTACCCGCAAAAATGCTATGAGATGTATGTAGTAAAGACCGATATGTATGGAGATACGGTTTGGATAAATAATTATGGTTCACAATATAATGACTACTGCTGGTCAATTGCTCAAGCCCATGATAACGGGTATCTTCTTTTGGGTGCAACTGATTCGACCCTTCAAACCGGACCGCATGATGTCTATCTCATTAAGATCAACGAATTGGGTGATAGCCTCTGGTCAAGAGTTTACGGGGATACAAATAGTACAGGATACACCAATGATGTTGGTCATGAGGTGCGTTCGACAACCGACGGCGGCTATATCCTGGTGGGCTCAACCGAATCATACGGCGCAGGTTTGCATGACGTATACTTAATAAAAATAGACTCTGTGGGGGACACTCTGTGGACAAAAACATACGGTACATCATACTATGAAACTGGGGAATCTGTCTATCAAACCGAGGACAATGGATATATTGTAGGTGGAACGACTTATGAAACTGGTCTTGGACAACAGATATATATAATACGAACGGATGATCAAGGAGATACTTTATGGACGAAGCGTTATGGTGGGTCAAGCAGTGAAGATGTGCAAGGAATCTTACAAACCCAAGACAAGGGCTATATTTTTGTGGGTAGCACGACATCATACGGCGCGGGGAGCGGTGATCTTTACATAGTAAGAACCGATTCTCTCGGCAATGTTGTTTGGACAAAAACCTATGGAGGGTCATATCCAGATTGGGGCCGAGCCATACGCCACACAAGTGATGGTGGTTATATTATAATCGGTGGTACTCGAACAGACCCTGATCCTGAATACTGTTTTGCATGGCTTCTTAAGACTGATAGTCTTGGTGATACACTATGGACCAGGACAAAAGCATCGATCTATGGTGCTGCGAATGGAACTGATGTCCAGCAGGCAAATGATGAAGGCTACATAATTGCTGGGATAACATGGCAATATGGGGGCAGTGATGACTTTTTACTCATCAAGACCGACCCCCAGGGTATTTCAAGTATCCGGGAACGAAGAATGCATGAAGTATCGATCAAACCCAGTGTATACCCCAATCCATTTTCACATTACACCACGATCTCTGGATGTGAACAAGAAATATACTTTGTGTATGATATCGCTGGCGTGTATGTTGGTAGTTATTCAGGGAAAGAAGTTGGAACTTATTTACCTGCTGGTGTGTATTTCATCGTTCCAAAGTCTGGTGATTATACACCATTGCGCGTGGTAAAAGTCCGATAATGGAGGGAACTATGGAACGAAAAATCCTTTTTTTATCATTGATTTGTGCGCTTATTACAACGATCGGGTTCGCTCAATGGGAGCCTGATGTACGCTTAACCTATGACGATGGGTCATCTGTAACCGGAAGTAGTAATACATGGTCAATTGCAGCTCGTTATGATTCGGTCTATATTGTGTGGACTGATACCCGGGATGGGAACTCGGAGATATATTTCAAGCGATCACTCGATGCAGGCGCTAATTGGGAACCAGATGTGAGACTTACTGATGATCCAGCAATATCAGGTTTACCGTCAATATTACTACAAGACACGATCATACATGTCGCCTGGTTTGATACCAGAGCCGGTATGAATAATTTTGAGATATACTATAAACGATCGACTGATGCTGGTGTAACATGGAGTGCAGACACTCGACTCACGTATGACCCGGCGATTTCCTGGTACCAATCGATCGCGTTCACCAACCAGAATCTGCACGTTGTCTGGCGGGAAACCAGGGACGGTAATTACGAAATTTTCTACAAACGTTCCCCTGATCAGGGAATAACCTGGGGACCGGATACAAACTTAACCCAATCCTCGGGGAGTTCTGAAACACCTTGTATAGCAGTAAACGGTTCAATACTCCATGTCCTTTGGTTTGACAATCGCGACGGCGGTGCGTATGAGATCTATTATAAACGGTCTAATGATCAAGGACTGACCTGGGAACCGGATGTACGCATTACTAATGATCCAGGAGTTTCATTCGGGCCGTGTGCAGTCACCAAGGATTCCATGGTTCATATCATATGGCAGGATGCACGCGACGGTAATTGGGAATTGTACTATAAACGTTCAGTGGACTATGGTTCGACCTGGGGTCCTGACACGCGCCTTACCAATGCGAGTGAAACAAGTGAATCACCATCAGTTGCCGCATCGGCGACCAACGTCCATGTCGTCTGGTGGGATAACCGCGACGGCAATTATGAGATATACTACAAAGTCTCTACTGATCAGGGGTTAACATGGTCATCTGATACACGCTTAACAAATGACGGTTCATGGTCACAGTTCCCCCATATCGCAGCAGCTGATTCAATGCTTCATGTTGTCTGGAGAGAGGGACGGGCAGGCAATGACGAGATCTATTACAAGCGTAACCCTGATGGGAACCCGGGCATTGCAGAAGACAATCGACGACTCGTTCATCAAGGTTTCACTATTATCACACCACTTTTCAGCAATTCAATAGGTATACGCTTTACCAACGTACAGACCAATCCATTCACAATAGCATTACATGACATCAGTGGAGCAAATGTTTGTTGTCAAACCTTATCATGTTCTGCCACAACCTTATGGTTGTCTAATGCAATCATTCGTGGACTTCCAGCCGGAGTTTATTTTCTGACGATATGTTCAGATGGTCAATTAACTGGCAAAGGAAAGCTTGTTAAGGTAAAATAAACCCATAGTAATTGTAATATTGGGAATAATATACAGCATTTTTTTCTCTTGTTGATGTACTAGAGACAGGGGCTGTTGAGTAGACTACTACCTCATTACATATTAGTTTCCATATTATTATACTATCTTAAACCAGGTCTGCTCCCACTCCGTCTTTAAGCAGTGATATATCTTTTTTATGATGTGCTATTCTTCAGTTGTTGACTTTTCAAGAAAAAATGGTATATATGTATATGACATTCAAGCCACTTTTTTCATTGAATTCAAAGATCAATAATGGATTGGTTGAAATTGAACGCGTCCGCGGATTTCTCGATGCGATTAAAATAAAAGAATCGTGGTTTTCCCAAATGCAAGAAGAGGCATTGCGTGAAGAGTCGCATCATTCAACGCACATTGAGGGCACTGGTATAACCCTTGAGCAGGCTAAAAAGATCTTTGCCGGTAAGAAAGTACCGGGAGTATCTCGGGATGTCAAGATGGAATTAAAAAATTACCGGTTGGCCCTCGATTATGTATCGAAATATATGGGTGTTGATAGTCCGATAACCGAAAGTCTAATACGAGATATTCATAAGATATTGGTCAAAGATGTTAGGGGAAACGATGCCGATCCTGGAAATTTTCGCCGTGTGCAAAACTACATCGTAAACTCATTGACCAATGAGATCATCTATACGCCTCCACCAGCAATCGATGTACCGATTCTAATGAAGGAGTTGGTTGATTGGATAAACAATAATGTAGCTGCGATTTCACCAGTAATCGTTGCCGGTATTACGCAATTCCAGTTTGAACACATCCATCCTTTTCTTGACGGCAATGGCAGGACTGGAAGGTTACTTTCAACCCTTGTATTGTATAAAACCGGTTATGATTTTAAACGTCTTTTTATACTTTCCGGATATTATGATAAAGATCGTCCAGCTTATTATGCTGCCTTACAAAGCGTACGTAAGACTAATATGGATATGACCAACTGGATCGAATATTTCGTCATTGGATTAAAAGCACAAATGATTGAAGTGAAAGCAAAAGGCGAGAAGATTATTCAAAAGGAAGTTCTCCTCGAAAAGACAGCAAAACTGAACTTGAATCAACGACAGAAAAAAGCATTGAAGTATTTGATTCAAAAGAACACTATTACTCGTGCTGAGTACGCGAAAATGTTAAAAGTTTCATTGCGGACGGCAAATTATGACCTTGAGCAGATGCGAGAGATGAAATTGATCAAGTCTGAGGGCGTTGGTCGAGCGATCCACTATATATTAATCCTTCCAAAATCGACCATTAAATAGTTGCACGCAAATTGCACGCAAATTGCACGCAAAACAGACCTTTCCAAGAACTAAAAATAAAGCAAAAATATTAGATAAATCCCGTATTTATGTGAGGTTTTCACTTACATGTATTATTATGTAAACCGGTTTTGATAAGATTTCATGTTATCAAAGAAATCACAAAACCTTCGTGATATCGGGATATAATGAAAATGGCTTGTCACAAGACTCCTAGGGTGGGGTTAAGAAGTTATTTGATTCATAATCCAGGAGGCGTTAATATATTTATTAATTATTCAATCATATTGACAAGATTATGTTAATGGATAGAATAAAGTTATGACGGTTAAGAGAATAAAGAAAAGAGTACTACCGATACTCATTCGGCATAGGATTTCGAAAGCATCACTTTTTGGTTCTGTAGTCAGTGGGAAACTAAATTCAAGAAGCGATATTGATGTACTAGTGAAAATGCCTAAATCTGCGAGTCTTCTTGATCTGGCAGAGCTTAAAGATGAACTTGAGCTAAAACTTGGTCGAAAAGTGGATGTTTTGACCTTTAATTCTATACACCCTCTGCTCAAGGAGAGTATATTAAATAATCAAAAAGTCATTCTGTGAAAAAAGACCCGCTGATTTTTCTAAAGCATATCATGGACTGCATTGAACTTATTGAAAAATATACAAGCAAAAGCACAAAAAGATAATTTCTAGAAAATACTAAGACTCAAGATGCTGTAATTCGCCGAATCGAAATAATCGGCGAGGCCTCCAAGAATATTCCCAAGTCTGTCAAAAATAAATATCCAAGTATACCCTGGAAAAAGATTGCTGGGATGAGAGATATCCTAACCCATGAGTATTTTGGAGTTGATCTACATCTTACCTGGAATGTCACTCAAAAGGATATTCCGAAATTAAAAAGAAAAATTGCGCATATAATTAAAAACATCACTTAGTCTATCCTTACCCCTAAATCTGGATACAAGAAAGATATAGTACATTTGCTTAATACTTACGCTGTTACTGGATGTTCTATTATTAGGATATCGAAGAGTTCTAGTCCACTAAGAGATCATAGACGATAAACAGGCACAGGTATGGCACAAAAACAATTGAATGGAAAAATATGCCGATATTGTATGGGGATTTACTCTAGGACAGCGGATTCATAATCCGGTCTGTAATAATGCACCTGGATTCATTCGGCTTTCATATTAGAATGGTATTGTCTTGTGATTTTGTTTCCATTTGGGTTAGGTTTTGGGTCTTGACGAATGTCAGATATTCATTACAATTCAAAAGCCTTAAGTGTATAAAATCTACACCAAGGGAGGCGGTATGTACAAATTCTGGTTTTTGGTTTGTTTAATACTTTTATATGGACTCGGCTTTGGCAGCCAGCCGGATGAATGTTTGTTCAAGAAACAACATCTTGTAATTAGCCTTGATTGGCGTTATGAATTATTGAAACCCACCTTAGTTGCATCTAACAAGTACTATTTTTTCAATAACGGAGGAATACCTAATTTTACACTCAATGATACAATCCAAATGCAGGGTCTTCAAACAGATGCAAGTAGGGTAACCTCCGAAAAAGTAATGTTGGAATCACTCGGTGGTCTTATGGGGGGTGCTGCTGGATTTGGAATTGCTTGTTTACTTTTTGGCGATATTGTCTTTTGGGGTGGTATGAGTATGTCTGTATGTACTCCACTTGGAATAGCAGGTGGCACAACAATTGTCGGAAATCTTGTGATGGAACCAAATGGATCGTTCACAAAATCTCTCGTCGGGTCTACTATTGGGACTGGTTTAGGTGCTGGTGTGCTGGTTGGCATGGCATGGGCTCTAGGTGGAGTGGAAGCAGGCCAAGACAATAGTGATGCTGATATACTTACATACTGTGGAATTGGCTTAGCAGCAACATTATCTATTGCTGGTTCTATTATTGGATACAACCATAACATATCAGAGAACAGTGTAGTTCCTATGATGAATTCACCAGAGGAAAACGAATCCCTTGATAGTGGTAGTCAACGACACTCCCCATCTATTAAACTTCAGTTAATCACAATGAGATTTTAGAAAGGATGGGGGGTAGGAGGGATGTAACTAACATGCAATCAGATTGGAAACGCTTTTTCGATACTTTTCCGGAATTTGATTTTGAAGGGTATAGACTGCGAGCTTTCCGGAAAAACGATGCCGACGACCTATACAAATGCTTATCCGATCCTGACGTTACTGAATTAACGAGCTTTGAACTAAATTCATTTGACCAAATCACAAAACTGATTGAAGCCAGCAGCATCAAATTCAATAAAAAATATGGTATAAATTGGGCAATAGTTGATAAAAAGACCGATCGGGTAATAGGTTTCTATGGTTTAATGTGGATTGACCCACATAATTCCAGAACAGAAGTTGGTTTTATTTTGGCAAAGGAATATTGGAATAAGGGAATAACCACACAAGTTCTTAAATGGATTTTGGAATTGGTATTCACTAAAGTTGGTGTAAACAGCGTTGAAGCCACAGCAATGGTTGGTAATAATGCTTCAGCGCGAGTTTTGGAGAAATGTGGTTTCAAGAAAGAAGGAACCTTGCGGGAATTAAGATATTGCAGAGGGAAATACCATGATTTTTGGAAATTTTCTCTATTACAGAAAGAATGGGCACATCGTAAGGATTAGCATGCGATTAGATTGGAAGAGAGTATGACAAAATTAAACTTAGGATTCTTCGCATCACATGAAGGTACTAATATGCAGGCAATAATTGATGCTTGCAAAAATGGCCAGCTAAATGCGAAACCATGCGTAGTTATCAGTAATAACTCAAAAGCAGGCGCCATCCTAAGAGCCAGAAAAGAGGGGATTCTTTTTTATCACCTCAGCGGGAAAACTCATCCAGAATTCGATGAACTTGATAAGGCAATATTAAACGCTCTGAAATCTAATCATGTTAGTGTCATTATACTTGCTGGATACATGAAGAAAATTGGTCCAAAGACCCTCGCTGCTTATGAAGGACGGATATTAAATATTCACCCTGCTCTTCTGCCTAAGTATGGTGGTAAAGGTATGTATGGTAAGTATGTCCATGAAGCTGTGTTAGCCTCTTGTGATAAGGTCACTGGTGTTACGATACATATTGTTGATGCAGAATATGATCATGGTCCGATAATCGCTCAGTGTGAAATACCTGTATTGGAAGATGATACGGTCGAAACATTAAGCCAACGGGTCTTGCAGCGTGAGCATGAATTTTTTGTAGAATCATTACAAGAAATTGCTAAGGGGAAGATTCAGTTATAATGGATAATTAATATGTTATTATTTTGGATAAATGCATGCTAATAGGTTTAAAAAGGGGATTATTACAATTAGTACCTTACAGCGCGGAGTGGGACTTGTTTTTTGACAGAGAAAAACAGAAAATCATGAAAAACATTGGTCGGTATGTGTTAACTGTAGAACACATTGGCAGTACTTCAATCAAAAATATGTATGCAAAACCAATAATCGATATTGCGATTGGTTTACAGGAATTTGACATTGGTTTCAAATGTCTTGAACCCCTTAAAACTATGGGCTATTTGTTTCTTGGCGAATACGGTATAAAAAAGCGGCATTTTTTTAGAACAGATTCTGATATAGTGAAATGTCATATTCATATGTATGATATATCAAATCAAGAATATCAAAACCATATACTTTTTCGTGACTATTTGCGTGAGCATGAAAAAGAGGCCAAAGAATATGCTGAATTAAAAAAGAATCTATTGTTAGTTTGTGGCAATGATAGAGAGAAGTATACAAAAGCTAAAGCAGAATTCATAGATGATATATTAAAGAAGGCAAAAGAAAGTAACTAACATGCGATCAGATTGGAAGAGACTACTGTTAAAAAAAGGCAAAATGAGTACCATTCTTCCTCTTTTGGCACTTTTTATTTTCCTGCATGTTACCAATACTGAAGCAGTGAATCCGGGGATATATCTACTCTTCGTTGCTTTGCTGACAGCCTTGCTAACTATGTTATTAAATAGACTCTTGGATAGATCACTAAAAGCAATGATTCCCGGGGCTGTATTAGTTTTTTTGATATGTTCGGCTATACCTTATATCATAAAAATAATCATAGGTTCCCATGCCGGACTGAATATGAGTCAAGGAATGGTTGTTGTAACATTGGTAACAGTATTCCTTGTTATCCCAGAAATTTTAGGAATATTATGTTTGTTGCTTTACAAAAGCAATGGAAAAATTATCAGCATAATATTAGGATGTCTGGCAATATTGGTGGCAACAATAATTGTCCCCATCAGAATGAACTTCATGTTTACTCTAACTGATGCGCAGGATATTCTCCAGTATAATAGTCCTCATATTGCCAAAAAAGGAATCGCATATGCTAATGAGGACCGCGAAATTGAATTCAAGCGTTCAATAGAAATACTTGATGACCTGCACCAAAGGTCAAAGAATATGGTGGCTGAAAGTCTGACACCAATGGAATTTGATATGCCTAATTTAATGAAATACCCCATGGCATTAAACAATGACTGGGCATGGACGAGATATACATTACCGGAATCATGTCTCATTCATGTAAAAATGAACCTTAACCTCACATCAGATATGGATAAAGATGGTCTCACTGATTTCAACGAAGCCTTGCTTCTTACAAATGCCCTTAATAAGGACACAGATGGTGATGGTCTTGAAGATAACATTGATTCTGATCCTCTAAATAAATTCATTAAATCTGACCTTGCAGAAATACGAGCAGCAGTTTTGTCCCATATTGTTGGAGATTCATCGGTTGTTTTAATGAGCAATGAATTTCGTAGTGGTAAAGGTGAAGTTGGCAATTGGCGTGGGCACATAATTCTTTTATCAAATGGCTCCAAACAAATATGGGAGACTATATTTAAGTGGAGAAAACGGAAATTGCCAGTTTACTGCATGTTTTTTGAATTTGGTCCCTGCGATTACGATTTAGCGAAATGTATAGCACTTCAATACTTTTATATGCATAATAGTAGACCAGAAAATTCGGGAGTTGTTCTTTTGACTCGGATGTTCGGGAAATGGCAGATTTTGGGTGTCCATTATTTTATGAAATACGAATATAAACGTAATCTCTTAGATTAAATTTAGATTAAATGAAGATATTTAAGACAACAATTTTTTTATTCATAATAGTAATATTCTACGGCATGTGTATATTATTAAACTTCCTACGTTTTCTTCCGTCCTGGTTTCATTTAGTTATTGCATTAATAATGAGTTTGTTCTTCCTGCTCCTTTCGGGCGTTAATGAAAAGTCATATAGTGATTTGATTATACCAACGCTCCGTGTTTTCATCATTTTATCTGCTGTTCCATACATGTACAATTGTTTCATTTCCACGTGGTCTTTATTCCTTATAGGCAGTATTTCATTTCTCCTAATCATCATTTTACCTGAAATACTGGCTTTTATTGGTCTTTTGTTAATTGAGAAACCGTTGAAAATTCTGGGATATATTTGTGTAATTTTAGCAATACTCACAGCAATTGAAATATTACCAATCAGAATGCTATATATATTTGATGCAGATATGGAATTTATGCATCCAACTGATTTGGGAAGTATTATGTCCTTCGGGAAAACTGATAGAGAAAGTGAATTCTTACGATCTTTGCAGACAATAAAACAGTTATCGTTGAGGTCACAAAATATGAAACCTGACAGATTAAAAAAGGTAATTATAGAGGAACCTGATCTTACCGAATTTCCTGATGTGTTAAGATTAGATACTTTATACCTTCCACCTTGGCATATGGGTTCAGATGGATATTGGCAAAATATGGAGATGGTGTTTGAGAAAAAAGAGTATCTGATTGATGTTAAATTGGATACAGATGGTGATGGCTTGAGTGACTGGAATGAAATTGAGTTACTCTGTGATGCTTATAGTAAAGATACCGATGGTGACGGTATAGATGATGGGATAGATACCGATCCACTCAATCCTATTGTTGTTTCTGATTATGCAGATATTAATACAGCAATTCTTTTACAACTAAGCCAAGATACAGTTACCAAAATAATATATCTTATTGATAACGAATTTGATAATGGACATGGTGAATTTAGTAACTGTGATGAGCATATAATAATACTTCATCCAGATCAGATAAGTAAATGGAATATTATTTTTGGCGAGCAATATACAGCCCACCAGCAACGGAGTTTCTTCGGTCAACGCATAGATTTTAGTAAGCATGTAATGAGCTGTGCTCATAGATTTGCGATAGTGGGTATTGTTCAATTTCATGGAGTGTGGGCTGATAGCAGCGGTATTCTGTTTTTACTAATGAAATGGCAGGGTAAGTGGCGAATAATTGCCGGGCGAGTTCTTTGGATTTAGAAGAAAACTAACATGCGATCAGATTGGAGGATTCGAATGATGATTAGGATAGGTAACCAATGAAGACAATTGATATACCTCTGGTCATATTTTGTATCGTATGGCTGGTAATCAATGGTTTAGTTTTTTTCTCAATGCGTATACGGGCTCTAGGTGGGGTCAAATCTTTGCATTTTGTATAATCATTGATGTGGTGATTAAGACATTGGAGCCTGAGGTACTGTTAGCAATATTAATTCGAGAGTTTGGGATTAGAATGGAAATCTTGTAGCAGCGTGGGGTTAAGGGTGAAATTAGAGGCATAGTAGCGGAATTGTTATATAGAAATAGTGATACAACCCAGCACAGATAGGAAGACTAACAGGTGATGTAGATTATGTTTCAGTACATCACTTGCGCAGATGGTTTAGAAAAAAAATGAAAAAGAGCTCGAAAGTAAAAGAGTTATA
>JBARXB010000004.1:0-58080 GCA_049647165.1 bacterium
CTTTGTTCATCTCGGAGATGAACGAATAATTCTTGTGAAAATCGATTCCAACGTACTTCATTTTTGCACCTCCACTTCATAAAGTATAACCATACCAACCAGAGATGCAATTTTTTCATAACATCAGACCTGGAAACTAGAAACTAACATCTTCGATGCTCGATTTTCCAATTCCGTATTGGTCGAGCTTGCTCGGCTAACAATGCAGACCAAACCTTCGTCCTGAGCTCAGGCCAAGGGAGTCTGCCACTACAACATTTGTTTTGAAAGTGGCATTATGAGGTAGTTCTCGATTCACTGCGTTCACTCGAGCAATAATTTATTGTACTCATTCATGCGTTGACAGGGATTTTATTAGGGATATAATACACTGATTAGATACTAGATATTAGATACTAATATCTTGATTTTTCTGCATGCTACCTAGTGTCTAGTGAGTACTTTTCGCCGTAGGCGAAACGCCGGGGTGATGGAATTGGTAGACATAGCGGACTTAAAATCCGCTTCTCAGCAATGGGAGTGCCGGTTCGAGTCCGGCCCTCGGCATAAAAAGATAGTAAGAACTAGGAACTATGCACTAATAAGAAAGAAATAGGGAACAGAACCCCTCACCCTTACCCTCTCCCCAGAGGGGCGAGGGTATTATAGTAGACAGGGAATAGGATATAGGGAACAGAGAACAGATGCCTTATACCAACATACGGAGTGGTTTTTTACAGCAGATGTTCGAGGAGTATTTTTATGCCAATACCGATCAAGATGATACCGCCGACCGCCTCGATCCTCTTTTCAAAAAAGTGTCCGAATTTGTTGCCGATAAAGACACCGAGAAAAGATAATAAAAAAGTGATTATGCCGATTATCAATGCGGGCATCATGATTGCCACATCGAGAAAGGAAAGGGTGATCCCAACGGCCAGAGCGTCAATACTCGTCGCGATCGACAGGATCAACAGCATGCAGGGATTTTGTGGATCGAATTTTTCATCTTTTCGTCCTATTTTGAATGACTCGTAGATCATCTTGCCACCGATAATGCTGAGGAGTGTGAAAGCAATCCAGTGATCGATGCCTGTAATGAGGTCTTTGAGCATGGTCCCGGATGCCCAGCCGACCATCGGCATAAGCGCTTGGAATAAACCAAAGGACACCGCGATCGTGAACGCATGTTTAACCCTCAATGCCTTGATCGCGAAACCGCATGCAACTGATACTGCAAATGCGTCCATTGCCAGACCAAGGGCGATCAGTAAAATTGAAAAAATATCCATTCTGGAAATATAATCAAAACATCCGGGATTGCAAGGTGTTCATTAAAAATAGTATTGCGCCAGCACAGCGGCTCGGTTGAATTCTTGACAAACCTGATGTGACAAATATATTATAGAGACTCAATTATGGAAATAGGATAGAAAAATGGAGCATATGCTGAATATTGGTGAAACCCTTTATGTAACGAACAGAAAAGACTGGCGCAAATGGCTTGGGAAAAACCACAAGATAAAAAATGAGATATGGTTGATATATTATAAAAAGCATACAAAAAAGCCCAGAATACCTTATGATGATGCAGTTGAAGAGGCACTGTGTTATGGCTGGATCGACAGCATCATAAAGCGGATCGATGATGAGAAATATGTTCAGAAATATACTCCGCGCAGGTTTGGAAGCAAGTGGTCAAAGCTCAATATCGAGCGTGCGAAAAAAATGATAAGACAGAAAAAGATGACCAAAACGGGTCGTATTCTGTTTAAGGAAGTAAAATCAAAGGAATTGTCAAAAACAAGGAAAATTACGCAACGATTAGTTATCCCATCTGATTTCAAAAGCGCCTTGGTAAGAAATAAGAGAGCATTAGAGAATTTCAATAATTTTACCAAGGGTTACAAAGATTTATATATAAGATATATACTGGAAGCGAAGAAGAAAGAGACACGAGCTCGCCGTATCAAAAGGGTTGTCGATTTAGCAGCTCGAAACATTAAATCGACAATGTTTTAGCTATGAAGAAGAAATCACTGCATTATAGTATATACGTTGTATTATTGGAGGACCGGGTGGGGAAGTATCGTAAGGTCAAAGATGAAAACCCGCAGAGGGACTCTGATAAACCTTGTGTATATGTTGGTATGACCGGTATCGATCCGGTAAAACGTTTTGAGAACCACAAAGCCGGATATAAAGCAAGCGGGTATGTTAAAAAATACGGCATAAGGCTTATGCCTGAGCTATACGAAGAACTGAATCCGCTATCTTATGACGAGGCAGTTATTGCTGAACAGGGGTTAGCACGTCGTCTGCGCGCAAATGGTTATACCGTTGTTGGTGGCCATTAACTGTAGTTATCTATAGATGTAGTTTTAAATGATTAAACAGTGTTTTGTACCCGAAAACCTTTGATTACATAATCTCTACTTGTTTCTTCGTTTTCTGACGATACAAACGTTCCTCTCTGACCATCTGACAATTAAGTCTTGACATTATACCTATTGTCTATATAATTATATAGTGAAGAAAAATCGCCTGAAGAATAGGCGAAAAGGAGTCTGTATGAAAGGTTCAATGGCGTTGGGTTTGTCTGTAATATTAGGCCTGATGATGGTCAATATGGTTCACGCTGCCGAAAGAGTGGTCGTCTGTGAAGAGCTCTACCAGGAAGGCTGAAGCTCTTGTAGATATGCCAGTGGTACACTGGATGCAATAGCTCTTAATTATCCCGGGAGAGTCGCAGTTGTTGAGATGCATGTTGCCTCAACAGATTCGTTTTATTGTGCTGAAGCGCTTCAGCGTATGTATACATATCGCCCTCCGTACGGTGGCGGTTATGCAACACCGTGGTTGTGGTATGATGGTAATCAACACGGTTCGTATACATATTCGACATGGCAATCCAAGATCACAACCCGTATGGCTATAGCCTCACCGGTGACCGTGACTATGTGGGGTGATTATAGCCAAACAGATGGAAGTGGTACAATAAGTGCACAATTTCGTAATGATGGTTCCGCGACGCTATCCGGGCGCGTTCTATATGTAATTACTGAAGACAGCTTATATTATATAGGACCGAACGGAGATCCCTGGCACAATCATGTAGCACGGGATTATATTCCAAGCCAAAACGGCCAGTCGGTATCAATCCCCGCCGGTGATTCATTAACCGTGACTTATGCATTTACAATTCAAGGTGGATGGGATGAAAACAAATGCGATATTATTACGATGATACATGATAGCCAGTTTCAGACTGATTCAACAAGAGAAGTCTGGCAAGGTGGTATTAAACATGTTATGGAATTGGTTGGTGTTGAAGAAGATGAATCAAAGGTTGCTCCGCTTTATAGCGTGACATCTTCACCTAACCCATGCGTGAGGAATACTGCATTCCAATTTGAATTGCCGGTCAGTACTGCCTACAGTATTAATATATATGATGTCTCAGGACGTCATGCAAGAAGCCTGTCGGGTATTGCACAACGCGCTCAAGAGTCTATTACCTGGGATCTCACCAATGAACAGGGAGCGCGCTTAAATGCTGGTGTTTATCTCTACAGATTTGAAAGTGATATTTTGAATTCATCCGGTAAAATAGTCATCAGATAAGTTTTTGTATCGTAATCAAGAGCCCGTCAGAGAATATAACGGGCTCTTTTTTTGAGCGTAACTTTTTTTATATATTGACACGTTATTTGTGGTGTATATAATTAAAAAAAGTGAGAGGAGAGACAATGCATAAACTATATAAAGTACTCATCAGTATAATCACATGTTTGTTATCCGCACACATAGGTTTTGCAGCAGAGCGCGTTGTTGTTTGTGAGATGATCGGCAATGAAGGGTGAACCGATTGTGGAGTTGCCAGTGGGGCACTGGCTCAAATCGCGGCTACATATCCTGGACGTGTTGCTTGTGTTGATGTTCACTTTGAACCTTCGGATTCTTTTTATTTAGAAGAAGCGTTCCAGCGTATACACTATTACCCACCACCTTTTGCCGGGATGTATTTTGTTCCCTGGCTTTGGTATGATGGTAACCAGCATGGCGGGTTTGATCACATGGTTTGGGAAGCATTGATAACGAGCCGTATGGCTATGCCGGCACCGGTTACAATAGCGATGTGGGGAGATTATACACCGGGTACTGGTCAGGGCACGGTCAATGTTTATTTACAGAATGACTCCACAGCGACGATCAATGGAAGGGTGATAATCGTCATTACTGAAGACAGTCTTTTTTATATGGCACCGAATGGCATTAACTGGCACAACCATGTTCCCCGGGATTACTTACCAGACCATAACGGCATCATGGTTTCGATACCAGCGAGTGGTTATGAGGTTGTTACCCAACCATTCACAGTAAATTCGCTCTGGAACGACAATTATTGCACGATACTGGCGTGGATACAGAATGACAGCATGCAGGTTGATTCGACCAAGGAAATATGGCAGGGAGCTATGAAAAAAGTCACTGAACTCGGTATCGAGGAAACAGATATCAATGCAGCGATCAATCAATTTAGTCTCAGTCCTAATCCTTGCCGAGACCGGGTCGAATTTGCTATCGATTTGCCTTCGGGTATTGAATATCGAGTTAATATATATGATATACTGGGTCGTCAGGTAAGAGGACTTATGGGTGTCTCGACTGGTAAACACACGATAGTCGAATGGGATCTAAATGCAAACAATGGCAAGAAAACTGGTGCGGGTGTTTACCTTTATGAATTCATTAGTTCAGAAAAGAGAACATCCGGTAAGATAATCATAAAGTAATGGAAAATACCTGAAAAACCAGGGGTTTGGGGTATTAACGCAAACTTAAGTC
Organism: bacterium; assembly: GCA_049647165.1. Lineage (GTDB taxonomy): Bacteria > Hydrothermota > Tepidihabitantia > SM23-42 > SM23-42 > JAUVZL01. Next base: position 4,828 of record JBARXB010000004.1, read on the forward strand.
TTGACAAATCATTAATAGTACTTATAATTCAGTGTAATAAAAGGATGCAGATAGCTAGCATAATAGCTTTTTCTGCGTATTTGGTATAAAATCTATCCATACTGTTCATTATGATGTGCTGGGTAGTAGCATTTAACTATTATATATAAAGGAGGTAGTATGCAAAAATTCCTCATCTTGATAATCGCCATCGGGTTATGTTTTGCCAGTAACTACATCACAAACGGCGATTTCGAGCAGACACAATCTGTGGGCTGGACACAATCAACATATGGTACTGCTACGATAACAAGGGGAACGGCTTATGATCCAGACCCGGATTATGAGATATACCTGTACAAAGCGAGTGGCACAACCGGTCATGCCACGCTCTATCAGATAGCAGATATCCCGACAACACATGTGGATTTTAAGGTAACAGCAAAACTCTGGGCCTGGGATAATTATAGTGGAGCATGGGCTGGTGCGGCAGTGGTTGTCGGCTATATGGATGAAGCAAATACCTTGTTGGGAGATACTAAGATCTGCATGCGAAGTAATGGATGTCCCTGGGTTGATAGCCCAACCTGTCATGTTATCGCAGTATATGATTCTCTCTGGCACAACTATGATTTCAATATACACGATGAGCTGGCAAATCTTTCCGGTGTTGATGCAAGCGATGTTGCCAAGATCAAGATTACATTAGTTGACTCAGTATCCCATTGCTGAGGGGCGAGTGAAACGGCGAAGGTCTTCGCTGATGATATCCTCCTTGGTTATGAGGGCACTGATCCATATCTTGTATTGATAAATAACACAGTCTATGATGCAAATGGTCGGATCGATCCTGGCGAAACCGCGGATTTTACTGCAACGCTCGTTAATATCGGTGGAGCTGATTTGACGAATCTTTCAACGACGATTCAGACATCCTCATCTTATATTACAATAAACGACGGTGCCGGGTACTTTGGTGATCTACTTATTGATGAAATAAAAGAAAATACAAGTGACCCTTATACAGTTACTGCGAGTTCATCGACGCCTGTAGGTGCTTCGATAGACTTTTTACTGATAGCTACAGCTGATGGTGGTTTTTGTGATACATCTGATTTCCGTCTTACAATCGGGGAAAATGCACCAACAGACACGGGTTATTACTATTGCTATTATTCAGGCGGCCCTCATATAAACTGCCCTGTCTATAGCTGGATCGCTATTGATTCGACCCAGACAGCGAATCCTGGTACTTCCATGGACTTGGGTGATAATCAGATTTCAGTGGTCTCGTTCCCCTTTACCTTTAAATATTATGGTGTTAACTACAACCAGATATCGGTAAGCTCGAACGGTTGGATTGGAATGGGTTTCCAGTCGTCTGTTGACTGGACCAATAGCAGCATTCCTAACCCAGATGGTCCGAGCGCGATGATCGCTGGTCTGTGGGATGATCTTGATCCAGGTAATACTGGTGCACCGAGTGATGTTTACTATTATTATGATGCGACAAATCATATTTTTGTCGTTGAATATTTCCAGGTTGAACACTGGCCTTCAGGCGCCATGGAGACTTTCGAGATCATCTTCTATGATCCTGCTTATTATTTTTCACCTACTGGTGATGGCGATATTATTGTACAATACCTCGTCGAACAGCAGCAATGGGATAATACTCTCGGGATAGAGAATAGTGGTGAGAATCTCGGTATCGAATACTTCTACAATGACGTTTACCATATGAATGCAGCGGAAGTCACTGATGAATTTTCCATAAGATATACAACCTGGCCGCCTGATCAAAACCCTGGTATTGAAGAGTATGAAGCAGCAACGACACCGTTGAATAATAGTTTTGCTGTTGTCCCGAGTATAACCAAGTCTGGTGTGAGTATTTCATATATGCTTGGACACGGTAATAAAGCGAGTTTGAGCATCTATGATGCATCGGGTAGACTGGTAAGGTCATTTAACAGATTTGACCGCGAGGCTACAGTAATCTGGGATTGTCGTGATGCAGCAGGACACAAGGTAAGCAGTGGTGTTTATTTTGTGAAACTGGAATCCGATACTTATCAGGATGCACATAAGGTCATTGTTGTAGATTAGGATGGAACATTTCCATTAATAAGGGGGTGACCTAAATCACCCCCTTATTTTTTATACGGATAATCTACCTGTTTGTATATTGACAAACCAGCTAATATTTGTATAATTCGATTATGAAAAAATTCATAATGTTCGTTCCATTAATAGCAATCCTACTATTCTTAAGTATTTGCTCTGATGCGCCAGAAATAGAATTTCCCGAGCCAACCGATCGTGTTGTATTAGCAGAACTTTTCACCGAGGATTTCTGAGGGTTCTGTGCACTCGCGGAGCGAGCGCTTATAGATACAGTGGGAGCTGATTACGGGGATACTCTTGTGGTGATATCTTATCATCCCCATAATACCTATCAAAATCCTGCAGCCGTAGCACGTGAAGCATTTTACAATACCGGACTTACGACACCATTTGTGATATTCAACGGCACACACGTTGTTTGGGAACAAAGCCCGGCAAATTATGTTAGCGTTTTCCGTCAGGCGGTCGAAATTGGCCGAACCGACCTGACCTTTTTCGACCTCGAGGTTGATAGTATCACGTCTGATTCAATGACTGGAAGCTTTCATCTACGGATTATCGCTACGTTTACAGTTCCTGAGCGGGATATTAATACATATATTGCTGTCTTGGAGGATAGTCTACCTGGTGCTTATACGACTTTTATTTCGGTTTGTGATACGCTTTACGATTTCCCATTAGAAATCGCATATCAAGATACATTTGACACGACAATCACGTTCGAACACAGCATTGAACCGAACAGGATGAGGGCAGTAATTTTTGTCCAGGATATGGATTCTTTGTATGTGTACGCAGCAAAGCGTATTCAATTTACCGCAGATACTGTGCTTAGTATCCTTAGAAGTGGATCAGTAAAGTAATATCCATGTACTTTCTAGAAGATGATTAAATTTTTTATGATTAGCATAATATTAAAGGGAGATTAATTATGAAGAAAACCGCCATACTTATGCTTTTGGCTTTTCTGTTTGTTTTTGCAGATGAAGGAGAAGTCATTGACGCGCCTGATTTTACACTTGGAGATGTAGATGGTAATACGGTTTGTCTTGATTCACTGCTTGCTGACGGGCCGGTTTTCATGAGTTTCTGGGCTTTATGGTGCAAGATGTGTATTAAAGAACTCGATGCATTAAAACCATATTATGACGAGTTTGATTCGCTCGGCATAAATCTCTTGGCTATAAGTGTTGATAAAGCAAGGAGTGTTCCACAGGTCAAGCCATTTGCTCAGAGCCATAAATGGAAGTATGTCCTTGTTCTGGACCCGGATTTTGTCTTGCGCGACCTTTACAATGTACAAGCCATGCCCTCGAGTTTTATAATTAATCAGGACAAAGAAATCGTATTTTCTCATATGGGTTACAAACCCGGTGATGAAGAATTGATCATTGAAAAGATGCGTGAGCTTGATGATGAGGGGCAAGATGAATGAGGCAAGTAGAATTCTGATACTTTTATGGGTATGTAGTTTTCTTATAGCCGCAGATATACGAATCACCGGAGCCAATAAAGCTGAGTACTGGGTATTTGTTGATGAACAACTCGATAGCCTAAATTACAGAGAGCATCTCACTGAAAAACTCAAATTATCCGCCAGTTATAATGATATTACATTGAAGGGTGTCTTCTTTTTCTGGGATCCATCGATTGCTGTGCCCGGTTCATTACAGTACTTTGATTTCACTGCTCAGTACAAGAAAGCGCCAGTCAGTGTTCTTTACGGTACATACTACACAACTTTTGGTCGTGGACTCTGTTTGAATCAGTTTCTGGATGAAGATTTTAATAATGACAATTCGCTTTTCGGCTTAAAAGCGGATTTTGAATTCTACAATAGCCGGCTTACTTTGCTTACTGGTAAACCGCGAAATATTTTCTTTGAAGAGCTTTCCTATTCGACCAAGAACGATACGACCGATCAGATAAGAGGAGCAAATCTGGAAACTAAAATACCGATATCAAAGGAAAGAGTAAATATCGTTACTACTATCGCGGGTCGCTACGTGCGGATCAATCGGGCTTCTGATATCTGGCCAACGGCATTCACTGAACTTTACGGCGGAAATGTCGGTCTGACAATAGGCCCCTGGGAAAGCTATTTTGAATACGGTCAGCACATGGGTACAAACCCGGTAGTTGGCGGGAGGCTGAAGGGTGAAGGATATCTTTTTACTACTGGACTGGCAATACCTGGTCTTGGTATATCAGGCCAGTATGTTGACTATGAAGATATCGGTTTTGGTGGACCAGGGTACCGCTATAATGAACCGGTGACACCTATCAAGTCCGGTGTGTCGGTTAATCGTGGTATCGATGAAATAGGCTATGGTGCAACGGTTATCGTATCACCGTTTGATTTCTTTTCCCTGGAATTGAGTAATAATAAAATATCTACTCACGACCCATCTCTTGAGATTTTTGAGGAAATCATCAAACTCGACGATAATATGGACGGTGTACTCGAACAGATTGCCAAGCTTATTACCCATCCGAGCTATGATATGGAAATAACAGCTGGTTTCGAAAGAGTGATAAAACAGGGGATAGAGTTACCGATCGAGAAAAAAACCGAAACCAAGCCTTATTTTGACGTAACCTATGATTTCGGGTCGTTTTTTATAGAGACTGGTTATGAACACACGTTTGTATCGAGTGATACGAGTGATTACTATGACCATGCTATTTCTTTTTCTCTGGGCAGACCAGAATTATTTGTGCTTTCTGTCCGCTATGAGCGGCGTAGCCGCACACCACCGGACTGGTTGATTCCAAAACTGGGTGAGGAAACATCCTGGCCTATGGTTGAATTGAGCCTTGACCTTACCCGGCGTCATAATTTACGGGTTCGGGTTGGTGCAGAAAAAGGCGGTCTTATATGTTCTGGCGGGGTGTGTCGGTTTGAAGAACCGTTTAAAGGTGTGAAATTAGTGTTGACCAGCATGTTCTAAGGAGGTTGAGTTGAAGAACAAAGAGAAAAATAATTCTAATTCTTTGTTGGAGTCTCTGGAGCGTATTGAAAAGGATTTAGATAGGTTGATCCACTACATAATAATATTATTCACTGCTATTTTTCTCGCCGGGATAATCTACGGTGGAATCCTTGGTGATTTCGTCGAGACTGAGAGTGTCGGTTCAGTGATGTGTTTATCCTGTATGGGGTTGCAGCAATGAAGAAGCGAGGAAAAACCAAGATCGCACATCACCGTATCGGTCAGATCGTTGCATCAATAATAACCCTGGGACATGCACCAGCACTCTGGACTGGTAATATCTACCAGGGACCTCTTAAATCGGCCTGCGTTCCTATTCTTAATTGCTGGGGTTGTCCTCTTTCACTTTTTTCGTGTCCAATTGGCGGTCTTCAACATTTCTTCAACCTTCATTTGTTCCCTTTTTATATCATCGGCTTTTTTGGTGTTGTCGGGATGTTAGTGGGAAGGATGGTTTGTGGCTGGCTTTGTCCTTTTGGTCTTTTCCAGGATATCCTGCAAAAAATAAAGACGATAAAACTCCGTTTGCCTTACTGGATGACCTATATCAAGTATGGGGTGCTAATTATCGTTGCCGGGTTCATTGCCTGGTTTACAATGGAACCTTGGTTCTGCAAGCTCTGTCCAGCAGGTATAATTGAAGCCGGTATCCCGCTCGTCCTGGTTGATAAGACCGGTGACATCAGGGCTCTTGTCGGCTGGCTCTTCTGGACAAAGATATCTATTCTGTTTCTCATTGTTATTTTTTCAATACTTATTAAGCGCTTTTTCTGTCGGGTATTGTGCCCGATCGGCGCGATATATTCAGTTTTTAATCGTTTTTCACTGCTCCACTTGCGAATCGATAAGGACAAATGCCCGACTTGCGGTTTTTGCGCAACGATCTGTCCAATGGACATAAATGTTTATGATAACCCCAATCAAAAGGAATGCATACGTTGCCTTGAGTGCGTGAAGAAATGTCCCAGTGTCGCGGTGAGTTTGAGTTTTCAGAAACCAAATTTGAGGCTGGTGCAATCAGAAAAAACTGGTGCCAACTGAATCCAGACCAGAGTAAAACTTGACATTTGTCAAAAAAACGCTATACTGGAACCTATGGTGGAGAAGTACCGTAGATTAACCAGCTACCTTCACTCTGACCAGGTCATTGCCAATCATATCTTAGTTTCATTCCATGTCGCTTTTATATCTTCATTATTAAATATCCCGGCGGATTTATATGGTCCTGATGTGTTAAGATTCGTTTTTATAAGCTATGAGACGATCATATCAGCTTTTTTCTGGTTGATCACTTTCCATACCGGTATTGCTATCCACGAGATGGGGCATTATCTTAAAGCGGTTTGTGCTGATGCTTTAGAAGAAAGCATGTTGCCCCAGGCAAAAAAGAAGATGAATCGAAGATTTTTTGGTCGGCTTATGTGGTATATCGGCATGTTCTTGACCATACCGTACGGTAAATTCCGTGGCATAAAAAAAGAAGGATTGACGTATTATCCAGAAGCGCCTTTCAATCTGAGCGTCGCTGCGGCTGGACCCAGGATCAGCGGTCGTCTGGCAATGCTCTCTTTGCCCATTGCGATCATGCTCCTGGTAATAGGTCTGTCAGGACATTTTGATATACTGATATATATTGGACGACTATTATTGGGGATTGGTTTTGTCGGACTCATTGATTTTTTTCTAGCTGATCCTGGTAAGTATAGAGAGTACAGAGAAAGAGAAGCAAAAGCTGCGCTTAAGTCAGGTAAGATTGAACACACCAAAGAATCCTGGAGCAATAAAGTACAGAATGTAAAAGAAAGGATGCGCAAAAGCAGGATGCAGGAACTTATCTTGTCTGATGGTGAAAAATTACGTGCACCGTGGCAATTCAGGAATTGTGGTATGGGTGGTCGACATACGGAAAAGGAATATCCTGAAAGCAATATTAGTTTTCAAGAATTGATGTTTGTACCGCTTTGTGCAAATGATTATGAAGAAGCTCAGATGATCACTATAACACTGCAAACTCGTTTAAAAGAGATAATTGAAAAGGAATCAGGAGCGCGTGTGATGGGTATCGGCCTTGAAGGAGGTCTTGCTCCATTCATTGCCAAGGATCCCCAGGATAAAGTGCCTGAACAGCGTCTCTATAGATTAGCCGTTCAGGCAATAAAAGATAGTGGTTATACACCGGGTGAAGATATTGTAATCGCTTATGATCATGCGGTAAGTGAATTGAGTACGGCCTACCGGCGGGAATTTAAGAAGGAAAAGAGCATAGGCATGTATTATTTCTGGCGCAGTGAGGAGAAAGTTACGATGTCGCGCGAACAACTCCTTGATCTGTATAAAGAATTAATCATGACTATACCAGCAGTATCTTTTGAAGATTCTTTTAGTGAAGATGATGCGGTTGGCTGGCAGTTGTTGATGAAAGAGCTCGGTGACAAGGTTTTCATCATAGGAGATGATCTTGTTACAACCAAGGATTCTACGATCGAGGAATGTGTTGCTAAGCAAATGATCAACACTGTTTTGATCAAAGCAAACCAGATCGGTACCTTATCTGAGACGATACTTGCGGTTCTTGTCGCGCTTGGTAAGGGTTTAGATATAGTTGTATCGCATAGGTCAAAATCACCAAATGATGATATGGAGGCGCAGATTGCTCTTGCTGCCAATGCGCTCGGTTTGAAAACCGGCGGAGGTGCAAATACTGAGCGGTTGTTAAAATACGGCGCGGTTACGAAAATTATGAAGGCAATGGGAAAAGTGATCGAACAGAAATACGATAATGAAAGGTCGTCTGAACTCGAGTCATTTCTCAATTCATTGGTTATCACGGATATCATTGCATACGAGGAACCGACTAATGCAGGGATTCCCACTGTCGGCGTGGAAATTCATCTTGGTATCGCGGGCAGCAAGGAATACCATAGTATCCTGAAATTTACCGGTTCTACGCCGCTTGGCACGTCTGCAGGGATGGATGAGGCTATTCATCTGGTCGATAGTATTATTGAAAAATCTGTGGTTACTGATAGACACAAGACATTTTTTGTCGAACAACCTGATAAGACGTTCAGATTCAAGAAGGACATAGAGGTTAATGACATTAGCCAGACCAATGATGAGGAATTAATCGCGTTGTGGAAACAGAACCAACGATATGATGGTAAAGGTTGCCAAAATGCGGTAAGGAATGTCGTGGATATTATCGCGAAAAAATTCATCGATAAAAAGGCTGTTGATTTCACAAATATTATTGATCTCGATAGAATACTCCTCGCGCTAGAAAAAGAAACTGCTATTCAAAGGGGTAAGATAGCTCAAAGCGCTCAACCGGATGAACTTATTCAGGTAATGCAGCGAAAAATCAATCTTGGCATGAATGCTATTCTATCTGTATCGCTGGCAATAGCGCGTATGATCGCTCATGTTCAGGGTAAGGATCTATGGCAATTACTCAGACAGGAAATGAAACAAACCCTTGCTAAAGTGATAATGGCTCATGGCGGGTTGAGTCTAATGAGTGATATTCTAGTTAAGGAAAAACTCCAACAATTACAGAAAAGCAAGGGTATTTCATGGCAAACTTTGTCTGAAAATATCATCTTCGATGATCTTATTTTAGGTCTTCAAAAAGTAAATAGACAAATCGAAAATAATGGCATTAAGCTATACCAGGTTTTAAGAAAGTATATTCAGGTCTATACAGATCAAAAACCTCATTAGTGCCAATAATAGGATTCTATAGATTTTATTGACAAGAACTCAATAATCCATAGAATATTTATTATCTGTTTTTATTGTTAGTGGACAAGGAGGTATCATTCTGTGAACAGGAAAATAAAAATCATTACGGGCCGGGAGATATTGGACTCACGCGGCAATCCAACTGTCGAAGTGGATGTTGAACTCGAGTCAGGTTTAAAGAGTTGTGCAGCGGTTCCTTCAGGAGCATCCACAGGAACCTATGAGGCTGTTGAATTGAGAGATAGCAAGGATCGAAGGTATGGCGGTCAGGGAGTAGTTAAAGCAGTTGGAAATATAAATAAAATCATTGGTCCTGCTTTGATCGGTTGCGACGTGACTGAACAGCCTAATCTTGACAAACTCATGATAGATATGGACGGTACACCGAACAAAAAAAGATTGGGTGCTAATGCTTTATGTGGTGTATCATTAGCTATTGCACGTACTGCAGCAGTAGCCGTGGGATTACCGTTGTATAAATACCTTGGTGGTCCATATGCAGTTCTAATACCGGTTCCGATGATGAATATCATCAATGGTGGAGTGCATACACTATTACAGGGACCTGATTTTCAAGAGTATATGATAGTTCCCTATGGATGCGAAACGTTTAAAGAAGCCCTGAGGTGTGGTAGTGAAACATATCACGCGCTCAAGCGGCTCTTGATTGAAAAAGGATTCAGGATCACGGTCGCTGATGAAGGTGGTTTTGTACCGCAATTAGCATCAAACGAAGAGCCCCTTGGTTTGATCGTTCAGGCGATCGAGAAAGCTGGTTACCAACCCGGGGAAGATGTCGGTATTGCTCTTGATGTCGCGGCAAGCTGTTTTTACGAAGATGGTAAATACAAATTACGTATAGAAGATGCTGAACTTAATTCTCTGGAGATGGTTGAAAAATACGTCAAGTTGGTTGAAAAATACCCGATCGTTGCGATCGAAGATGGTCTCGCTGAAGATGATTGGGAAGGATGGAAAAAGCTCAACAGCGCTTTGGGTGATTCGATCGAGCTTATTGGTGATGATATTTTTGTCACCAATGTTAAAAGGATTGAACGTGGCATTAAGGAAAACATCGCCAATGCAGTGTTGATAAAACCCAATCAAATCGGTACAATTACCGAGTCAATCGCCGCCGTTAAGATGGCACAAAAGGTTAAATGGGGTGTTGTTGTTTCCCACCGGAGCGGTGAGACAGTCGATTCATTTATCGCCGATTTCACTGTTGCTATGGGCACCGGTGCTTTGAAAACTGGCGCACCCTGCCGCGGTGAGCGTATTGAAAAATATAATCAACTTTTGCGTATTGAAGATGAATTAAAAGATGCAGCAATGCACCTTGGCAGAGAGGCGTTCATTAGAGGGGGCAGGAGGATATAAAATGGTGCTTGATTCTATTGAGGATTTAGGTAAGGGACCGTTCTGTAAGCCATATGGTCAATTGTTTTATGAAAATCTGGAGAGGATGCCTTCATTCCAAGTTATCGAAGCCTACCTTTCATGTTTGCTTGAAGCCCAGGATAAAATACAAAAAGCCATTGCAATATTAGAAGGGATACTCAAAAAGGGCGCAGACAAAATGAAGGATATCCAAAATCCAATGGACCTTCAATATATGTTTGGCAAAGTGACAGGTTCACGGGGCGAAATTGAGAAAGAGATCGAACATCTTTCTCAAAATCGTCGGGAGATCGACAGCCTGATCGCTCAATATTCAGAAAAAGGTATCATCAATATGCCGATTCGACAATTTATGACCTCTTTTGATGCTGAATTCCAGGTAAAAGTGGAAAAGAAGAATATGGAAAGCGATGAGCTTTACACTACCGAAATAAAAGGTAGTGATCTGGTTGGCTGTACTGATTTTGAACATCTCAACAAAGTTATGACCGGCTATTTACTAAAAAAACTGATGAGGCAGAAGGTGTAGGATAATATTGATTGATCTGGAATATCCTCTGTGACTGATATTATATTGATACTGCTTGTTAGTCAGGCCGACATATCTGGATATGTCGAAACTAGACCGTATTTCTTCTGGGGTGATTCTGTATCTTTGACCGGTTATAATAGGGGCTGGCTGGAACTCAATGCTGACGGCTCAGATTATGGTATTCAGGCTGCAGTTGATCTTTTTGTGCCTTATGATACGACTGCTTACTCAAATATACTTGAGGATCTCGCAATTGAGCGTTTAGCATTGTGGCTGGGACCAGAAAATATAAGGATTGTTGCTGGTAAACAACACCTTTACTGGGGCGTCGGACGGGTCTTTCGTCCCTTGGATGTCTTCAATGAAACGAATTTCTTTGAACCCGGCTATGAAAGATCGGGCTACAATGCACTCCTTGGTTATTTGTCCTTTGGAAGTTTATCGAGCCTGCGTGGTATTATTGGTCCGAAAAACGATTTCGAGAATTCTTTGTATGGATTGAGGATCGGCTCCAACATCGTAAAAAATGATATCGGAATAACTGTTATTCATCGACCGTCTGCGGAATTGACCATATTCGGTGGTGAACTTACTGGTGAGTTCGTGCTTGGCTACTGGTGTGAATACAGCTACGTGACAGAAGACACTTTTGACTATAGTAAGTTATCATTGGGTGTCGATTACAGTTTACCGTTGAGAATATATATAATGACTGAATTTTTCTTTGATGGTAGTGGAGTTAGTGATCCGGATGACTATGATTTCACAAAGATACTTTCAGGTGAGCGGGTAACATTGGCTCAGCATTACCTTTATTTAACGCTTGGCACGATCCCAAATCCTTTCGCAGTATTGCAGCCGAGTATCAATACGCTAATTAATTTAGATGATAGAAGCTTTATTATTATACCCCAGCTGGGCTTATCATTATTTGAAAATACTGAGATTTTTGCCGGGCTTAACTATTTTATAGGTTCTAATGAGACCGAGTTGAGAAACGTTGTTCCATATGATGGTGCAGTGTATGTATGGATGAAGGTCTACTTTTAGTGTACCATGGGACACTGAGACGAAAATAGATGGATTATTAATCTGTTTGAATCCGTTACAGTCCGTCTGAATCTAATTATCATCTGATAATTGAGGAGGTATCGTGGTAGAAGTACGTGATCTGCATAAGAGCTACAAAGTCGGTAAAGTGCTGTTCCCTGCATTACGAGGGATAAATACGACGATTAAAGATGGTGAATTTACTGCAATCGCTGGTCCGTCTGGATCTGGTAAGACGACGCTTCTTAATATTATTGGATGTCTGGATACCCCAACAAAAGGACAGGTATTAATTAATAATATGGATACCAGTGAACTTTCAACAAAAGAAAAAGCATCATTACGAAAAAAAGAAATCGGTTTTGTGTTTCAGACATTTAACCTCATCCCGGTACTCACTGCTTTTGAAAATGTTGAATTACCTCTCATCCTTCTTGATATGCCTGCGGAGGAGAAAAAAGAAAAGGTGATCAATATCCTGAAAGAAGTGGGGCTTGAGGAATTTATCAGTCGTCGACCCAATGAGATGAGCGGTGGTCAACAACAGCGCGTTGCAATTGCCCGGGCGCTGGTCAAGAATCCAAGTATGGTGCTTGCCGATGAACCAACTGCGAATCTTGATTCAACTACTGCTACTGAAATTCTCGGTCTTATGAAGGAACTTAACGAAAAACTAAGAACCATGTTTATTTTTTCCACCCATGATTTTTTAGTAATGGATTTTGCATCACGACTAATTAAATTACGCGATGGCAAGATCACGGAAGATGAAACAAAATGAAAATTTTAGTTCTTGCCTGGCGTAATGTGTTCCGTCATAAGCGAAGGACTCTTATTACTGCCGCTGCGATCTCGGTTGGACTTGCTTGTATGATCATGATGAATACAATGATGAATGGTATGGATAACTTAGCATCACGGAATATTATTATCTATGAGACCGGTCATTTTGAAGTTTTCGCCAAAGGATATTACCGTGAGGAAGGTATGTTTCCGCTGGATACGATCATTGATGACCCAGAACCGCTGTTTGCGATTGTTCGTGACCTTAAAGGGATCAATGGTGTAACCCAGCGCGTGAAATTTCCAGCTCGTGTTAATAATGGTATTGATGAATTTCCTGTATTAGCAGTCGGTATTGATTTACGCACTGAATCAGAGGTTTTTGAATTAGATAAAACGGTTGTCACCGGATGTTTCATTGAGAATCCAGATGATATTCTTATCGGTACAGAACTTGCAAGTACTATGGAGGTTGATGAAGGTTCCATTCTCACGATTATTACCAGAGACAAGTACGGCACTTACAATGCCTATGATTTTATAATTGCTGGCCTTATTACTACTGAGCATCCCTTGTTTGATGCAAATGCAGTAGTAATGGATATTACCGTTGCCCAGGAGCTACTCGCATTGGGAAACGGAGTGACAGAATTAAACATTAAAATTCGAAATGAATCAAAAGTATCCGAGATGAAACAATCGATCCAGTCAGCGGTTGGTGCTAATTATGAAGTGTATACATATAAAGAAATCTATGCGAGTATTTTTGAAATATCCGGATTCAAGCGCCTCATGCAGTTCATGCTTGCACTTGTTATTGTAATTATTGCCGCAGTGGGCATTATCAACACAATGCTCATGGCAGTTATGGAGCGTATACCTGAAATTGGCACGATGAAGGCGATGGGTTTTCAAAACTTTGCTATTGTAAGAATGTTCTTATATGAAGGCGGGATAATTGGTATATTCGGAAGTCTTTTAGGTTGTTTTTTTGGTTTTCTTGTGTCGCTGTATATTATATTTATCGGCATAGATTTAAGCTCGTTGTTTGATAGTTCGGAACTTGGATATCCGGTCAAGATGGTTCTAAAGGGAGAAATCGATCCGGTATTAGTGCTGATAGTTTTCGTATTTGGTGTTGTTGTATCGGTCTTGGTTACACTGTGGCCAGTACGCAGGGCAACAAAACTGCAACCAGTCGATGCATTAAGGCATGTCTGATGTATATCTTTAACCTCGCAATAAGGAATTTTTCCCGAAACACACGGCGGAGTCTCTTATCAGCTCTAAGTGTTGCTATTGCTATCATGACGATAATTTTTGCGCGAAGTTATATAGGCGGTATTGTTAAAAATGTCAATGATAATATAATAAAGCTTGTTTCCGGACATATTAATATTATGACACACGAGTATAAAAGGCGTGAGCGTCTGCTACCTCTTTCTGAATCTGTTGAGCTTAATGATCAATTGTTTAGTACTCTTGAGAGTGATGAAATTACCGCTATATCTCCGCGTATCAAATTCGGTGTACTGCTTGGCGAGGAGGAGTTGAGCGTACCCGCATTAGGTTATGCTTTTACACCAGAAACCGAGAGAGATATATCAGGATTAGATAAACGTATTACTGAGGGTGAATATATTCTATCTGGAGAAAAAGCTGCGATCCTGGGTGCTGGTCTTGCAAAAAGATTAAATGTAAGCGTCGGAGATACCCTTACGATAATAACACGCACTGCATACGATTCACCAACTGGGATCAATGTTCTTGTGAAAGGATTATTCGAGACTGGTTTGGGTGGTGTGGATAGAAGTTTATTTTATATTCCTCTTGATATCGGTCAGCAGATGCTTGACATGGATGGTTATGCAACGGAAATAGTAGTCCAAGTTACGAATACAGATCGTACAGTCAGTATCGCACAAGAAATTCAATCCAATACCGGGCTCCTTGCTATACCGTACCAGCAAAATAAACTGCTTCGCTATGTCAATATGGCTTCTCTTATATATGGAATTTTTTATTTCATAATTCTTCTTGTTGCCTGTTCAACAATTGCCAATACTATGCTTATGGTGGTTTTTGAACGCACGCGTGAGATCGGCATGATGAAAGCAATGGGTTTGAATACAGGAAGTGTTATTGGGCTGCTTACTGTTGAAGCAGGATTTATTGGTATAGTTGGCAGTCTGGTCGGATCGATTTTCGGTGCTGTACTGAGTTATTGGCTGAAATATCAGGGAATTGACATTTCAATTGCTTCATCTACCTCATCGCAAGCAATGCCATTCGGTCCAATAATATATTTATCCCCTACTCCTTTTATTATTCTCGGTACCTTTCTATTCGGTCTTATTGCGACTATCGTGGTTGCTTTTATACCAATTAGTAAAGTTACGAAAATGGAACCGGCAAAAGCATTAAGGGCTATATGACGATAAACACAATAAATAGAATATGAGAAACGGAGACTAGGAGAATGGGGGAACAATGACAGAACATTACCTTATCAGGGTTCCAGGATGCCAAAGGATTCGAGGAGCAGAGTTGATTTCGCCGATCATTAGATTAGCGATAGTGCTTCATGCACTCTGCTCTTTGCTCTTTGCCCTGTCCGGTGAGGAGGTCATCAAAAAAGTCGATGAAAATACCGTCGTCGGGTCGATCAGTTATAGTGCCAAAATGGTCATCAGCTTTGGTGGTAAAATCCGCGAAAAAGAATTCAAAGGTTTTGTCCAGGGGGAGGAACGTGCTTACATGGAATTTACCGCACCGGCACGCGATAAGGGCACACGTTTTCTCAAGATCAACGACGAGATGTGGATATACATACCATCCGTAGAGAAGGCGACAAAGATCGCCGGGCATATGCTCCGACAAAGTATGATGGGCAGTGATTTTTCCTATGATGATGTTGTTGAGAATGAAAAGTTATTGGAACTGTATGAAGTTGAACTTGTCGGCTCCGATTCTGTGAATGACCGGAAAACATACAAACTCCAGCTTACTGCCAAGGTCGATGAGGTGAATTATTTTTTCCGGACGGTATGGGTGGATAAAGAAACCTATATCCCGGTAAAGACTGAACTCTATGCAAAGAGCGGTAAACTCATGAAAGAGGTCATGGTTGTCGATTTTCAGAAAATAGATGGTTATAATTACCCAACCAGGATAATCATGGTCAATAAATTGCGTAAAGACACATATACCGAATTATTCCTTGAGCAAATACAACTTGATGCGATAGTGCCCAAAAAGGTTTTTACCAAAGCTTATCTTGAACGAAAATAGGTAGGCTATGGCTGAGGTACATCCAAAAACATTCTGGGATATTGAAAAAGAGAAGACCTGGCGGATATACATATTATTCGGGTTTCTTATCATGTTATACTTCTGTCCGGTTTTTGTTATATGGTCTCTAATTAAGATATTTTTGGATATTAAACAGTCAATATACGGGACCGGTTCTTCATTCCAGTTATTTGACAATGATACTTTATTGATCCTGCTCATTGCAGGCTTAGCCGCTGGTATCCACTGGTATTATTCCAATAAACAAATTGTTGGCAAAGCCCTGCGTCTTCTGCGTGCTAAAAGCCCGGATAAAAGGGATAAATACCATTATATGTTTCAGAACATTGTCGATGAAATAGAGACCGCAGCCGGTGGTTTCAAGGTTGAACGCTTCATTCTACCGACCGGCGCGATGAATGCATTTGCACTTGCTGATCTGAGTGGTCGTCGTGTATTGGGTATTACCGAAGGGTTACTGTCCAGGTTAAATCGTGAGGAGTTGCAGGCTGTAGTCGCTCATGAAATGTCACACATTGTATCCAATGACTGCTTACATACGACGATAACGTGTTCTCTCTTCAATATATACAGCGAAGCATTGGTCCATTTCAATCAGGCATTGAACCGCCAGGAACCTCAAGGCGCATCACCGATGGTTAAATCCGCTCAGCAAAACGTGATGGCTGTTGGTTTTCTGTCATTACTTGCATTCTTGTTGTTTTTTATCACAGACTTATTAGGACAGTTATTGAATATGTTCATTTCTCGAGAAAAGGAATACCGCGCTGATGCTTCGGCAGTTAAGTTGACCCGTGATCCGGTAAGCTTGGCAAGCGCCTTGTATAAAATCGGGATACACTGGCGCGGAACTGGTTATGGAGGTGAACAAATCGCGGCGATTTTTGTACTAAGTCCCCGTTTGCGTACACTCGATGAAAAAGAGGGCTTTTTTGCCACCCTTTTTTCAACACACCCGCCTTTGCTGAAGAGGCTCAGGATCATTCTTTGTCTTGCTCACGCCGATCTTGCAGAAGTTTTTCGTCATGTCGCTGATAATAAAACGATAAAAACTGAAGACAAGGTTATGAAACCAGCGATCCGGTTTCGTGTTTGGAATAAAGACCAGTGGCAAGGACCTTTTACCATTCTTCAACTCCAATCGCTCGATTGGCTGCAACCCGGAACTGAATTGAATTTGCCAGGTCATGACGAGGTTTTGCACGCGGATGAAATACCCGCATTGAATTATTTTTTCCATAAGCGGGATGAACCGATGTGGAAGATGAAGCGTCTGTGTCCTGATTGCCGCAAGTGGCTGATCGTACAAAGTTACGAGGGTCTTTATCTATGGCGCTGTGCCTTTTGTGATGGATTATTAGCCGAAGGAGATAAATTGCCGCGGATTTTTGTACGCCGGGAAAAGGGTTTTACCGAGCGGGTAAGGCGGCTTGCCAAGGTGATAAGCACAGAGGCAAGGCAGAAACATCCCAATTTCAATGTTGTTCTTGATATATCCCATCCGAAGCGATGTCCAAAGTGTGGTAAAGATATGGTTCATAAATTTTATAGCTATGCATTTCACGTTGAAATTGATGAGTGTCTACACTGTAAATTGATATGGTTCGATCCGGATGAGCTGGAGATTTTGCAGTGTCTAATTGAAATGGAAGAGGGGGAGAGAAATTAGTTATTTTTTCAATAAATGAACTTGAAATGTCTACTTGTAGGATTGAAAAAGCTTACCCCATGATGTATTCAGGAATTTGCGTGCAATGGTTTTTCCAAAAACATTATACCAGTAAAAATCATGGAATAATCTTGATGCAATATATGACCAGGGGACTATCGGCGTGCGCAAAAGAAGATGTTCCAGAGGTTTCAGTTTCCCCCAATATATAGCTTTTTGACCACGAGAGGCGAAACTATCCTTACACTTGAAGTGAAAATTGACAGCATTTATATCTTCACCTCTTATCGAAATATTACGGGGATTAGCAGTGCCAAGACCATGCTCCTGAGCTAAGTACAGGAATTTAATCGTTAGAGGGTCAAACCCCATCATTTTCGCCGCGATAGCATCGATCGCCACTGAATCTCCACTCGCTAAGATATAGTTTTTTATTTGTGGCTCCATGATTCTTGGCCCAGCTCCATTACCAGCAATAGTTCCATCAGTAAGGCAAAAAATGCCCGGGTGGATTTCTTTTTGGATCTGAAGCAGGTCAACGAGCGTTTCATGGATTAGCGAATGTGTCCAGTGACGGTTATCATTCAGCAGACCACCAAAAGCGTTCTTCATGGCGCCGGTGAGTGTTGTGAAAACATGTGTTTTCAAGGTCGGTAAATGAAGTGCATTCTTGCCGATGAACATCTTTGGGATGTCAATACGTCCGCCGAAAATCTTATCGAGGACAAGCATCTTTGATTTTGGTTTATAATTTATCCATTCGATATCGGGCTCGTAAAGATGCACAAATCTCAATTTGTGCTTGTCCATAACTGAATTAAGGTGATTGTTCTCTGCCCCGAGTTTCGGGTTCACTACAACGGTGCGATTCTGGGCCGGTATTAAATCTGTATGCCCTTTCGCAAGCAGGGAGCGTGCTACTCCGTCGAGTTGCCATGGTGTCGTTGAACAAGCGGGAAAATAAAAATGCCATGAAATATTTATTTTGAGGATCGTTGGTATTGTCTTCTGTAAAAAGTTATCGACCCGAGCCAGTTCCATCGCACGATCGATATCATCGAGCACAGTGGAGGGTTTTGTTTTTAATACCGCAACGACTGATTTCATTTTTTATGCCGAGGTTTACAAATTATTTCTCTAACCTCAAACGAGAAAAAATCCTTGCCATATCCTGGTATACAGACAATAGCAGTATCAGCACCCTTCCCAGCACCACCAATAGCGATGATTTCTTTGTCATAAGGTATGAGACCGGCATCAAGCGCCATGATCGCTATTTCAATGGTTACTTTGACACCTTGGCCAAATATACGCAGTGTATTGGCGATGAGTTCGTCTGCCTCGAGCCCACCAAATTTCAAGCGAATAGCCCGACCAACGCCGCCAAAAAAATGAGTTCCAGTATATACCTTGACACCGCGTTTTTCCAGAAAAGTCTTTGTTTTCTTAGCCAATTCACATTTTCCAGGCGAATGGAAGCCTGCTTGATGGGTAATAGAGACGATATTGATACTTTTACTTTGCTTCAATAGTTTTTTGGCAGTTATACCGCTACATGAAGCAATCACAATATTTTTGATTTTCAGCTTTTTTGCACGTTTGACCGCCAGATCCAGAGTTTTTTGGGTGTTTTTATAGCCCGGTTTTTCCCAGTAGAATACGCCTGTTTCCACTGTATCCTCCTTGCTGTATAATTATAGTGAAGATATGCGCTAAGTCAACACGGATACTAAAAACTAGGAACAATAGATGTCATTAAGTAACTAAGTGATTATGTAATAAAAAAAACAAAACACACCAAAGAAACCAAATTGCCTGAAGCAACAGAGGGGTAATTAAACTACTATGTCACTATGTAATTTAGATAGATTCAAGTGACTTAATTACTAAATGACTAAATCACAGTATCTTTTACGTATTGACTTTGTCGATAATATGTGCTATATTACACGTTATGAAATTCAGTAAGTCAATGATAAAAACACTGCGTGAGGACCCGAAAGAAGCAGAGAATAAAAGTCACCGTATTTTACTGCGTGGCGGTTTTGTTAAGTTGCTCGCTTCGGGGGTTCACATTTATCTTCCTATGGGTTGGCGAGTAATGATGCGTATTGAAAAAATCATACGCGAGGAGATCGATCGAATTGGCGCACAAGAGATGCTAATGCCAGCTATGTGTCCACGGGATTTATGGGAAAAATCCGGGCGTTGGTTTGAATATGGTGACGATATGTTTAAATTCAAGGACCGGAAAAAGCGTGATTATTGTCTGTGCCCAACTCATGAGGAGATAATAACTGAGATCGCTCGGAAAAATATCCGTTCGTATCGTGATCTTCCTCAAATATGGTATCAAATTCAGACGAAGTATCGGGATGAACTTCGCCCTCGGTTTGGCGTAATTCGTTCTCGTCAATTCATTATGAAAGATAGCTATAGTCTTGATTTCGATGAGCAGGGGTTGGATAAAAGTTTTCAACTCCATAAACAGGCTTATACTAGGATTTTCAAGCGCTGCGGAATAGATTTTGAGATTGTCGATGCAGCAGGTGGTTTAATGGGTACCGGCGAATCAAAGGAATTTGTTGCTCGGGTTAGCGGTGGTGAAGATACTATCGTGGCATGTTCGCATTGTGATTACCGGGCGAATCTTGAAGCGGCAAAAGGTGTTAGTCGGGCTTTGATCTATGAAGATAGTCCGGTTAATGAAATCCATACACCAGGGAAGAGAAGCGTCGAGGAAGTCAGTAATTTTCTCAAAGTAAAACCGGAAAACCTCATCAAAAGCATGTTCTATGCCGCAGCCGATAAAGAACCTGTTCTTCTTCTATTGCGCGGCGATTATGACATAAATGAAAGTGTGATCCAAAGTAGGTTTGGCTTTACTTATAAACCAGCTGATGCTGAAACAGTTACCAAATATTTTGGTGCTGAGCCTGGATTCATAGGCCCCCTGGGCAAGAGTGACATTGCGTTGTATGCAGACGATCTGCTCAAGGACGTAAAAGGGATGATAACAGGAGCGAACAAGAACGACTACCATATAAAAGGGCTGAATCTGGAGCGTGATGTCAAAGTTCGCGAATATTTGAACCTGAGGATTGCAAAAAAGGGTGATCTTTGCCCGCATTGCAATCATGAACTTGATCTGCATAATGGCCTTGAATTAGGACATATATTTAAACTTGGGATCAGATATTCTGAACCACTCGGCGCAACATTTTTAGATGAACATGGTTCAGAAAAACCGATCATCATGGGCAGCTATGGTATGGGACTTGAGCGTATCATGGCCTGCGTATGCGAGCAGAAAGGTGATGAACATGGTGCGGTATGGCCGATATCGATCGCACCGAGTGAAGTATACATAATCATATTAAATCCATCGGATGAAGATGTGGCTGGAGTTAGTGGAGAGGTAATTCAAACGTTGACTGACAAAGGATTTTCGGTTATTATAGATGACCGTGATCTCTCGGCAGGGATCAAATTCAATGATTCGGAATTGCTGGGCATCCCGCTAAGGCTTACGATTGGCCCGAAAGGTATTAAAGAAGGCAATTTTGATATTTATCTTCGTGAGACGAAGGAAATAATCAAGGTCGATAAAGGGGGGATACTGACAAAGCTGCAAGAATTAAAGGATATGCTATACCGGAGATTGAATGAACAATAATATCAGGTTACCGGACATAATCGAGCTGATCGAACACATACTGGATGAAAACGAATTACGTTTTTACGATCTACATTTCAATGAAGTTACCAGAACTTTTCGTCTATTCATCGATCGTGAAGATGGCGCCGTGAGTGTTGAGGATTGTAAAAGGGTCAGCAGAGCATTTACCAGCGCGCTGGATCATTCAGATTTGGTCACTTTTACATACAGTCTTGAAGTTTCCTCACCGGGTATAGAAAGACCTTTAACAAAACCGGAACACTTTATCTGGGCACAGGGTAAAATGGTAGAGATTGATACTGGACAGCGCAAGGTTAAGGGTTACCTAAGATACACAAAGAAAGAAGGTATTGTTGTTGCTACCGACGTGGGAGAGAGTATTGTAATGTATTCATCAGTAGTAAAAGCTAAGGTTGTGGAGGACCTTGATTATGGCAAACGAAGATAATTTGATTATCGAGGGTATGAAATCAATAGCCAGGGCCAGGGGTGTAAAATTCGATTATGTAATTGAATCACTTGCAGAAGCATTGCGTAATGGTGTGAAGAGAAAGCTTGGCAAAGGTGTCGAGTCAGAAGTGTCGGTAAATAAATCTACTGGTGAAATAAGGATTTATACGGTAAAAAAGGTTGTCGATAGTGTCCAAGATCCTGATACCGAGATCAGCATTGATACTGCCCGGCAGGAGAAGCCGACAATCAATGTCGGTGATGAGTTCCGTCGGCAAATACCAATTGGAGAATTAGGGAGAACCGCCATTGAATCGGTCAAGCAGACTCTTACCCAGCGGGTCAGTGAAGCCGAGAGAAATCGTATTATGACCGAGTATGATAAAAAAGTAGGTGAAATTGTAAAAGGGATTGTAAAGGTAGTCAGTCGTAATGAGATTCTGGTGGACTTAGGACCGGTTGAAGCAACGATCCCTTCTTATGGTATAATGAGGACCGAACACTACCGTCTTGATTCACCGATAAGAGCCGTAGTATCGCGCGTTGATCGTGCTCAATGGGGTCCTAAAATAGTCCTTTCCCGAACCGATTCAAAGTTTTTGGAGAGATTGCTATTTTATGAGATCCCAGAGATCAAGGATGGGTTGATAAAGGTGATAAAAATAGCGCGTGAACCCGGTGTTCGTGCAAAAGTTGCAGTTCAGACACTGGATCTTAAGATCGATCCGATTGGTGCGTGTGTTGGATATCG
The DNA here is from genome assembly GCA_049647165.1 of bacterium. Classification (GTDB taxonomy): domain Bacteria; phylum Hydrothermota; class Tepidihabitantia; order SM23-42; family SM23-42; genus JAUVZL01. The sequence continues at coordinate 27,295 of JBARXB010000004.1, forward strand.
TGGCAGTCGTATTCAATCGATAGTTAAGGAACTTACCGGCGAACGGATTGATATCATACAATGGAGCAAAGAATCCAATCTACAGGTATCGAGAAGCTTGTCACCCGCAAAAATAAAGGAAGTCATTTCACTCGATGAAAATCATGTACTAGCAGTAGTGACCGATGAGGATTACTCCAAAGCAATAGGTAAGAATGGCGTCAATGTGGATTTGGCGTCTAAATTGTGTGGTGTTGAGATCGAAATAAGAAAGCATTCAGAGTATGAACAGGAACTCAAGGAAAAAGAGTTGGCCAAAGTAAGAATCGAAGATATCAAAGACATTAAAGCAGCAATGCGTAAAACAATGGTCGAAAAAGGTTACTCCAATGTTCTTGCAGTATTGAAGGCTCCGGTCGAGGAACTCAAATTTCTTTTGAAACTTGATGACAAGGGTGTTACAAATATTCTTGATACTTTGCATAGTGCAAAACAAGTTGCTGAGCAAATAGAAGACCTGGAGAAAACGGCACGAGCAAAAGCCGCAGCTGAAGAGGAAAAAGTCCGATTAGAACAGAAGAAGGATGGAAATGAGGTAGTAAAACCCGAAGTCAAACAGGGTGAAACTGAAAAAGAGGAAACAACGACCGAAGCAAAGCCAAAAAAGTCAGTGACCAAAAAGAAAAAGACAAAAGTCAAGAAAGCCAAGAGCAAGGTTAAGCAGGCAGCAGCCGATAAAGTCCAAACAGAGCCAGAAAAAGAAAAGGTTAAAGAAGAGGATGAGTCGACCGATAAGTTAGAGGTCGAAAAAGAGGAGTCTGATGATGCCGAAGAAAAAGGTACATAAGGTAGCAAAAAACCTCGGTTTATCTTCTGCCGCATTACTGAAGTTATTAAAAGAAATGGGCATTAAGGTAAAAAGCCATATGTCAGTTCTTTCTGATGAAGAGGTCAAGAAAGTCAAACATAAGATATCTGAAGATAAAAAGCGTGTGAAAAAAGAGTTTACACGACGTTATACAAAACCAAAGGTTAAAGAAAAGAAGAAAAAAATCGATCCTGAAGCAATACGAGAAAAGGTCAAATCCACACTCGCTAAGTTGGAGAAGAAGGAGACAAAAAAACACTATAAGCGGGAAATCCGGGTCAAAGTTGAAACAGCACCAGCGGAAAAAATAGTCGAAGTCAGTGATTTTATGACTGTTGCTGAGCTTGCGCAGGCTTTAAAATTCCCGACCAGTGATGTGATCAAGAAGTGCCTTGATATGGGGCTAATGGTCAGTCTTAACCAACGATTGGATATGGATACGATAACGGTTCTTTGTGATGAGTTTTGTTTTGATGTAAAAGTCATGTCGATTGAGGAACAGATCGCACCAGACATTGAAGTCGAAAGTGTCGAAAGACCTCCTGTTGTAACGATCATGGGGCATGTTGACCATGGTAAAACAACACTCCTGGATGCTTTTACCAAGTTACGTACTGTTGAGGAAGAGTACGGAAAGATCACCCAACGCATGGCTGCGTATCAGATAGAATATCACGATAAAATTATTACTTTTTTGGATACGCCAGGGCACGAAGCATTTACTGCAATGCGTGCGCGTGGTGCGCAGGTTACTGATATTGTGATACTTGTCGTTGCCGCTGATGATGGTGTGATGCCGCAAACCGTTGAAGCCATTGATCACGCAAAAGCTGCAAATGTGCCGATTATAGTATGCATTAACAAGATCGATTTACCGGGTTCGAATGTTAACCGCGTGAAAAATCAACTCGCCAAGGAAAATGTTGTCATTGAGGATTTTGGAGGACAATCGATATGCGTCGAGACATCAGCACTGAAAGGCGTTGGTATTGCCGACCTCTTAGATGCTGTACTTGTCAAAGCTGAGGAGCTAAAGCTGACCGCACCGCTCGATAAGGCTGCTAAAGGAGTTGTTATTGAAGCAAGGCTCGATCGCGGTAAAGGGAATGTTTCGACAATACTCGTCCAGGAAGGAAAATTAAAGAAAGGTGACCCATTTATCTGTGGTGCGCATTTCGGTCGCGTTCGGGAACTGTTCGATGAGCAGGCAAATAAGATACCTGATGCTGGACCATCAACGCCGGTACTCGTTTTAGGGTTCAATGGGTTACCACAAGCTGGTGAGATATTCCTGGCCGTCGATGATGAGCGAAAAGCACGAGAAATTGCTTCACAACGACAACTTATGGAACGAACACGGAAGCTTAAAGCAAAGTCAAAAGTTACTTTGCTCGATCTTCAGGAAAAGATAAAAGCAGGCGAAACAAAAGAGTTGAAACTTATTCTCAAAGCCGATTCAGCGGGTTCATCAGAGGCACTGGACGAGAAATTGAATGAGTTGAGCACAGAAGATGTGGCAATTCGAGTGGTCCATAAGGGCGTTGGTAAGATCAACGTATCGGATGTTCTGCTTGCTGAGGTTACTAATGCGATCTGTGTTGGGTTCCATGTTGGACCGGACACCAATGCTTTAGATGCAGCAGAGCGAGAAGGCGTCGAGATCAGGACATACCGGTTGATATACGAAGCACTCGATGATTTGAGGTCTGCTATGTTGGGTATGTTAGAGCCGACTATAAAAGAGATTCTTATCGGCGGTGCTGAAGTTAGAGAAGTATTTAATATCCCCAAAATGGGTTTGATCGCTGGATGCTATATGAAAGATGGGAAGGTGTTGCGAGGTGCTGTTGCTCGTGTGATACGGGAGGAGAAAGAGGTTTCAGCATCAAAGGTGACATCTCTTAAAAGATTCAAAGAAGATGTTAAGGAAGTGCTTGCAGGCTATGAATGCGGTGTTGGTTTAGAGGAAGGTAGTGAATTACAAAAGGGTGATACGATACAATTTTATAAGTTAGAAGAAACCATTGTTGGTGATGGCAAGTAAGTTTTATACAGGTCAATGTATATTTGATCTGCATGTAGCAAACAGCCAATCTCTCAAAGAAAAAAGAAGAGTCATTAAAAGCATAAAGGAAAAATTGAAGAATCGCTTTAATGTAGCAGTCTGTGAATTTGGTGATCTTTCATTGTGGCAGCGATCTCAACTGGGCATTGTTACTTGTAGTAATGATCGTGCTGTAGTCGATTCAACGATTAGAATGGTCATCAGTTTCCTCGATCATGTTCATTCGGTAGCCTTGCTTGATATTAAACAAAGTATCATATGATACGCAGGGACAGGGTAGCTTCAGTGCTGGTTAGAGAGATATCAGACATCGTGATCCGGGAAATGAGAGATCCAAAACTTGGGTTCATAACCATAACGAGTGTGGATCTGAGTCCAGATCTTAAGAGTGCTAAGGTATATTTTTCATGCCTCGGTGATAAATCAGAGAGTCTACAAACATTGACTCGTGCAAAGGGTTTTATAAGGAGTTCGTTAGCTCACCGGATACGACTGAGAACTGTACCCGAACTTGAGTTTGAGATAGATAACAGTTATGAACACGCCAGGAAAATAGATGAACTTTTTGAAGAAATTAGTCCAGATAATAAAGAAGAGTAAGCAAATAGTTATTGCTACTCATATTGACCCTGATGCCGATGGTATATCAGCAGCTTTGAGTTGTGGCTATCTTGTAGAGCACTTCAAACGCATACGACCAAAGCTCTATTGTTATTCACCGATACCGAGGAAATATGCTTTTATCCTGGGTAATTGGAAGTTTGCAAGAACATTACCTGAATTTGACCTTCTGATAGCAGTTGACTCTGCTGGTATTTCACGGATCTTCCCGGGTGAAAACGAACTCAGTTCAAAAATTTTGGGTTCCAAATTCATCGTTAATATTGACCATCACAAGAGTAATGAAGCTTTTGGTACGTTGAGAATAGTGCAAGAAGATGTTTCATCGGCATGTGAAATAATATACACAATATTTCAGGGTTTGCGGATAACGATAAAGAAACCCCTCGCGGAAATATTCTATTGTGGTATTTACAGCGAAACGGGCGGGTTTGTATACCCTAATACAACTCATGAATCACTGAAGATGGCTTCTGAACTGGTTGGTTTGGGGGTAGAACCGGGGCCGATATCTAAACAGCTCAACGCGAAATCTTTGAGCGGTACATTGCTTCTAAGTGAGGTTTTAAAAACCATCGAGATAGAGAATTCTGTCGGGACCATGTGTCTTACCCAGAAGATGTTGAAGAAATGCAGCGCAAAGATAACTGATTCGGAGCATTTTGTGTCTTTTCTCCAGGCAATTAATAATGTTCGTGTTTCGATTTTTTTACGTGAGGAAAAAAACGGCACCCGCGTTAGTCTACGAAGTGATGGTGTTATGGATGTCGACAAATTAGCTGGACGCTTTGGCGGAGGCGGTCATCGTCTTGCTGCCGGTGTCCGGGTAAAGATGCCAATCAAACTGGCAAAAAAAGAATTACTGCGTGCAGTACGTCAAGAATTCCAAAAACAGTCACGCAGAAAGTAATAGACCAAAGATGTCCGTAATGATAGGTGAGTAGTAAAAAGTGTCAGGGGAAATTCTGCTTGTCGACAAACCAGTCGGCTTTAGTTCATTCCAGATCGTCAGCATTTTAAAGAAAAGTCACAAGAAAGTAGGACACGCTGGGACGCTCGATCCATTTGCCAGTGGTCTACTTATTATTCTAATAGGAAATGCAACAAAGGATTTTATATCTTACCAACGATGCGAAAAAGAATATGTCGGTGAAATATTACTCGGTATGATAACGGACACTTATGATATTGCGGGTAGGGTTATTGAACAGCAGTATACAAAGACGAAGAATGCATTAACACTGGGTGAGTTTAATCAGCGCACGCGTTCTTTTATCGGCGAAATTGAGCAAACACCGCCCAGGTTTTCTGCGCTTAAACAAGGTGGTATGAAATTATATGAATTGAGCCGGCAAGGTCTTGCAGTCCAGCCAAAAAAACGTACAGTTATAATAAGGAAATTCTCGATAACCGCAGTCGATTATCCGATACTGCATTTTCACACACTCGTCGGCAGCGGTGTCTATATAAGATCACTCGCTCATTCATACGGTAAGCAATTGGGCTGTGGTGCAACTCTTTTATCTTTAAGAAGGATAAGGATTGGAGAACACCTACTTCAACAGGCCAAGAAGATTGGTGAGTTATTAACGTAATATGATTATACTTCTTGATAAACGTAATTCAGTGACCAGGAACTCGGTATGCGCGATCGGTAGTTTTGATGGCGTGCACCGTGGACACCAGGCAGTTGTAAAACGCTTGAGACAACATGCCAGGACCAATAACAAAATTGGTATAATAACATTTCTTCCGTTGCCTTTTTTTGTACTAACTTCTTCACCTATAATATATTTAACCGTGAAGAGAGAAAAAGAACATCTTTTCAAAATGTTGGGCGTCGATTTTATTTATTATTTCAAATTTACCAAACATTTTATGCAACTCTCACCCGATAATTTTGTCGAACTGATCGCACGCCGAATAAATCCTTCAACGGTAGTAGTCGGTGATAATTTCCATTTTGGACAAGGTAGACAGGGGTCTGCTTCTTCACTGAAAAAAATCTCCCAAAATTATTTTACGGTTGATATCATGACCCGGATAAGGGAGGATGGTACAATATCAAGCACGAGGGTCAGGGAGCTCATTTTACTCGGGCATATAAAAGCAGCGAATAAACTTTTGGGAAGACCTTATAGCCTTTCTGGCATGGTTATTCGAGGTAAGGGGAAGGGCGCTAAGATCGGTTTTCCGACCATCAATATCAAGGTGCCCAAAGAAAAATTGTTACCTTTGGATGGAGTATACAAGGTTCAGGTTACGCTTAAAGACGATGCCTATCTAGGTGCTATGTTCTGTCGTAACGATCTGATAGAAGTTCATATCATTGATTTTAAGGGCGATCTATATCGTAAGAAAGTAACTGTCCAGGTTCACCGTCGTATTAGAGGGATTGAACAATTTTCTGATGATAAAGAATTGAGTTTGGCAATCGCTCATGACATCGAACGTGCACGTCGGTGAACAACTATCGATGATATCATATCCCGATGGAATACTTTACCTTGTTTCAATTGGTTCTGCTTGACATTGAATTAAGGTTCATTAAGATTAGCTATGGCTAATATTGAAATTCTGCATCCTGAAGTCAGGAACAAGATAGCTGCAGGCGAAGTCATTGCGCGACCAAGTTCTGTCGTTAAAGAGCTTATTGAAAATTCAATCGACGCTTATGCAAGGCGTATTGATATTGTACTCAAAGATGGCGGTAAACAGGATATCCTGGTCAATGATGATGGTTGTGGTATGGGGCGTGATGATGCAGTATTGGCTGTTGAAAGATATGCAACAAGCAAGCTGAAGACTGTCTCTGACCTTGAGCACATCACCACCTATGGTTTTCGCGGTGAAGCTTTGGCGAGTATCGCCGAGATATCGCATTTTGAGGTGGAAACGTCAGACGGTTCTGAGGGTTCAAAAATAATTGTTTATGGAGGGGAATTAAAAGACATAATAGATTCGCATCGTCCCCAGGGTACAAGGGTCAAAGTGTCCGACATTTTTTTCAACCTGCCGGTGCGGTCAAGGTTCCTAAAATCAGGACAGTGGGAGAGACGTATTATTGTAGATGTCGTCAAGAGCTACGCACTCATAAATCCTTCAATATATTTCAGCATTCAGGAGCAAGATCGTAAGGTTCTGGATTTTACCGCAACCAATTCCTTTGAGGAAAGGGTAAGATTGTTTTTTCCCAAGCAGATTGTAGATGTTCTTGTACATATTAACATCAAAGTCGGCGCTGTGCGATTCAATGGGTTTTTAACTCGTCCAGATTTCTTTGACCGACACCATATGAACTATCTCTATGTTAACGGGCGACCCGTGAAATATCCAAGGCTTTACCGGACCATAATAAATACTTATCAGAACCCTAAAACGCCTCCTGGATTCGTTCTGAATATTGAGGTTGCTCCCAGTTTGGTCGATGTTAATATACACCCTACCAAGCAGGAAGTGAAGTTCAGAGATGAGCGTTATGTGCTTGATCTGCTCAGTCAAGCGATAAAGACCAGGGTTTTCACAAGTACTGGTAGGGCTGATATTCAAACTTCACGATATGTCCCGACTCCACCCGGTGAGAATAAGAATGATGCAAAATTCGTTCAGGAGACAGTGTTACCTTATCCGTCGGATAATGTGGTTGAGCCGCTAACAAGCAGAGAATCAAAAGAATTCTGGCAGCTGCATGATACCTATATACTATCCCAGACAAAATCGGGTTTGGTCATTGTCGATCAGCATGTTGCACACGAGCGTATTATATATGAGTCTATCATAAAAGGTAAGAGTGGTTCACAGCGACTGCTGTTTCCAATTACCCTCGAGCTCACGCCAGAAGAGTATCGTGCCTACCGGAAAACCAAATTGCTGTTAAAAGAACTCGGCATCGAATTCAAAGAATTTTCCGCGCACACCATTGTTATCGATAGCCTCCCGGCCTCGGCCAACATAAATCGTGAAGATCTGCTTGACCTCTTCAAAGAACTCGATGGGCTCGGTAATTTGATCAAACAGCGCAATGAGGTTGCCAAAGTCGTGGCCTGTAAAGGTGCTATTAAAGCCGGTCAACGATTATCAGTCGAAGAAATGCGTAGTTTGATCGACCGTTTATTCGCCTGTGAAAATCCATATACCTGTCCGCACGGTAGACCTATAGTTATCAGGTTTTCACTCGACGAACTTGCTACCCGCTTTGGTCGATAGAGAATCCTGCCGACATTGACAATATTAGTTATTTCATTATAATTTTCCATGCAGCGATTTGTTATTAAAGGGGGAGAGAAATTGCGTGGTAATGTAAGAATTTCCGGTGCAAAAAATTCAGCTTTACCGATTATCGCTGCATCGCTCATCACTACCAAGAAAGTTGTACTAGACAATATCCCCGATCTGGTTGATGTTAGAACAATGATCGAACTTGTTGAGTACATCGGCAGCGAAGTCGAATTCGCGCACAATACTCTCAAGATTCAAACCCCAAAGATAAAACATTTCGATGCACCATATGATATCGTAAGAAAAATGCGGGCGTCCTACTATGTCCTAGGTGCGTTAGTGGCACGGTCAAACCAGGCCAAGGTGTCTTTGCCTGGTGGTTGTGCAATTGGTCCGCGTCCGATTGATCTTCATATTAAAGGATTAAAAAATCTCGGTCTCAATATCAGTGTTGAGGGGGGTTTCATAAATGCCAAGGCAAAAAAGTTGATTGGACATGATGTTAATCTTCAAGGTCCAAAGGGGACTTCTGTAGGTGCAACGATAAATGTTATGATCGCCGCCACCGGAGCAAAAGGTGAGACCGTGATAAGCTCTGCTGCTTGTGAACCAGAAGTAGTTGATGTAGCAAATTTCCTTAATGCCATAGGCTATGATGTTTCGGGTCAAGGTACGCACACCATTATTATTAAAGGGCAGGGCTCAGCGAAAGATGCTAAGTATGCTGTTATCCCCGACCGTATTGAGGCTGGAACCTTTGCGGTTGCCGCGGTATTAACCAATGGCAACATAAACATAACTGACTGTTGTCCAGAGCACTTAGTAAGCGTTCTTGATAAACTAGAAGAGGCTGGTGGCAAAGTGACGAGAAAGAAAAATAGCATAATCGTAAATGGATATGATCGAAAACAAGCAATCGATGTTTATGTTGCACCTTTCCCCGGTTTTCCGACTGACATGCAGGCGCAATTTATGGCGCTGCTTTCGACAATACCCGGCACTAGTACGATAAAGGAGACCATTTTTGAGAATCGATTCATGCAAGCAGCAGAACTAATGCGTATGGGTGCTGATATTACTGTCGAAGGCGATACAGCAGTGATCAATGGTGTAAAGAAATTGTCGAGCGCATATCTTATGGCATCTGATCTCAGGGCATCCGCTTCTTTGGTACTTGCTGGATTAGCAGCAAAAGGAGAGACTATCGTACGGAGAATCTATCATCTGGATCGCGGCTATGAAAATTTTGAAAAGAAATTACGTAGTTTAGGAGCACGTATTAAAAGGCAGCGTGAATGAAACGGAAAACACGTCAAATAAAGATAGGTAAAGTGAAGATCGGTAGTAATAATCCAGTGATCGTCCAGTCTATGACAAAAACAAAGACTCATAATATAAGAGCGACCGTGCAACAAATAAAAAGGCTTGAAAAAGCAGGATGCGAAATCGTCAGATTGGCTGTTGTCGACAGGAAAGACTGCGCTGCTTTGAATCGGATAAGAAATGCGGTCACTATTCCGCTAGTTGCAGATATCCATTTTGACTATCGCTTAGCCATCCATGCGATCGATGCTGGCATCGATAAGATAAGGATCAATCCCGGGAATATTGGTGAGTCCTGGAAAATTGCTCGAATAATCGATAAAGCAAAAGATGCCGGTATTCCGATCCGGGTCGGAGTAAATTCTGGTTCTCTTCCCAAGAAGATATTAAGAAAATACAAACACCCCACACCCGAAGCGATAGTGGAGACCATAGAAAACTCACTCGTTATATTCAAAAAGCATAAGTTTGAGAATATTGTTTTGTCAGCAAAAGGTGCTGATGTTATGACTACTATCGCCGTCTATAAAAAGCTCCATAAACTTTTCGATTATCCACTCCATCTCGGTATTACTGAAGCCGGGCTGCCCTTTCGTGGCGGGTTAAGAAGTGCGGTTGGTCTGGGTATTCTATTGAACCAGGGTATTGGTGATACAATCCGGATTTCTTTGACGGCCGATCCGGTAATGGAAGTAGTTGCTGCATACGAAATACTGGAATCTCTTGGTTTGCGTCAGCATAATCCGGTTTTGATAAGCTGCCCAACATGCGGGCGCTGTGATGTTAAACTAACCAAGATCGTTAATGCAGTCGAGCGTCGTTTACAGCGCTACAATAATTATATGAAGGTTGCGGTGATGGGTTGTGTTGTCAATGGTCCAGGTGAAGCAAGAGAGGCAGATTTTGGTATTGCTTGTGGTAAGAAGACAGGTTTAATATTCGTTAAGGGAGAAGAAGTAAAACGTGTTAAGGAAGATTTACTGGTTAGTGAGTTGTTCGAGGTGATCGATGAGAACATTGATAATTGATAATTACGCACCTAACTCTCCTGAAATAGAGAAATTATATGAGGTAATATGCGGTGCGACTGTGCATACCGTTGAGGTAAAAGAAGCATCTACGATAAGCAGCAGCGAAGACTTCAAGTATTTTGACGTATTTGTGCTTTCTGGTTCGCAGCATATGTTAGCAGAAAGCGGTATATATGAAGCTTATGCAAATGAAGCAGATTTTTTAAAAAGAACAGAAAAACCACTGGTGGGTATTTGTTTCGGGCATCAATTATTATGTATGGCACATGGTGAAGATATAAGGGCATACGATAAGCCAATAAAAGGTTATTATATGGTTCACCGGGTTGCTGATGATGAGTTATTTGGAAATTTGGGTGAGAGGTTCCTGGTGACTCAATCGCATCAGGAATTCATTGAAAAGGTTCCGTACAATTTTTTTAAACTTGCCGAATCACCTCGCTGCCCGGTTGAGATCGTTAAACACCAGGTGCTCCCAAAATATGGAATGCAATGTCATCCGGAAAGATTTGATGATAAACATCCTGCGGGTATCGCATTACTGGAGAATTTCTTCAAAGTCGCCTCATGGTATACAAAATAGTGAATTAGTCGGGTTGAGTACGTACAAAGGAGCAAAATGAAGAAAGAAATCGATAAATTGATGAAAAAAATGAAGATCAGTGCTATCTATGCAGAAGGGAAATCCACGAGCTCACCCACTATGTACTATCTTTTAAATGGAAGTAATTTTTATGGTCACTATGTGAAAAAACAAGGTAAACGAGCTTGTGTTGTTCATTATCCCATAGAACGTGAGGTCGCAAAAGAGAGTGGGCACAGGTTGATAAACGCAACAAGCTACGGTTTACGTAAAATATATGAAAAATACCCAGATCAATTGAAGGCAAAAGCATATTTTATTAAGGCGATTCTTGATGACAATTCAGTCAAGGGTAATGTCGCGTTTTATGGTCAGAACCAGATGGGCGGGGCTTATAATTTGTTGAAACAACTGCTTCGGATAGACAAGAAAGTCAAGGTGTGCTATGAATCCAGCAAGAGTCTGATCACAACAGCTCGGGAAACAAAGGATGCTAATGAAGTTGAGCGTATAGAGAGTGTTGGACGGCGTGTTGTTCGTGCATTTAATAATATGTTGAAGCATGTCCAGCAGCTAAAAGTAAAAAAGAATGTAGTGATGAAAGATCGAAAGAGGAAATTACTTATCGGGGATCTTAGACAAATGTTGAGAAAGAGCATGTTTGAAGATGGTTTGATCAATTCAGACGGCATGATAGTCGCACAGGGGCGTGACGCTGGTGTACCTCATAATTCCGGAAACGATCGGAGTGTCGTAAAACTTGGTCAGACAATTGTCTTTGATATTTTCCCGCGAGAAATCGGCGGTGGTTACTTTTTTGATTTTACGCGGACTATCTGTTTTGGTCATGCTTCAAAAGAAATAAGGGATGTATATTCAACCGTCAGAGATGCTCAGGACGTCGTTATCGATATGTTCAAAGTCGGCAAGCGGAATATCGAGATTGAGCGCTCATTGTGCAAGTTCTTTGAAAAACGTGGACACCCGACACTTTTAAATTCGCCTAAAACACAGCATGGCTACTGCCATACATTGGGGCATGGTGTTGGACTCAATATCCACGAAAGTCCTTCCTTCGGGCTTATAAAGACAAACAAAGATAGGATCAAAACCGGTCACGTATTCACTGTTGAACCCGGTCTGTACTATCCTGATAAAGGGTATGGTGTACGGTTGGAAGATATTGTCCATATAAACAGCCGTGGTAAGGTAATTCCTCTGACAAAATGCTCTAGAAGGCTTGTTGTAGAAATTTGAAAGAAACAAGCGGGATAATCAATGATTTTGAGAATTTCCTGCTATCTGAAGGCGATGAGCTAAATACGATTCAGGGATATATTTATGATATAACCCAGTTAGAAAAATTTTTAACAACTCATCATAAGAAATTAACCGAAGTAGTAATAAGAGATTTACGAGACTACTTACACGCTATATATGATACTGGTCTGCAGGCTGTTTCTATAAATCGTAAAATATCGAGTATAAAAGCCTTTTATCGATTTTTACTATTTACCAGGAGGATTGAAATAAATCCATCGAGTGATTTAGAACTAATGAAGATCGGGAGAAAGCTGCCGGTGACTTTGTCGATAACTGAAGTTACGGCAATAATAGAATCAGCGAAAGTGAAAACACCTTTGGGTTTGCGTGATCGGGCATGCTTGGAGATCCTCTATGGAGCTGGTTTGAGGATATCCGAGCTTCTCGGCATGAAACTCACTGATCTAGATATGGTGAATCGTTTGCTGAAAGTGATCGGTAAAGGCAATAAGCAGAGGATAGTGCCTATTGGAGGAAAAGCAATAAGGGCAATAGATGAGTATTTGACCAATGGTCGACCTGCACTCGTGCGTGACCGGGCGATATCTTTTCTTATTTTGAATGTTCGTGGTAATAAGTTGTCACGAATGGGCTTTTTAAAAATACTTCGTAAATATCGAATTAATGCCGGGATAAAAAAACGGGTGACCCCTCATATGTTCCGGCATTCCTTTGCTACGCATCTTTTAGAAGCCGGGGCTGATTTACGTGCGGTTCAGGAGCTTTTAGGACATGCTGATATTTCAACGACTCAGATTTATACACACATTGACCGGGAATATTTAAAAGAGGTTTACAGAGAACACCATCCGCGTGCATAGGGAACAGATAGTAAGCACTAAGGACTAAGCAGTAAGCAGCAAAACATGATGGGGAGAAGGGGAGGAGCGGGGTTTATCAGACAAGCCCGATGAATCGGGCGACTACAATGGCATTTAAAAAGAGAAAATGCAAGTTCCACACCCCAAGCCCCAAGAACCAAGTAAACCAAATAGATAAAAAAGATCAAATCAAACTGATCTTCTGATATCCTGGTAGGTTATGTAATCCAAGCGATTGAAACCTTCATAACAGCTTTGAATGATTTAACATCTAGTATCTAGCATCTAACATCTGTTTGTTCCCTCTTGACTTTTCTGTTTTTCGATATATAATTTCGACGATCGCGGGAGTAGCTCAGTGGTAGAGCGTCACCTTGCCAAGGTGAGGGTCGCGAGTTCAAATCTCGTCTCCCGCTTTGCCCCGCACTTTGTTAAAAGTGCGGGGCAGCAGATAGCTTATAGCAGATAGCTAATATTACTTTCTTATATAGGCAATTAGCCATTTGCGATAAGTTGTGATTGGCAAGCCAATCACACGGCGGCATAGCCAAGTAGCTAAGGCGGCGGTCTGCAAAATCGCTATTCGCCGGTGCAAATCCGGCTGCCGCCTTTGTCACTCATAATTAAGGTTATTGACATCACCGAAATAAAGACTATAATTTAACAAAAGGAGGCTTATGGGTATAATATTGATACTTCTTCAAATAACCGGTTCTGGTATGACTTTCGAAGTCCCACCGACAATACTCGGGACAGGAGGACCGGATGCGTACGGATATCGCTGGATCGACAGCGATACAGCTGGAGGACCAACCTATAACTGGATAGACATTTCCGGTATCGGCACAGAAGTGTCTGGATTGGCTGACGATAATGTTGTCGGGCCATTCCAAATAGGTTTTGACTTTCCATATTACTGGTATACAGTCAATAGCTTTTTTGTGGGTTCAAATGGTTATATCGCTTTTGGTGATAATACCCTGGAAGCGGCTCCGTTTCCCCACGTACCAGTTACCGCAAAGCCGAATAATATGCTCGCGGCGTTCTTATCAGACCTTGATTTCACGGTTGCAACACCGCATTGTTATTACTGGACAAATGCTGCTCTTGATACGTTTATCATTGCCTATCACGATGTACGGTTCTGGAATTCTCCTACTAGTAATAATACATTCGAAATAATCCTGACACGGGCTGACAGCACGATTACCTTCCAGTATAACGAACAGACCGGATTGCCTTCAGGCGGTTGGGGGCAAGGTCTTGCAGTGGGTGTTGAGGATATCGCCGGTGCGGTTGGTCTTGAATATAACTACGCACAGACACCAGCTAATAATATCATTGAAGATAGCCTGGCGATTTGTTTCTTCCCGCCTGATTCATCGCTCTATGAAGTCCATGACGTTGCAGTTATGAAGCAGATGAATGACATCTCTGGAGCTTTTTTCGTCTATAATAGTGACCCGGTAAATTTCTGGGCACTCATTAAGAACACTGGTAACCAGGCTGAAAGTGGTTTTAATGTTTATTGCGAAGTAAGAAACTCGACCAATCAGATAATGCTTTCAGATACGATTACGATCGCAACACTCGCTCCGGGAGCTACTGATTCACTGGTATTCTCACCCACATGGTCACCTACAACCAACGGCTTGTATTCAATGAAGGTAAAGTCTCTGTTGAGCGGGGATATGGTTTCACCTAACGACTCTATTTATTCACAATTCAGAGTCGTCACTTATCCGGCTGAATTACAGTATGATATTGGATATGCACATACTGGCATGGCCTGGAATGGTCCTAATTCAGGATACGGTGCGAAGTTCGTACCCCCGAGATATCCGTGCAAGTTGAACACGGCACGGTTCGACGTTAATTCAACTGCCGCAATGCCCAATGTTACAGTTCAAATATTGGATGATGATGGAGCAAATGGTGATCCTGGTACGGTCCTCTACTCAACGGTCGTTCAGATCACTACTATCGGCTGGGTTGATGTTGACGTTTCAGGACAGAATATTCTGTTCTTCAACGGTGGTTTTTATATCGGCTGCATTACTGACCAGGCTTCTGATCCGTATTTTAGTATGGATACGCTTTTCCCATCAGGTCGTCAGAGCTGGGAATATACTGGTTCCTGGGCTCCATATCGTGACAAAGATAGGGATGATGTGTTGATCCGTGCAGTTGTTGAATTAGGTACTGGTATTGAAGAGACTGAATTGATATCGAATCATAATGTCGTCAATATCGCTGCATCACCTAATCCATTCAACAAACTGACCGCGATCACAGTTCCTTCAGATTGTCAAAAACTTGTGGTATATGATGTAAGCGGTCGGCTGGTTACTGAATTGATAGCAAAGGAAGGTGTAGCGCACTGGAATGGTTTTGATAATAAAGGTCGCGAACTACAACAGGGTACTTATTTTGCGGTTACTGAGAATGCTGAGATCATTAAACTGATTCTTGTGAAATAGCACGACTGATCAATGTAATGGGGTCAGGTTTTAAGAACCTGACCCCATTTTTATTTGCAAAAATGCAGCTAACCTGTAGCCACTAAATATGCAATGAATGATATCTTAAAAATTACGCCAAATTCTCCATTGACATTCTAGGAATTCATGTTATAATCACGCAGTAAATTAGACATAAAGATACGCTTAATATGTAAGAAAATATATAGAACCAGTGAAAGGGGGTGAGAATAATGGAAGGTAATTACGGACAAATGGAACCAGCCGCAGCGGCGGCGATAATGATCGTTTACTTCATTTTCATCTTTATATTCTATATTTACTTCGCTATCTGCTTGATGAAAATCGCAAAGAAAACCAATACGGAAAATGGTTGGTTTGCATGGATTCCCATACTAAACGTGTTTCTTATGCTTATGATTGCCAAGAAACCATTATGGTGGTTCATTCTACTTCTTATACCAATAGTAAATATTATTATTGGTATTATTGTCTGGATGGCAATAGCTGAAGCACGTGGTAAACCAAACTGGGTCGGTGTTTTGATGATCATTCCTTTCCTTAATGTCATCATACCTGGCTATTTGGCATTCTCGAAATAATGTAATAAAGGGATGGAGATCTAAGAAGACTTAAGAATTTTGTGATTGAGGAGAGGTTATACTATTACCTCTCCTTTAATCTTTTATGCCGAGGATATCGAGGATAAAGGT
Source organism: bacterium (assembly GCA_049647165.1). Taxonomy (GTDB): domain Bacteria; phylum Hydrothermota; class Tepidihabitantia; order SM23-42; family SM23-42; genus JAUVZL01. The sequence goes on from JBARXB010000004.1 coordinate 43,320, forward strand.
ATACTCAAAGGCAATTTCTTTGAGAAAGTCATAGCGACCGGATGCACCAAGATGTCCTGTCCCCATATTAGTCTTCAAGAGTAGAATATTCTCGTCAGTTTTCAAAGCCCTTAATTTTGCCGTCCATTTTGCACCTTCCCAATACATTACTCTTGTGTCATTGAGTCCCGCTGTTATCAACATATTAGGATAATTCTGTGCAATCACATTGTCATAGGGTGAATATGATTTCATGTAGCGGTAATACTGTTCTTCATTTGGATTTCCCCATTCTTCGTACTCGAGCACAGTTAAAGGCAACGTCGCATCAAACATGGTGTTGATCAGGTCGACAAAAGGAACATCAGCAACGACAATATGAAACAACTCAGGTCTCATGTTCACAACCGCACCAACAAGGAGACCACCCGCACTGCCGCCGGAAATCACCAATTTTTCCTTGGATGTATAATTTTGTTCAATGAGATTTTCGGCACAAGCGATAAAATCGGTGAAGGTATTTTTCTTGTTGAGCATTTTCCCCTGTTCATGCCAGTACCTTCCCATTTCTCCGCCACCGCGTATATGGGCTATCGCATAAATAAAGCCGCGGTCGAGCAAGCTCAAGCGATTAGAAGAAAAATAAGGATCAAAACTATCGCCGTACGCCCCATAACCCGTTAAAAATAAAGGATTTGTGCCATTTTTGGTCATGCCTTTTTTATAGACGATTGATATTGGTATCCGTGTGCTATCATGTGCAATCGCGTATATGCGTTGTGATTCATATTGCTCAGGTTCATAACCACCGAGAACTTTATATTGTTTTTTGAGCTCTCGTTCTTTTGTTTCCATATTATAATCGAATACTGATTTTGGTGTGACTAATGACATATATGTGAAGCGCAGCTGTTTAGAATCGTAATCTTTATTAGCACTGAACCAGAAGGTGTAGGTTGGTTCTGGAAATTCTACATAGTGAGTTAAAGCACCATTTATTTTTGTCACACGAATTTGCTCCAAACCATTTTTCCGTTCTGAAACCACAAAAAAATCACGGAACACATCGAAACCATCTATTTTTGCATAATCACGATGGGGGATAAGTTCGATCCAGTTTGTTTTATCCGGGTCGCTTTCAGAAACCTGTATAAGTCTGAAATTCTTGGCATTTTCATTAGTGAGGATTAAAAAAGTTTCACCGTGGTGTTCTACATAATACTCGATATCCTGCATGCGCGGGTATAATAACCGGAATTTTTCATTAGGTTTATCTGCTCTTAAATAGTGGGTTTCTGTTGTTGTATGACTTCCCATATCCATGAGTAGATATTTACCGTCTTTGGTGCGTGAAATGCCCAGCCAGAAAAGGTCATCAGGTTCATGATAGACCATTTCATCCTGTGTTTGATCGTTGCTCAGGATATGGCGGTACAGTTTATCGGGTCGTTTTGCATTATCGAGGGTTGTGTAAAACAGCGTTTTGTTATCATTTGACCATGCTATTGAATACCCGGTATTGGAAAGACGTTCATTGTAAAGTTCCCCAGTCACTAGGTCTTTTATATATAGCACAAAGCGTTCAGAACCAGTGGTATCCACAGAATAAGCAAGCAGAGAATGATCCGGGCTCACCTCAAAAGCCCCGATTTCAAAATATTTATAGGGCACAGCTAAGACATTCTGGTCGAGCAGGATTTCTTCATCATGCTCAAGGCTTCCTTTTTTTCGACAGTAAATTGGATACTGTTTACCTTCCTCGGTGCGTGTATAATAATAGTATTTATCGATCTTTTCCGGCACTGAGAGGTCGGTTTCCTGGATTTTGCTGATCATTTCCTCATAGAGTTTTGTCTGGAATTCTTCAGTGTGTTTCATCATCGTAGATGTATATTCGTTTTCAGCGATAAGGTAGTCCATGACTTTTGGACTTTCATTTTCTCTTAACCAAAAATAGTTATCAATGACGATATCACCATGTATCGTATCGATTTTAGGGATTTTTTCAGCAACCGGTGGGATCGTTTGGGATACACCGGAAGAAAAAAATATCAGGTTAAGTATGATGAAAAAAATTAACCGGTGAAAGATTATAATGTATTTTTTATTAATATTAGAATTTTTCATGAGTCATTGTAGCCATTCTATTTGGTGATGTCAAGATATCCAAAAAAAAATATCCCCTCCGGTTTAAGGAGGGGATATTTTCTGAACAAAGGATTTGTGTTATTTCAAGACAAGCAGTTTACTCGCAGATGTATGATCGCCGGCAATAAGTTTCAGGAAGTAAACACCGCTTGGAACCGAAACACCATGGTTGTCGAGTCCATTCCATGAAACTTGATGTATTCCGCTCTCCACAAAATGATCTACTAAAGTCCTGATAAGTTGACCAGAAACATCATAGACATTGAGTGATGTTTTTTGTCCGGATTTCAGAAAGAATTCGATTGTAGTATTCTTGTGCATTGGATTAGGCGCGATTTGACCGAGTCCGAAATTAAACGGTGCGATCTGGTTGCCCTGAGAGTCATAAATACCGGTGAAGGTTATCGGAATAACTTTTAGCCGGATCATATAATCTCCTGACATACCACCCTGCCAGTTGCCGCTCATGTAATCCCACATCTGGGTTTGATAGTTCAGAGATGAATCCCTCAATAGACCGAGTGAATCTGGTCCAGCACCGATAATATATCCGACGACGACTTCTTGACTCGTGCGGATATCAAGATTCGTCAGTTCAACCATATTCCACTCATAGCCAGTTGAGTTCAACCCAGCTATCGAGTCAATGAGCGAACCTGGCTGTCCAGCAGTACCCTGATAGATGCGTACATCATAAGGACCCAAACCTTCAAACAGGAATTTGACCTGATGTACGAGTCCACTGTCAATACCGACGTCGGGGAATCTGAACTGGGCAAAACATCCATCGCCAGCTATTACAACACCAGGAGCCCACCAGGGTTGTCCATCATCATAGATTATGGTTCTTGCATTGGTTACTTCAAAATTATAAACCGGTGTAGAAGCTTCATTGCCGGCGTTATCAGCGGCCGTGACATAGTAGTATATATCTGTATGATAGGATTGTGTCGGGATATCGGCTTCATAATCATCCGCTCCGACATTGGTCATCATTACATGCACTACTGAACCGGATTCAATCTGATAATGTAGATAAACTGAATCCGTGTCGAGTCCTGAACCAGCATCAGTAACCGTAGCCGTTATAGTATAATTGCTGAGCGTATCTGTTGTGTCAGGTAATGGTGTGTGAACGATCACTGGTGGCTGCAGATCAGGTGGTGATGTTTGGTCAATACGTACATCATCAACAAACCAGCCCATGCCTGCAGCAGCTGGGTCTGAACAGAAGGTGAAGCGGATCTGTATCTGATCGCCAGTATTAACATAACCCAGAGCCATCAGGTCCATAGAGCCTACATTGACCCAGTAATATCTATCATAGCAGTATGCCCAGGCTGTACCCAGCGCACCTGTTCCTGCTAATTGAGCATCATAAGTTGGATTAATATGCGATACAGCCAAGGAATCGACCTGGATCCAGGATGTTCCATTATCAGGAGAAATTTGAACAATACCGCCATCAAAATTCGTCTGTGTTCCTTCCCAATCAGCCCAGAAATTGAATGAGAGAAACAATGAATCCCAACCCGTGATATTGATAGTCGGTGTTACCAGATAACCAGTCTGGTTCCCTGTATACTGAGCGATATCAGCGCCCGGACATCCGGCATACCGGTATCCTGAAACTGCTTGTGTGTCAGGTCCATAGGTATTAGTTGTGTCTCTAATAGCCCAGGCATAACCTGAAGTCGTCCAGGGAGCAATGTTTGCTCTTTCAAAATCATCATTGATAGCTTGCCGTAGTACCACAGGATTTTTATTTATTCCTATTTCGTGGCGTACCGGAAACTCGGCTTGGTCTTCAAGCCCAGTTGCATAACTCCAACTAATAAGCACGAAAAGGCATATTATTGAAGCTCCAATCCATTTACTTTTCATACATCCTCCTTTTTTTTACCCTTTTCTGTTTCTATATTACATAGAAAATACATAATGTCAATATCTGACTAATATACTATCGACTTTATTTTCAATGGTCCAGCTCAAATACAAAGGCAGCAGCTCTTTGCTAATTTTATTACGGGTTAGTTTCTTGCTACCGTTATTTACTTGATTTGTTTTAAAAACATATATGCCACGGCGTATACTAAAGGTTTCTTTAATGCCATCATCAGTAAAAAAAGCTGCCCGAGATATATCACTAAGCACGTTTGGATACACATTGATTTGCTGGGTTAGCTCCTTCATGTTTTGTGCTTGCTCTTTTACCACTGCTGTATCTTCATCACCCCATGGTAGAAATTCGTAAAATACCTCTTTCTCTGGCGGCTCAACAAGAGTATCGCCAATAGGGAAGACCAGTGAATCGAGGATCTTAAAAGCAGCAATATCATCATGGACTTTCGCGAGAAGTTCATCGCGTGTGAGATCCATCCTTTTCAGGTCTTCATTACAATCAAGTGAAAGCGATAGTAAGAATTCAGCAAAATCAATATGTTCGTCTGAAAGACATAATTTTTTACCGTTTTCAATCATTTCTTCGGGCGGCAAGTCGTAGAAGACATCGGTTATCGGCTTTGGTTTTTCTTTTTCGAGTATTGGTGAATACTCTTCAGCCGGAGCTTCTCCATTGAATTTAGCAAAGTCGACCATGGTATCTAAGCTGGTGAAATCAAAAAAACAGACTCCAGCTCCATTATTTTTTATAACATCTTTTACTTCCAGATAAGCTGCTGCTTCCATATCAGGCCAGATGAATCCAATGCCAAATATCGCATCTTGTCTTTGATCGATCGTGTAATTCAGTAAATCAGAGAAAAAAACTGCATCGTCAGTATAAGACATGACAACAGGATAGTCTATGGTTTCATCCCAATCCATCCAATTCTGCGCAAATCTATAGCGAGCTAAACCCGGGTTTGGAAATATCGCAGCAGTTAGCAGTCGTCCAGGATGCAGCGAATCATCTTCGGTAACTTTATAGATCCCGCGTACAATATTATGGATATGATCTTCCTTTTGTTTGGCATATTGCCAGTAGTGCCAGCACATCCATCTTGTAATGAATGTACTCTGCGGGTATTTCAAAAGATTGAACCAGCGCACATTAAAAGCATCAAGACCAGCAAACATGGCTGTTGTGTCATTATCCGGTAGGCCCCACCATACGCCTGGATATCTGATAAAGTCCAAATGAATACCGACAACCGGATATTTTTCGAGAATTTCCCTGCATGTTGTTTTCAGATAATCCCCTACCATTGGATTCGACGGATCCAGATACATACCTTCGAGACCTGCGTCATACCACTCATCAGCTGAATAATCAACCATGCTCTTCCTGGTTATATCTTTTATGAACCATTCAGGATGTGTATAAAATAAATGCCTCGTTGAATCAGGCGGTTCACGCAAAGACCACGCGAGGATTGTATTTACCCACGCATGGACACGTATTGAGTATTTATGCGCTGCCTGGATGAGCGAGTCGATTGGGTCATATGTTTGGTCAGATTTTTTTGCCAGGTACTGACTGCGCGGCACTATTAGTGATGGATAATAAGCATAGCCGCCGACAATGACCTGTGCGTATATATCGGTTATTTCGTATTTTTTTGCTATTTCAATGATTTCAGGGATTGAAGTAGGTAAAACCATTGATGCCGCTCTTACCCACATACCCTTTTGAAATTTCGCTGGTGCGACACTGAGTATTTCTTCTGGCGATGGCTTAGTTGGGTGACTAATACGCGTGCAAACAGAGATAAACAAGCCTGCTAAGACGATGATTACTAATAGCCGTCGAATCCTTTGCATATTTCTATTATAACCCATCTTGGGGGACGGTGCAAGACTCTGTGTCATCAATTTATCCAGCGAGTCATAAACTTCTTACGGTATCTTTTATATATAGTGCTTAAAGAAGTATATTTAAGCGGTTTAAACAGCGGATGATCGATTATCTGTGAATATTTAAGTCCTGCGCGGTCTTTAAACAAGATTAATAACTCAGCTCTCAGTTCTTTTCCTGTACTGGTAGTCACATCAATCCCAGAAATTTTTATCCCCTTATCATGTTCAAATCGGCCAATGATTTCTTCAAGGGGTTCAAATACATAATCATCAAGCCGTTTCCTCTTTGAATATTTCCGGGTTTTACGCCTTTCAAACTTACTCATCGCTCTTTTAACAAATCGTTTGTCACCGATTATTTTACCAGCCCGTGTATCTATTGTCTTGATATTTTTTCCAGTATATGTCATAATAAAATCAGTCATATCCTCAATGCTGCCGTATAGATTCTCAACAAATACATTATCGATAATACGAGAACAATTACCGCTGTAGTATTCATGTATGCTTGACCAGTTATACGCAAAAGGTTCTGATACTATACCACCACGCACAGGATTCAATATAACATAAGCGATTGCGACTTTCAGATAATTGTCATTTTGTATCAAAGTGGACTTGAATCTGTGGGCAAAAACATAACCTCTTCCTCCGTAGCGTTTCCGATAATACATGCCATATTGTCCATTTAGTTGTTTCATAAAATTTGACATTTGACCGGTACTATTCTGCAAAATCATGTGATAGTGGTTTTTCATTATGCAATATGCAAAGAGTCTCATTTTTGTACGCTGTGTTTTATCAAAGAGTATTCTAAGAAAATCGTCTCTTGTTCTTTTGCTGCTGAATATATTTTCTCCTTTCAAACCTCGACTCATAATATGATGATAAGCACCTTTATAGGTGATTCTCGCTCTACGCATGTTCGCTCCTTTCGCAAAAATCTACAAGTTGGTAGTATTATATTCCTGTTAATTGATCCGTCAAGCAGCAAGAATATGTGATGCTATGACACAGAGTCTTGCACCGTCCCCAAAAACTCTATGAAAAATGGGTAGTTTTTTGATTCAATTCAGAATTATGACATAGAGTCTTGCACCGTCCCCTTTTGGTCTTTTGGTCAAGATATTATTTACTTGTCGCGGGTCAAGGTTATACGGGGGAAAAAGGGGATAGGTATTGATTGACAATACACTGCATTTCATTACAATAAACCAGTAATCGATTGAAAATAAGAATTTTATAGAGAAAGGAGAAAAAGTGAGAAATAATACTAAACTAATATCCGGTATTAGTGTTGTGCTGTTGATGGGGTTCATTTTTATGAGCTGTGCTACTGTTTTTAAAGGCTCGCAAGAATATGTTGATTTACGGAGCGATCCTATCGGCGCGAAAGTTTACATTAACGGCAGTTATGAAGGCACAACTCCTGTAGAGCTACATTTGGAATCCAATAAAACATATCACATTGAATTTAAGAAAGATGGATATCAGACCAAAACATATACTCTAACCAATCATTTAGGTGCTGGTTGGGTCATATTGGATGTCATATGCGGTCTTGTACCTGTAGTCGTCGATGCAATCACTGGTGCCTGGTATAAACTTGATGAAAATGATGTCGGCGTAACTTTGGAAAAGTAACCTGACATTGTACAAGTAAAATTAAGGGGGTGACTCATTTGTGTCACCCCCTTTTGTATTTAAAATTTACATCAATTATTATTTAACTTCAAATGTTATCCATACAAAATCCATATCATCAGTAATCCAGAAAGCATCCCATTCACCCAAACCGTATTCAGCTAATTCATCGACATCAAACCATCGCCATACCCAGTGGTTGTCCGTGCGAATATCACTGGGATCGTATTCCCACATGTCACGACCACCCAATGTTCCGAGATAAAATTCTGCTTCCTGTCCTTCTTTATCATACCAGTGGCCGAAGATATAAAGGGTATCACCATGTCCTTCATACCAGGTATCTTTAATACCTACTAATTCATCTTTTGTGACTAAGTCGTCGTAGTTTTCATCGACCCAGCCTTTACATACATATATCTCTGCTTCATCATTATAATACAGGTCAGACCATGTACCGTTGTCATGCAGGATAACGAATTCTTCCTTATAATTCACTGCTATTTGATCCGCAAAAATAAAAACGATTATGATGGTGAGTAATATGGTTATTTTTTTCATTCCTTCTCCTTTGACTTAAGTATAGTCAATACGATTGGTCTGTCAACTTTTGATTATGGGGTTCTAAATTGCTGAATATACCTAAAATGGCGGAGGCGTGTAGGAATCGAACCTACCGTCCCCCTTTCGAAGGACATCTGGATTTGAAGTCCAGCAAGCACACCAGCACTTATCCGCCTCCGCAAACCAGATAATTCATTCAATTAGACTGATCTTTAACTAATTGTATATGAAAAAGAGGGTAAGTCAAATGTTAATTTAACTTGAAATTCTCGGGATTTTTTATTTTTATAGAATAACCTGTAAACCTACTTTACCGGAGAATGTATCCCAATCTTGTGAATATGTTTGGTTAGATTCTTCAATACTCAATGTCTGGTGAGCGAACTTTCCCTGGATTACGATATCAAGATTCTTGCAGATCGGAACGTAAAAATCGACAACCCCGAAAAAATCCTTAAAAATCATAGATTCGTTATCTGACTCTAGAAAACCACTTCCGGAAATCGAAGTTTTCCACCATGTTACTAAACCCACACCACCGCGAATGCTGGCAACTGGTTTCTTTTGCGGGAAAAAAGTTGCACCCAATGATAGGACTATCGAACTGTTGGTTATGGATGCGGTAAAGGCACCCTCGCTGTCTGACCAATGCCATGCATCATATCCCACACTACCGCATAATGTCATATTAGAAAAGTATATTATTTCGGTGCCGTAGCAGAATACACCTTCGGTCTCACCTCCGGATGTTGATGCTCCATAACCAACTTTTGCATTCATCCCCACATTCGCATAAAGACTGGAGCTGAATATTGATAATGCAATTATAGTTGAATACTTCATATCACGTCCCTCTTTATTCATAAATATAATGTACTTCAAATAGCATACTGTGTCAACAGTATGCACCATGATTCCGGTACGAAATTCATGATATCTTGACACTTTATAACTGTGGTTTATAATATCGCGTTAGTATGATACAGGTGTGCAACTTCTATGATTTAATATAGATGATAGTGTGCGAAAGGACTGCTAACATGAAATATTATAACAATATTACCGAGATGATCGGGAACACACCTTTGCTTAGACTGGCACGAATAGCAAGAGACCACGAACTCTATGCTAAATGTGAGTTTATGAACCCCTTGAGCATAAAAGACCGCCCCGTTCTTCAGATCATCAAAGATGCAGAACAATCTGGTAAACTAAAACCTGGCAATACATTAATTGAAGCTACAAGCGGTAATACAGGAATGGCAGTAGCGTATATCGCAGCAATCAGAGGATACAAAGCCATTTTGGTAATGTCAGAGATCCAAAGTTTAGAGCGAAGAAAGGTGTTAAAAGCTCTTGGTGCTGAATTAATTCTTACGCCTGCTTCAGAGGGAACCAAAGGAGCGCGTCAAAAACTCAAACAGATATTAACTGAACACCCTGAGTACTTCTATGTTGGACAACACACTAATCCATCAAATCCAAAAGCCCATTATCACACTACAGGTCCAGAGATATGGGAAGATACAGAAGGTAAGATTGATTTTCTAGTAGCTGGGCTAGGAACGGGTGGCACAATTTGTGGAGCTGGAAATTATCTCAAAGAAATGAAATCAACTGTACAATTGATAGCTGTTGAGCCAAAAGAATCTCCCTTTATCTCAAAAGGTATCTTCTGTCCGCACCGCATGATGGGTACAGCGCCAGGTTTTATTCCCGAAACACTCGACCGTGAAGTAATCGATGAAATTTATTTAGTAAGTGAAATTGAAGCATTCAAGAGATGTAGAAAACTCGCGCGCGTCGAAGGTCTATTAGTTGGTATTTCATCAGGAGCAGTGGTGCACGTATCTTTGGAGATTGGCAAACGTTTACAGAATAAAGGGAAAGTGATTGTCTGTATCTTTGCTGATACAGGACAAAGGTACCTAAGCGTGGATGGATTGTTTATGTAATTTATCTTCGCACCGGGGTCACTCTCTTTTTCTTATTTCAGCTGGTTTTTTATCGCGGCGTATTCGGTTTCATAATAGGGGAGATTCGTCCCGCCGATTTTATTAATTTGTTTATTACCATTAGAAATTCTATCATTGGCAGGTGGGTGAGAGGCAATCAGTTTTTCAAAGGCATTAGGTGGATTCCCTTCCATTTTTTTGAATTTTTGGAAGACCTGGATCATGCCCTTAGGATTATAACCGGCTTTTTTCGAATAAAGGATACCATAATTGTCAGCTTCATACTCGTTTTCCCGTCCATAACCCTGGAGAATAAGGCCGGCTGCAGCATCGACGAGCTGCCGGGCAGTAGCGCCCATTTTAGGGCCAAGGGCTACTTCCATGACAATTGCATAACCATACACTGTTTGGAGGCGCTTGATCGAGTGACGGGCAACAACATGACCTACCTCATGGGCAAGCACGGCTGATAGCTGAGCTTCATTATCGAATTGTTTTAATAACCCTTTATAGATGTATATGAAACCACCTGGGCAAGCAAAGGCGTTAATCTCTTCATTGTCGAGTACTTTAAAACTATATTTAATGTTCCTGCGGTCACAGACTTTAACGACTTTCTGTCCTACTTTATTGACGTAGTTCTGTACCGTGGAATTATTTAGTACTTTCTCGGTTTTTTCGACATCGACAGCGACTTCTTTACCTATTTCGACTTCAGATTCAGTCGGGATGAGAATGAGGCTCTTTTTACCTCCTGGCCCGGTTGTCGCACAACTGAGTAAAAAGGCAATAAATGTGGATACTAAGATCATTTTTTTCATGAATAATTATAACTCGGAGAAAAGATAAAGCAAGAGGATTTTTTATGGAATAAGGAGAAATGGAGAACCGGGGAAACGGAGAAATATTTCATAAGATTGCCGCGCTCCGCTGTCGCGGAACTCGTAATGACAGAGTGTTTTTGGAATCTGAACTTGGTTTTTTCTTCCTAGACCTTTTTGAATTCCATTGTAGTTGCCCGATTCATCGGGATTGTCTGATAAACCCCGCTCCTTTGTAAGGGGCGTGGGTAAATCACCTGTCTGCCTCAGGCTGAGACGACTACAGGATTTACTTCTTTCTGCTTAGTTCTTAGTGCCTAGTGTTTACTGTTGATGCGCGGAGCGCATCAACGATATTTCTGCCCCAGTATCCTCACATCACCGCGTTTGATAGTGATATTATGGGTATCAAAATAGATTAGGAGAGGTAGTACAAATTTGCGGCTTGCACCGAGCATATCGCGGAACTGGGAGATCCTCATTTCTTTATTCTTTTTTAAAAACCCGATAAGATTTTCCTCAGCTTCAGCGATATATTTGTTATGAAAAACGATTGATTCGCCAACCGAGACGAGTATTCCGGTATCGATCATATACCGGTGAGCTTTTTTTACGGTTTTTTCATCACCGAGTCTTTTTTCTAATATTTCCGCATAGCTCGGCGGTTTATATCCACTATCTAAGAATAATTTTTCTATTTTTTTAATCGCTGCATCGAGCTCTTTATTAAGTACAACTTTAAAATCGCTTGAGCTGATTTTATTGTCGTCGCTGATCCTAACAATTTTTTGGTCTGACAGTTTATTAAGCGCATAGTCCATAAGGCTTTTATCCATGCCTTTACTTATACTTTTCAAGAGTTCGAGTCTGGGGATACCGATATTCGTTGGATTGGCTTGATGGTAACTCTTAAGGACATCAAGGATCTTTGCGTTAAGTTTTTCAAGATTACTTTGTGCATAGTATAAACCCCTTGTTTTATCGAGCAGGAGCGCCCTATTCTCGCTTATCAGATTTTCGACTATCTCTTTAACTTCTGCTGGTGGTATGTTAAGATCATGGGCAATTTCATCTGCTTTTTGTGGTATTTTGAAATTAGTCAGTAGATTTTCCTCGACCATGGTAACTGTATCTCCAGTCTCAACCTTTTGCAGATGTTCTATTAATTGTTCATCAAAACCTTTGACTTTAATCGCCTTTGGTTCAATGATCGAACCGCCGCCGATCGTTGTCTGTGGTGAGTAAGTTCTTATCACATAGCGGTCGCCTACATCGCTCACCGCAGGTTTTTCAAGTCGAAATTGCGCCATAGCTTTTTCACCCGGCTTGAGTATTTTCTTATCGAGCAATACGATCCTGCCGAGTATTTCTTTAGTACCGATATGGATACGCAGTCGTGTAAGGTTTTTCAAGGGTTTCTCAGCAGATTTTAAGAGGTAAATAGAAACATTCAAATAATCGGAAGGCTCATAAAAACCGGGCTGGGCGATAATATCACCCCTTTCTATCTCATCTTTTTCCACACCGACCAGATTTATCGCGGCCCTGAAACCTGTACTGACTTCCTCAACTTTTTCATTATGTACCTGGATACCCCTTACCTTTACTTTTTTCTTACAAGGAAGAAGCTCCAGCGTATCACCGATTTTCAATTTACCGGAAAGAACTGTACCAGCGACAACGGTTCCAAACCCCTTAATTGTGAAGCACCTGTCTACAGGTAACCTAAAGATACCACGATCCTTTTTAGCTTGTGTTTGGTCTATAAGCTCATCGAGTATTTTCCTTAGGTCCTCAATGCCTTCGCCGGTTGTGCTGGATACAGTAACAATCGGCGCATTTTCAAGGAATGAACCAGTGAACAGCTTTTTGATATCTTCAGTGACCATTTGTAGCCAATCATCCTTAACCATATCTTTTTTAGTTATTACGATAATACCCTTGCTGATCTCTAATAGTTTGAGCACTTCGAGGTGTTCAACTGTTTGAGGCATAGGACCGTCATCAGCCGCGATGACAAACAAAACGAAGTCTATCGTGCTGGCGCCAGCTACCATGTGGCGCACGAATTTTTCATGACCTGGCACGTCGATGATCGTGACATCCTCTCTGAGGAATGCAAAACCAAGGTCTGTGGTCATGCCTCTTTCTTTTTCTTCTTTTAAGCGATCAGGGTCATAGCCGGTAAGCGCCTTTATTAAAGCGCTTTTTCCGTGGTCAATATGACCTGCGGTGCCGACAACGATATGGCGTTTAGGGGAGGAAACGGGGGTAGTTGGCATTATCCATCATTTTTTGAGGAGCGAAACAAAGGCTTGAACTATGAATTTTTCTTCACCTTTTAGCACGGTACGAAAATCAAGGAGAATTGCATCATCGGATACTCGACCAAAGATCGGTATATCACACATCCTCAAAGCTCGGGCAAGTTCCTGCACAGGCGTGTTTTTTGATTTCACAACAACCACGAATGTTGGGAGTTGTTCAGTACTGAGTGAACCACCGCCGATTTCTGAAACATCCTTTTGTACTGAAATTTCAAGCTGTGTGCCAAATTGCTTCTGGAGCTCTTGTGCACATTGAGTTGCGTGGCGCTTTATATCCTCGGGACGCTTGAGAAGTATGTTCATGACTCCGTGATTTTTGAGTAAAATTTCTTCTTTGTGTAAGAACAGCTGCAGGGTGACTTCGAGAGCCTCATTTGTAAGCTTGCCGCACCGAAGTGCCCTGGTCAGTGGATTTTTCTTTATTCTATTAATGATCTCTCTTTTACCGATAATAATACCGCATTGAGGGCCACCAATGAGTTTATCACCGCTAAAACATACAATATCGGCACCCGTTTTAATACTGTCCTGCACAGTTGGTTCTTTTGGCAGCTTATACTTGGAAAGGTCGATCAATGCGCCGCTTCCCAGATCATCGATGACCGGTAAATTGTATTTCTTCCCGAGCTTAACGAGTTCTTCAAGTGAAACTTCTTTGGTAAAACCGATTATGCGATAATTTGACTGGTGTACACGCAAGAGAGCTCCGGTATTCTCGCTGATCGCTTCTTCATAATTTTGCAGATGCGTACGGTTCGTGGCACCAACTTCGCGCAGTGTTGCTCCGCTTTGCTCCATAATTTCAGGTATTCTGAATGCTCCTCCTATCTCAATGAGTTGACCTCGTGATACAATTACTTCTTTACCCTTGGCCAATTCATTGAGAATCAAAAGTGTCGCACCCGCATTGTTATTAACCACTATGCCTGTTTCAGCACCGGTGATAAGACTCAATATCTGGCTGATCTTCTTATACCGGTCAGCCCTTTTGCCTTCCTCGTCTATTTGTAGTTGAGAGTAACCGATTGATGCATTGTTAAGTGTACTGGCTACCCCGTGACTAAAAGGAGCGCGTCCGAGTCCGGTATGCAGGACAATACCAAGTGCATTGACTGCGCGCCGGAAATATGGTCTAACCAAATCCTTAAATTCACATAGAATACTGTTTTTCAAAAAGTCCAAGTCATAATCTTCACCAGCTAGTATACGGGTTCTGAATTCGTCTATCTTATAGCGTATTATTCCTGTAATGTATTGTTGCTCTAATTGATCAAGATATTTAGATAGCTCAGGCCATTGAAGTATTTTATCAACGGCTGGGATATTACGCAGTATTTCTTGTTTTTCCGTTTCTTTCACAGCGAATTATAGATAAAAATCCATTCCATGTCAAGTACACGCTTTTAATCATAAATAATCTACCCGAAAGAGGTTGTTTAATCATGAATAGTATTTGGGGGTGAATTTGGCTTGTCAGATTAATAAAATGGGTTATCCTCTGGATGTTTATGTTCATTTTTACCCA
>JBARXB010000005.1:0-129474 GCA_049647165.1 bacterium
ACATCAATTTGCGGTACAGATTTACATATCTATGAATGGAATACATGGGCACAAAGCCGCATAAAAAATATCCCCCAGATCATGGGTCATGAACTATGCGGTGAAGTCCTTGAATTGGGCACTGATGTAAAGAAGATACGTGTCGGAGACATAATATCCGCTGAAACACATATTGCATGCGGTCATTGCTATCTTTGTCATACAGGTAACGCACATATTTGTATCAATGGACGTATTTTTGGGGTCGATCTAAACGGTGTCTTCGCTGAATACACTATCGTTCCATGGTCCAATGTCTGGGTATCGAACAAAAAAATACGGCGGGATTTTGTCTCGGTAATGGAGCCGTTAGGAAATGCAGTGCACACTGTCCTGGCAGGCGAAATAACAGGTAATACTGTTTTGATTACTGGTTGTGGCCCCATCGGAGTAATGAGTGTTGCCGTCGCCCGACTTTGTGGTGCCGCCAAGATAATTGTCACGGAATTAAACGAATATCGGCTCAAGATGGCAAAAAAGGCTGGTGCTGATCTGGTTCTCAACCCGGCACAAGAAGATGTCGTGCAAAGAGTATTACAGGAAACCAATGGTTTGGGTGTCGATGTTGTCCTTGAAATGTCTGGTGCGCCGGCTGCAATACAACAAGGATTTGATGCGCTACGTCCAGGTGGTAGATTCTCGATCCTCGGTATACCTGATAAACCGATGGAAATCGACTTGGGTAAAGCAGTCGTCTTCAAATATGCTACTGTTCAAGGTATTAATGGTCGTCTTATGTTTTCAACCTGGCATAAGACATCTCGTTTCTTAAGTTCTGGCAGGCTCGACTTAGAGCCTATAATTACCCATCGTTTTCGTCTCGACGAATTTGAAAAAGGCATGGAATTGATGAAATCCGGTAACTGCGGCAAAGTACTTCTTTACCCCCATCCAAAAACCTGATGCTTAAAGGTATCGGAATCGACATAACCACAATAGCACGGTTCAAAAATCCAAAGAATAAAAAAACTTTTTTGAAAAATTTCCTGAATGACCGGGAAATCTCACAGGCAGATATTTTAAAGAATAAAAGCCGCTATTGGGCAACAATGTTTGCGATAAAAGAAGCGGTAACAAAAGCTTTTAAGATTGGATTTCATGCTGGCTCTTATTTACACGATATTACGATTAATAAAAATTTCAATGTAGATCTATGTGGTATCCTCAGTAAAACCAGCAAGCGCAAGACAGAAATATTAGTTTCTAAAACCAGTTCAGAGAAATATGCATTGGGATTAGCTCTTACATATGAGTAGGAGGTACTATGGGTAATATAGGTTCATACGATGAAAAATATAGAAATTTTAACTGGAAGATATCTGAACAAGAGCTCGAATATGGTAAAGATGGCATGTATAATCTTGCTTACTATTGCTGCGATCGTATCTGTGAAAAGGGTAACGGCGAAAAAATGGCACTCATCTGGGAAGGCTTTAGGGGTGAAGAAAGTCAATTTACATATCATGATTTAAGTAGATATAGCAACGCATTTGCCAAGTATTTACAGGAAATCGGCATCCATGCTCAAGATCGTGTCTGCTTATTCATGGATCGTATTCCAGAACTCTATATTTCATTTTTGGGTACCTTAAAGATGGGTGGCATTGTACAACCGCTATTTTCTGCTTTTGGTGAAGATGCTTTATTTACCAGATTAGAAGATGCTGGAACTAAAGCGATATTCACAACGAAAAAACATATTCGAAAAATCAGAAGGATTCGTGACAAACTACCCGCTCTTACAAAAATCATTATTGTCGACGCTGGTGATAAGCCGCTTGAAAAAAACGAAATGCCCTTTTCCATGAAAGATGCTCCAAAACCTGAACACTTTGAAATCTTCAAAGCCGATCCTGAAGCACCTTCAGTATTGCATTATACATCTGGAACAACGGGCAAGCCAAAGGGCGCACAGCATGTACATGCTTCGATAATAGCTCAATATATTACTGCTAAGTGGGCACTCGATATCAACCCCGATGATATATACTGGTGCACCGCCGACCCGGGCTGGGTAACCGGCACATCATATGGGATCATCGGCCCCTGGTCAAACAGTACAACCCAGGTAGTTCTCGACTCGGGATTTAGCTCACATAAGTGGTACCAATTTATTGAAAAACATAAGGTCACGGTATGGTATACAGCACCTACCGCGATTCGGTTACTCATGAGAGACGGCACTGAAGCCGTGAAAAAACATGACCTTTCCTGCCTTAGGCATCTGATCAGTGTTGGCGAACCGCTCAATGCTGAAGCTGTGATCTGGTCACGAGAGGCTTTTAGTAAACCATTTTATGATTCATACTGGCAAACAGAAACCGGCGCTATCGTCATTACAAATTATCCCGGCATGGAAGTAAAACCCGGCTCAATGGGTAAACCATTCCCCGGGATCACCGCAACCGTACTTGACCAGAAAACATACAAGCCGATCACAAAACCCGGAACGGTTGGTCTCATCGCTATTAAGCCAGGCTGGCCAGCTATGTTCCGAACTTATTGGAATAATAAAGAAATGTACGATAGCAAATTCAAAGCTGGTTGGTATATTTGCGGAGATCGTTCAAGCATCGACGAAGAAGGTTATTTCTGGTTTGTCGGTCGGGATGACGATGTCATAAATACTGGCGGTCACCTTGTTGGTCCCTTTGAAATTGAATCAGCCTTGCTCGAACATGAAGCTGTTGCCGAATCAGCCGCGGTCGGCAAACCCGATCCAGTTAACATGGAAGTGGTAAAAGTATTTGTTGCATTGAAACCGGGATATGATGTTAATGCGGATTTAGAATTGAGTATTATGAATTTCATTAGGAAAAAATTATCTCCTCTTGCTATGCCTCAGGAGATAGAATTTGTCAAATCCCTGCCTAAAACAAGGAGCGGGAAGATCATGAGAAGGCTTCTTCGCGCTAAGGAGTGGGGTGAAGAAATAGGTGACACATCAACGTTAGAAGATGACTAATAAGGAGGAGCAATGAGTGAAGAAATTAAGAAAAGAATAATTGATTATGTAAAGAAAGAATATTTGGAGGATGATTCTGAGGAAGAGATCAGTGAAAACACACCGTTAATTTCCAGTGGTATCGTCGACTCCTTTTCAATGGTTTCTCTTAAAACTTTCCTGGAAAAGAAATTTGACATTAAGATCCCTGATGAAAAAGCGACAACTGAAGCCTTTGATTCTGTAAATAACATCATGGCTCTCCTGAAAGAGTTCAACATCCATTAAGGAGGGATTGTGGCATATAGTACAAAAGCAAAAGATTTTTTTAAAGATGAGCTAAACGGAATACATGCAGCTGGTACTTTTAAGGAGGAGCGATTTATCGAGTCACCCCAAGCCGCGAATATCTCAGTCGAGTACCCGGTGGGTTCCCCGGCGAAAGAGGTTTTAAATTTCTGTGCAAATAACTACCTGGGTCTTTCTAGCCATCCAGAAGTTGTACAGGCGGCTCATGAAGGACTCGATTCTCGAGGATACGGTATGTCCTCAGTCCGCTTCATTTGCGGTACCCAGGACATCCATGATGAACTGGAAAAGAAGCTGAGTGTATTTCTTGGAACTGAAGCAACCGTACTTTTCGCTTCCTGCATGGACGCTAATGCTGGTGTCTTTGATGTTGTTTTGGGAAAAGAAGATGCCATGATCGCTGATCGTTTAGTGCATGCATCCATTGTTGACGGTATGCGCCTTTGTAAGGCTCAGCTATACAATTATAAACATTCAAATATGGAGCATCTTGAGGAAAAGTTAAAAGAAACACAAGAATGCCGTTTCCGCATGATCATTACAGATGGTGTTTTTTCCATGGATGGAGATATCGCGAAGCTTGATAAAATTGTAGAACTCGGCAAAAAGTATGATGCCATGGTCATGGTCGATGACTCACATGCAACAGGTTTTATGGGCAAGAAGGGTCGTGGCACACACGAACACTGCGGTGTGCTCGGCGAGATCGATGTCATCACGACAACGCTGGGCAAAGCACTGGGTGGAGCATCCGGTGGTTGTGTAAGCGGACATCGGGAGATCGTTGATCTTTGTCGACAACGCGCCCGCCCCTATCTTTTTTCCAACACTGTACCACCGGTTATAATCACGGCCGCGAATAAAGTGATAGATCTGATATCCAAAACAACTGATCGTCGGGATATTCTAGAGAAGAACACCAATTACTTCCGGGAGAAAATAACCGCTGCGGGTTTCGACATAAAAGAAGGTATCCACCCTATTGTCCCGTTAATGTTATACAATGCCAAACTCGCTCAGGATATCGCACGTGATATGTACGAGGAAGGTATTTATGTAATTGGTTTTTCTTTCCCTGTTGTTGCGAAAGGTCAGGCAAGAATCCGAGTTCAGATATCAGCCGGACACGAAAAGGAACATCTTGATAAAGCGATCGCAGCATTCACAAAAATTGGTGAAAAATACAAGATCCTCGGTAAGGGCAAGGAGGAAATAATTGAGATGTACGGATATTAAATGATCGGTGATTGTCTAATGGCAACGATACTCGTTTCGGATAAACAGGCCACGGTTACGTTTTTCCTACGTTACCCTATATCGCTTGACGCAACGGGCTTCGTAACCGAATAACGCTAAACGGGATCTTATTATGGATAATACTTCTGACGTAATAATTATTGGTGGCGGTATCATAGGTTGTGCTACTGGTTACTACCTGGCAAAAAAAGGATTTAAGGTATATCTGTTTGAAAAAGATTACTTAACAGCTGGTTCCACGGGCCGTTGTATCGGTGGTATTCGGCAACAATTTTCTACTGAACTAAGTATCAGGGTCGCGATGGAATCAATGAAAAAATTCAAAACGATGGCTGATGAATTAAACCAGGATGTTGAGTTTCATCAAGGTGGGTATCTGTTTTTAGCTCATAGCAAAAACAAAATGGAAACATATTCACGATTAATCGAATTGCAGCAAAATATGGGACTTGATGTTGAATATATTAATACCGACGATATCAAAAAAATCGTACCTGGTATAAACACAACTGATTTATTGGGTGGTGCTTACTGTCCGAGTGACGCCCAGGCAAATCCGTTTTTGTGTGTTGATGGTTATGCAAAAGGGATCAGGAAAAAAGGTGCGGTTTTTGCATATAAAGAAGTAACTGGCATTAATACCAAAGGCGGTAAGGTTACATCGGTTACCATTAACGATAATGAGATTTATCATTCACCCATTATCGTTAATGCTGCAGGTCCATTCTTAAAAAAGGTCTCACAGCTTGTTGGTATTGATGCACCTATTGAGGCCGAGCGTCATGAGGCGCTAATAACTGAACCCATGGATAGATTTTTCGATATGATGATCGTTGATTATCGTGAGGACGGATGCTATTTTAACCAGAAGTGGGGAAAAGGAAGCATTATTGGCTGTTATACGCCAAAACCAAATGTTCCTGGTTTTAGCATGGGCACTTCATTTGAATTTGTAAAAGAGATGGGTCGGCGCACCGGTCGCCTCATCCCCAGATTAAAAGATTTCAAGATCATCCGGCACTGGTCAGGCAGTTATGAAATGACGCCCGACGGAAATCCGATCCTTGATAAAACAGATGTCGCAGGTTTCTTTATTGTCGGCGGTATGTGTGGTCATGGTTTCATGTTGGGACCAGAGATCGGTTCACTAGCTGCCGAATTCATCGCTGAAGAAAAAACTGCGTATGATATTAGTGCTTTCGCTCTAAAGCGAGATTACTCCAGTAAAGAAGTTATGAAGTGATTCAATTTAAGGTTCTTAACAAAGATTTAAATTCAAAAGCTCGTAGCGGTATTTTAAAAACACCACATTATGAAGTCGCAACCCCGAATTTCATGCCGGTTGCTACACAAGGATCTGTAAAAGCAACTTCACCTGCTGAGTTGACCGAACTTGATGTTCAGATCATCGTTGCCAATACCTATCATTTGATGTTACGACCAGGTTCAGAACTTATCAAGGGAAAAGGCGGTCTTCACAAGTTCATGAATTGGAACCGGGCAATACTCACTGATTCGGGAGGTTTTCAGGCATATTCCCTAAGCCAATTAATAAAAACCAGGGACGAAGGTATCGAATTCTCATCTCACCTCGATGGTTCGAAGTATTTCCTGAGCCCGGAGCTCGCCATTAAGATCCAGGATGAACTCGGGTCTGACATCTCGATGGTGTTGGATTTCTTTACTCCTTACCCAGCACAATTTCTCGATGCCAGGCTCGCGGTTGAGCGCACGATCAACTGGGCAAAAAGGAGTCTTGAAGTTGAGAAAAAAGGTAATGTATTCGGGATAATCCAAGGCTCCACATACAAGGATCTGCGTCGCGAGTGTACAAATCGGATCGTTGACTTGAAATTTGCTGGCTATGGTATTGGCGGTCTTATGATCGGCGAACCTTCAATCCTAACAAATGAAATGGTAGAGATCTGTACTCAAGCAATCCCTGATAATAAAATCAGATATCTTATGGGATGTGGCTATCCTGAGGACATCCTTGAATCAGTGGAGCAAGGCGTCGATCTGTTTGATTGTGTCCTGCCGACACGTAACGGTCGCACTGGTATGGCATTTACTTCGCAAGGGAAATTGATAGTAAAGGCCGGCAAATATGCAAAGGACGAAGCACCGATCGATAAAAAGTGTCACTGTTACACTTGTCGAAACTTTTCGCGCGCTTATATAAGACACCTATTCAATGCCGGTGAAATTCTTGCCGGTCGTTTAGTCAGTTATCACAATATTTCCTTCTATATGCAATTAATGGCTGGTATCAGGAAAAGCATAACAGAGGGTAATTTCCTGCAATTAAAGAAAAAAGTAGGGGGAAAATATAATTTTCGTGAAAGCTGACACGGAATAACTCGACATTGCAACCTGTCTTACCCAGCTAACCCTATTAAATTTTACATAGAGAATTTTCTTATTGAATATTTTTAAAAAAGAACCTCATGCTAAACCTTATTTTTAACTAATTTGCTCTTTGTTATTAAATTGCCTCTTGACATATAAATAATTATATATATAATAATGCAAAATGTGAAAATAAAAAGGAGTGGCCATGTTCGGAAAGAAGAAAAAGGTTATTGGTCTTGATATTGGTTCAAGCCAAACTAAGATGGTTGAATTAAGCTCGGGTAAGAGCAAAAAACTGATTAATTACGGAATTTCAAAAGTCTTGCCCGATGCCATAGTTGAGGGAGAGATTATTGACAGGGAAGCTGTATTAGATTCAATTAGAAGTTTAATTGAAAGCAAAGGATTCACTACAAAAGATGTAGTGATCGGTTTAGCCGGTCGTGATGTCATCATCAAACGGATAACAATGGACCGTATGAGCGAAACTGATACAAGAGAACAGATCAAATGGGAAGCTGAGCAATATGTACCCTTTGATATCAATGAAGTTTCGCTTGACTTTGATGTTGTTAACCCGAATTTTGGTGAGAATCAACAAGAAGTTATTCTCGTTGCGGCCAAAAATGAGTTGATTAGCAATCTCTCCGCACTATTAAAAGAACTTAATCTTAATCCAGTAATTGTTGATACCACCGCATTCGCGATACAAAATGTCTTCGAGCATAACTACACACCTGCCGCAGATGAAATTGTCTGTTTAATCCATATCGGCGCTGGAATGACGGTTATTAATGTCATAAAAGGTGGTTCGTCGCTTTCAGCACGTGATGTATATTATGGAGTAAATGCTTTTATCAGTAAATTACAGAAGGAAGTCGGTTTCAATTACGAAGATGCTGCTAATGCCGTAAAGGGCACGATCCCAGTTGGTGCATCACAAGATTCTGTGCAAGGTGTTTTCGAAGCTTTCGTCGGTGATCTCGGAACCCAGATCGAACGCAGCTTACAGTTCCTCTCCAGTGTAACCGGTGAAGAAAAAGTAAGTCGCATGTATCTTTCTGGCGGTGGTTCACTAGTACCCAATCTCCTTGAATATTTAAAGAGAAGGCTTGGGATACCGATCGAACTTCTCAATCCCTTTAAAAACATTATTTATGACCCAACAATATTTGGTCCTGAAGGCGTCGATATTACAGGTCCAATATTGAGCCAAGCCACTGGTTTGGCATTAAGGGGGGAGTAAAATGATCAAGATAAACTTAGCGGCAACTGCTAAAAAAAGACGAGCGCCAAAGCGCAAGGCAGCAAAAGCAGCGCGCCCAGGCATTAAACTGCCCTCTGTACAGAGCACGGTTCTCTACATAATCGGCGTCGTTATTGTTCTTGTCGTAATTGGTGTTACGCTTCTTATACAACTCAATCAAAAAGGTGGTTTAAATAAAGATATTTCCCGTCTCAACGGTCGACTTGAAGAATTGAAAGTTTATAAAGCAACAGTCGACAGTTTAGAAAAAAGAGAACGTGAACTAGCTGCTTTGATAAATCCGATCAAACAACTCAATCAAAACCGATTCTTTATTGCTCATATTCTCGATGAAGTATCATCGCGTATCCCCGAGTTTACCTGGTTGAAGTCTCTTGATATCACAAACACTGATCTACGGATGCAGGGTGTTACTGCATCTAATCTATTGGTCGCTGATTTTATGAATCGTCTTGAAGAATCTGATTACATACACAATGTCGACTTGACTGTACTTGAGAAAAAAGCTGTGGAAAAACAAGAGATGATGGAATTCACTTTGACCGCTAGTGTTGGCTATCAAGGATCAACTGCGAGGTAAAAATGAATCTTAAAGAACAAAGTAATCAAAAATTACTCATATTTTTTGTCATCTTGGTGCTCATTTTAATAGTCTTTTTCTTTGTCTGGCCGTATAAAACTAATCGCAAAGAATTACAACTGTTGACTGCTCATCGGGATTCCATTCAAATTGAAGTTCAGAAAGCTGAGGCTGCACGAGCGAGGTTACCTGAGCTCCAAGCAAAAATTGCCAGATTAGAGATTGAATGGGAAAAAGCGAAAGAAATGCTCCCTAAAGCGAAAGAAATACCTTCACTCATCCAGCAGATCTCAAATTCTGGGACTAAAGCGGGAGTCAGTTTCTTATTATTCAAACCCAGCGGAGCTGTCACTCAAACAAATTACTCCGAAATACCGGTTCAGATAAAAATATCGTGTGGTTATCACCAACTTGGGAAATTTTTGTCCAATGTTGGTAACCTTGCACGAATAGTCAATGTTCCGAGCATCAAGATCAAAGCTGGCAAAGAACGGAGCATTGAGGCAGACCTGAGCGCCAAAACCTATACGGTTGCAAAAGAAAAGGAGGTAAAAAATGTTCCACCTCGTAATTAGCATAATATGCGCGGTTATCATATTTAATCAAGCACCATCACCAACAACTCCTGCAGAATCAACCGACTCACTATTCACAATAGAGAAATGGACATATCAGCAAGGCGGTAGAAGAGATCCTTTTGAACCGTTAGTGGGTTTAGATTTAGGGGAAGGCGGTAAAGCAAGTCATCTCAGTGTTGAGAATTTATCCCTAATTGGTGTTCTCTGGGGCGACAAAGGATATTATGGTTTGGTGAAAGACGGCTTAAACAATGGCTATATTCTTAAAAAAGGAGACAGGGTTGCGGGTGGTCGAGTTGCTGAAATAAATCGTCAAGGGATTATTTTTGAAATAACGCATGCAGGCGTGAAAACAAAATATGAACTAAGGCTTCAGCAAAAGGAAAGGAGGTAAGAAATGAGGAATATTTTAATCCTCACATTATTGATTTCTTTGGCAAGTGGTGCTCTTATTAATGATCTGCATGTAGTATCTGAGGGAGTGAATACAAAGCTTCTTGTAAAAGCAGATGCGCCATTTGTAGCAAATTCGTTCACTCTGAAAAACCCGCCGAGAATCGTCGTTGATTGCTCAGGCGTCACGAGTTCGCTCGTTGGGAAAAAGTTTTCCGTCAATCGAGGCGGTTTAAAAGAATTATCAGTAACTGGTTTTAATGAACAGCCCGAGCTAATAAGGATTGTCGGCACTATGGATAATGATTATTCTTACCTCACTTTAGCTGAAGGTAATGATTTTGCTGTTACAATTCTTACCGGATTAGTCTCTTCATTCCCAAGGTGGCAAACAATGGGAGCTGATATGGTGGTTGCCGCTCCGGTCACAACACCGGCAGTGACCCCACCAGTCACCACGACAAAACCCGTTGGTACAGTTACGGGTCGACCGATTTCTATCGATCTTGAGAATGCGGATATCCTAACCGTACTAAGAGCATTGTCTGAATATGCCAACGTAAATATAGTTGCTGGTAAAGACGTCAAAGGAACTGTAACTGTGCGATTACATAATGTTCCATGGCGTCAGGCACTTGAAATAATCCTTAAGGCATCTGGTTTTGCATTCCGGGAAGACCCGGGGGTTATCAGAGTAGATACTGCTGAGAATCTGGATAAACAAGACTATGATCTGCCGTTATCCTCCAAGATATATAAATTAGAATTCGCTTCGCCCCAAAAGATGCTTGATAAGATCGCAGCTATGCTTTCGCCAAAAGGAAAAGCAAATGTTGACCAACGAACCAACTCACTCGTTGTTACTGAGGTTGATCCTATTCATCAAAGAATTCAACAGCTTATAAAAGTCCTCGACACACCGACACCGCAGGTTGAAATATTATGTAAGGTTGTTGATATGGACGCTTCTTCTTCAAAAGGCTTGGGGATCAACTGGACGCTTAAAGGATTGGAAAGTCGAGTTATAAGAGCTGATGTCGCCAGTGGTCCTGAAGAATCTTCTGTTGTCGGTTATGGAATTTTCAATATTGGCACAATCCCGTCATTAGCCCAGGTCAATGCGGTCATCAGCATGCTTGAAGAAACTGGCAAAGCTCAGACTATTTCGGCGCCGAGGATATCAGCAGTCGATAACGAACAGGCTAAGATTCTGGGAGGTCAAAGATTTGGTATTCCGACCAGAGATATGTCTGGTAATACGGTCATACAATTCTACACGGTCGGTACAAAATTAGAGGTTACACCACATATCAACTCTTTGGAAGAGGTTACAATGGACATCCACGCTGAGGTCAGTGAACTTGATCGTGCATCAGCCCTTGCTGGCCGACCTATCATTACAACTTCGGAAGCTGATACAAAAGTTCTTGTTAAAGATGGCAATACTGTTGTTATTGGTGGCTTCATCCGACGTAAGGAAGCTAAGTCAGTACGAGGTATCCCATTGCTTAAGAGCATTCCTATACTTGGCGCACTATTCCGTGAGACCACGACCACTGTGGAAGATCGTGAACTTCTAATTTTCATAACACCGACGATAATAAAATAGGGAGTAGACCTCCGTATAGAACGTAGCACAGGTTATTATTAATTCCCGACCTTCAATAAAGTGTTGGTTATAAAAGATCTGAATGCGGGTAGTAGGTGGTTATAAAAAAGGGCAGCGGCTTAAAGTTCCAAGGAAGGGGATTAGACCAACAAAAAGTATAGTCAGAGAAGCAATTTTCAATATAATCAGAGATCGCATTCAAGAAGCAAAAATATTGGATATTTTTGCTGGAAGCGGGGCACTCGGTATTGAATCTCTGTCACGCGGGGCCGCACATTGTGTTTTTATAGAAAAACGGATAAAAATACTCGCCGAGAATATTGAAAGAATGCTACTCAAAGACCATGCAGAAATAATTAGAAGTGATTATAGAGTAGGTTTAATGCAAATTAAGAACCGAAATTTCGATATTATTTTTTTAGACCCCCCCTATCATGAGAACCATATTGAAAAAGCTTTAGATCTAATATCTTCTCATAAATTATTATGCAGTGACGGTATGATCATTGCCGAACACTCTCCAAATAAACACATTGACCTACCGAATGGTCTGATGATCCTTAAAAAGAAACGATATGGAGATACTGCGGTAATGTTTATCATCCAGAGAAACGCTGACAAAGGTGAGGTGTGATGAAAAAAGCAATATATGCAGGAACTTTTGATCCTATAACCTATGGTCATATCGATGTTGTTTCCCGGGCAATCAAGATATTTGATAAAATAATAATAGGTGTTAGCAGTCATCCAAAAAAAACCCTTTTTACACAGAAACAACGAATGAAACTTGTTGAGGCAGTTTTTAAAAATGAAAAAAAAATAGAAGTTGCAGGATTTTCAACACTTTTAGTCGATCTCGCACGAAAAAAGGGTGCTACCACGATGATTCGAGGTATGAGAGCAGTTTCTGATTTTGATTATGAACTTCAACTTACCCTTATGAACCGAAAACTCGCCCCTAAAATAGAAACAATTTTCTTAATGCCCTCAGAAAAATATATCTTCATCAGTTCGAGTCTGGCTAAAGAGATCGCATCTTTGAACGGAGATATATCACATCTTGTCCCGCCTGCAGTAGCCAGGGCTCTTAAAAGAAAACTCCAAAAGACATAAGCTACCTCTTGATTTTTCCGATATTTTGGTTATGCTTTCTACAAAGGAGTGGATATGAATAAATGGATTGCGCTGTCATTACTGGTGCTTATTATTGTAGCATGTGGCGGTGGGAAGATATCAACCCCCCTGCATGCACCAAAACATGAAGTTGAACGAATTGTGCTTGATTTTGTCAAGAATGTGAAACAAAATAAATACAGCGAAAATATCTATTTTTTTGAAGCGGACACTGAATTTACTGCCGAAGAGCAGGAACATTATTTCCGCCGCCTTGAAAAATTCGTTAAAAATCACGACTGGAATTTACATTTCACGGTTATCGATGTATGGGAAGGTAATGACGACGCTTCGGATGTTATATTGAAAGCATCATCCGGTGAATTAGTCATCTTCTGTCTGGGTTATTGGTATGACACTGAAACATGGGAGCTCGATGCCTACGAATTTCCCGGCTTGACCTTTAGTCGAACAGAAGATCAATCATATGAGGATTATGTCCAGGAAATCATCGATAACAGTAAGGACTATGGTGTTGATTATTCGAAAAAAGAGACAATAGAGGACGAGGGCTCGTACTATATACAGTATTAGTACCGCTGCATATATCGTAATAACGATACGAATATAGTAGTGGTCGAGCTAGCTCAACTTGTATGTGCAGAAGTAAACTCTGCCACTACTATTTATTGTTGTTCTAACAAAGATAA
Source organism: bacterium (assembly GCA_049647165.1). GTDB lineage: Bacteria > Hydrothermota > Tepidihabitantia > SM23-42 > SM23-42 > JAUVZL01. Next base: position 13,152 of record JBARXB010000005.1, read on the forward strand.
CAAGCCTTCATTATTGACTCCGTTTTTGAGTTAAATATAATTCACTGTATGAAGTTCATCGATGAGGCAAACATATTTGTCACAGCCGGCAATGGAGGCAATGGATGCATATCATTCCGGCGTGAAAAGTATGTCTCCCGGGGTGGCCCGGATGGTGGCGACGGTGGTAGAGGTGGTTCGGTATTTCTTGTTGGAAGAAGAAATCTTGAAACATTATATGATCTAAAGATCCGACCCCATTGTCGAGCTGGTCGCGGTGGTCACGGTAAAGGTAAGAAGATGAAAGGGAAAAAAGGTAAAGACGTATTTATTAACGTTCCGCTCGGTGTTGTTGTTTCGGATGGTGAAAAAATTGTGGGTGAAATACTCACCCACAATCAGGAATTACTTATTGCCAAAGGTGGCAAAGGCGGACGTGGTAACGTTCATTTCTTAACTGCTCTGGATATGGCACCGCGTACTGCAGAATCAGGTTGTCAAGGTGAAATAAAAACACTCAAAATCGTTTTAAAACTGATCTCTGATATAGGGTTAGTAGGCCTGCCTAATTCAGGTAAATCAACCTTGCTTAATGCTCTAACAAACGCAAAATCAAAAATTGGGGATTATCCATTTACAACACTCTCCCCTAACCTTGGCGTCATCAGAAGTAATCAGGGAAACGTAATCATCGCGGATATGCCAGGTATTATCGAAGGTGCCCACTTGGGAAAAGGTCTAGGTTTGCGTTTCCTCCGCCATATTGAACGAACTACATTGGTAATATTGGTAATCGATGCAACGATCAAGGATCCTCCAGGGCATCATAAGTGCCTTTTAAAAGAATTTAAGAAACATAGTATGAATTTATTGAAAAAACCGCGTATTGTGGTTTTTAATAAAATTGATCTCCTGAAAAGTATTCCAAAATATAATCTGTCTGAGAAAACTCTGTATATCTCAGCATTAACTGGTCAGGGTGTTAAATCATTGATAAAATTGATTGCAAATGAAGATAAAATTTAAGCAAGATAAAATAACCATTCTAAGACTACTCGAAAGTTCTAATATAAAAAGAAAAATTAGGATACTCGATAGGCTTAACGGTGTCAATGAAAAAGACAGCATAAAAATACTTCTCAAAGTATTGGAGGATACATCCTGGACAATGCGCGAGAAAGCAGCACGTAAGCTGGCAGGATATGGCAATCGTGTCGTACCACGACTGGAAAGGTTGCTTACGCGCGGCTATTGGTTCACACGAGCAGCAGCATGCCTTTCACTTGGTGAAATCGCTAATATAAAGGTAGTAAATTCACTCATTGAACTTGTAATAAGTGATGAAAATCCAACCGTAAGGAAGGAAGCCTCAACTGCGTTAGTGAAAATAGCGACAAAAGAACCCTTTGTTTTTTCAGAAGTACTGAAAGACCTTTCGCTTGATGGAAAGGTACTTACTTGTATTCTGGAACCCATAGAAAATGCTGCCCCTGATATTCACGATGTAATTAAAGAAGAATTAGAAAATGTATGATGATTTCGGATTTATTGATCTTCTGTCAATCGAGAAATTAACTGAACACAGATTATTTCTTCTCCTTGAGTATTTCAAAAAACCACTGGCAATCGCCAGTGCCCGACACCAAGAATTAGCTGCAATCGTCGGTCAAGACATTGCCCATGGAATTCTTACCTACAAACGGAATGAGATAATAAAACGCAAACATGACATATGCCAAAAACTGCATATTGATATTATTGCCTATAATTCATCTGAATACCCGGTATGGCTGAGAAATATTGCTCAATTCCCGCCCGTTCTTTTTGTACGGGGTATGATCAAATCGGATGATGAAATTTCAGTTGGAATTGTCGGTACAAGGGGAGCTACCGTATACGGAAAAAGCGTTGCCGAACGTTTTGCTGGTGACTTTGCTCGTGCTGGGATCACTGTTGTCAGCGGCATGGCACGAGGTATCGATACGATGGCTCATATCGGAGCTATAAAAAATAAAGGAAGAACTATTGCCGTATTGGGGTGCGGTATTGATCGATGTTATCCACCTGAAAACAGAACATTAATGAAGGAAATCATCGAAACCGGTGCGGTTGTAACAGAGTTCAATATCGGAACACCGCCCCTTGCGCATAATTTTCCAAAACGAAACCGAATTGTATCTGGTTTATCCAAAGCGATTGTAGCAATCGAAGCAAAGGAAAAAAGCGGCGTAATGAACACAGTTAACTGGGCTCTCGACCAGAATAAAGATGTCTTTGCAATCCCTGGTAATATCTACTCAAAAGCATCAAGTGGGACAAACCGTTTAATAAAAGATGGTGCGACCCCAGTGACTACGGTTGATGAAATATTAGAATCATTGGGTATCAGATACATCCGAAAAGAAATGGAAATTAGAAAGATAACCCTTAACGAAACCGAGACAAAAGTCTGGAATCGACTATCGATTGAACCCATCTATCTTGATGTTCTTTCCGAGACTTTAGAAGAACCCACCGGTTCAATACTGAATACATTATTGAATCTTGAAATAAGAGGGTTGGTTAAACAGCTACCCGGTATGATGTTCGTTAAGAACATTGAATGAAATAAACGCCTTACGCGGTACGCCCTACGATCCTTTGCACTGCCTACTGTCTTATTATGTACCTATTTCCCAGGATGCTAAATATTTTTCTTGTTCGGGCGTTAGCTTATCGATTTTTATACCCATCGATTTGAGCTTCAATTTGGCGATCTTCTCGTCTATTTTCCACGGGAGTTGATATACCCGGCGTCCGAGTCTGGGGTTTTTCAGGATATATTCGACAGCCAGTGCCTGATTAGCAAATGACATATCCATAACCATAGCAGGGTGCCCTTCAGCTGCCGCAAGATTGACCAATCTTCCTTGCGCAAGTAGATAAATACGCCGACCGTTTTTCAAGGTGTGTTCTTCACAAAAATCTCTTATCAATCTCTTTTTCCTGGTGATCTTCGCCAGGGCAGGTTTATCGATCTCGACATCAAAGTGCCCGGAATTACCGATGATCGCACCGTTTTTCATCTTCAAAATATGTTCTTTTCTGATCACGTGGATATCACCAGTAACGGTAATGAAAATATCACCGATTTTAGCCGCATCGATCATGGGCATAACCATATAGCCATCCATACGAGCTTCAAGGGCTTTAACTGGATCGACTTCAGTGACGATTACCTGAGCGCCATGTCCTTTTGCCCTCATAGCTAACCCTCTACCACACCAACCGTATCCGGCCACGACAAAATTACTGCCGCTGATCAAAATATTTGTCGCGCGCAAAATACCGTCAATCGTTGATTGTCCGGTACCGTATCGATTATCAAAAAGATGTTTGGTCAGTGAATCATTAACCGCGACTATGGGGAAATTCAAAACCCGGTCCCGTTCCATCTGTTTCAATCTGATTACCCCAGTCGTTGTTTCCTCAGTACCTCCGATAATCCCCTTTATTTTCCTCTTGTGTACTGTTGAAATAAGGTCAGCACCATCATCGATCAGCACTTCTGGTTTATTCTTGAGCACTCTACCCATATTCTCATAGTATGACTTGCGTGATTCGCCATTGCGCGCGAAGACGCCGATCCCATCTTTGGCTAAAGCAGCAGCCACATAATCTTGCGTAGATAAGGGATTTGAAGCAGTTAGAAATACATCGGCGCCTCCTGCTTTCAGTGTACGCATCAGGTTAGCGGTTTCCGTGGTTACGTGCAAACAGCAACCTATACGATGTTTTTTTAGAGGTTTATCTTTTTTGAAACGTTGCCTGACCATTCTTAATACAGGCATCATTGATTCTGCCCAATCGATCTTCTTATTGCCCTCTGAAGCAAGTTTAATATCCTTTATATTATACTTCATTATACTCCTTATTAATAGTATATTATTTGCTCGTTAGACGAACGTTTTGACAAGACAATTGAAATTTGCTAACGAATCAAATTACTAAATACCGGCTTCACGCTTGATCGCATCGGCCATGTCACATATTTCCCAGGAAAAACCTTGTTCCTCACGACCAAAATGACCATAACAAGCAGTTCGCTTGTATATCGGTCTTCGCAATTTTAGTTTGTCAATAATCCCCTGTGGTGTAAAATCAAAGAGTTTTCTGAGAATCGCTACGATCTTTGTTTCTTCTATCTTTGCTGTGCCAAATGTATCAACCGTGATCGATGTTGGTTCGGCTACTCCAATTGCGTATGACAATGCAATTTCAACCTTTTTACAGATACCTGAACTGACAATGTTCTTGGCGACATACCTTGCCATATAGGATGCTGAACGATCAACTTTGGTCGGATCTTTTCCAGAAAAACAGCCACCACCGTGATGTGCGATCCCACCGTAGGTATCAACAATGATCTTTCTGCCGGTCAAACCAGTATCTCCCTGAGGCCCCCCGATCACAAATCGACCAGTTGGGTTAATGAGAATTTTAGTTCTATCATCTATCAATTCATCAGCCACGATCTCTTTGATCACCAGTTTTTTGACGTCCTCATGTATCTTCTCATTTTTGACGTCAACATGGTGCTGAGCAGACACAACCACCGTATCAACACGTAAGGGTTTACCCTCATTATTATATTCGACCGTTACCTGAGCCTTACCGTCGGGATGTAAATAACTGACGATATTAGCTCTTCTAACCTCAGCAAGACGCCGGACCAGACCATGGGCAACCATAATAGGCATGGGCATAAGTTCCGGTGTCTCATCTGATGCATAGCCATACATCATCCCCTGATCACCTGCGCCGCCAATATTAACACCCATTGCAATATCGCTCGATTGTCCTTGAATTGCCGATATCACTGAGCATGTTTCCGCATCTATGCCCATATCTGTATCAGTATATCCGATATCATATAATAAAGATCGTACGATCTCGGCAAGTTCAACATAACAGTCGGTTGATATCTCTCCAGCTAAAAAAATCAAACCTCGGGTCGCCAGAGTTTCTAGAGCAACCCGTCCAAATGGATCTTTTTCCAGGATCGCATCGAGGATAGCATCTGACGCTTGGTCGCATATCTTATCAGGATGTCCTTCGGTAACTGATTCAGAAGTCATAAAATAATTAGCCATTTGCCTCCTTTTGGCAATTATAACCATTATTTTTTAGAAATCAAGCCAATTTTAAGAGAAATTCCAAGTATGTTGACATCTATTATATTAGTATTATAATAGAAAAAGGAGCATGAATGACAAATGCTTTGTTTATTTTACTTATGATCAATGGCATTAGTGGTAAGATCCAGGGGATCGTCAAGGATGAAGCCACGCAAGAGCCGATCCCTTATGCTAACGTGGTTATTCTAAATACTGACATCGGGACTGCTACCGATGAAAATGGCCAGTTTTTTATCCTCAACGTGCCGCCTGGCAGGTATATAGTTGAGGTTTCATATATGGGTTTCCAGTCGAAACGTATTGAAAATATCCTTGTCGAGATAGACCAGGCAGTGCGTCTGGATATCACGCTCGAACAGACAACGATTGAAATGACGCCGATAACGGTAACTAGTGAGATGCCTGTGGTGAAAAAAGACATGGTTGGCACTACCTATATCATAAGAAGGAATGAGTTACCACACTTGCCCATTGATTACGCAGTCGACCTGGTGACTTTTCAACCTGCCGTAGCTCGTTCTGACACCGCAATATACGTACGTGGTGGTCGCGCGACCGAAGTTCAGTATATGATCGATAATGTACCGATCATCGACCCCCAAACTGGAGATATGGCAATCAATATATCCAAAGGGATCGTTGATGAAATCATATTTTTGCCCGGTGGCTTTGACGCCGAATATGGTCGTGCTATGTCCGGAGTCATCAATCTGATCACAATATTCCCTAAGAATACGCTTTCTGCAAGAACTTATGCAAAAACCGAAAGGATCATGCCCTTTTACTATGATTTTGGTTATGAAAATTACCTGGCTTCGATCAACCTGCCGATATCAAAGCGTTTCAAAGGTTTAGTTTCTCTCGATATGATGCATACTGATGACTGGGATCCCAAACTCTATATTCTGCCGCATAAACAACGGGATGATTATTCATTATATGGAAAATGGATTTTCGTACCTTCTGGTAAACTCAGCTTTAGTATGAGTGGTGCTCTTTCCCGGACCCAGTTCGATCGGTATAATTCAGAATGGAAATTCAATCTTAACAATTATCGTTCAGACCTAAGAAAAGGTAATTTGCAGTCGTTAAATGTCAGTTTTTTACCGAACACGCGTTACCTTTTCAACCTGACCTTGAGCAGATTGTACACGCAGAGAACTTATGGAGTACGGGAAAGCGGTTCGTATGATCGATTTGATAATTTTACATTTCGTGATTACGCAACGCTTGTTTGGCCACACGCTGGCATAGAAAATCCTTTTGGTGCGGACTACTGGGCGATAATCTGTGCTGGTGATTATTATGAGCACCAGGAGAAAACCTCGGAAATAATGAGGGCTAATTTGAGCGTCAATATGCAGGTCCATAAGTATCATGAGCTCAGAACCGGGTTCGAATATACTGATCAGACTTTCGATAATTTCTCATATTTTATTAGTGACACTAACCATCAAATAATCGATGAATATCAGTATCATCCTAATGAGTACGCATGGTATGTACAGGATAATGTCGACTATAAAGGATTATATGCTAAGATCGGTTGTCGGGTTGACTATTATAGCAAAGATCCAGATGTCATGGTCGTACCGAGTGTGTCCAATGATACATCAACCTATGAACTTAGTTTTCTTACACCAACTATTGTCTTGTCACCACGTGTTGGTTTTTCCTTTCTGGTTACTGATAAATTCATCTTAAGGGCGAACGTCGGCAGATATGTGCAACCGCCATTGCGTGATTACCAATATGGCTATTATAGTCTATTACCTTTTCCCTCATATCTTGACGTACCGCCGGTCGGTAACCCCAAGCTTGGACTGGAAAAAACGATCAGTTATGAAATCGGACTTCAAGGTGAAATAAAACATAATCTCAACGCGACCATAAACACTTTTTACAAAGACGTATCCGATCTTACCGGAACACGCTATATCCCGGCACTACCAGCTGGTTATTATATGTACTTCAATGTTGAATATGCTAATATCAAGGGTATCGAAACGATTCTGGAATTCACAAACTCCATATTTACCGGTAAAATATCTTATACTCTATCCTGGGCGCGTGGTACAAGTTCTTATGCATTTGAATATGCTGACACGAATATAACACAGCCAGCTGAAGAATATGCCCTGGATTTTGATCAACGCAACAGGATCTTTTTACAAGGTATAGTAAAACTTCCGTTAAAAACACAACTCTATATTTTTGGTTACTTTGGCAATGGTTTCCCCTATACGCCGCCAGGGCCTGAAGGGAAATATGAAGATAGAAATATCGAACGGCTTACTTTTCAAAAGCAGATTGACTGTGTTATTTCAAAAACTCAAAAGATAGGATTATTCAACTTGACGGTTGATTTTGAAGTGATGAACCTCCTCGATCATCGGTATGAATCCGCGTCACATTTCCCGGTTATCCCGTTAGCATTGATCAACATGGAAGATTTTGAACACGGACCACCCTATATAGATATCCATAATTCCTTTTATAGCCCGGGTGCTGATTTGGACCATGATGGACTCATTACACCTCAAGAAGAGTACTTATCCTTTCGCGGCTTGATTGAAGCAAGTGACGATTGGGTTAATGCCTACACATCGCCGAGAAGGGCAAGATTAGGAATAAGTTTGCATTTCAACTAAGGAGAAAACAATGAAAGTGTTTGGTCTTTTTCTTAAGACACTTTTGCTGGTTACCAGTATGATCCTATTTGCAGGCCTTTTAACCGGCTGTAAAGATCCAGATGAATATCAACCTTACCAAGATTCCTTGATATCACCGCCTGCTGCTCCACAGCCACTAAACCCTCAAGATGATACAGGTTGGGTTTATATTCCGGCTTTAGGACCGGTTATTGTTGAATTTGAGTGGACGCCAGTTGAGGGCGCTGAGTATTATGAACTCCATTTATACTCTGACTCTAATTTCGTCGATACAACAATCTATAAAGTGTCGTATAATACCGTAACGATCGCCTTTTTACCGAGAAAAGTATATTGGCATGTAAGAGCATCAAGTTCACACTGGACATGGTTTACAGACTGGTCTGAAATGTGGTACTGCAGGATCTGGTGGCCGGTTGAATAATATATTCACAAAATCAAGGATCGGCGAACCTGTATTCCTGAGAAATCTGAAAGTATATCCGATTCATGCAGAAAATAACAATGGTTTATCTCTGGCGACTGTCGAAGAGACGATCACTGCTGGAGATGGTTACTTCCGTGAGCTTGATACACCAAAAATCAATGAAATCCTCTTTATTAATCGAGGTAATGAACCGGTTCTTATGCTCGACGGCGAAGAGATCACCGGAGCTCTTCAAAACCGGATAATCGCTACCTCAACTATTGCCAAACCCAATTCGAATTCAAGAATTTCTGTTGTTTGTGCTGAAGAAGGCAGGTGGGATGAAATTGGCGGTTTTAAGACAGGCAACTATTCCTACCCAAAATTGCGTGCATTGCTCACAAAAGGTCGGCAGACCAGATCAAATGTGCAAAAAAAAATCTGGCAAGAAATCCAGCGTAAAATGACGGTTACAAAAACCCGCTCGGCTACTTCATCGATGCACGATATTTTTGACAATCTTGCCGAAGAAATAGACCGCTATGTTGAAGATTTTCAAAGCTTGAACCATGGTACAGTCGGGCTCATCGGTACCGCTGGTAACCGTATCCTTGGATGCGATATTTTTCGAAACTCAAACATCTATAAAAAAATCGAGAAAAAACTTATCAAAAGCTATGCGCTGGATGCCCTTGAATATATACATAAAGGAAATGGTCAACCCAATGTGGAGGAATTCTTAACCACGACTTTCGCAACACTCAGCAAAAGCAAATCGAGAAGAAAAACCCAAAATATTACGATCAAAGGCGACGGCTTATTAGGACAAGCATTTGTCTACCACGATAATTTTGTCCATGTCTCTGCTTTCCCGGTATAAAATTGTTCGAATCGTTCATCTCAATCATCGGTTTTGATGTCAAACAACGCAATAGCAAGCTATTACACTCCATATTTCCGCTTAACATACGATCTATACCTTCTCTTTCCAAAATACGTCAGCTTATCCAATTCCTTTCCGGAGTACGTCAGCTTGCTGACGCCGGATAACGCAATAGCAAGCTATTACACTCCATCATAATTATGCTCTTAAAAAAACTCGGCAAGTATGAAATAATCGACTGGCTTGGAGGTGGTCGTTTTGGTGATGTATTTTTAGCCCACGATACTATTCTCGATAAAAATTTTGCTCTAAAAATATCAAGGATGAGAAAAGATGAGATCACCATGCTCAAAGATGAGGCAAGGCTTCTCGCATCACTCGATCATCCGAATATTGTCAGGTTTTACAATATCGATTTTATTGAGAACAAATTTGTCCTGGTCATGGAATTCGTTAAGGGTAATACTTTAAGAGATATTATTAGCGACGAAGGTATCGGTCTTGAAAGAACCGTCGGGATTATGGCTCAAATTCTCGATGCCATTCATTACGCTCATACAAGTGGCGTAATGCACCGCGATTTGAAACCTGAAAATATTCTGCTTATCGAAAAAAGAGAAAAGAACTTTGTAAAGGTCACGGACTTTGGATTGGCACGCTTTGTCCGGACCGGTTCCCTTTCTGCCTCAACTGCCGGTACGCCAATTTATATGGCACCAGAAGTCTGGCAAGGTAAATATACTGAAAAAAGCGATATCTGGTCGATCGGCGTAATTCTTTATGAGATGTTAACCGGGACACCACCTTTTCTTGCCGATAGCCTCGATTCTTTACGCAAGAAAATCGGTAAAACCAATTATCTCCTGCCCACTGTATTGCGTGTTCAGATACCACAATATATCGAAGATGCAATAGAGAAATGCCTTGGCCTGACCCCACAGTCAAGACCAGATACAAAAGAGTTTTTGAAACTCATTAAAAGAAAGAGTGAAGCGATAAAAGTAACAGGAGGCATACGTCTGCCGGAAAAAGAAATCAAAGCGATCAAGCTTACATCAGCACAAGAAGATATTATTGATCAGGTAAATGGTAATATCCTGTTATTAGGCCAGGCCGGCTGTGGTAAAACCACAACATTGACCTATGCTATCGCCCATTTGATAGCAAAAGGTATCCCTTTATCAAAAATGCTTGCATGTACGTTCACTAATAAAGCAGCCAATGATATAAGAACCCGGCTAACTCACCTGACAGATCTTCCTTTACATGATCTATGGCTTGGTACATTTCACAAAATAGGTTTCCGCATACTGCGGCGTGACGCAGAAAGACTCGATCTCAACCCGGATTTCACGATCCAAACACCGCGTAAAGCATTCGAGAAAATGAAAATCAGAACCGGGAAATATCGGATCAATGCAGTCATGAAATTTATTGAAAACCTTAAAGCTAAAGGGATAAACTGGAATAACTTCAAAGCAGATAATGACTGGGAAAAATTGTGTAAAAAAATATACGAGCAGTACCAAACATACTTAAGCGACAATAATATCCTGGACTATGACGATCTTATCATGTACGCGATCGAGTTGCTCGAAGAAAATACGGATCTTAAGGAATATTACAGGATGTTATTTGACTATATTTTCGTCGATGAACTCCAGGATATTAACCAAGCTCAATACCGGTTGGTTTCCCTGCTCTATAATGGAAAAATATTCTTCACCGGCGATGAAGATCAAGCCATATATGGCTGGCGCGGCGCTGATCACAAACTGATCTATCATGTGGCGCAGGATTTTGCTAATACGAAAACCTATAATCTTACCAGGAGTTTTCGCTTACCGCAAACGATCCTTGATGTGGCTAATAATCTCATGATGCGACCGAGTACTGTTATCTCTAATACCCAGCCTGGCGAAATAATGGTTTATGCTGCAAAATCCGAGAAAGATGAAGCCAATTATATCGTTAAAGAAACAAAATCCTTAAAAAAAGAAGGGTTCTATTTTAAGGATATCGCTATCCTGTATCGAATGAATTCTTTATCAAGGGTTTATGAAGAAACTCTAGCCAAAGCAAGAATCCCCCATTCCCTGATAAGCGGCACGTCATTCCACGAACGTTCTGACATTAAACCGATAATCGAATATCTGGAACTGCTTGAGCACTATATATCAAGAAAAGACGCCGATAAATCGATCACTGAATTCATGGCTAAAGTCTATGCTTTATTCAACCTAAAGAAAAAAAATACTGAGCGTGCCAAGGCAATATTTGAACATCACATACAAGAACCCAAAATATCAGCGCCGAGTCGTATAATAATGGAAATCACTGATGCCGTGGGTTTGACCGGCGAAAATACAAGTGAACTCATCACCTTGTCAAAAGGGTACAAGAATTTTGAGTTATCAAAATTCTTGAATGAAATAAGGTTGATCCAGGAGCTCGATCTGGCTGATTGGGAAAAAGATACCTTGAAGCTTATGACCATACATAGTGCCAAAGGTCTTGAGTTTCCAGCTGTATTCCTGGTCGATTTGAGTGAAGATATACTTCCTTTGACAAGAAAAATGGCTTCACCTCAAGAGATCGAGGAAGAAAGGAGACTTTGCTATGTTGCGCTCACCCGTGCGCAGCGAAAGTTATATCTGCTTTATCCTAAAAGCCGTTATGGTCATATACAACAACCCTCACGTTTTCTTGTCGATATGCTGAAAGCAACATCTTGATATACTTATCTATTATTATTCCTACGCTTTGAAAAATAAACCAAAATGATGATGATCAATAAAATAACAAAACCTATTGCTACTATTATATTATACTGCTTCAAGAAATTTGCCGCCTCAGCCCATGTCGAGCCGACATAAAAACCTATAATCACTAAGAACAAATTCCAGAGCAGAACACTGACCAGGCTGTACCAGAAAAATTTCTTCTTATCGATCCTGACGATGCCAGCAGCAAAGCAAAGCGGAGCTCTCATGCCCGGTAAGAAACGATTGAGCAATACTATCAGATCACCTCTTTTCAAAAATGCTGTTTTTGCTCTTTCGATCATTTTTACGGGAAACAACCGGCCAAGAAAAGAACGCGTCATAAGCTCAAGCAGTGCATCACCCTTTCTTTGACCGATGTGATAGAGTATCATGATTCCGGTCAATGCGCCAACAACAATGAACAAATACATTAGATAGACATTAAAATGCCCTTGACCAGCAAGAAATGAAAAAACCAAGACAAAGGCATCAGAAGGATAAGGCGGGAACAAACTTTCAAAACAGGAATTGAAAAGCAAAAATAGATAAACAAGGATTGGAGCACGTCCTGAAAGCCATTCAAACATTATCGTTCTACCTTTTGAACATAATAATCATTCACTTATGTCCCTTCTTCCAGAATTTTCAATATTTCACTTGCTTCATACACCCTGTCTCTTTTCGCATGAGTAGTCTCTCTCAAGATACCAACTCCTTCGAGTTGTTTCATAGCTTTACTCACCGCAGGGAAAGTTAATTTAAGAGCTTGTGCACCAGACTTAATATTTATAACTGGCCTCATAAAAATAAGATCTAAAACCCTTCCCGCACTGGGCGAAAGGCCTTTTTCATGAACTTCTTTCCGATAGTTCTCTTGAAGTTTTACAAGATGCCGTGCCCTCACTGTTGCATCTTGAGATTGATTTATCACTCCTCTCAAGAAAAATTCAATCCATGCTCTCCAAGCGCCATGTTGACAGACTTTCAAAAGAAGATCACGATATTCATTTGAATACTTTTCAAAGAAAGCACTGAGGTAAAGAAGAGGTTTTGGTAGCAGCTTGCTCTTATGTAAAAAAAGAATGATTAAAAGGCGTCCTATTCTTCCATTACCATCATGAAATGGGTGAATTGTCTCAAACTGCGAGTGAATCAAAGCTGCTTTTACTAATGGTGATATAGAATTCTCCGCGAGCAAGAATTTCTCTAATTGCTTTAGAGCCTTTTTCATTTCAGGTACAGGCGGTGGTATAAAAGTAGCATCGACCTTATTACAGCCAGGCGGACCGATCCAATTCTGACAATCTCTGTACTGACCCGGTTTCTTGTCGACGCCACGAACATCTTGCATAAGGATTTCATGAAGTTCTGAGACAAGACCCAGGTCTAATGATGATTTTTGTAGACGGCTGATTCCATGTTCTAATGCAGTTACATAATTCTTAATCTCTTTGATATCTTCTTGTTCTTTAACCTGGATTGATTCAGACAAAAAGAGGTCGCTGAGAGTGGATCTTGTCCCTTCAATGCGTGATGATAAAACTGCTTCTCGTCTTATAAAAGGATAGATAAGTAAATTCGGATTTGGTAATGTCTCACCCAAGCCGACCAGAACGCCTAAAGATCTTGCAGCATTAGACAGAAGAGAGCCAAAAGAAGCATCCCAGATCAATTCTGGAGGCAATGGATCAGGCACAAATGCCCAAGACCCATTATCCGTTTTTATTAATCGACCAGAACTACTATTTCTGAAAAGCAGATGATCCATACATTCCTCCATAAAAAATACACAAAAGACACTATTAAACGATAATCGATATCTGTTTAATAGTATATGATTATGATTAACAATCGTTTAATAGGATAAGAAGATATTAAACAATATGTCATAACTGTTTAATAATACATTCAATTTCATCGATGTCAATACCTTATTTACTAGTAAACAGGTGTTAAATACTCATGTTATCTATTAAATAAAATGGTCAAAACGTTTAATAGCACGCTAGCCTTTGGTCTTAAAAATCTGTTTGATGATATTACAGGTTTTATTAAGATCAGCGGCTTCGATAAAGATCATCACATCAGTATGTACGGTCAGGACCTCCCAGATGTTAATCCCCTGCTTTGAAATAGGCGCGACGATCCTTTGTATAATACCCGGTTCATTAATGAATTTTAGACCTCTTACAATGATTTTACCAATACTTTTTTTAAGATTCAAAACCTTCAAGTTTTTTGATCTATTCAGTAGAGGCGAAAGTAATCTATAGGCGGTTTTCCCTTTTCTCCCTTCTACATATATAGCTATCAATTTATCTGATATGGTGATCGAGAAAATAGAGATATTTTTTCTCGCAAGAATACTGGATATCCGCGATAGAATACCTGATGTCTCAGGGATATTATCACCAACAAAGGTCAAGACTGTATAGATGGTTTCGGAAGCTTCAATTGTAATATCTTTTTCAAAAAATATTTCTGTTCCCTTTTCCTGACGCATATTCTTCTCAAGTGAAATAATCTTAACTTTCTCGAGACTTCTTCGATGTTTCAAAGAAACCGGATTGATCACCTGAGACCCAGAAGATGCAATAATGCCGAGTTGATCAGCATCAAGATAGTGCAATTTCCGGGTTTTTCTCAACAATTTAGGGTCGACATTCAATATTCCTTCTACTCCCTTAACAAGTATCAATTCCTTCGCTTTGACTAATTCGGCAATGAGAAAAGCAGTTATATCACTACCGCCACGACCAAGCGTAACGATCCTACCGCTTGAATCTTTTGCAAGAAAACCAGGGATAACCAAAATCCTGTTCTGCTTGAACAACCTGGTCATATGGTCCCCGGTTTTTTTATAGCTTTTAGATAGAAGCTTAAAATCTCTTTTTTCATTTGTCTTTTGTGCTGAAAGCTGTTCCTTTCTATTTAAAGAAATATACAGAGGCCACTCTTTCATCCATGGTAGAATGGCTTTTGCTGGAGTATCATTATAAAGAAAGGCTGCCTCAAAAAGTATTGCCGCTTGAATCTCCCCGAGACCGACAAATCTTTCGAGATTCCAGAAATCAGGTTGCGGTATTGCCTTTGAGAATACCTTCACAAGTTCGCTTGTCTTACCTTTGAGCGCCGAGGTTACGAGATAGATTCTTTCATCGTTAAGCTGGGAAATACGGTGTGCTATTTTGAGGAAATCACCTGGTTGTTTAAGAACAGACCCGCCAATTTTGTAGACCTTAATATGTTTCATTTTGTATCAAGCTCGGGAATTGCTGCTTTTTTCTTATCATTTTCAAAGCACTTTTTCCAATAACATATTCTGGCGGCAGCAAACGACCATTATAATTAGATGCCATTGTCCTTGTATAGGCACCGCAATTATGAATCAAAACCCGGTCACCAATCTTGAGTTTGGGAAGATAATATATCCCAAACTCATCCGTATTTTCACATAAAGGACCCGCTACTCTCACCTTCATTTTCCGGCGCGCTGTCCTGAGAAGAGGTTCAATATGATGGTAAGCATCATAAAGAGCGGGTCTTGGATTTTCAGTCATACCGGCATCGAGGATATAAAGAGGTATACCTTTTCTTTGCTTTATTGAAATTACTTCGCTTACTATATATCCTGCATTGCTGACGATGAACCTCCCTGGCTCAAGAAAAATTTTTACCCCATGTTTTTCAGCAAAATTCTTATAGGATTTAATAATGGGTTCAAAGATAAGCGGTTTTTCATCTGGTTTATGCGTAACACCAAACCCTCCACCAAGATTCACGTAATCTATTTTGATATCGTGATCCTCAAAGAATCTTATAAAATCACTTGCTTTGTTCGCACCTTTGATAAAAGGCATCGGCGATAGTACCTGAGAACCAATATGAGAATGTAAGCCGACAAATTTTGCATACTTGAGACGTCGTATTGCCTTAACGACCAAGCCAAGCTGTTTTGCTTCCATCCCAAATTTACTTGATGGTGCACCAGTTGAGAGATGAGTATGGGTATCCGGAAATATCCCCGGATTGATACGTGCAAAAAGGAAAATTTTCTTATGCAACCTTTTTGCGCATTGTTCAAGAATGAATAATTGGTCAAGTGCCTCAAAATTATAGAAAAGCACACCTTTTTTCATAGCGTATATAATATCGCTCACCTTACGTGCAATGTTATTATACAGTATTTTCCCCGGCGTGAAACCTGCTTGCAGACATACAAAGACTTCACCGGGTGATACTACTTCTGCACCCAGCTTTTGTTTCCTTATGATATCAAGAACATAAAGTGCGGTATTCGCTTTGGCCGCAAAGAATATTTCTGCCTGACATCCTTTGAAGTAATCCAGAAGATCCTTCGCATTTTTCTCAAGTATGGCACGCTCATAAAAATAAAATGGCGTTTCTATGTTCTTCAATTTATCCACGATTTTTTGCTGCATGGTTTTCGAGTATATCTGAATGGATATACTTGTCAAGTTAACGACATTTTTATTTATCGCAGCGTAATGTCGACTTGAGCTCCGATCTGTTGCTGGCGTAACGTATCACGCTTGACCGTAGAATATTTACAGGTAAGTTTTAAGAAATCCACTGGACGAACAGTAAGGTGTAAGAATCCACAATCACCTTGATAATAAAGCATGCGATTGGTAATGATACCTGGCAGATCCGCTTCATAAACGAATAACCTCGAAGCGTATGAATCGGTTTTGAAGATACCATACCTACCACGGAATCGTATTCTGCCCATATCAATACCCATTTCAAGACCCCCGAATATCCCTTTTTCAACGGTGTCAGGCTCGAAGACATATCGTTCTTCAAGCCTTAAATCAAAAAACAGCTGTTTGACAGGTTTAATACGTATAAAAACCCTTGAACCAGATAGGTCGAGCGCGCGGGACGTATACCTGAGGCGTACCTGGAATTTAGCATAGAGCACACCCAAACTCTTTGCGGCATTCACTCTGAAACCGTATTTGACAGAATCCTCATCTAATTTAGAATCAAGGGTGAGGGTCGCTCCGAGATCAAGGTATTTTGAATGATTGTTTATATTCAAAACACCGCCGTAATAATTATCTTCAGCTTCAATACCTTTAGGTGAATAAAATCCTGCTGGAAAATATTTTCCGGCAAGCTGGATATCAAAATACGGCACAAAACCAGAGCAGCCGAATAGTCCTCCCACCCGGTCTCGATTGGTTCGGGCAAGCTCAGAGAATATAACGAGCTCATCACTATAATATTTCATGCCGATACCGGTGATCCAAAATGACTCACCATAAAAGTCATTCAGTGAATCAGAACATATAAATGAAGGAACATATGAACAGAAATAGGTCCTGTTTGCGATTAGCACATCTTGGAATCTGTACTGGATATTATAACCAATAACCTCTTCACTGATCCTGTCTTTGTGAGCCAGTCCAGCTGAATCAGTATGTTCCCCTGAAAAGTCAAATGAGAGGGCATGACCAAATGAATCGATACGGCCATCAAGCTTCTGATTAGAATAAAAGAGCGTGAAGTTCATGAACAATGAATCGCTCAGAGCAGCGCCAAAGAAGCCACCGTTCTCAAGAACTGACGTATAGGGTAATATACCACGTTCTTTAACCAGGATTCGGAAGTCTGCTGAATTAAAAAATGAACCGAGTGGAGATGCAACAACCCCAGAGCCGATATCCAGATTATATTTCCCCAGAGCAAATGTCCGGTATCCTTGTTTGACAATTATACCTGAAGCCCAATAATCAAACAAAGAATTCTCATAGGGATCTTTTTCATTCACGAAAGATACATTGTAATGACCGAACACACACTGGGATTTAGTAAAGTATTCAACAGAACCGGGTTTGGCAGGTATTTCTGTCCGGGCACGCAATCTGGTCACTAATTTTTCTATGTTACGGTATTCAGACTTTACTGTGATATAGGGTAGTATTTCATCTATTCGGAAGCGGTCAAAACCCGGGATCGCCAGTAGATCAAGGCTTGAAGTAAAGTAACCATGCTGCTTCCGGTAATCTATGATCTTAAGGCAATCGGTTATTGATAAGTAGGGAATCCTAATCAACTCCTCAATATCAGCCGCGTTCAGGTTTATTGGATTTCGGCGTAAAGATTCCAGATCCTGGAGTACTATATCATAATCTTTGTTGTCTTCAGCTTCAAAGATATCAGCATCAGTGTAGAAAACAGATAAAAAGAAAAGGATAATCATGGATAGAAATTCAAATTGAATGCATGGGATAGACCGAGGTATTGATGATTACTTCCTGAATAGACTAAGATAAAATCACCAACATTTAGTTTGATCATATATTCAAGATATAATGGCTCTGTATTGACCGCAGTACCTATCTGGATAATTTTGTAAGGTGAAAATATAACACCAAAATTGAAAAAAGGTAGATCTTTATTCATGCCGCGAAGCGCAAATGCAAAGTCAAACCTATTATTAGTCTGATAATCAAACCTAATAGAATAGCTCAAAGGCAGATGATCAACTCGGGACAATCTCGGCAAATTAAGATTATTAACCCAACCACTGGCTTTCACATTTTTCGTTTGAAATGAACTGCTCAAACATAATGAGTAAGTAAATCGATTGAAATTATCCATGACCCAATTATTCAGTAAACCAACGCTAAAACCAACCGACCATAGTTTTCGAATGCGAAAGCAACTACCAAGCTTAAGCATATTTTCCCGGTACAATTCATTTCCGAAACTATGAGCACTCAGGCGATATGATCTCAATGATGAATATAGGTAATAAGTTCGTAGTTCAGGTAATTGAAACTTCGAGCCCGTTCCAATGACAATTTGAAATCTCTCTCTATTTTCCAATGTCGGGTTGAACTCTTTCTCAAGAAATATATTTTGCGGAAACAACGTTGTTTCAAATACACCGATCATTATCAATATAAGCATGTTTTTTTTATTTGCGCGAAACCTTACCGAATTATATTTTCTCTACTTTTACAACCATATTTTTGCTTGATACTATTTTTACCCTACTTCCTTTCTTAATAACTATCTCACTTACAGCGTTCCAAAATTCGCCGTGTACAAATGCTGTCCCCCCTGATACAGTAATATCTGTCCTCGCCTCACCAATCTCCCCAATGAGCCCCTCTTTACCGGTTACCTTCCTTTTAAACTGAGCATGGATGCCCATGCCTACGATAAAAATAAAGAATGCTGCGATAATAACAACCGCGATCACAATTACCTCCCATGATAATCTCAAAAATGGCACATCACTTTCAAATAATATCAAAGAACCAAGAATCAGTGCAACAATGCCACCGATCGCTAATAGTCCATGCGATGTTATATATATTTCTAAAATAAAAAGTATCGCGGACAAAAGAATCAGTGCAACACCAGCATAATTAACTGGCAATAATTGCAGTGCATAAAACCCCAAAATGATACATATCCCACCGACCACACCAGGAAAGATCATGCCGGGATTCTGCAGTTCAAAGAAAAGACCATAAACACCGAGTAATAGTAGTATATAGGCTACCGTTGGATTGGTTAATATAAGTAATAGACTTTCTTTGAAAGTCATTGGAATATTCCGTACGGATTTCGATTCGGTATCGAGAGCTATTTCTTTATCGCCAATGCGAACACTTCGCTTATGTAATTTAGTGATCAAATCATCAATATCTTCGGCGAGTAAATCACAGACGCCAATATGCAAAGCAGTTTCTGCATCTATCGAAGCGCTTTCGCGAACTGACTTTTCAGCCCAAGCGATGTTTCTACCCTTCTCTTTTGCAATTGCCTTAAGATAAGCCACTGCGTCGTTGGTCACTTTTTCAACCATCACACTATCAAGCTTTTCACCCCCCATATTGACCGGGTGCGCCGCACCGACATTAGTACCTGGCGCCATTGCCGCAATATGACTGGCGTATAGAATGAACACACCAGCCGAAGCAGCGCGTGCCCCTTTCGGTGCAACGTAAATTATAACAGGAATTTCTGCATTAAGGATCCTCTTTGTGATTTCTCGCATCGAAGCATCCAGACCTCCCGGTGTATCGAGCTTTATAATCAAACAAATAGCTTCTTCTTTTTCGGCAGCCGTTATAGTACGGAGAAAATAAGAACTTGTCGCGGGACTTATCACACCGTTAACTTCGCCGAGAAAAATATTACCCGCACCGATCAACATAAAAAGCAGTGACGTGAACATAGAGAATCATAGTCATATGCATAAACAAGTCAAGAGTAAGGAAATTAATATATCAACTGGTACCGCTTCGAATTGGAAATGTTCGATTTGCCAATTATGTAGTGGTCAAGCCCCGTGAAATACTACACGACTGAACATGAAAAACAAACACAAATTTCACAACAAAAACAATACATGCAAAAAAACATTTGTCTGTTATTTCACGGGGCGAGTTCGTCCCGAAGGTTCGAGGACTCGCGCGAAGTAGTGATCGAGCTTGCTCGACAATTATTCGCAGAGTGAACCTTCGTCCCGAGCTCAGGCCGAGGGGCTCTGCCACCACAATTTATTGATGTTCGTGGAACAAAAAACACGAACTACATGAAACGACACTACTATTTCTGTGCGAAACGCGAAATAAACTCTTGACAAAAATTAAATTATGGTTATAATATCACATAAAAGGAGGTAATAATGCCGAAGAGCGGTTCAAGAAAGAAGAAAACTAAAGCAAAGAAAACTACCAAAAAGAAGGCAGTAAAGAAAACTACCAAAAAGAAGGCGACTAAGAAAAAAGCTAAGAAAAAAGCTAAGAGAAAATAATTCTATACTGTAAAGAGGGGGGAGCCTACTCCCCCCTCTTCTTTTTTGGTTATCCCATTGACAAAACAAATCAGGTTTGTATAATTTGGTATGGATGATGAGAAATTCACAACATTGTATAAGAATCTTCAGAACAATATCGCAGAAATAAAAAAGATGATCAAGAAACCAGAAGAGCTGGAAATGCTAAAGAACCAAAAGCTAATCGAAAAATTAAGATATCTTTTTTATAGTCTGACAAAATCCACGGTCGACATAGGACACAGCATCATTCTCGAAAATGACTATCGAGACCCCCTGAATAGAACTGATATATTTATTAGTTTAGCTGAAAGGGACATCATTCTGTCATCGGTTGTGCCCGGTGTCAAGAGAGCAACTCTGGCATTACCAAAATTAAACAACTACCCGGTTTCAGAGCTGCTTGACATTGTATCTGCGAGTATTCCTGATATCCATAAATGTTTGGATTCATTTCAAGTATATTTCCAGCTTAAAGATAAAGAACTTTGAAATTGGTCCTTTGTATATTTTCGTTTCTCTTTGGCACTGCAATAGGGAGTTTCTTGAATGTTCTGATTTACCGTTTACCGATCGCTAAATCTATTGTCAGACCAGGTTCCTTTTGCCCAAATTGCAAAAAGCCCATTAGATGGTTTGAGAATATACCTATGGTGAGCTTTCTCTTTTTAGGAGGAAGATGCTCGGGATGTCGCAAACCAATATCTCTCAAATACCCGTTAGTTGAATTATTCACTGGCCTAATCTTTCTATATTTATACATTGTATTTGATATCAGTGTAGAATTTTTCTTTTACTTGTATTTTTTCTGTTCACTTATCGTCATTTCGGGTATTGATTTTTCGCATCAAATTATCCCTGATATCATCTCTATGCCCGGGATAGTAATAGGAATAGTCTTTCAGCTTTTAAAAGGCGATATCAAGCTTGGCTTGATCGGTTTATTCTTTGGCGGCGGTTTGATACTTCTGATCCGGGTTATCGGTCAGCGGGTTTACAAAAAAGAAGTAATGGGTCTTGGAGATGTTTATCTGACTGCAATGATCGGTTCCTTCGTAGGATTCCCGTTTATTCTTGTGGCAATTTTCTTTGCTGCGCTTACTGGATCGATTATGGGCATATTCTATATTGTCTCGACCAAACAAACTCGCGAAAGCCCGATCCCATTCGGTCCCTTCCTGAGCATCGGGGGAGCAGTTGTTATCCTATTTCACAAGCAAATCATTGGTCTATTTGCTCTGTTGGGAGTATACTTATAAAGACATTTATCCTGATCAAGAGTAGATAGGCAATTAAAAATGAAAATCATTGCTATTGTCGGACCGACTGCGGTAGGTAAAACTGACCTGTCGATTAAAATCGCCCGGAGAATTTCAGGCGAGATAATATCTGCTGATTCAAGACAGATATACACACATCTAAAGATAGGTACGGCAAAGCCGACGTCAGAACAAAAAAGACAGGCAACATTCCACCTTATTGATTTTGTACACCCTGACAACAGCTACTCATGCGGTCAATTTGCCCGTGATGCTGAGCTGAAGATTGAAGAAATAATAAGCAAAAACAGGATTCCGATTATCTGTGGAGGTACCGGCCTATATATCAAATCACTTTTTAATCCTCTCCACACACTGCCTGTATCGAATCGTGAAATCAAAAATAAACTTCAGGCTTCTATGGAAAAATACGGTGTTGAATATTTATACAAACAGCTGTTATCTGTTGATCCCCAGTGGGCGGGACAGATTATGCCAAGGGATAAACAACGTATTATGCGTGGCTTGGAAGTCTATGAAATGAGCGGTAAGCCACTTAGTTCTGTACTCAAGACAAAAAAAAGGAAAACCAAGTACCTCCCTCATTATATTGGCCTGAACCTCCCGCGCGCTGAACTGTATAATACCATAGATCAACGTTTCGATAAAATGATCAAACAAGGCTTGGTAAACGAAGTGGAATTGCTCTTGAGAAAAGGACTCGACCCTGCATCGAATGCACTACGTACAATAGGTTATAAAGAAATAATCCAATATTTAAAAAATGAAATGATTCTTGAAGAGGCGATCCAGCGAGCCAAGCAGCGAACCAGAAATTTTGCCAAAAGGCAGGTTACCTGGTTCAATAAAATCTCTGGTTTACAGTGGTATAATCCAGCAGACCCTGAGGTTGTCAAATATATTATTAACCAATGGAAGGTTTACGAATCAGCTGAAAAAAAATAACGAATATGAGTTACGAAACATGAGTGCGATTTTCTAATCGCTCGCGCACAATTTTCTCAACGAGTGCTATTTCTTGATCAATAGAAAGGTCTGTTGTATCAATGACAATAGCATCATCCGCCTTTTTTAAAGGTGAGTGGGAACGGCTAGAATCAAAATTGTCGCGGAACTTAAGGTTTTCTAAAACCCCGTTATAAGTAACTTGAACATTTTTCTCGATAAGCTCATCAAGTCTCCGACGCGCTCTTTCTTCTAAGTCTGCTTGCATGAATATTTTAACCCGGGCATCAGGAAAAACCACTGTACCAATATCACGACCTTCACAAACAACATTTTTCCCCTTGGCAACTTCACGCTGTTTATCGACCATCCAAACTCGCACTTCAGGAAGTGCAGAAATCGGCGATACAAGAGCATTAACCGGTGGTTTTCTTATTTCTGTTGTAACATCATTTTCATCAAGATACACGAAAGTTCTATGATCCTCCTGTCGAAGATCGATCCTGGTCTTGGCAATTATCTCACCTATCAACGACATATCGATTTTCTCATGTTTGCCGCCGCATTGAATGTATTTCAGGGTCACAGCCCGGTACATCGCACCGGTATCGAGGTAGAAGAAATTGAGTCTTCTGGCAACTGCCTTGGCAGTTGTACTCTTACCCGAACCAGCTCCGCCATCAATTGCTACAACGAACTTTGCCATTTATAATGGCTTCTGATCAAGCCCTCATAATATTCGGATAATATAACTTTTCTACGTTGCATAACTGTCCTTGCTGTTGTAATAGCTTTTTCTAAATCGTACTTTGTTTTCCTTGCTGTATTTAGCCATGTAAAACTCGGGACATTTTTGGGCATCATCCCGCCGCCAAAAAAGTTCGTGAAAGAACCAATCTTTGCACCGGTTGGGATCAAAGTACCTATCCCCGTTTTTGCATGGTCACCAATGAAACAACCAAGTTTTCTCATCCCTGAATCGAGTTGTCTCTTACCTCTGCTTATGCGTACAGTTCCATAATTGTTCTTGAGATCAGAGTTTGTCGTTAGTGCACCTAAATTTACCCATTCTCCGATGAATGAATGCCCGATATATCCACCGTGCTGTTTATTCGCATACCCCTGGAATATACATGCTTCAACCTCACCACCAATACGACAAAATGGTCCTATACTTGATCCTGTGATCTTGGCACGCTCAATGATCGTATTAGGACCTATATAAGTAGGACCAACAATGGTCGAAAATGGTCTGATGATAGCGTCACGGTCAATATATACTGGGCCATTAGTTAGATCAATAGTCACATATTTATGAACACAAGCGCGGTAATCAACATGCAGATTGCTTTTTCTACCGATTAAATAGGCGTGTTTTGGACTATTATGTTTTGGTTTTATGGATACGAATTGATTTAAAAAAATCTGTTGATTTAATCTAATTAAGTCCCACGATTCACTGACCACAGACCCGCTAATTCCCCGTTCAGTTCTTATGTTCTTAATAGCCTTCCTGATCTCCTTTAAGTTTTTTGGGTACGGTGGTTTTTGCTTAATAAATCCTATCGGTTGAGATTCTATTAAAAATCTCATATCTTTGTTGGGGATTGCGATACGATTGAGAATTATTGCTCGAGCTGAAAGGTATAGTGCTGGACCAGCAACATTAAAATTCTTATTATTGAACCGTGGACGTGCTATATAAAACACTCTTTCTCTTTTAAAAAAAGTTGCCGTATTCTCCTGGATGGTCATCATCCCAAGTCTCAAGAAAAACTGTGGGTAAAAATCAATTAGTGGCTCGAAATGCTCAGTTTTATCCTCGTAGATTATTACGTTCATAAAGAAAGGAAAATTGTTGCCAGCACTGCAAAAATAATACCTAAAACTCGTGTTGTGCTTATTGTCTCCTTGAGGAAAACAAACCCATAGAGCACTGGAAAAATCACATACATGTTTGTTAACGGGACAACGACAGAAGCAGGACCGATCTTCAGTGCTTTATAAAAGCCGAGTATAGCGATCATTGAGACTATTCCGACCGGTACAGCGTATAGGATCTGCTTACTGACCATCAAATCCCTTCGAAAAATCAGGTATATCGATAAAAAGATAATGCCTGAAATAGATATCCAAAATGATGTACTTGAAGTATTAAAATAACGGGTCATCATCTTACTGCCGATTGCCCAAAATCCCCATCCAATGAGGGCAATAAACGTATATTTTACATACTCCATAGCTGATTATAGTTAAGAAAAACTGGAAGTCAAGAGAGCGATGAATACTTTTGAAATAGCTCTCCTGTCTTGCTCTTGACAAATTACAAAAATAATCTATAATTGACTCATGGTTCAAGTTATGCTCAAAAGAAAGAAATATAAGGTCGATAAAGGTTCACCTATCTGTGATTTGGTCAAGGATAACAAGACTATTGCCGCCCGGCTCAATGGTGAGCTTTGTGATCTTTCAAAGAAAATCACAGGTGATTGTGAGCTTGACTTCATTGATTTCTCATCAGATATCGGCAAAAAAATATATTGGCATTCTGCTTCTCATATCATGGCGATGGCGGTAAAGTCACTATTTCCCAAGGCAAAATATGCAATAGGTCCAGCAATTGAACAAGGTTTTTACTATGATTTCGACGTTGAAAACCCGTTTTCCCCAGAAAACCTCGAAAAAATCGAGAAAAAAATAGATGAAATTGTCGCAAAAGATATACCTTTTGAACGAATTACCATGAAAAAAGAGGCAGTGATTGAGTTTTTTACAAGAAGAGGGGAGGATTATAAAGTCGAGCTGGTCAAAGAAATACCTGACTCAGAGGTTAGTTTATACCGAAACGATGATTTTATCGACCTGTGCCGTGGGCCCCATGTTCCAAGTACTGGATATATTAAATCATTTAAGCTTTTGAGCGTTGCTGGAGCCTATTGGCGGGGTGCTATTGACCAGCCCATGTTATCAAGAATCTATGGGATTGCATTTCCGGATGAAAAAGAGTTAAAAACCTACCTCAAGAAGCTTGAAGAGGCAAAACAGCGCGATCATCGTAAACTGGGTGCGGAATTACAGCTTTTTTCAATCTTTGAAGAAGCTGGTTCAGGTTTAATCTACTGGCAGCCAAAAGGTGCTTTAGTCAAAAGACTCGTCGAAGAATACTGGATGCAGGAACATATTAAAGCAGGATATCAAATAGTCTCAACACCGCATATTGCGCGCGGTCATCTCTGGCATCAGTCCGGACACTATGACTTTTATCGCGAGCATATGTTTATCCTGCCTATGGAGAATGAAGAATATATATTAAAACCCATGAATTGTCCGGGGCATATTCTTGTTTATAAATCAAGAGTCAGAAGTTATAAGGATTTGCCTTTCAAGCTTGCAGAATTAGGACAGGTCTATAGAAATGAACTTTCAGGCACGCTCCATGGCCTGTTAAGGGTCAGAGGAATAACTATTGATGATGGACATATCTTTTGCCAGCCTGATCAGATAGAAGACGAAATATGCAAAGTATTAGATTTAACATTGAAAATACTGAAGAAATATGGTTTTGAGCATTATAAAATTGATCTCTCAGTTAGAGACCCAAAAGCAAAAACCAAGTATCTGGGAAGTGACAAAGAATGGGTTCGGGCTGAACAAGGACTTGCCAATGCACTGAAAAAAAAGAACTTGGATTATAAAAAAGAAGAAGGTGAAGCTGTATTTTATGGACCAAAGATAGATATCAAGCTCCTCGATGCGCTCGGTCGTGAGTGGCAGGCCACGACAATTCAATTCGATTTCAATCTGCCAAAACGCTTTAAGATCGAATATATGGACAAAGATGGAAAACATAAAGAGGTTGTTGCGATTCATCGCGCGATATACGGTTCAATAGAACGCTTTATAGGGTGCCTTATTGAACATTATAAGGGTGCATTCCCATTATGGTTATCACCAGTTCAGTTTGCGGTCATGCCCATTACTAACAAGCAAACAAAATATGCCGATAAAATTTTAAAAAGACTGCTAAAAAGAAATTTACGGGCGGAAATAAATGATAAATCAGAAAAAATTAATTATAAAATTCGTGAAGCTGAAGTGCAGAAAATTCCTTATATTATTATTGTCGGTAAACGCGAAGTTGAAAATAATACGATCTCCGTAAGAAAACATGGGCAAGGAGATATTGGTGTTATGAAGTTAAAGGATTTTATGAATATTATTAAAGAAGAACTAGGAGGTGACGATCAAACAAGTTCCAAGAGTAAATAGAAGAATTCGCGCCCAGAGAGTAAAGCTGATAGGCGCTGATGGAGAAGTACTCGGTGAATTTCACGTCAATGACGCTATGCGCATGGCTCAAGAGAAAAAATTAGATCTCGTCGAAGTTGCGCCTAATGCAAAACCCCCGGTGTGCAAACTCCTCGACTTTGGCAAATATTTGTATGAGAAGAAAAGGCAGGAACGAGCTGCACGTAAGCACCAGCATCGAACATCAGCTCGAGGTATGAGAATGTCCCTGAAAATCAGCGAACACGATTATCAAGTTAAACTGAGCAAAATAAAAGAATTTCTTGAAGATGGCGATAGAGTCAAGGTTACTCTGCGTCTACGTGGTCGGGAAATGCTTCATTCTGATCTGGGAAGAAAAGTGCTCGATAGGGTCATAGTAGACCTTGAAGGATTAGGCAAAGTGGAAAAACCGACAAAACAAGAGCATAATATCCTGCACGTTACATTCCTGGCTGAGAAAAAAAGGAGATAATTTAATGGCAAAGCAGAAAACAAAAAGAGGTTGGGTGAAAAGAGTAAAAAAGCGAAAAAGTGGAGAAATTTCAAGAAGGAGAGCAGGTAAAGGGCATCTGCTCACTTCAAAATCAAAGAAAAGAAAGAGAAGACTCCGCAAATCAACAACGCTGGCAAAAGCCGATCGGAAGCGGGTAAAAGGCTTAATATAGCGACAATTGACAAAATTTATAAAATGTATATACTTTGAGAAAGGAGACATACTATGCCTAAAACGAGAAATGTACCCTATACGAGAAAAAGGCGAAAAAAGTGGCTGAAAGCTGCAAAGGGATACTGGGGAGCAAAACACAAATTATATAAGACTGCGCGATTAGCGGTTATGAAAGCATGGATTTCGGCTTACCGCGAACGAAAGCGAAAAAAGAGGGTTTTTCGTTCGCTCTGGATTACCAGAATCAATGCTGCCTTAAAAGACCAGGACTTGAAATATTCTCAGTTCATCCACGCTTTGAAGAAACACAGTATTGAATTAGATAGGAAGACCTTAGCTGCTCTTGCATACGAATATCCGGATGAGTTCAATAATCTTGTCCAGCTGTGTAAGGGTTGATGGCAGAAAGAAATATTCATGGAAGAACGACTCAAAATACTCCAGGAACAAATTCAGGTTATGCTCAAAAAAGCAGAGGACAAAAATGCCTTAGAAAACCTGAGAATAACGTATTTGGGTCGAAAGGGCGAGATAAACAGATTATTCAAAGAAATCGCACAACTTCCGGTTGAGCAGAAGAAGACCTTTGGAAATAAAATAAATCAACTAAAGCGCGATATCGATCTAGCGCTTAATGCAAGACTACAGAAGTTTCAGACTGCAAGAAAACAAGATATTGACCCACTTCTACCTGGCAAGAAGTCTTTTGTAGGACATATCCATCCGATTTCTAAAATTTTCGATGAATTAATAATGTTCTTCACGAATTTTGGTTTTTCTATTGCTACTGGTCCTGAAATTGAATATGATTGGTACAATTTTGAGGCATTGAACATCCCACGGGACCACCCAGCACGTGATATGTTCTCAAGTTTTTATATAAAAAATGACCTTCTTTTACGCAGCCATACCTCACCAGTGCAAATCAGAGTAATGGAAAACCAAAGGCCTCCAATTAAGATAATGTGTCCTGGAAGATGCTATAGATATGATGCTTTTGATGCAAGCCACGCTCCTGTTTTCCACCAAATGGAGGCTTTGTATGTCGATAAAGGTGTGTCTTTTGGTGAATTGAAGTGGTTGTTAAGTGAATTCGTAAAATTTCTCTTCGGTCCTAAGATTAAATATCAAGTAAGACCTTCATTCTTCCCATTTACTGAACCTTCTGGTGAGCTAGCAATTAGTTGTGCTGTCTGCGGCGGATCAGGGTGCTCAGTATGCGGTAATAGCGGCTGGCTTGAGGTTGGTGGATGTGGTATGGTCCATCCCCAGGTCCTTAAAAATGTCAAGATTTCAACAGAAGAATATTCAGGCTATGCATTGGGTATGGGTATTGAACGAGTAGCAATGATAAAATATGTAATTGATGATATTAGGGTGTTTTTTAATAATGATATTAGATTTCTGGAGCAATTTTAATGTTAGTAACAGTGAAATGGCTTGAAGAGATATTGGCAAAACAGCTGAATCCAAAGGATATTAAAAAATGTTCACTGGATTTAGGGCTGGAGGTTGAAGAGGAAAAAAGCCTTGCACCTGAGCACATCATTATTGGCAAAATATGCTCGATAGAACCACATCCTAAACTCAAGAATCTAAGCATCCTACACGTGAAAACTAATCAAGATACAAAGATCGTAACCGCGGCAAAAAATATTCGACTCCATGACAATGTTCTTGTAATCCCGGCTGGTAAAACACTGAATAATCAAAAAGTAGCGGAAAAGGATTTTGCCGGGATAAGATCACAAGGTATTTTGATCAGCGAAGAAGAGTTGGGGTTATCGGATAAATCCATCGGTGTCATCATTTTGGAAAACGGTAAACCAGGTACACTATTCAAGGATTATTTTGACGATATAGTCCTTGATATGGGTACCACGCCAAATCGTCCAGATTGGCTATCCGTAGAAGGTATTGCTCGAGAAATAGGAACTGGATTGAACATCAGTATGCCGAAAACTCGATCATCGACATTAAAGCAGATGAATCGAACCGGCAGGTTCAAGATAGAAATCAAGGATCTGCTGGGTTGTCCAAGGTACACTGCAAGGGTTTTCGACAATATTTCTATCAAAGATTCACCTTTCTGGATAAAATGGCGGTTGCATTGTTTGAGAATGAATCCCATTAATAATATCGTTGACATAACTAATCTCGTCATGTTACTGACTGGACAACCGCTTCATCCATTTGACATAGCTTTGCTTAAAGGCCATATTACTATACGAGAAGCCCGAGACGGTGAGAAATTCATGACCCTGGAAGGTACTGAGTTCAAACTTAAGAAAAACGATTGTATTATTGCTGACAATCAGGGTCCAGTTGCGCTTGGTGGCATTATTGGCGCTCAGCGCGCACAAATTTCCAACTCGACAAAACGAGTCCTTTTGGAGAGTGCATACTTTGATCCTAAGCGTATTGCTCACACATCGCGACGCCTTGGTCTGCTTACTGAAGCCTCAACCCGATTTGAACGTGGTGCGGATATTGCAGTTACCGATAGAACATCGTTGACGGCTGGTAAACTATTTCAGAAATATGCTGATGCCCATGAGATTGAATTTGTCAGTGTCGGCAAAAAGGGAAAAACCGTCTATATTGATTTTTCAGCTGATCGGATGAATAAAATACTATCAACTAATTTGACAAATCAACAAATAAAAAAGATTTTAAAGAAGATCGACATCTCAGCAACTGGTGATAACAAACTCATCGCGAAAATACCACACTACCGTAGAGATATAACAATCAAAGAAGATATCTATGAAGAGGTTGCCAGGATCTACGGTTATATGAAAATCCCCGAAATAATGCCACAACGATGGGGAGGGTGTATAACAATCAATAAGCATCGTGTACATGAAAAAGCAATTCGCAATTACTTAATAGGTCAGGGTTTCAGTGAAACCTATAACCTATCTTTAATAGCCAGTGAAAGGCTTTCAGGTTTTGGATTTAAGAAATACGTAAAAATACAAAATCCATTGAATGAGCGTTTTAATGCACTCAGACCAACGCTCTTTTTAGGTCTCTTAGACTGTGTGAATTATAATCTATCAAAAGGAAATAGGTCCTTGAAATTGTTTGAAATCGGGAATATCCTACTCACCGACGCACCGTTCCAAGAAAAAAAGATCGCTATGATCCAAGGTGGTGAGCACTATCCTGATTCATGGAACCAGAAAAATGATTTGATGGATTACTTTGACGCAAAAGGTGTAATTGAAAGCATCTTCGATCTACTCCATATAAAGGAAATGCAATTCCAATTAACAGAAAAACAAGGGTTTAGCCAAGCTGCTAATATTATTTTGTCAGGTAAGGACCTTGGCTATATAGGCTGCATCGATACTACATTATGTAAGGAACTCTATTACTATGTTGAACTATCCTGGGAGAGAATACTACCGCTGATTTCAGAAACATTTTATATACCACCAGCCAAATTTCCCGCCAGTATTCGTGATCTTTCATTCCTGGTGAATGAAAATACCGAAGTACCGGCTATCTTTAACTTGATCAATAAGGTTGGCGGTCCTGTTCTCGAGAAAGTAACTCTATTCGATTATTATAAAGGCAAGAATCTACCCCCAGAAAAAAAGAACCTGGGTTTCCGACTCTATTTCCGTTCACCGGATCGAACACTGACTGACAAAGAAGTTGATACCTTCATCAAGAAAATAGAAGATGATGTATCGGAGAATTTCGCAGCGAAACTAAGAAAAAAGGAGTAAGATTGGACGAGTTAAGCAAACTTGAAGAGAAATTAAACAGACTGATTTCTTTAATAAACGAGCTCAAGCAAAAGGTTGAAGATTTTGAAGAAAAGAATAACCTGCTTAGTGCTCGTGATAAACAAGTAAAGGAGAAGGTTGATATGCTGATTGAAAAGATCAACAACCTTCTTATTTAAGGAGAACCGAGCAAGTGCGAGGTTTATTTTGAAGAAAACGGAGGTCGTTGTTACAATCTTTGGAAATGATTATCGTGTCATTTCTGATGATTTAAATCCTGAGCGGATAAAGGAAGTGGCTGAAATAGTTGACGGCAAAATGAAGGAAATCCACCGAGAATTCCCTTTGCCATCAACAACAAAAATCGCTGTTCTGGCTTGTCTTAATTTAGTCGACGATTTTATGCAGCGTGAGGATCAGCAAAAAAATAAGATCACTGATATGGAAGAAAGGATTAGATCGCTAATCCTGAAACTAGACGAAGCTGTTCCTTAATTCGTTCTCTGCCGTGCCCGTGATGGGTATTTAGTCTTGAGCCAACACCCATCTGTAGGGAGCTTCGTTCGGCTATAAGGAAATCTTGTAGTCGACAGGCGCCCACCTTAAGCCTGGGTTCAGAGACTTTTGCCCACACGGCACAGGCGGGGACATTTGATAGTTATATTTATAAAAGTTAGGGGTTGACATGACATCAATAGGAATATTTATCAGCATCGGCATTGTATTTTTTGCTTGTGCTTTACTGATTTACTTCTACATAAAATACGGTAAAACAAAATTGAATAACGCTTCCTTTGAAGCTTCGAAGATGATAGAGGAAGCAAGAAAGGAAGCTGAGAACTACAAAAAATCCTCTGAAATAACAGCTAAAGAACAGTGGTATCAGGAAAAACTAAAATTCGAAAAAGAAACGGCTTCGAAGAGAAAAGAAATAGATAAGGCCGAAAAACGTCTAATTGAAAAGGAAATGGTTTTGGATCGACGCGAACATCTAATTGTCGATAAAGAAAAAGAACTTCTCACCAAAGAACACAATGTTCAGAACAAAGAACGGATCATCCACGCAAAATCAGAGCGTTTTGATCAGATGATCAAAGAACAGAATGCTGCTCTTCAAAAGATAGCTAATCTTTCAAAGGAAGAGGCCAAACTTGCGCTTAAAAAGAACCTTGAAGCCGAAGCAAGACATGAGGCAGCAGCATTAATAAATCGGATAAAAGAAGAAGCCAAAGCCAAGGCTGACGTCACTGCACGTGAAATAATCCTGCAGGTAATCCAGCGCTGTGCAACTTCACATACAGCAGAAACAACGATCTCAGTTGTCGGTATCCCTTCGGATGAAATGAAAGGACGCATCATCGGTCGAGAAGGGCGAAATATTCGATCTTTTGAGAATCTTACCGGGGTGGAAGTAATTATCGACGACACACCTGAGAGTATATCTCTTTCATGCTTTGATCCGATACGGCGTGAAATCGCACGTATGGCTATGGAAAAATTGATCTCTGACGGACGAATACATCCAACCCGGATCGAGGAGGTCGTAAAAACGTCACGGGCTGAATTGGAAACGTTAATAAAAAGCACTGGTGAAGATGTGATATTAGAAATGGGTATCATCGGGATATCTCAAGAGATCATTAATTACCTTGGTCGCATGAGGTACCGCACGAGCTACGGGCAAAATCTTCTTCAGCACTCTAAAGAAGTTGCGAATCTTTCTGCATTACTCGCTCAGGAACTGGGGCTGGACGCTACCATTGCTAAGCGCGCCGGACTTATCCACGACCTTGGAAAAGTCGCGGACAAGAACATAGAGGGTACACATGCTCATGTTGGTGCTGAAATTGCCCGGAAATTCGGTGAGAATGATATCGTTGTTAATTCAATCGAAGCACATCACGAAGAGATCAAACCGATCTCACCATATGCCGGGATTGTGGAGATAGCGGATTCGATATCTGGTTCTCGACCAGGCGCCAGGCGTGAGACTATTGAAGCATATGTTAGACGACTAAATACACTTGAGGAACTCGCCTCTTCTTTTGATGGTGTTGAACGGGTCTTTGCAATTCAAGCCGGTCGTGAGATCAGAGTTTTAGTTCAGCCAGAGAAAATATCTGATATCGAAGCAGAGACCCTGGCTCAAGAAATAGCCCGTCGTATTGAAAAAGAAACACAATACCCGGGTCAGATCAAAGTCACACTGATTCGAGAAAAGAGGGTTGTTGAAATAGCGAAATAACAATAGATAAAAGATTGCTGATTACAGATAACAGATCACGGATATCAGATAAATAGCACAAGCTCTGAGTCATTGCCCGATTCCCTGATCAAATCAGAGGACAAACTTGATCGGGCAATCCAAACACTAATCCCTTTTTTCTCAACCCATCTCCCTGCATATTCATTGATCCATTTTACGCAATGTGCGTAACGCAGCGCGCGTAATTTTAATATAAGATGTTGTTATTCAAACGGTCTGTGTTTTTTGCATCCACAACCTGGAAAAGCGATCAAGTATGATAAATGCATCATTATTCTGATGGTTATTTCTGGCCTAGATGAAGGTAATCATTTATACATAGCGGGTTCTTCCCAGCAATAATCTTGCGATAGATCTACTCATAAAATTTCCTCTTAAGTGATCTTATGTTTCCGTGCAATATTCGGAAACACGGCAACCCAGTCATCAACCGCTTTCTGCATGTTGAGTAATGTTACGTACTGCCTGAAGACATTCAGGTCTATCTGTTCAATAGCTGCAGTCTCAATATCCTTGACCTTATATTGCGTGAATCCATTGGTCTTGCAGAATCTCTTGAAATCCTTTTCATACCTCACCCGGACAGCTCGTAATTCACCCGCTAAGAACTTAAACGCCATCATCGCCGACACATCAACGTAACTTTTGATGATATCACCGGCTTCCTTGTCTGCAGCATCAAGTACAACCCGTGCTAATTTGCTGACTGCCTTTTCATGTTTGGTTTTTTTCATGATACTTGACAAGTTTTTTGCCAATCTTCAATCAATAAGTCATGCCATGCTATAATATCATCATTGAGTTTACTGTCTATTATCTCATTCGATAAAAATCTTACTAGATGAACCAATAATAGTCTATAAGCTTCAGTTGTTAGAATCGCGGGGTTGTTGTTCAATCGATCATAGAAAGGTTGCAGATAACCACTCATAATGGGTTGAATCATTTCATAGCGTACAGCCGATTCATTATAGCAACCATATGGGTTTGGTGGTAAATAAAATAAGTTGGGATAATCAAAAGCCTGGGCTTTAATTACCATTTCCTGACTATGATATGGTTTGAAGCTAAAAACAGGTGCACAAATCAAGACTTCCTGGGGTTCATCTTTCTTAATCCAATGACATTCAATATATCCTACAACTATTACTAACCGCTTTTT
This sequence comes from bacterium, assembly GCA_049647165.1. Classification (GTDB taxonomy): domain Bacteria; phylum Hydrothermota; class Tepidihabitantia; order SM23-42; family SM23-42; genus JAUVZL01. The sequence goes on from JBARXB010000005.1 coordinate 48,205, forward strand.
TCCTTTAAGTATATAATAAAGTTCACCGTCTCTCAGCTTTAGTTCTTTCACTGGGTAATGTTTTTCGTCACCGTCAGAATAGTACTTCATAGTAAAAGTGCTTTTGCTCTCATTTTTTGGATCATACTGAATTTGTTTCAGAATACGTGGATAATCATGAGGATAAACAACATGAGTATAGTACAGTTGTCCAGGTTTTTTAGCACTTCCTTCCCCCCTTGCGAGCGATTCATAATATTTATCAATTATATTGTGTTTGCTGCCCTTGCGTGTTGTGTTCACTTACTGTCAGTTTCTTCAGTGGAAATTATCACATCGCCTATAATCCGTATGTCTCTTGATCCTTCATCCCAGATATGAAGACATTCAGAGAGTGTTTTATCTGCTATTACTTTAATTATTGGTCGTTTTGCGTCTTTTGTATCTTCTTTAATCTTTTTTCTTATTTCATTTAATTTCTTATGGTCGATCTTTATTTCCAACACTTTTTCTGTATGCCATGGTTGTATCTTTGAAAAATCTAATATATTACCACGCTTTGCTTCTTGCATTGGTTCGGTTTCAAAATAAACATAATCGAGTAGGCTACGGATATCAACACCGCCCCATTCCTTAACAAGTCTGGTGACTAAAGTCTTAATACCAGATTCAGTGCAATACTCCTCATAGCTATCCTTTGCAATCGATAACTTACGAAAATTACGCTCATCCGACAGATCAATTTCCTCCTGCTCGATTTCAGGAGATCCGAGGATTCCCTCTATTTCTGGAGGGTAAGGTCCATAATGATAAAACTGCCATTCCACTTCTGTTAGCCTTTTTTGGAAAACTCTATAATACTCTAATTCGAGCAAATATAGAAGTTTCACGAGTCGGGTTATTCCAACAGTAAATCTCGCCTCTCTCATCTGTTTTAAAATTTCCTTGATTATGTTCAGCACCTGGGTTTTATTTTTCATAATTCCAGATCCACCCAATTACTAAAATCATTCTTTTTCAATTCTTCACTTGGTTGATCAAAATAAGTCCATCTTCCAGTATAATTTTTTTGATCTGTATTCGCTACAATTCCGCCGAATAGATTCTTACTTTTTTTGTTCTCGCTCGCAATATATTGACGTAATCCATCAGATTTTGGACCAAAATCGCTAAGATGTAATCCATGGGGATCGAATAAACCTATTCTACCATCTTTTAGCTTCACGACAAAATCAACATAAAACGGTTTATCCTCTCCATTATTATATGGAACAGCGAAGAAAGTGGCGTCTTGGCTACCGTTTTTAAACCACCATTCGATATTTTCCGATTTTTCTAGAAATTTTATAAAGGTTGTCTCAGATCTCCAGCGTTTATCACTATAAAATGGCTGCATGATACTACTTTTTCTATCTTCTTTATCATAATCACTGCTGTAGATCATTGATTCCGGAATGTTCCAATCAATCTTACTACCTAATTCTGGTTCACGTTGAATTACTTCTTTTTTATATACTGCCTTTGCTTTATCGATAGTATTTACAAAGTGTTGCCTGTTTTTCTCGCTTAACACGATATGAGCTGCTTCCTCTTCCTGTTCTCCCCGCTTCATCTTTAATTCGGTTTCAAAAAATTTATAAATTGCCTCTTTTACTCGTCCAACTGACCTGTCTTCTGGATAATATGAGACCGTACCCTCTTTCAAACTACTTCTTACAAAGAAATCAAACAATCGTTGTAAATCAAAACCGCTAACCGTAATAGCTTTATCCCCCATTATTGTCTTACCGGCTAATACATCAATATCTTCAGCTTTCCAATCGTTAAATACCTTAAGGTCTAACTTTCTTGCTTCAACATTAATTTTCTTTTTCAAACTATAACCTCGAGCTTCATTTAAGAACATTTCGATAAATAGAGGTATTAAGCGTGTCTTTTCACGATGACGTATCGAGTAGTAGGATAGCAAATTAATCGGGGTATAATCATCTCGTCTCTTACTTGTATGTATTGTGATGTAGTTTCTGGCAATATCCTCATGAATTTCAATATCGCTTAAATTGGTGTAGACGTAGCCATAATTCAGTATTTCAGTCTTATAATGGCCTTTATCAGGTTCTGGCATCCGCATAATCCTTCCTATTGTTTGTATGGAAAATATGGGACTATGCCATTCTCTAAACAAAACCAAAATGTGTGCTCTTGGACAATCCCAGCCTAGAGCAATTGCCTGCTTGAAAATCAAGACTGCCACATCGCTATCACTCTTTTCCACATTCTCTTTATTGACATGTTCACCAGAAAGCCAGATTGCTAATTTACCATTTTCAGTCGAGATTTTATATTTATCCTTCAGGATTCTAATAACCCTTTGTTTCATCGTGTCTTCTAATTGACCAATTCTGTCTGGAAGTTGTATTAAAATTAAGGGATTGATGATCGCCTTTTCTTTTTGAAATGCCTTTAATAGCTCCATTCCTTTCTTCAATGCTGCCTTAACAACTAATTCTTCACTTCCCTTACTCAAGGTGGATTCGATTTTTTCTTTCTTGACAAGATTAACAAATTTCTCATTCAATATCACAGCCTTTTTAATCATGCCTTCGGCTTTTACATCTTCTAATGCCACATTCACCATTTCATCGGGGTTTTCAATTTTTGGAGTTGCTGAAACCTCCATGACCAATTTGGGTCCCATAAATGCAATTAAATCCTTCGAGATATCACTTTTAGCGTGATGATGGGCTTCGTCAATTATCAATATTATAATCCTGCCTTCTTCTTTTGTTCTTTCAAGCACTTTTGAAAGATTATAGTCCTGCTCATTGTCACAAATATAAACATTATCAGCCCTATTTATACTCTCCCAGTTGAAAAATAAAACTTCATTCTCGCCAATTTTTCTATCATCTAAATCCTCAAAAAATGAGCAATTCAAGACCCGGGTTTCTTCAAAATATTTTCCCAATTTGTCTCTGCTCTGAATATGAAGTTGTCGTGGAGCCGTCCAGATAAAAGAAAGCTCAGTTCGCACATCTCTATCAGCAACTAATCGCTTTAGAAATTCAGCCATCATTATTGTTTTACCCGACCCTGTTGGTGCTTTGAAAACAAGTCTCTTATCACCTGAATATCCCAATAGCCTCTTAGCCTTTGTTAGTAATTCCTCAATTGCATTTTCTTGATATATCTTCAGTTGCATAATTTTACCTAAATATTCGCCTGTAGACTCTCAATATAGCCTCCGGAATAGGAGACAGCTTTACTTTCTGCTTAACGTCAGCAAATTCTTCATCAAAGGTCTCATCACTTAAAGAAAAAACATAAATACTAAATCTACCTTTAATTTCTTCAATTGTCTTCTTAAACTTTGGAATGGCTAATTGGTCTAAGATTATCCCTGTATAATGATTATTATTCTTGAAAATCTTGAAAGTCGCATTGTTTAATACTTTTTCAAAAGTTCCTTCTTTAACACATAACATCTCCGTTGCCTGTTGGGTTAGTTTAATTTTATTTTTATCTGTTGGTTCAGCATCAATAAAATCGGTTTTGAAGTACTTTAGGTTACCATGTAAACCTTCAACATTTTCTCCTTTTAAGTTTTTATAACCTTTTATAACTGATTTAACTCTTGGATAACATACGTCAGTGCAAATATTGTTTTCATTATTTGTACAAAGAATAAACTTGCGATTACCGCCGTCTTTTTTATTTAAGTCTAAGACCGCATGACCGGTTGTACCAGAGCCAGCAAAAAAATCGAGGATAATTGCGTTATCTTTATTGTGGGCTACGGCCTTTATACAATCTTCAACAGCATATAGTGATTTCGGAAACGGAAATTTCGTTGGGATAATTTTACTTAACAGTTGCGTACCATAAATATTGGCATTATATTTTGAATCTGTCCAGACCGTTTTAAATGGAAATTTCGTTTTCTTCCTGATAATATCCCATATTTTTCTTTTCTTGTTATACTCAACACTCAGGTCATCGACAATAGCTTCCACGCTTTGACGGGCAAATACCCACTTCCGTTCATTACCTCGTGTATCAATAGGATAGATATCAATAATTCCATCCTTCCTTTTAATATTTGCAGATTTCGGATGAAATGAATCAAGGCAAACATCACCAAAGCCTATGATTTTTTTATTTTTAACATAAATTGGGTAAAAACAATTCGCCGCAGCGTCTCTTAAATGATCGCCTTTTGAGACATTTCGAAGGGGTCTTATATCTGGATTTTCATCACGTTCCTGTAAGTTGATATACTTACCTCCGCAAGGATAGATAAAATATGCATATTCATGACAATAAGAAAAATTGACTCCTTGAATACCTCCGGGATTATGAATTATAGTTATACATACAATATCTTTATTTAAAAATATTTCCCTTAGTAACAAACCAAGACTTGCTTGTTCATTTTCATCAATAGTACAGATTATCACTCCAGATGACTTCAAGAGAGATTTTACAAGCCTTAGTCTTTTGCTCATAAACGAAAGCCATTTGCTATGTCTATAAGCATCATTAAGATCAACATATGCATTATTGTATTTCCAGTCTTTTGCACCTGTATTGTATGGCGGATCAATGTAAATAATATCGACTTTTTTTGCATGAGTATAGCTTAAAACCGAAAGAGCATGATAGTTATCACCTTCGATCAACAAATTCATTGGCTTGTTTTTATCAGTTATTATCTCTTTACTTTTCACCTCTTTCAGAATTGGCAATTTTTCTTTGCACATCTCAACGACTCTTTCCGTTTTCTCTTCCCACACCAAGCCATATTTCTTGCGTTTCTCCAATTGTTGAATTCGCTTAAGCAGTTCTTCTTTTGTCCAATTACTATATTCTTTCTTAGCCATAGCCATATTCCTTCATCATTCAGAAAAAAAGTCTATCTTTATTTTATCCATTAATGCATTTATTAATTCGAATGCTTCTCGCTTTATTATTTCTCTCTCCTCTGGTTCAGCAATTTCCAGAAAATCGGCAACGAAATTTGGACCAGTTGAATTAACTGCTTCAAATTTTGCCCGGATTTTACCAAATCCTTCTTGTGCTAATTTATTGGTAACCAATGGTTTAATCTTATCCTGCAAGGCCACCAAGCCACCGGGATAATTGCGAACGCAATAATAGATATCAAAAGCATCTTTTTCTTTCATGCGCGTCCAGAGCGCCATACCTTTTGTAACGAGAAATGGCCCAATGCTTGCTATTTTTACGCTCACTTTATTTTCCGTACCTCCAGGCATTACTCCACTCAGTTCGACTCTCACGAAATCATCGAATACAAGGTCACAACCGCGTGCTTTTCTTGCCTTTGCATCCTGCACATTTTGATGACGTCGCCTCATGCCAGTACCTCCGTATTCAGCAGCGAGTAAATCTATTTCAATTGTCATGCCCTCCACATCACGGTAATACTTAAATGGCTGCTCTCCTTCCTTTTGATAATAGTCTTTTTTTTTCAAGATGTCAACGAGAGTGTTATATGTTTGATCATCTATTTCTTTAAAATCAAGAGCGATATCAATATCCAAAGTCCCCTGGTATTTTTCCTTTGCTTCTGGAAGTAAAAGTGGAGGCACGTTCCCTCCAATAATAACAATATTATCCCTAAATTCCCCAAGAATTGTCATTAATTCTAACAACACTGAGCAACATATTTGAACTTCTTCCTTTTTATAATCACTTTTTGTTACCATTTTGGCTTTATTTTTTGTTCCATAAGGAATTGCGCAGCATCTTCACCCCGGCCTTTATAACTTCTCAAATCAAGATATAATTGAATATCGCTCACTACCATGACACCCTGCACCTTTTGCACGTCAAGAAATACACCCTCGTCATGCGGCTCCATTAACGTAAAATTCGCACCTGAATCAACTTGTTTTAGTCCAATTGCCTGTGCAGTTTTCTTAATGCCGTTGCCTATATATGCAAATCCTCGGGTATAACGGGTATACGGCGCTACACGTGCCGCTCCCGAGAAAAGTGCGAATGCATACCTTATCCCCTTTGCCTTACAATATTGTGATAATTTGGTTTCAATTAACTTAACAGGAGGCCCGTAATAATCAAAAATTTTATTCTTCCGAAATGAATAAATTTCAGTCCACTCATCCAGAAGTTTTTGCGGTTGAGAAAGCACTATACGCTTTTTTACTCCCGAGGCATACTCCAGATCCAAAAGGCGCTCCTTTACCTTATAAGCTAAACCAAGACTCACATCTGCTTCTTTTGCCAGTTCCTGAACCTGCCATTGTTTTTTGGGATTATTGAACATTATCCGTAAAATTCTTGCCGCCTTTGTGCTGAAAATGGTACGGAGTGTCCTCTGTACTATATTTGGATTGGGATAATTTTTACGGTCAATCAGGATTTTATTAAAATTAAGATAACAATTCCCTGCAGTATCAATGTATCCCACGCCATTTTCTTTGCAGATATTTGCCGTGTCATCAGTGATGTAAGGTGCGCCAACTACACCATAGGCATTGTTCAATCTAGAAACATGTCCTCTCAGTTGCTGGATTGCCGACCTTACGTACCTCGGTTCACCATTAGACTTAACCTCCACGACGATGTATTGTGGACGAATAGTATCATTTGTCACGAATACAAAATCAGGTTGCATGTTTTCTGATAATCTCGGCACATTTTTTATATTAAGGGATGGCACGCCAGACAATAGCTCTCTAAAGGCTCTTTCAATCTGTTTTTCAAGCTCTATCCCTTTTATCATTTTCACTATTTTACCTCTTTCACCATATTATAATGAAAAATCTGAATTTGTCAAGGGGTAATTTCACTATTTTTCTATATTTCACCGTATGGTGAAAATGACAGAAATAATGAAAACTCATAATAATCCTCTTTCTTTAAAGCTGAAATATGCTTTTTCCGTAATAATAACATGATCAACCACCTCAATACCTAGTATTTTACCAACTTCCACTAGCCTTCTGGTCATGGCAAGATCATCCTCAGATGGTTCGGGGTTACCTGAAGGATGATTATGGGCTAAGACAACTGATGCAGCAGTATGGACAATTGCTTCTTTAAAAACTTCACGAGGATGGACTAAACTTGCGGTAAGTGTTCCTGTAGAGACTTTCGAAATATTAATTATATTATTACGGTTATTGAGTATAATGAGTCTAAAATGTTCTTTTGTTTTATCCCTTAAATTCACCTTTATTACTTTTGCTATGTCCTTTGGACATTTAATTTCTATGTCCTCTATTTCCACATCTAATCTTTGTCTTTTACCTAATTCAAAACAAGCCTTTATTTGAACAGCCCTTGCAGGTCCTATTCCAATAATTTCCGAAAGTTGTTCGATGGTTGCATTACTAATGGCTTTTACATTACCAAATCTTGAAATTAATTCCTGAGCAATCTTCATGACGGATTTTTTTGGTATACCTCTTCCAATGACTAATGCAAGAAGCTCCTGTGCCGAAAGTGCCTCCTCGCCAAGCCTCATCAATCTTTCTCTCGGTCGTTCTGGCTTTGGTAGATCGTGTACTGTAAAAGAATGCGATCCGTGGTCTTTTTTAAGAGATTTTCTTTTTCTTACAACGCCCATGTTCGGTTAATTATAGTCAGGAATAATCATAAGGTCAAGAAAATAAATTATTCAAAACACTATCCCCAAAATATCCGCGCTGAGTGCAACCAGAAAATGAAGTAAGAAGCAGGGTAAGAAACTTCGCGAGCGTAAACCGAGTATACCCAAGAAAATCCCGGCAAATATCGATCCGTATGCTTCTAATGGTTTTTTCCTATAGTGCATAATGGCAAAAGGGATAGTCTGAATAAGGATGCTCGCTTTTCCAAATTTCTTCTCAAGAGAAAATAACATAAAACCCCTGAAAAAGAACTCCCAGCCGAGCATATGAATGAGCTGAATACTCTGATACAACAGAAAATAATTTGCACCATTCGCTGCTTTGCGATATAAGGGATAATAATATTTCATACCGGTGAATTTAAAAACGACCAGAAGAATAAGCAACATTATTAAATAAAAAACAGCGGTTTCTCTTAGCCATTGTTTAAAGCGTCCAAAACTAATGCCATAATCTTTAGGCTTATGCCTGAATAAGAAAAACAGAGGAAAAGGTGAAACCGCGTACAGGATACCGAGAATGAGCAGTCGATCGAGGAAAAGATCTTCACGGCTTGAAAAGACAATGTGCATCCTGCGCAGGTATATACCGAAAAGCAGGATAAAGGTCGAATATGCTATGATCAGAATGGTTTCAAGATCCAGTGCTTTGAGCTCTTCTATATATTGTTTTACCACACAATAGCATACTAAATTTCCTGAAAAAATCAAGCTACAATACCCCCTCTCCTTTATCCTCTCCCCCTATCAGGGGGAGAGGATAAGAGCTTGCCCCGTACTCGATACGGAGGTGAGGGGGAGTCCCTTCATTGTCCTACTATGAAGTGCGACGAACTCCCCCTCTTCTGTCATTGCGAGGAACGAAGTGACGAAGCAATCTCGTTGCTGGCTACTTGATTTCCCAAAATAAATGTTTAAAATACCATGTGCATATATTATTCCTTGCATTGCTTTTTATGCAACCAGTAAAAGAAACGAATCCTTTGAAAATAGTAGTTAATGCCGGTATTACGATACATCAAAAAATATTTTCACCAACCCAGGGTGAGGTCTGTAATTTCACTCCATCATGTTCCCGGTTCGGCAGAAAAGCAGTCAATAAATACGGTATTATCTGGGGTTCTTTAATGGCCGCGGATCGGCTTATGCGCTGCAACCCATGGGCTATTGAACAGGTCAATACCTATTATTGTGGTATCCGGGACTACAGGATCTATGATCCGGTCGAGAACAATTATATATTTAAAAAACGCAGGATAACGGATACCACGCTCGAAAGATTAGCTGGGGTCCATAAATAATGACAAATCGTCATTGCGAAATATTCTCTCCTGTGTTATCACGAGTTGCTCTTTCTTGTCATTGCGATCCCCATTCACCCCCTCTCCTTTTTCCTCTCCCCCTGATAGGGGGAGAGGGTAAGGGTGAGGGGGAGTCCCTTCATTGTAGTACTTTATTAGAAAACCAAATGAATCATTTTGTCAATTGTCAAGATTTGACCCCAATTATCCTGCCGCTAGAAAAATGACCCTGCTTTTATTATTACTCTATGCCCAGCCGATAAATACTTTTTCCAAAAATAATATTCTTACCTTTGCTGACCATCTTTATATACAAGAAGATTATGCAGCGGCATTAAATGAATATCGAAGATATCAATTTCTCACCGATTCAATACGCAGTGATATTCCAGAAAAGGTCATTGATTGTTTAATAAAACTAAAAAGATACGATGAAGCACTCGTTGAGTGTAATAATATCGAGGATAAATTACAGAAGGAATTTATAAGAGGCACGGTATTTTTCGCCGCTTTGCAATACGATTCTTCACGCATTCATCTGCTTGATATTGGAGAACCCTATTCGGCAGACGCTAAGAGGATCATTGGCCTGAGCTATGCTTATGAATTCCGTTTTAGCGAAGCCGATCAATTTCTCAAACTTCCATTGGATCGACCAAAATACAAAAAGCCTGCCCTGGGTGCTATTTGCGCTTTGGTGCCGGGCGGCGGACATTGGTACTGCGGCCGATTCGGTGACGGCATGTTCTCCTTTTTTCTTATTGGTACTTCAGCGCTCCTTTCCTTTTACTATCACCACGAACAGGAAGATATCAAATACGGTATCTGTCTCGGTGCAACCGGGCTTTTCTATATCGCGAATATCTATGGCGGTATAAATGCTGTACATAATTATAATTATTATCAAAATGAAAAATACCTTGAGGAAATCCTCGATAATAATAAATAACCCCCTCACCTTTTTCCTCTCCCCCTTACAGGTGGAGAGGGTAAGGATAAGAGGGAAATCCCCTCGTTGTTATCCTATGGAGTGCAACGAGTCCTCTCGTTGCGTTTAATTAGATAACTATGATACTCTTAATCTTCACCCAATTTGCCCTCGCTGATTCTTTATATGCAAACCAATACTTTGATCTTGCATATATAGAATATGAAAGAACGTTTTTCTTTTATCCCGAATTACAGGACACCCCGCAAAAAAGGGTACAATACGCTATTTCGCTCTTCCATTCAGATCAATATCGAGGTATAAGAGAATTCCATAACATACTGCAGAATAAACCAGACCTTGCTCCTGAGCTAAAAATCGATATCGCTCGCTGTTATCTTGATTCAGGTTATGCACATGAAGCGAGTGCTTTATTCATCCAAACCAATGAAAAGAGATTATTGGGTTATACCTTTCTTTTCGATAATAGACTATACAGTGCCCGAGATGTATTTGGCTTGAGCGGAGATTCAGTGATGGTAAAGGAAATCAATACCTACCTCGAAGCGCCAAAAAAATCGCTGCGCACTGCAGCGCTTCTATCATTGATATGCCCGGGTACGGGTGAGATCTATGGAGGAAATACAAAACTTGGTATCCAGGATTTTTTGCTCAACCTTGGGTCTGGATACCTCATGTATAATGCAATGAGGAAGAAAAAGTATGTTGATGCAGTTTTGATCTTTAGTTTGCTTTTCAATCGCTTTTACATCGGTTCTATCCATAATGCCCAAGAATCAGCACAGAAAACTAACGAAAAATCAAGAGAAATATGGCTTAAGTATATGAAAACAAAGCATTTCAATGACCTCGATATTGACTATTGACAATTCCATACTAGTGGCTATAATATATAACCTTATCTGGGCCTATAGCTCAGTTGGTTAGAGCGCACGCCTGATAAGCGTGAGGTGAGTGGTTCAATTCCACTTAGGCCCACGTTTTTGTACTCTCCTGTAAAAATTGTGCGAAGGAGAGAAATAGCATCCTGCGGATGCTTTTGCAGATATTTTTGGAAACAAAGAATGAAGAAAAATATTTTTCTTCATTCTCGCGAGAATAGAAGGAAAAGGAGGATACAATGAGAAAGATGGCACTATTGCTGGTTGCCGTTGTTGCATTAATGGTAATCGGTTGTCAGCCGCCAGAAGGAATGACAGGTGGAGTCTCCCAAGAAGCATTTGATGGACTCAAAATGCAAGTTGAGACCCTGCAGACTGACCTTGACAATGTCCACGCTGCGCTTAACCAGTTGATCGAAGACTATAATGCTCTTAAAGCAAAGGTCGACAAAGGTTCAGCTCCTGTACCAAAACCACCGGTTAAGGAAAAACCTGCCCCGATTCAGAAATAAGGAGGAAAAATGAAGAAACTATTAGGCTTAACACTTGCTTTTGCAGCCCTCTTGGTTATGGTGGGTTGTGGTGATGAAGTTGCCCTTGATACACCAGATGTTACCTATATTGTCGATGCTACTGACGAGGGCGGTACTTTAACGCTCGACTGGGTCGAAATTGCTGATGCTGACGGTTATTACATCATCGCCGATGGCGTTGCTATCGATACCCTTGACGATCCAGCTACTATAACATATGATGCAACAACACCAGCCGCAGTCTATGGTGTACAGGCATATGCTGGTGAGGATGTAAGCGGAACAGATGAAATCGATTGTGCACCCGTCGTTACAACAGGTCTCGATGTTTGGGATATGAGCGAGCCTCCACCGAATCCAAGTGGCTTTGGTTTTGCTGCCTCAGGAACTGCATCTGCCTATTCAGTGAGTGACTCTACTAATTGGCCACTCATTGACTATTATATCGAATCTGGTCCACAGGAATTCTGGTCACCGCATCATGGTGGTTGGAACACCGAAGTCAACGTGACGGTAAATAGTGGAAGCACTGATTTTGATGCATGTACTATTGCAGATGCACCAGGTGGTTATTCAACCCAGACTGGTATTGCATCAGGTGCAGTGTACTACTTCTGGATCGACCCGACAAATAATGGTTGGGATGATGCTACTGATTACTTCGGAAAAATCATCGTTACTGCGGTTAGTGGAACACAGGTTACCATGACTCTTGCCTACCAGCCGATAGCTGGTTTGCGTTGGGTTGTAACCGATTAAAACAGACAATAATCAATAAAAAAGGCGGGCTCTGCCCGCCTTTTTTATTGGAAAGTAGTCGCTTAATTCAATACATCCCCCTCTCCTTTTTCCTCTCCTCCTTATAAGGGGGAGAGGGTGAGGGTGAGGAGGTAAGGGGATCGCAATAACATTTTATTTTTCCGTATTGTCATTATCCAACTCGATTGGATAATCCAGAGGGAAGTTGGGGTATGACTGGATTGCCCGATCAAGTCGGGCAATGACAAATGGCGAGTGCTTGACTTCCCAATAATCCAAGGTATAATACTCGACTTGGAGGTTTTATGAAAAAAATCGCATTGCTTATTGCAGTCCTTGCCGTATATAGTTATGGTCAGTGTCTGGGTAGTCCGATCAGCACAAGGGTCGGGGTAAAACTCGGGCTCAATGTATGCACCTATGACCCGGGTACTAGCGCTAATTCTTTTAGCGGCACGGGGATGCATTTTGGTCTGGGTATGGGAACCGATATCATTAATCTTGTCGGTCTCGATATGACTCCGCAATACAGATCGACTAAATACAGCCGTGATGAAGCGCTCGGCAAACATATATATTCTTATGGCAATATATATTTCCCTATCTTTCTTTCTTTAAAAGCTGGTATGCTTCCTTTGATATCACCTTATATCGGATTTGGTATAGGTTTCAATATCCAGGTAAGCGGTACTGAAAGATTTGAATTCAATAATGGTACTGCTATAGATACACCGATCGAGGGCTCAGAAACTACTGCTAAATTGATCGTCGGCGGTGGTGTAGAATTAAAACTTATAAAATTCAGACTGACCCCGGAATTCACCGCGAATATCGAGGCTCGGGATGAAAATAGCGAGGAGCAGAGAATAGACTACCACATATCCTTAGGCTTTTATTATGCTCCCTAAATAAACACATGTACGAATACGGTATTGATATCGGGTCAGTAAGCCTGAAGCTTGCTGAATTCATCGATGATAAACTCACCAAAATAAAATATATAAAACACCACGGTGAACCCTATAATTTGCTCTACAGAGTACTCAAAGAGCTCAGCCGGATCGACTCGCTCGTCCTGACCGGTAGCAGCACTAAACATTTATGTGAAATCCTCGGTGCGGTCTATGTGAACGAAGTTGAAGCCACTGCTCAAGGCGTATTGAATTCATATCCACAGATACGTTCGATCATTGAAATTGGTGGCGAGGATTCAAAACTGATCAATATTAATGATAAGATGATAAAGGACTTTGCGTCGAATACAATTTGCGCGGCCGGTACCGGTATTTTTCTTGATCAACAAGCAAGACGGCTCTGTTACGATATTGAAGACTTTGGTAACGTCGCCCTGCGTTCAAAAAATCCAGCAAGGATTGCCGGACGCTGCTCGGTTTTTGCAAAAAGCGATATGATCCACCTTCAGCAAATCGGTACTAAACCCGAGGATCTAATGGCTGGACTTTGTTTTGCTCTGGCCCGCAATTTCAAGAGCGTTATTGCAAAGGGGAAAACAATTTCAAAACCTGTAGCATTTGTCGGTGGTGTCGCGGCTAATCAAGGAATGATCAGGGCATTCCAGAAAGTCCTTGAAATACCTGCTAAAGACTTGATTGTACCGGACAATTATAACTGCATCGGTGCAATCGGTGCAGTACTTGCTATAAGGAAGAACAACGGTAAAAACTCCTATAAAGGACTCGAAAGTTTTGGTGAATGGCTTACTCGACCCCGGTTTGTCAAACGGTTGGCACCATTAGACGGTCATAAAAAATGGCATGCGGTGACAGAATTCAAACCACCTATTCGCAGGATACGAGCATATCTCGGGGTCGATGTTGGCTCGATCTCGACAAATCTGGTCTTGATCGATGAGCAGGGAAATGTTATTGCCCGAAGGTATATGTGGACAAAAGGGCGCCCCATAGAAATCGTACTCCAGGGTTTAAAAGAGATAGCCCAAGAAATAGGGACTAAAGTCGATATTGCCGGTGTCGGGGCTACTGGCTCAGGTCGATATTTGAGTGGTGAATTCATCGGTGCCGACATCATCAAGAACGAAATATCTGCCCAGGCAAGAGCGGCAATTGAAATTGACCCGCAGGTTGATACCATCTTTGAGATCGGTGGTCAGGATTCAAAATTCATCAGTCTCTGTGATAAGACGATCGTTGATTTTGAAATGAATAAGGTATGCGCTGCAGGAACCGGTTCTTTCCTTGAGGAACAGGCAGAAATCCTTGGTATTGAACTGGATAATTTCGGGAACATCGCGCTCGATGCAAAATCCCCGATAAACCTTGGTGAACGGTGTACAGTATTTATCGGCTCTGAGGTAATCCATCACCAGGGTAACATTTCAGAAAGAGAAAATCTCCTGGCTGGACTCGGTTATTCTATTGTCTTTAATTATCTCAATAGAGTAGTGAATGGAAAAAAAGTCGGTAAGAAAATCTTCTTTCAGGGCGGTGTTGCGGCCAATAAAGCTGTTGTTTCTGCTTTTGAACAGGTTTTGCAGAAAAAAATTACGGTACCGGTAAATTATGATATTACCGGTGCGATAGGTATTGCTTTGCTTGCCCGAGAAGCCAACCCTGCACAAACAAAATTCCGCGGTTTCGACCTTGCTTCGCGAAAATACTCCTCGGAATCATTCATCTGCGGCTATTGTAGTAATGAATGTGAAATAAACAAGATCGTGATCAAAGGTGAAAATCCGATATTTTACGGTGGGCGCTGTGAACGCTATGAGGAGAAAAAGAAATGTTCATCTGATCTTCCGGATTATTTTAGAATGCGCAATGAAATTTTCTTTAAAACAGAAAACATTGAGGGTATTGAAATCGGCATCCCGCGCAGCCTTGCTTTCTATGAACTCTTTCCTTTTTTCTACAAATTCCTCACCAGCCTGGGATTCAAACCGGTTCTATCTGCACCAACAAATCGTAAAATCATCGAAATGGGTTCAGAAGTTTCAGTTGCCGATACCTGTTTGCCAGTAAAAGTAGCTCTCGGTCATATCCGGCATTTAATAAACAGTGGAATTAATCAAGTATTTCTACCGAGTATTATTTCAATGTCACCAAAAGATGAGAATTTCACACGCTGTTTTGTATGCCCATATGTGCAGACTATCCCCTATATAAGCAGAGCGGTATTTGGCAATGATATTAAAGTTCATTCACCAAGCATATATTTTGACCGCGGCATGGCCGGTGTCGAAGGAGCGCTAATCGGATTCGGCAAGGAGTTTGGTAAAACGGCCAACCAGGTGAAAAATGCAATAAAGCAGGCGACTGCATATCAAGATGAAATACAACTGACGATAAACGCGATGGGAAAGCAAGCCCTGGCTGATATCAAAGAACTTGCTTTTGTCGTTTGTTCAAGACCCTATAATGGTTATGATCTTGGTCTGAATTTAGACTTACCCAAGAAAATCAGAGATCTCGGCGTGCAAGCATTGCCTATTGATTTCATACAAATTGACTACAGCTCGCTTCAGGAAGATTTTTATAATATGTACTGGCACTATGGTCAACGCATTTTGGGGGCGGCCGAAACTATAAGTAAAAACAAGAATATTTTTGCGATTTATCTTTCGAATTTCGCTTGCGGACCGGATTCTTTCCTGACTCGTTTCTTTAAAGAAAAACTCGGCCATAAACCATTCCTCCTCATGGAAGTCGATGAACATTCCGGTGATGCCGGGTTCATAACCAGATGTGAGGCCTTTTATGATAGCATTAAAGGCGCCCGGAATACAGGTATATCAAGAATAATAAAAACAAAAAGTGAAGTCCGCAAGGACCGGACTATATATATTCCGGATATGTGTGATGCAGCAAAGGTTTTTGCTGCGGCAATGCGAAACGCCGGTATCGACGCCCATGTATTACCATCGCCTGATGTTGAATCAGTAACCCTCGGGCGCCAATACACATCTGGTAAAGAATGTCTGCCAGCGATCATTACCGCGGGTGATATGGTCAAGAAAATCAATGCACCAGATTTCAATTCTGAAACAAGTGCTTTTTTCATGGCTCAGGGTTCTGGACCATGTCGTTTCGGGCAATATTATAAACTCCACCGCATAATCCTCGATGACCTGGGGTTATCTGAAGTTCCAATTTATGCACCTAATCAGGGTCCGAGTCTTTTTGATGATCTGGGGAAAATGGGCTTCAAATTTCTCTTGTCAGCATGGGATGGTATATGCGCGGTCGACGCATTGGAAGCTCGTTCGCGTATGATTAGATCTTATGAGATAAAAATTGGAAATACCGATAAGATCTACGACGATGCCCTGATAACGGTCAGTAATTTAATAGAAAACGGTAAATCCATTGTACCTTATATTAAAAGCGTGCGCAAAATGCTTGATGCAGTTGAGATTCACCAGGCTATAGTTAAACCAAGGATCGGTCTTGTTGGTGAGATATATGTGCGGTCTCAAAAATTCAGCAATAATTTTATGATCGCCAAACTCGAGAAACTCGGATGCGAAGTAGTGTTGCCGTCAATTGGAGAATGGTTTTTTTACACGAATTTTACACGGGTTAAGAATTGCCTGTGGTTTAACCAATACCGAAGAGCTATCTTCACTAAGATTTTCAATCAATACATGAAATGGCGTCAGCATAAAATATATCGAATTTTAGGATTGAATCCGGAAGCCGATATCACTCTTTTATTGAGTTTTGCTAAAGAATATGTCCACCCCTCTTTTGAGGGAGAGACGATATTGACCATAGGGAAAACCATTGAATGCATTCACGAAAATTTTTCCGGGGTTGTGAATATCATGCCATTCACTTGCATGCCCGGCAATATCGTAACCACACTCTATAAAGCAATAAAAGATGAATATCCGGATTTCCCACTTTTTGTACTTTCTCTTGATGGTTTAGAACATGCGGTTGAGGCAATGCGACTGGAAACATTTGTCAGTCAGACAAAAAATTACCAAAAAGGCTTGGTTCCCCGTTAAGTAACGCCGCGGTCAGTATGGATTATAAGTGGAGTATGGTCTCAATCAGATTCTTGACAGTATTATAATTATAACTATAATTAGAAAGAATGGAGGTAATATGCGTTATTTTAAAATGACAATACCCGTATTGTTAGTCCTTGTGTTGTGCTTGGGTTGCCCAAAAAAACAGGTAGTGGAACCCGTTGAAGAAATCCCGGTTGAAGAAGAAATACCTTTTGAAGAGGTTGAGATACCTGAGGTCCCGGTCGAACCACCAAAACCGGCATTATTACTGGGAACTGTTTTCTTTGATTTTGATAAATCAGACATTCGGGTAGATGCCGCCGATATTCTCCAGGGTAATGCAGAAATGCTCAAGATATATCCAGGGGTAAAAGTAGCTATCGAAGGACATTGTTGTGAGATCGGCACGGCTGAGTATAATTTAGCCTTGGGTGAACGACGTGCAAAAGCTACACGTGATTACCTGTTGATGTTAGGGATCACACCAGACCGCCTTGCTACGGTAAGCTATGGCGAAGAAAGACCCCTTGACCGAACAAATCTTGAGGTAAATCGGCGCTGCGAATTCGTCGTAGAATAGAGCCAAGAACCTGAATAATAAATTGGTCAAAAAGCTGGGTTACCTGTTCGTATTGCTGGCTATTTGCGGCTGTTTCAATCGAACAAGATTCAATAATTTCAACTGGCAATTAGACAGTCTGAAATACTACACCTCAAAATTCGACAGTATGCTCAAATACCAAAATGAAGAAATAAGTCATCTAAGGATTGACTTTTACACTAAGTCCAATGAACTCAGTGATAAGATTGAAATGCTAAATTCCCGACTCGGCGATACAGAATCTCAACTGACCCGTATATACGAGAGAATTGGACCAAAACATGGGGTTGCAGTTGATTCAGAAGATATATCTAAGATCAGTCCTGAGGCACGTATGATATATGAATCATCCTATCTCAACTATGTTAAGGGCAATTATAGTGAAGCGATCAGTGGTTTTGAAAATTACTTAAAGGTATCGCCTGATTCTCCATTATCTGACAATGCATTATACTGGATAGGTGAATCATATGCGGCGATGGGAAAAAGTCAACGTGCGGTGGATACTTTCAATGAAATGATAAAGCAGTATCCAACTAGTAATAAACGACCTACCGCACTTTACAAAATTGCAATTATCTATGAAGAAACCGGCGACACTAAAAGCTCGCAATACTATTACAATCTAATAGTTAAAGATTTTCCAAATTCTGCCGAAGCTGCCTTAGCTAAAGACAAATTAAAATAAAATAATGGTTCATCTTTCTATAAGAATTTGCGTGTACAGGAAGCTGTAATTAACCCCTAAAACTATGAATATATTCAGGATCTTCTTGGATTCGAGTATCGCTGCCCAGATAATAATGGCCTTACTCGCCATTTTTTCAATATGGTCTTGGGCGATATTTCTTAAAAAACTTTTTGATTTTTCTAAGGTCAAAAAGATGAGTAAACGATTCATGTCTACATTCCACTTTCATCAACACACCAAAGAACTGGAGAATATGGGACCCCTGCTCAATGATAATCCATATGGGAGAATACTGCGCAATGGTTTAGAAGAATTTAAAAAGCTAAGAATCGGGACAAAGACTGCTCACCCCGCACAAGATCCTCAGAGTTTGCCTAAATCATCGATGGCAGAGCTCTCTGACAATATCCGCTTGGCAATGGAACGAACCAAACTCGGTGAGGTTGAGGAACTTGAAAAATCTCTTCCTATGCTCAGTACTTTTGTCAGTGCCAGTCCCTTCCTGGGTTTGCTGGGAACTGTTTGGGGTATTATGGAAGCATTTTTAGAGATCCGGGCACGCGGTTCAGCGCATATTACCATTGTTGCTCCTGGTATATCAGATGCATTGATCACAACCGTTTACGGACTGCTTGTTGCTATACCTGCTTTGATCTTCTATAATATATTCAAGTCACGCGTCAATAGCTATAGCAGTAGGATCGATCAGTTCATCAACGAAGTTTTTGCCAAACTTCGGAAAGAATTGATTTTACGCCGTGAAAACTAAGGGATTAATATCAGAAATAAATATGACGTCACTGGCTGATGTCAGCATCACCTTACTCGTGATATTCATGATCACTGCGCCCATGATGATACCAGGTATTGATGTAAATCTGCCACGTACCGATGCATCATTACCTCATGATGAAGAAGGTATAACTGTTTCGATAAAAAATACCGGTGAGATTTATATTGATAATGATCTGGTAGCCATAGAAGATTTCGAGAATATCCTGAAAAAGAACCTGGAGAGCAAATCCCCCGGTATAATCGTATATCTACGAGCAGATGAACAAGTAAACTATGGTTATGCAATAGATATTGTTGGTAGGATCAGGAAAGCCGGTGTCAAGGACCTGGGATTAGTCGCTGAGATACCTCAGGAATGAACCGCTTTCATATTTTTTCTGTTATTCTCCACGGTATGCTTTTTTCGATATTAATGTTGGGCGGCCGAAGCGTCAAATCTATTCCAGAAATCGAGGTCTATAAAGTAAGCATCGCACCCCTACCGCAGCCAAAGATATTGAGTATTGAAGAACCGGTCGTTGAAGAAGTGAAGCAAGAAGAACCAAAGACAACACCCAAGGACAAGGCTCCTCCTAAAGAGAATGTATCGTCAAAAAAACCTGAGGTAAAGAAAAAAGAAGCTTCCGAGAAAAAAGCAAAAAAAGGATTACCTGACATAAAACCGAAGATCTATACAGGAAGCGGTAGAGGATTTACCTATTCTTATTATTTGAATATTCTACTAAATAAAATCAACGAAAACTGGCATAATCCTTACAAGGGTAAAGATATCGTTCTTAAAAACATAATTTATTTCGAGGTTGATAAAAATGGAACTATTTATAATGTACGATTGGAAGAAAGCTCTGGGGATAATCTGTACAATGAAACAGCAATGCATGCGGTCACACTGACAAAAAAATTACCATCCCTCCCCAAGGAATTTGCCGACGATTTTCTCAAAGTCCATTTAGAATTCCTGACTGCCCAATGAGTATATATATAAACTCTAAATACAAAGCTCGAAATCCTAAACAAATTCAAAAAACCAAATTCAAATTCTCTAAAAATTTATACGCCCACCTCGTAATTGTGTCGTTTCTCTCGTTGTTTGCGATCAGCGATTTTGCTTATAGTCAGGATATTTATCTCCGGCTCACTGACTATGGAGGTGGCAAAACCAACCTGGTAATACAACCTTTTACTACCAAGGAGATATCTTATGAATTGTTAACCCGGATCAGGAATATCGACAATGTTGTTCGTCAAGACCTGGAATACTCACTTTATTTTGATGTTTTTGCTGATACTACAGCACTCAGCGATTCAAATAGCCAGGCGATCATCGTAAAAGGCAGTGCAGATAACACACAATTATCTGTAGTCTGCGAGGATTTTGCATCGCATGAGGTGATCTTCGAGGAAAATTACACACTCGGTGATGAACTGCGCCAGACTGCCCATAAAATATCCGATGACATTATCGAGTACATCATCGGGGAAAAAGGTATCGCCTCCACGAAAATTGTGTTTTCCTACCGTACAGCAAATAGCAAAGAATTAGCCATAATCGATTACGATGGTTTCAACTTCATACCGCTCACCAAAAATGGTCTCTTTAATCTATTCCCGGCCTGGGCCCCGGACAGCCGAAGGATACTTTTTTCCACCCATGCAAAAAACCGTTTATGTATCTATCTTTTCGACCTGGTAAAGAAAGAAATAACAGCTATTTCTTCTTTTCAAGGATTGAATTTTGCTCCATGCTGGTCACCTGATGCTTCAAAAATATGTCTGAGTTTGACAAAAGACGGTAATGCTGAAATTTATATTTTAGACTTAGCGACTAAAAATCTAAACCGCCTTACCTATAATCGAGCTATTGATACATCCCCTGCTTTCTCGCCGAATAGCCGGGAAATAGCCTTTGTATCCGATCGTACTGGAAATCCCCAGGTTTATGTAATGGATATCCACGGCGGCAATCTAAGACGGCTCACCTTCCATGGTAATTACAATACCTCTCCTGCCTGGTCGCCACGCGGGGATATTATCGCTTATGTTTCCAGAAAAGACGATAATTCACAACAAATCTATGTTACTGATCCTTATGATTTTTCACCAGTATGCCTTACCTATGACGGAAACAACGAAGAACCATCATGGTCACCGGATGGCTTACACATTGTATTTACCTCAAACCGAACCGGCACCTATGAATTATATACTATGAACTGGGATGGTTCTCGGGAACGTAAATTAACTGATGGACTTACTGCAAATGCACCGGACTGGTCACCGGTCATTGAATAATCACATATTTGGGGTCAAATCTTGACTATTGACAATTTACCGATAACCTCAGCTCTGGCTTTTCCATAATATTCCTTAGTCTTCGTGTCTTTCAATATTTTTTCCTTGAGACGACGTCTTAATTGACTTATCGCAGAATAGCTAACACCACCCAGCAATTCCCCGATATTTTGTTGTTTTAAACCACAATAGTGATAACGCAATTCACTCGCTATACCACGAGCCACACTATCACCCCATCGATTAACGATTTTGTCTTTGTTCACCCCCATAGCTACAGCTACAATGTCAATTATAGCATCTGATTCAATAACTTTTTTAACTAAACTTTGATATGATGGCTGCTCGCACACCGAGCCATCTTCTATTGATTCACATTTAACCTTCGCAACGAAGTTATCATCACCCAAGAAGATACCGTGTTTTAGATTCTCAAAAGGATTAGGTAGATCATACTTCATCCCTTCGATTATAAAACGTCTGTAATAAGAACGACCGCCTACCATTTCGAGAATCATATCATAATCAATGAAATCTAGTGAATATTTTCTATTAATATTTCCAAGAAGACTGCTCCATTGATACTTACAGAAAGAATTCCATAGTTTATTAAAATCTTTATTTTCTGTTTTTTTCTTTCGAAAATTATTCAAATGTACATAACGTGAAACCTCAAGTAAATAGCTGCCAGCATCTATTAGAAAGGCACAATATCGACCTTGATATAGATGGCCGCAGTGCTGATGACGATTATTAAACCAACCTGTATAAATAATATTAAATCGATGCATGAATTCGCTAAGATTAGCTCTTGTCGTCTGTATTAATAAGTGAAAATGATTGGTCATTAAGATATAGGCAGAGATATTCACATCATATATCTCAGTGGACTCGACAAGGAAATTTAGAAATTTAGCGCGATCAGTGTAATCAAAAAATATCGGTCTTTTTGCATTACCACGACATGTAATATGATAATATGCTCCTGGATACTGAATCCTTAAAGGTCTACTCATTTCTCCCTCCTCCTACATGTTAGAATTGTCAATAGTCAAGATTTGACCCCATTGGTTTATGTTAGAATTGTCAATAGTCAAGATTTGACCCCATTGGTTTATCTATCTGATTATTTCATATTCATCTGACAGACGTTTCATCATACTGCCCCAGTGGGTATCGCCAATATAAGCAGCATCGAGTACATAATAATCACCGTCAACACTTCCAGCTTTTTCCTTTTCAAGCATCTCTTTGGCGGTTCTGGTTTGGGGTTTCAGACCGATCGCCAGGTGATTTTCCCAATTAATAAAGACCATACCATTGCTGTCATAGTCGAGCACAATATTTAAAAGACAGTAAAGAAAAATACTGCGCCCATCACAATCATTTTGACCTTCAATTAGTTGATTGGTTATACTTTTTATTGGTTTCTTATTATCATACACAAAAATACTTTCTGATTGACTCAATTTGAACAGAAAATTAACCTTATCGTATTCATCGTAATCCTTGATAAGATATTCTAAATTGCCTATAATTCCTATATTATCAAATTCAAAAATTCCTGATGCGACCGTGCCATGCAAGCTGACCGGCAAATTTACAGTCCATTGCGCCTGCTCTTCAGGTATCCAGGCAGTGAGACTGTATCTCCTTCCCTTGTAAAACCACACTAAACTCTTTTCATAATTAAAACCGCTGAATACTGGAAGGCTATTGATCAGAGGTATCGGGTGAAGATCTTTGCTCCTGGCTATGAGACACTTATATGTTTTTGCAGGATTATCGCTTTTCAGTTCGCCGACCGGGGTAATATAATCAAATTCCTTTAGGAAATAGCTTTTCCCGTTCCTCTCAACCCAATTACCTTTTCTTATCTGCCAATCTTCTGTGAAATTAATACCTAAATAATATTCATTTTCATTATAAAAAAACTGAAAATCCCAACCCATCTTTTGCATAATAGCACATGTTGCGATCGCTGAGCTTATGACATTAGTATTATCACTTGAAATAATTTCCTGAAAAGAAAAACACCTGGTATTATCGTTCTGTTCCAAAGCATTGAAATATCTAATAAAATAAAGCATCATCGCAAAGGGATTATTTTCAATCCCCGAGATTGTAAATACAGAATTCCATGCTTCCAATAGAGAATCATGAATTTGTTCATATGACCGATTAAAACACTTATTTTCTTCATCCAAAATGCTCGTGGTGAAACTTAGGCTTAGATCACCCGGGCTGAAAGTGGTTTTTTTAGTCGAGATATATAATATAGTAATCGCAGCAATAAACATAATAACGGCGATGAATTTTTTCATAGAAGTGAATTCGTATGACAAGTCACAGAAATAGTCAATTCATTGAACAACTTGATTTCTAACTTTTTTACTCTTGCTTGGTTCCTATCGTCCCGATTTTATCTTCTAATTCGTCTATCTTGGATCTTAGCTTCTCCTTTTCGGCTTTAGATATCTTTACGCGTACCCTGACCAAAAGGAAAATAACGATGAGTATCAATATAACCTGTGGAATTATGATAATAAGCAGATCTTTAGTTATACCAAAGATCAAAGTTAGAAAAGATAAAATCAAAACAGATACTAAACCTTCTATCATAAAACCTCCCCACGTTTTGTTCTATCGTCTGATTGTCTCATTGTCTTACCGTCCATCTGACCATGCGATCATAAAACTATCTTCCTCTTACAATTTCCTTTACCCGCATAAGGCGCGTAAGGTCACCGCGCTCCATTTCCGATAATTTTAGCTTAATAAACTTAATCGTTTCGTCAATAGATGGTATAATAACATATTCCAATGCATTAACCCTTCTGCGGGTCTTTTCTATTTCCGTAGCAAGAAGCTCCAGTGCCTTTTCCAACTCAGCAAGTTCAAGTAATTTTGAAATCAGCTGGTCAATTTTTAAAAGTGCCAGATCCAAATCGCCTGAAGTCGTCATAAAACCATAGCCAATTAAACCTCCTGATATTGTCTGTTTGAATTTAGGAATCTTTAAGTTAAGAACACGCTCTGTAGTATAATCAATAACAATGTTCTTCGTGGTTGCTAAAAGCGCTTCGTCCGTAGCTTTTATTGACTGCTTACTTGATGCAAAATAAAAATAGCCAAAAGCACTCCTTAACTCTTGTTCAATACGTATGCGTGCATCTCGAATTTTACTGACAAGTTCGAGGATCCTGCGCATGAGCTCATCCTGCTTATCTTTGAGCAACTTATGACCACGGCGGGCAATTATAATACGTTTCTTTAAACGCAGTAACTGCATCCTGGTCGGTGGAATATCCAACTTCATAATATCTAAATCCTAATATCTGAATTCTAAATAGTATTCAATTCCAAAACACAAATATCTAAACTGAACTTTTGAATTTTGGTCATTCTGATTTCGAATTTGCCTAGAATTTCGGATTTCGTGCTTAGAATTTACAGCATCGAATTCTACTACGTCATCTTCAGGAGTTGAAGCTCTGAATTCGTCACTCGACTTTATCATAGTATTTCTCAAGGTATTCATCACGAACTCTTTTCATTTCAGACCGTGGTACCATTCGCAGCAGTTCCCAACCGAGGTCTAGAGTTTGTTCAATCGTTCTATTCTCTTCTTCACCTTGAGAAATGTAACGTTCTTCAAACTGCTGAGAGAATTTCAGATATATTTTATCCATATCTGACAAAGCTGCTTCGCCCAATATAACAGATAGTTCAGCAGCTTCTTTACCTCGGGCATAACATGCAATTAATTGATTGAATAGATCTGCATGGTCTTCACGTGTCTTGCCTTTTCCAATGCCTTTATCTTTTAAGCGTGACAATGATTGCTGAACATCGATCGGTGGTGAGACTTTCTTTCTGTACAGCGATCTCGAGAGAATAACCTGCCCCTCAGTTATATAACCTGTTAAATCGGGTATTGGATGGGTCTTGTCATCTTCAGGCATTGTGAGGATGGGTATCAATGTGATTGATCCCTTCTTGCCCTTAATCCGACCTGATCTCTCATATACACTTGCTAAATCAGTATATAGGTACCCAGGATAACCCCGGCGTCCAGGGATCTCTTTACGCGCAGCAGATATTTCACGAAGGGCTTCAGCATAATTAGTCATATCAGACAGAACAACAAGGATGTGCAGACCTTTTTCAAATGCAAGATATTCAGCAACCGTGAAAGCAACACGCGGCGTAGAGACACGTTCAATTGCGGGATCGTCAGCCAAGTTCAGGAATAGTACGACTCTTTCCAGTGCCCCTGTTTTCGTGAAATCCTGAATGAAAAAATTCGCTTCTTCGAAAGTTATCCCCATAGCACCAAAAACAACTGCGAATTTTTCCTCACCACCAAGCACCTTTGACTGCCGCATGATTTGAGCAGCAACCCGGTTATGGGGTAAACCAGAACCTGAAAAAATGGGGAGTTTCTGACCCCTAACGAGCGTATTGATACCATCGATCGAAGAAATTCCAGTCTGAATGAATTCGTTTGGATAATCTCGTGCCGTAGGATTAATCGGGGCACCATTGATATCGAGCATCGCCTCTGGAATGATCTCCGGACCATCATCTTTAGGTCTACCCAGACCGTCAAAGATCCGACCAAGCATATCAGATGATACACCGATATGCAGTGTCCGGCCAAGAAATCTGACACGACAATCCTGGACATCAATACCTGTAGACCCCTCAAAGATTTGAACTAAGGCTTTGTCGTTATCAACCTCCAGTACCCTGCCGCGCTTTTTCTCACCGGTCTTTGGATAAATTTCGACCAATTCTTCATACTTTGCACCTTCAACCCCTTCGACAAGCAAAAGTGGACCAGAGACATCACGAATGCTGCTGTATTCTTTTATCATTTCTTCCCCCTGGATTTACGGGTTTTCTTTGTTGCTTTTTCCTCAACTTTCTTATCCTGATTTTCTTCTATGTTCGTACTCTCCTCAACACTCTTCTTCACTGGAGTTTCAACGCCAACATCCTTATCCCCTTTTAGAAGCCGTTGAAAGCCTTGTTCTACGTCTTCTCGAAGGTCATCGATTTTTGCAATATCAGATTCTGGTAAGTATCTCATACGCGAAATTTTCTCGCGCACATCCATCTTGGTAATATCGTTAAATGAAACCCCACGTGCCAATGCTTCTTTTGCTCTATTATAATTAAAAAGACAGGTCGACAGCATTTTATATTGTTTCTCTAATGATGCAAAAGTATCAATTTCGTGGAATGCGTTTTGATGCAAGAAATCTTCCCGAATAGATCTTGCACCCTCAAGGATCAATCTATCTTCTGGAGACAAAGCATCAACCCCAATAAGCCTGACGATTTCCTGGAGTTCAGCTTCCTGTTCCAACAGACGCATAGCTTCTTTTGACAGATCTGTAAAATCCTTAGCAATAGCTTTGTTCAGTTCGTCACTTACATCGTCAATATAAAGAGAGTACGAATTCAACCAGGAAATAGCCGGAAAGTGTCGTTGATAGGCTAATCTGTCCTCAAGACTCCAGAAAACTTTCACGACACGGAGTGTTGCCTGTACCACAGGGTCTGACAAATCACCACCTGGTGGTGAGACTGCACCAATTACACTCAAAGCACCTTCTCGGTCTGGCTTTCCAACCGCGGTAATCCTGCCGGCTCTTTCATAGAAAGAACTAACTTTCGCACTGAGATAGGCGGGGTAACCTTCTTCGCCTGGCATCTCTTCTAACCTGCCTGAGATTTCCCGCATTGCCTCAGCCCAGCGCGATGTCGAATCCGCCATAACGGCTACTGAATACCCCATATCTCTGAAATACTCGGCTATTGTAATACCTGTATACACTGAGGCTTCTCGTGCTGCTACTGGCATATTTGATGTATTGGCGATAAGCACTGTTCTTTTCATCAATGATTCACCGGATCTGGGGTCTTTGAGCTCAGGGAACTCTCTGAGCACATCGGTCATCTCATTACCGCGCTCACCACACCCTATATAAACAATGATCTCAGCATCGGCCCATTTAGCAAGCTGGTGCTGAATCACAGTTTTACCGGTTCCAAATGGACCAGGGCAGCAAGCTGTACCGCCTTTGGCAATGGGGAAGAACATATCGATGACCCGTTGTCCGGTTGACATTATAAAGGATGGCGCAAGTCTCTTCTTGTAAGGACGGGGCACTCGTACTGGCCAACGCTGCATCATTCTAATAGGTATAACACCATCTTTTGTTTCAATCTCGCATATAGTATCAGTGATTAAAAAATCACCTTGTTTTATCGTCTTGATCTTCCCCTCAATCTTATGTGGCATCATGATCTTGTGCATCACGAGAACTGTCTCTTTAACCTCGCCGATAATGTCGCCACTATAGACTGCATCGCCTTGTTTAACAAGTGGTTTAAACGACCACTTGATATCGCGTTCCAGTGCAGGGATCTCCACGCCTCGACCAATATTATCACCGGTCTGATCTCGAATAATATCCAGAGGACGCTGGATACCATCATAAATTGATTCGATCAATCCGGGACCAAGCTCAACAATGAGAGGTTCGTCAGTCCTGTAAACTGGCTCACCAGGACCAATGCCAGAGGTATTCTCATATACCTGAATTGATGCCAAATCACCTGAAAGTCCGATTATTTCTCCGACCAAACGCTCTTCACTCACCCGAACTACATCATACATCTTACTACCTTTCATTCCTTTAGCTACAACAAGTGGTCCTGACACTTTTGTAATTTCACCTTTCCTCATTATTTTTCCTCCAGGAAGACATCAGCTCCAACCGCTTTTTTAATCACACCCCTTATCCTTTCTATGGCAAGTTTTGTTTTACCTCTTCCAGTTGGGATAGGAATCAAGCAAGGGGTCGTCTGATTACGATATTTCATTAAAATACCATCTAATTCATTAATAAACTCTTCAGTAAAAAAAATAATTTTGAAACCCTGAGCAATAAGATCTTCCACAGCCGTTGTACCTTCACCTTGTTTTATATAGACAACTTGCGCTCCGGTTACCAGAAATGGCATTATTGTCTCTCTTTGTCCAACTATGGCCAATGCTTTACCAGACATCAGGAATACTCTCCTTTAAATCATCGATCGGGACCTCATTTAATTTACCCCAGTAGACCTGTCTCAGTTTCTTTATCTCTTCAAGCTTAAACTGATAGTATGTAAACAACGGTTCGACACCAAAAGTCATGCGGCGTGCCATGAGCAAAAATCTCAATTTCATTTCCTCACACATCCTTTCAAGGCGTAGAAACGAGCTATTTTGCTCAATATATGTTCCTCCCTTATCAAATATAGCAGCATAAGGCGTAGTAAAGAAATGCTTACCAAGTGTATCATGCGTGCCTGCAATATTATCTAAAAACATTGACCGGCTTAGACTACCATAATCAATGAATACCTGGTTGAATATATCGCGTGTCCTTTCAAATTGACGTGCTCTAAAAAAACTTCGGATATTCTCGAGGTCGAAATAAATTTGAAAATAACCTTCAAAAAACGGTATTGTTTTAGCCGTTGCATAAAGGTATTTACAGAGAATTCTATCGAGATTTGTCGAAAAAATAAATGGATCCTTACTCATTGCGAATCTTTCAATTTCTCCAACGACTTCAGGCCACTCTTCAACTTCATTAATGGGTTGGCTATAGAGCAACTCATCACTGCCTCGTTTTAATTTCACTTTAATATTATGGATTTGCTGAGGCCAATCGATGAATTTAATGATATCAATATGCTGACAGTATTTCTTGAAAAAAATGCCGACTCTTTCTTCTTCAAGAACAAAACCCTTTACGACATCATCCTGTCCAATGTAAGGTGAATCGGATAATATGGTCGTAAAACCACTCAGCCGACTCGAAATGAGTCGGTCAAAATGACTGCGCGTCAAAAAACGAGCTTCACGTGCCCGAATAATACCGTTAACATATGCATATCTTGTATCGTTGGTCCCTTTTATCATCGTGATTACGTGCAGATTATATACAAAAAAAGCATGGTGTCAAGCAACCCCCACACCTAATTCGTAATAGGTTCATTGCAACAATTAAGAGTTTTTGCGAGTAAAATACGGATAATTGACGATAGTTCCATACACTGTTTTTGGTAAATTAGGTGTGGGGGTTGACATGCATCGAAATTTCGTTATAATTCAAGAATCGGGGCGTGGCGCAGCGGCTTAGCGCGCATGGTTTGGGACCATGAGGTCGTGGGTTCAAATCCCACTGCCCCGATAAAATTTCTATATATATAGAAATGATATAGGAAAGTGTCAAAAAATGAGGTCGTGGGCTTCCCGTTTCTATCATTGATTCTCCATTATGGATACGGGATCTTCGCCCTATGCTAGCACGTCGCGCTCGACAAATCCCACTGCCCCGATTCCGCAATATCAGAGGATATAATATGCCCTGGAAAGCAGAACTCGCAAAAAATATTACAACCATAAAGCAGTTGAAAGAGTATATCGACATAACATCACTCGAAGAAAAACAACTACAAAGAGTGATTGAAAAACATCCGATGAGCATTACCCGCTACTATTTATCCCTGATCGACAAAAAGGAACCCAATGATCCTATTCGTAAGATGATAATACCCTCGGTCGAGGAATTCAACTTATCTGGCTCATGGGATCCAAGCGGTGAAATGCAGATCACAAAAATGCCTGGCTTACAGCATAAATATATGCCCACCGCATTAATTCTATCGACCAATAGATGCACTGCCTATTGTCGGTATTGTTTTCGCAAAAGGCTTGTTGGTCTATCGACCGGTGAAATAATCGAACATTTTGATAAAGCTTTGGATTATATTTCTGAACACAAGGAAATAACCAATGTCCTGATCAGTGGTGGCGATACGTTAATTTTACCGACTGAAGTGATCGAGAATTTTCTCAAGAAACTCTCTACTATGAAACATCTCTTTTTTCTAAGAATTGGTTCTAAAGTACCGATAATCTTCCCAGATCGGATTTTAGAGGACGAAAATCTTTTGTCGGTGTTAAAAAAATATTCAACTCCGGAAAGAAGACTGTATATCAACACCCAGTTTAATCATCCCCGTGAATTAACCAGAAAATCAATACGCGCAATAAACAAACTTATACGCAGGAGTATCATAATAAATAACCAAACAGTCCTTTTAAAGGGCGTAAATGATGATCCTGATACTATCGCTTTCCTACAAAACAAATTGACCGGTATTGGTATTATCCCATATTATATTTTTCAATGCAGACCGGTAAAACGGGTGAAGCAAAGTTTTCAGGTACCTCTGTATAAAGGATATATGATCATTAACAAAGCAAAGAGACAGCTAAGCGGTCTCAGCAAGAGATTCCGATATGTGATGTCGCATCGTACGGGCAAAATAGAGATTCTCGGTATTATGGATGATGACATGTATTTCCGTTATTATGAAGCTAAAGATCCAAAAAATTTAGGCAAGCTTTTCAAACGCAAGCTTCATTATACTGCAGGTTGGTTAGATGATTTCAATGGAAATCAAAAATAGAAGAAGAAAAATAATTATCCATGGCTTACAAATACAGCTGATCCTAACGATTTTAGGACTGGTATTCGGTATTTCATTGACCTTACTTATTTCCCTATTCGTCATTATAAAAAGCAACCTGGCAGATCTTCCTGTCCCTGAAGAACTCATCCAGGAAGCGATGCATAATTCAATATGGCCAATCGCGGTTATCGGTATTGTGCTTTTCATCGGATCAGGTTGGTCAATAGTCATGATAACGCTCAAGATATACGGTCCTTTGTATCGACTCAGGAATTATATAGGAAAAATGAGCAGAGGTGAGTTCACTGATGAACTCGAATTTCGCAAGGGCGATGCGATCGAGGGACTGCAAGAAATCTATAATGATCTACGTTACAGTTTAGGGAAAACTTTAAATTATGATTATGGTACAATGGTGAAGATCTTTTCGGAATTACAGAATATTTTGGACAATATGTACAAAAAGAAAAATTATGATCAACAGTTATATGAATCGCTCCAGAACGTCTGTGGTAAATTAGCAAAAGCTCTTGATATAACCTCGGATGCGATCGCATCCGAGAAAAATCAATAACAATATTATAACAAAACTACGAGTTTCAGCTATCCAGTCATCTAAGACAGCTCGTCTTTGACAAGCCGAGCAACCTCAGCCGGTGTTTCACCAACTTTGATACCGCAAGCTTTGAAAACCTTGACCTTTTCCGCCGCGGTACCAGAAGAACCAGATATAATTGCTCCTGCGTGACCCATACGCTTATCCGCAGGTGCGGTTTTCCCAGCGATAAACCCAAAAACCGGTTTTTTAAAATTTTTCTTAACATACTCAGCAGTATCCTGTTCATCGCGGCCTCCGATCTCACCTACGACAACGACCGCTTCGGTATCATCATCTTTGGCAAAAAGTTCAAGACAATCGATGAATTTCGTACCAATTATCGGATCACCACCAATACCGATACAGGTTGACTGACCAAGCCCGGTTTTTGTAATATGGTCGACTATTTCATAGGTTAGTGTTCCGCTTCGCGATATAACGCCCACGCTACCTTTCTTAAAGATATTGCCAGGCAAAATACCTACTTTTGCTTCACCTGCAGAAACAATACCGGGTGAATTAGGTCCGACAAGACGACAATCTTTGTTTTTTAGAAATGCAGTGATCTTGACCAGCTCAATTGTTGGCAGTCCCTCAGCGATACACACAACTAATTTTACACCAGCATCAATCGACTCATAAATTGCACTGGTTGCGAATTTGGCTGGAACAAAAATGACCGCTGCGTTTGCGCCGGTATTTTTTACTGCATCATCGACAGAATTGAATACTGGCACACCTTCAATTTCCATACCGCCTTTACCAGGAGTCACTCCGGCAACAACTTTGGTCCCATACTTGATCATCTGACCGGTATGAAAACTACCATCGCGACCAGTAATTCCCTGCACTACTAATCTTGTTTTTTTGTTAACTAAAATACTCATTTGAAAACTCCTTTTAAATTATTTAAGTAGTTCAATCGCCTTTTTCGCACCATCATCCATGCTTTCGGCAAAGATCAAACCTGCTTCCTTTAGTATCTCCATTGCCTTATCTTCATTAGTACCGGTCAAACGAGCAACGATCGGTTGTTTGATACTTAACTCTTTCTTGGCTTCTAAGATACCATTGGCGACATCATCACACCGGGTAATACCGCCGAATATGTTAAAGAATATAACCTGCACGTTTTCGTCGCGCAGCAATATCTCCAGTGCATTTTTCACCTTCTGTGGCGAAGAAGACCCACCAATGTCGAGAAAGTTTGCTGGTTCACCACCAAAGTGCTTAACCAAATCCATGGTTGCCATGGCCAACCCGGCGCCATTCACTACACAGCCTATATTGCCGCTGAGTTTTACATACGATAGATCACACTCGCGTGCCATAAGTTCATTCTCATCTTCACTCTCACGATCTCGCATCGCCTCGATCTCAGGATGTCGCTGTAGTCCATTATCATCGAAATTGATCTTAGCATCAAGGGCAATAAGTTCTCCCGAACTGGTCACGACGAGCGGGTTTATTTCAGCTAGGGATGAATCCATTTCTATGAACATTTTGTACAGCTTTGAAGTTATGCTTGCACAAGCAAACGCGATTTTGGGGTCATCGTATAAGAATAAACCGATTTGACGAGCTTGATGGGGTAACAAACCGATCAAAGGGTCAGCGTAAACTTTGAAGATCGCTTCAGGTTTTTCCCGGGCAACCTCTTCAATTTCAACACCGCCCTCTTTGCATGCCATCATTACCGTTTTTTTGGCAGTCCGGTCATTAATAATACCCAGATATGCCTCGCTGGCTATGGAAATTGCTTCAGACACGAGCACTTTCTTTACCGGAAGTCCCTTGATCTCCATGCTGAGAATCTGGTTGGCATATTCATTTACTTCTTGTTCAGTTTTAGCTATCTTTATACCACCTGCTTTACCGCGACCGCCCACATGCACCTGTGCTTTGATAACACAGGGCAAGCCGAGTTCAGTCGACGCTGCGATAACCTCATCAACGCTAAGACACATCTTCTCTCTCGGTGTTGGAATGCCGTATTTCTTAAAAATCTCTTTTGCCTGATATTCGTGGACTTTCAATATACCTCCTTGATGTTAAATACCTGAAATTATTGAGTGTATTTCTGAAGGTCAAAAATACACCATAGGATATTCAAAATTCAATGAAAGTCAACACTACACGTGAAAATTTCTGAAAAATAGACTATTTCTGGCTTTTTCAGCACATTTGCATAAACCCTTGACAAATAATCTATTTTTATTAAACTGATGTATAGTAGTCTTATGTGTTTTATGACATTTTTAATAATTTATGTATAGATCCGTGATATCGAGCCATTTAGACAATGTCTGAATGGGAGGAGGCAAAGAGATGTCAAAGAAATATTGTGTTATCCTATTACTGATACCCTTTTTTCTTTTCAGCGGTGAACTAAGCCAAACTGTATCATTCTCTATACAGGATCTTAGTATTAAAGAAGATAACGGTTATCACACTGTCCGTTTAGAAGGCTGTACACCAATAACGACTATCAGCGAACCAGAGCTAGCGATGAAACCTGTCCTGGTTCTCATACCTGCCAGTGCTATAGTCAAGAGTGTGGATATCATCGCTTCAGAAAAAGCAACAGTAATGGGCAACTATAATATACTGCCGGTTCAAATACCTCAACCAATTTCAACTAATGGCAGTAAATCCTTTGTTGAACCGAACAAAATCATTTATTCATCTACGCAGGAATACCCAGGGAAACTCGCTGAATTCACTCACATCGGTACAAAAGGGGGTTTCAGGATCGCAACTATCGCGGTTTACCCGTTACAGTATACACCAAAGACTGGTAAACTTCATCTTTATACAGAGATCACCTTCCAAGTTGTGTATGAACAGGGTCGGGTTATACCTGAGGTGACTTGGGAGAAAGAGCATGAACACCAGAAAGAAGCGGTCAGAAAAATCGTTGTAAATCCTGAGTATATTGATCAATGGAATCCTGCAGTAAGAGAATGCAACCGCCAAATGAGTATAAATGAAGGTGGACGGGCTTTCGATGATCCAGAATATGCCATAATGGTCGATGATGCGTATGCGTCATATTTCCAACCCTTGAAAGAATGGAAAACAAGAAAAGGAGTTCCCACTGAGATATTCCTCGAAAGCTGGATTCTAGCCAACTACTCTGGTGCAACGAATGAAGATAGAGTCAGGAATTTCATCATTGATTACAATCAAAATCATGGAACCTTCTACTTTCTGTGTGGAGGTGACTGGGGAATTTTCCCCATGAGGGCAGTGAACACGGTTGATGATCCAAGCACACCCAGTGATTTCTGGTATGCTGATTATGACGATGATAATTACACTGAAGCATATGTCGGTCGAGCTTCAATCGGCAGTGCTGCAGAAGCGGCAACCTTTGTCAATAAGACGCTGAAATACGAGACGGAAACACCGACCGGTTGTTTCCATGAAAAAATATTCCTTCCCGCTTATCTGCTGTGGAGCGGTTACGGTTGTCCGGTTAACGATACTATCGCCTTGTATGATCCAACATCGTGGCTTGATGCAAAACGCTATGATGAAATACAACCTCTATCGAGCCAGGAAATAAGCGATTCATTCAATGTCGGTTTTGGTTATACAAATATTGCAGCGCATGGTGCATGGAATCAGTGGGGTGGTACCAGCTACCACACCAATGCGAATGCTGATGCCTTAACAAATGCACCGCCATTGACCGGTGTTATTACTGCAATCTGCTGCAATATTGGCGAGCTAGACTATAGTAGTGATTGCTATGTGGAACATATGATGAATAACCCAAACGGCGGCAGTGCAGCATTCTGGGGTAATAGCCGGCATGGTTACGGTCAAATCGATAATTATGGTCGCTCTGAATGGCAATGCATATGGTTCTATGATGAGTTAACCAATAATGATACATATAATATTGGTAGGACTGTAGGTGCGACTAATGATCGATGTGCGCCTTATGTGGGCGATGATTATGTCATTCACTGCATGAATTGTTGTGTGCTCTTTGGTGACCCGGAATTATGCCAATATTCCTACTATCCTGATGTCTTAACTGGTGCGCACAATTCAGTTATTCCCTTGGGCGCAGGAACTTTCGATGTCACTGTTACCGACACAAGAGCGCCAGTTCAGGATGCTCAGGTGTGTTTATGCTGTAAGACCGATACCATGTATCGCGTCGGCTACACAAATGCTTCAGGGGTTGTAAGTTTCAGTACTGATCCAGAGATAGAAGGTGATACGGTTTTCATTACTGTAACGAAGAAAGATTACATACAGTATGAGAGTCATGCAATAGTAATTTTGATCGGTGTCAACGAATGGGTGAATAACAACATCCATCCCTTTGGGTTAATGCCCCCACAACCAAATCCTGCTAAAGACCA
Organism: bacterium; assembly: GCA_049647165.1. Lineage (GTDB taxonomy): Bacteria > Hydrothermota > Tepidihabitantia > SM23-42 > SM23-42 > JAUVZL01. Next base: position 84,156 of record JBARXB010000005.1, read on the forward strand.
CTTGGATATAACTTACACGATCGCTCGAACTCAGAATATCGACCTGAAAATGTACAACACTGCTGGACAGCTCGTATCGACACTCGTTCATGGTATGAAAAATGCCGGAAAACACGATATGTCATGGCATTGTCATCGAACATTACCATCGGGTATTTACTTCTTAGAATTGACTGCTGAAAAAGAATCGGCTGTGCAGAAAGTAATCTTTATCAAAGATTAATAAAGGAAAAGTCCCGCCCCCCGGGGCGGGACTTTTTTTAAGCTAATATAATACCAATCCCCTCTGTTTCCCATGAAAATACTTGTTCGTAACTATCTAATCGGTACATTAATCTTCATCCTGCTTTTATGCGCTGTCCATTTGCCTTTCAGCACACAATATCGCTCGATCGATATTTCATACCCAGCTGACAACTATTTCAAAGATGGTTTGGTTTTATTATCGCACGACTCACTAACTAATGCAGTAAAAGCCTTTACATCAGCTATAACATATCAACCCGCTTTTGCTCCATTCCATTACTATCTTGCCTTAACCTATGAACGCCAAGAGGAATATGAACGGGCAATAGCAGAATATAATGTCGTCATAAAGATCGACCCTGAATTCTACCCGGCATTTTATAATCTGGGGAATATTATGGGTCATAACAAGGAATATGATCAAGCTATTAGTCTGCTGAGAAGAGCAGTGCAGCTCAATCCATATTATATCAATGCGTTCATGGCGCTTGCTGATATTTACACAAAAACCGGCGACCATGCGAGCGCAGAAAAAATCTTTAATTACCTAAAGTATATCGGTTATGATAAATAAGGTTATTACAAAAGAAAGATTGGCACTTACACTGATTTTTTTCTTCATGATCGGTTTTAAGGTCTTTAGTGTTTACAAAATTCCATATTTTAACCTGAAAGACGATACTGGTTTCTTCTGGACAGAATCAGCCCTTCAGCAAAGAAGTGCCAGAATGGTAGCTATCAATGGACGACTGCCGATCTTAGATGAAGATGCTCAATACCCTGAAGGTTTAGAATATAAGGATCGGCTGACCGCGCTCATGGAGATCGTCTCGGGTTATATTTACCGCTTATTTGTACCGAGACAGCTACCCTTTCATTTTTTCCTTATTATTTTCATATCGATATGGTCTTCTCTTTCCATCATACCCCTTTACCTGTCGATACGCCTGGTGATCGAGAACAAGATATCTGGTCTCTTGGCATGTTTATTTTATGCATTTACGCCAGCTATCTACATTACCGTCACAGCACCTGCTTTTGAATTGCAGGATTTTGCTTTACCGTTGATTTTCACGCATTTATATTTCTTTATTCGTGCTATGAAATCCAGCGATGCGCTAAAGTATTCTTATGCGATGATATCAGGTGCATTTTTGTTGACCGCTCTAAGTTCCTGGCATCTTACACAATTTTACTATGCAATATTCGTATTGTTCATTGGTATCGTTGCGTTCTTTGAACCAAAAACAGATACCAAACCGTTTTATATCATTACTGCCATCAGTTTTCTGGGCGGGTTTTTAATTCCCGTGCTGCGCACAGCCGGTTTCCTGTTCTCCTTTTCCATGCTCATGTCTTATGGTATTGTAATAAGCACGCTCATGCCGGTGAAGAAATACTCGATCAAAAGAGCATCACTACTATTTCTTATCTGTATCGCCATCATCTTGACGATTTTGGTCGCAACTGCAAGGATCCCGGAATACCGTTTTGTCTATGGTTTAATGCTCGAAAAAATCAAGCATCTGGGGATGCGACCCACTGACCCGTCAAAACTCTCATGGGAAACACTCGTTATGTGGGTTTCCCCATTTACCAGTCCCTCAGTTCGAGAAATTGCCCTCTTTATCGGCACTCTTATAATAATCGGTATCAGCGGAATAGTTGTTAACACAAAAAAGCTCTTTAAAAAAGCAATAAATTTCTGCGATGCGTTTTTTCTTTTATTCACGGTCGCGTTTTTCCCCCTTTATTTTCTGCTCATCAGACTGGATGTATTTCTTGTCTGGTTTTTATCGTTACAAACTGCGTATGTATTTAGCACTGTGAAGAAAAGCATTCGTTTTCTATTGGTATTATGCATGCTCGTCAATGCATACCTCTTATTTAATCAACCAACAAAGGTCCTTGGACCAAGACATAATTATTTGCTGGGGCTCATTAAGTACATGAGGCATCTAACACCTCAAGATGCTGTTGTGCTAACCAGTTTCCCTTATGGTCCATCAATAATAACATATGCAAATAGGACGATCCTACTCCATCCAAAATTTGAAGCAAAAAACATGATTAATAAAGTTAAGTTATTTGAACATAAATTATTCGAACCGGAAAATGATTTTTACGATTACTGTATATCATATGGCGCTGACTATTTTGTATACCAAGCAGACATGCTCATGGCACGCGGACCCGAATCTATTAGATACCGCACTCATAATTTGACAATAAGCAAAGAATGCGTTGCCTATAAATTCCACTTTCAACCGAAAGATCTTAATTACTTCAGGTTGCTTTACTCAAATCCACACTATCGGGTTTATCAGGTTACAAAAAAAGACAGCTTAGCAACGGACATACCTGCGGAATATTTCAGAATATATGATGAGCGTATCATCAACTTGAAAAATTTGGGCGTGCTGTGAAAAGTATCGTATGAAGAAATTAATATGCCTTATCCGGTCTATACGTTGGTTTGAGATCGCAGTACGAACAGGTGCACCCGTAATGGCGATCCTCATCGTTTCACCCGAGATTAATTTGGCCACCGCTACCAGAATAATACACAGCTTTGTCGCTTTTTTCTTTTTGTGGGCACATGGTTATGCGTTCAATGAATGGGGTGGTTACGATTTTGACAAGAACGATACATCAAAAGCAAAAACCCCTCTGCTGGCCGGACACATCGCACACCGCGAGCTCTTGACTCTCTCGATAGTCTTTGCTGTTATCAGCATTATCATGTATTCACTATTAGATATAAAATTCCTCTTGATCGTTATCTTTGATATAATTATGGGTTTCGCATATGTGCATCCAAGAATACTACTAAAGAATATACCCATAGCTTCTTTTATTATTCTCTTTGTTGTCTCGATCAACGATTTTCTACTCGGCTGGCTGATATTCTCACCGGATATTTCCAGGGGATTATTGATCGGAATATATTTTGGAATACTGGGTATCACCGGATAACATTTCCATGAAGCAGGCGACTATGATTCCGATAAAAAAGCAAATATCAAAACAAATGCTGTAAGGTTTGGCAAAAAAAGTATTTTTATAATCGGATTTATTTTTTATACATTATCATTAGCATATTTTGTCAGCCTGACACTCACTGGAGTCGTTCCGAAGTATCTATATATCATTCTGGTCGTGACTTACCCGATATATATCGCTATTTTTTACAGATGTCTAAAATCTGGTATCGATACTTCAAACGTACATCATTTTATAAAAAAATATCGGCTGCTTTATGGGGTTATTGGATTGTGTTTCATTCTCTTGTTGCTTCTTGGTAAATAGATAAATCTCGATTGGTTTTTGATGTACTGAAATTTTAATCCGAACTCAGATCGTCAGTCCATTCAGGTACTGCAGCCCTAAATAAAGTATCGATGGTCTGCCTGAATCCTTTATCGAGACCATTTTCCCCCAACTCAGTTAATGCTCTCCTGTATTCTTTCGTGGTTATGCGCCTAGCTATATCAGGATACTGATTGGCCTTATAAATCGGATAGTACTGAGCCATAACATTGACCACAGTTTTTTCTGACAGATTTTGACGGATAAATTCAAAACACTTCTTGCTTCCGGCAATATCATTGGGCAGTACGAGATGTCTTATCAAAAGGCCTTTTTGAGCAATACCATTTTCCAACTTCAGATCACCCACCTGTCGAAACATTTCAATCAGTGTGGCTTTGACGATTTCCCAATAGCCAGTAGCGGTCGAATACTTATCAGCGTATTCATCATTTGAATATTTGATATCGGGCATGTAAATATCAATAATCCCTTCTAATAATCTTAAAACCTCGAGTGATTCATATCCTCCACAATTGTAAACAACAGGCACTTCTAACCCCTTATTCTGAGCAATTGATAACGCCTTTATGATCTGGGGTATCCAGGGTGTAGGCGTAACAAAATTCACATTGTGGCAGCCGAGTTCTTGAAGCCGCAGCATCATCGAAGCAAGTTCATTGAGCGATGTCTCCTTTCCCCTGCCGCGTTGACTGATTTCCCAGTTCTGACAGAAAACACAATGCAGGTTGCAGTGTGCAAAGAAAATCGTCCCGGATCCGTGTTTTCCCACTAATGGCGGTTCCTCTCCAAAATGCTGATGATAGGAAGATACTTTAACGTCTATCCCAGCACGGCAATTTCCAATCTCGCCTGCCAACCTATCCACCCCGCACTTACGTGGACATACCCGGCATGGAGACAGTAATCCATATAGTCTATCGACAATATCTGTAGCTATTTGTTTCAACATATTGATATCAGTTATTTAATACTAAATATCAAATGCAAAAGGACAAATAAATTTCAAATTCTAAAATATGAAAACATGGACATTTGATATTTTGTATTCAAGGGATATTTGGATTTTGTCATTTGGAATTTCTCTTAGACTGTTTGCGTTTTTTATCCACATTCTTCTGACTTGTTCCTCCATATTTATAATAAGCCGCACAAGAGCCCTCAGATGAAACCATGCATGGGCCAACCGGTGTCAATGGTGTACATGTACTGGCAAATAGTTTACAATCCAAAGGCAGGCTGATCCCAAGAAGCACATTACCACAGATGCATCCTTTCGGAATTTTTGATTTCGGCACCTTAACTGAGAATTTCTTGAAAGCATTATACTTTTCATATCGTTGTTTAAAGGTCAAACCCGATTTTTCAATATTACCTATCCCGCGCCAGTTTGCATCACAGGATTCAAAAACACTGTATAATATCTCAAGTGCCTTTTGGTTTCCTTCTGGTTTAACAACTTTTCGGTAGGTAATATCAATATGAGCTTTTTTCTCGGCAAGTTGCTTAACTAAATCCAGAATGCCACTCAGGATTTCGATAGGTTCAAATCCCGTGATACAACCTGGCATATGGTATTTAGTAGCAAGGAATTGGTAGGGCTCAGTACCGATTATTGTCGAAACGTGACCCGGTAAAATAAATCCCTGAACATCTATACGCGGTGATCGGGCGATAAAATCAAGTGCTGGAGGGATAGTTTTGAATGCTGGTAAAACATAGAAATTATCAATACCCCGCTTATCCGCTGCTAAAACCGTTGCCGCGATCGTCGGGGATGTTGTCTCAAAACCAACACCGATAAAAATTATTTCTTTGTTTTTATTGTTCTCAGCAATGTCTAAAGCATCCAGGGGTGAATAAATGATTGTCGGGCTATAAGGCTCAAGGCTCGAAACTGTACCAGGAACCCCTACCATATCACCAAAGGTTACAATAATAACATTCTTATTTTTAGCAAGTGCTATGGTGTAATCTATTGTCTCCTGGGCAGTAACACAAACTGGACAGCCGGGTCCTGATAATAACCGCAACTGTTCGGGCATCATTGTTCTAATACCCGAACGAGCGATCGACATCGTGTGCGTACCACATACCTCCATTAGACTTATTTGACGGGTAGTCAATTCTTTAATCGTATTGATTATGCTAGCGATCATGTTATTTATCGATTTGCTTATAAAGGTATTATTTGATTATTAAATCTTTTCAAGCTTGGGCTGGTACACTTTAACCGTATTACGACCTGCTCCTTTTGCCTCATAAAGTGCAGCATCCGCTGCCTTAATGAGTTCTACAGCTGACGCAGCATCATCTGGATAAGATGAAACACCTGCCGAGAAAGTCACCTGGACTTTCTTGGCACCACGGGTGAAATCATGTATTTCCAGATCATGGAGGAGATTTGCCAGTATGCGCGCAGCTTCCTGTTTTTTTATCTCTGGACACATGACGATGAATTCATCACCACCATAACGAGCGATCGTATCAGTTTCCTCAAAATGCTTTGAGAAAATTTGAGCCAGCCGGATCAAAAGATAATCTCCTGCCTGGTGCCCGTAAGTATCATTGTATTCTTTGAATTTATCGAGGTCGATAATAGCTATTGAAAGATGATGTTGAAATCTTTTGGAACGCTCTAATTCGTTGATCATCAATTCTTTGAAATATCCGATATTATTGAGTTGTGTCAGTGGATCAGTATGTGCCCTATCCGTAATGTCATCAAAACTTCTTATGTTATTAAGAGCAACACCTGCAATACCTGAAACAACGCCTATTAGATTTTTCTCGCGTTCGTTTAAATTCTTCTCACGAATGAGCGCAATAACACCGAATTTTCTCTCCTGGAAGAAAATCGGATAACAGATATCAGGTTCGAATGCAGGAAATGGTTCGATCATGCCGAGCACTGCGAACTCATGTTTTGAGATAGGGTGTTTTTTATTGAAACTTGCACCTGCTTTGCCCAATTTTGCTTCATTATCCAATTCGTAGACGATTTTCGGCAACCAATTATCATTAAGTCCATAATGTGCTCTTATAGAAATCCTTTTGTTCCGCTGGTCGGCAAGGAAAACAGCTATGCCTTTGGGATCCAGACAGTTCACTACTAGATCTTTGATCTCCCGGGCGATATCATCAGGTTTACGCATTGAAGTTAATCTGATCATAGAGGAGAAAAACATATGATCCATTGAGTCGATACGCTTCAGTTCTTCGCGTAAGCGAATACCCTCTTTTTTATGCCGGTCAAGCTCATCAGCAAGTATATCAACACTATTTAGAGTCTTGGTTTTCTTTTTTGTTTTTGTAAGAGCAACAATGAGAATTATAATGAGACTGACAAAAAATACAGCGAAGATCAGCTGCACAAAAAACCCGGTATTCATAGGTTATTCTATTGATTTTACCTATGTTGTCAACATTATTGACAACTCTGACACCTGGCATATAATGGAAAATGGCAAAGCGCTTCAATGTATTTATCTCATTTGATATAGAAGGCGTGGGTGGGCTTACCTCGTGGCAAGAATTAAAAAAAGAATCACCGTCTTTAATGCAAATGAGAAAACTAGCAACTGAAGAGGTTAACGCAGCGATACGAGGAATAAGAAATAATCGTCGTGATATCGGTGAGATAGTAATCTGTGATTCACATGCCAATGGTGAAAATCTACTTATCGATAGGCTGGAAACTGGTGTATATTTAATTAAAGGAACCCCACGCAATTATTACATGGTCGAAGGAATAGACAAGCGATTCGATATCCTTTTTTTCATCGGGTACCATGCCATGATGGGAACCCAAAAAGCAGGTATGGATCATTCATATTCTTCAAGAACAATATATAATATCAAGATAAATGGCAAATTGGTAGGCGAAACCGAAATAAATGCAGCTCTTGCTGGTTACTACAAAGTCCCATTAGGTTTAGTCTCGGGCGACGATAGACTAGCCAAAGAAGTAAGGAGATTTTTCGGACGAGCAGTAGAAGTTGTAATAACTAAATATGGGATCTCACGTCTGGCTGCAAAATGCCGGCATCCATACGAAATTCAAAAGGAAATCGAGATAAAAGCTGAACGAGCAGCAAAAAAGATAAGTACATTGAAACCGTTCTCATTTCGCTCGCCAATTCGCGCAGAGATCGATGTGATCAATACATTAATTGCTGATATGATTGAATCAGCACCTGGTTTAAAAAGGGTATCCGGTCGGAAAATAATTTTCCGGACCAAGAATGTCCTGGAATTTTACCGTATGCTCAGGATGATCTGCAACCTTACATGTTCTGTACAATGATCCCTGTCTGCAACATTTATCTGTTTTGAACATAACGACATCGTCGTGGCAGAGTTCACTCTGCAAAAACCAGCAACAAAGCGGAAAATTGTTGAGTAAACTCAACCACTACAATAATACAACATAAAGATGACGTAGTAACAGAGAAACTGAATCGGTCTTTCTATTCCCTTAGCTTAAGCTCAAAGTCACAAACCGCAGTACGTTCTTTGCCCGTGAGCAAATCCACTGTACGCAAGGTTATCATATAAAGACCCGGATCAAGATCCATGGGATGATACTGAGCTGCTAAATAGGCAGTATTACCTGCTTCAATTTGGTCTTTGATCATGACATCAACCGGTTCTCGTTTCATCTTCCCTTTATTGGTTACTTCATAGGTCATTTTCAGCTGATGCATGCCGTTTTCAGTTTCGAGATTGTAGACTTCTGCGTAAAAATAAAATGGTGTATGAACAAATAATGCAGGGTCGGTTAAGGGAATAACACGACCCGCGGGTTTGTTGAATTTCTCATGGGAAAATGTATTATCGATCAATTTTGCCGGCACCAGATCACTGATCTCTTTTGCATCATCCTGATAATCAAGAAGGTTTGCCCAGATCGTTCTCTTACCAACAGCTTGATCGTTTAAATTACTAATCGTTATTTCCAATCGATATTCTGCGGGATCAAGCCAGAAATTGATCTCATCGAAGAATACACCATCAGCTCCGTCTACAGGGGTAAGAATGCTGTTTTTTTCTTTTACAATACTATCTTGATCATTAAAGACCTTGACCTGTCTGGAAAAAGAAACATCGGTAGTATCATCGAGCAGCATATTAATATAAATTTCGAGACGAGTCAGATTTTTTTTCTGCCGAAAGCGTCCAGTCGTGACATTGAAATCGAGCAATGATGCAAATTCAACTGCCATAAAGCTATCCTGATGCACTTCCTTCAGGTGTGGTATCTTCAAATGTTCACCAAATTCCGATTGTGAGATCAATATATAGGCACGTGCATACCTGACAAAATCGAAAATTAAACCCTCTCGCCTGTATGTCCAGACTTCAGCAGGATTTACTCTTTCCTTGGTCTTGAGAGCGAGTTGTTTCTGGGGCCAGATTTCGTCTCTTTTTGAAGGTTCACCATATTTCACATATATCTGAATACGGCTGTCACTGATCGGCGAATGTTTTCCATATTTCCGGAACGCGTATTCAATTCTCTCTTCAAATAGTTCACGCTCCCCGGTTGTTTTCCCTTGCCAAAATGTATCGTAGTATTTTGTCCGTGCCGATGTCGATGGTAAATCCAAATATTCTTCTGCAGCCAGAGAATCCAACCCTTTTAAACCAAGAAATATCTTCCTTTCATGCTCAAGTATACGATAATAACGGGCGGCAAATATATTCACTGCACTGCAGCCGATAATTGAAAAAATTATGATAATTGCCGCGGTCTTTAATACCTTTTTCTTCATGTCTTCCTCCACTCTAAATTTATGAGCTAACCCAAAAAGTTTTCCTCACCATAGCATTATAATAACACCGTAGATGATGTCAAGATTTACCCTCTATAGATAGTGTCTATTGACCGTTTGTGAATTTTTATATACAATAGCCGATGACTAAGGGTTATCTATCTTTTGTTTTGCACTCCCACCTACCCTGGGTTCTGGGACATGGCCGCTGGCCGCATGGCACGGACTGGTTGAGTGAAGCGGCGGCTGAATGCTATATCCCGATACTAAAGCAATTATATCGGCTATTAGATGAAGGGTTCTCGCCGCGTTTGAATATCGGTATAACACCGATATTACAGGAGCAATTACTCTCACGCCACTTTCACGATGAGTTTGATGTTTATCTTAAAAACAAGATCAAAGCAGCTGAGCAGGATATCAACGAATTCAGCCGTCGAGGACAAAAGGAATTTCTCGGCGTGGCAACGATGTGGCGTGATTTCTATATCGACGTGCAAGATGATTTCATAAACAGATTTAAGAAAAATTTGGTAAATGCTTTTGCTCAGCTTCAAGAGCAGGGATGTATCGAAGTCATAACTTCAGCTGCCACTCATGGCTATCTACCTTTATTAAAAAACGATCGTTCAGTAAACGCTCAAATTAATCTCGGCGTTCAAACGTACAAACAGAATTTCAATAAACCACCACATGGTATCTGGCTACCTGAATGTGCTTATCGACCAGCTTATAAATGGTCGCCAGTCGTGGGTTCGGATAAAACTCCCTATGCACGCCGTGGAGTCGATGAATTTGTAAGTAGACATAATATAGATTATTTCGTGGTCGATAACCATCTTTTAAAAGGCGGTAAAGCGATCGGTGTTTATTTATCACGCTTTGAAGCACTGGCAAATCTCTGGGAACATTTCAAGAAAGAGTTTGTCGAAACAAAAGAAGACTTCGTTAAAACTCCACAGGAAATATACCTCGTTTGTTCAAACCCACAATTCAAACCGGTCGCAATATTTACACGCGATCCCAAAACCGCACTCCAGGTCTGGAGCGGTGGTGTGGGGTATCCGGGTGAACCACAGTATCTTGATTTTCACAAAAAGAAATTCCCCAGTGGATTGAGATACTGGCGTGTTACTGACCAAAAAGTCGATCTGGCCTTAAAACAAAATTATAACCCCGGTGTTGTTGAAAATATAACAGAACAACATGCCCAGCATTTTCTGTCCTTATGTAAAGAACTGGCTGAAGAATATTATACCAAGACAGGCAAACCTGCATTGATATGCACTCCTTTTGATACCGAGTTGTTCGGACACTGGTGGTTTGAAGGCCCTGTCTGGCTATATCACGTTCTTAAGGCGGTTGAACAAGATAGGGATATCGAGCTTGGTACTGGCAGCATGCTTCTTAAAAAATTTGATCCAACAAAGATCATATCTTTACCAGAGGGCTCCTGGGGTGAAGGAGGCTTTCACTATATCTGGTTGAACAAATGGACTGAGTGGACCTGGCAGCGGATCTATCAAGCCGAAGATAAGTTCTATGAGCTCTATGACCGCTATATAAATACCGCTAACACGAACGAAATGGCTATACTCAAGCAGCTCGGTCGAGAACTCCTGCTCCTGCAATCCTCTGACTGGCAGTTCCTTATTTCTACCTGGAGTGCAAGGGATTATGCAGAACTGCGGTTTAGTCGACATTTTGATAATTTCATGCACCTGGCAAATCTTCTCGAAAAAAAGGATGTCGCGCAAGATGAGATGAATTTCCTGAAAGACTTAACAGAACAGGATTCCTGCTTTGCCGATATAGACCTTTCAATATTTAAGAAGATATAATCACTGTTTCCTATCTATATTTTCTTCTTTGTTGATAAATCATATGCCCTTTGTAATGCCGAATTCATTGCGCAGCCTGATAAATCAGGCAACTACATTCTCGATTATTGACTTTTTGCCCTTTTTACATATCCTAATATGGTGATCGAAGTTACTGAATGGAAGCACGAACGAGAACGTATGGTAAACGAGCAGATCATTGCAAGAGGCATCGAAGATCCAGGGGTAATTGAGGCGATGAAAAACGTACCCCGGCATTTATTTGTCGATAAAACGTACTATCATCAGTCGTATAATGATTATCCATTACCGATCGGACAAAGTCAAACTATATCCCAGCCTTATATGGTTGCCTCGATGACTGAATTGCTTGAGCTGAAAGGTAATGAAACTGTCCTGGAGATCGGTACTGGCTCAGGTTACCAGACCGCGATCCTGGCGCTGTTGTGTTCCAAGGTCTATTCAGTTGAACGGATATTTGATTTGACCAAAAAAGCACGTGTTACTCTCAAGCAATTAGGCTTTGCTAATATCAATTTAATCGTCCGGGACGGATCCCTGGGGTGGCCTGAATTCGCACCGTATGATGGTATTATTGTCACTGCTGGTGCTCCTGAAATACCGAATGCTTTGATCGAGCAGCTTGCTGATAATGGTCGAATGGTACTGCCTGTAGGCACTGAGTTTTCCCAGACGCTCAATCTGGTTGAAAAACATAAAGGGCGTATATGTCGAAAAGAGTTTTTTGGTTGTGCATTTGTTCCTTTGGTCGGTAAAGGAGGGTGGAAGTAAAATTTGGTTTAGATTTGGGTACGTATTACAAGGTAACCCCTCGATGGTATGGCCACTCGGGATACTGAATTTTACGACCAAATCACAGATTTGGGTAAAATTCGTACGGGGCGTAGCGCAGCGGATTAGCGTGCATGGTTCGGGACCATGAGGTCGTGGGTTCAAATCCCACCGCCCCGAATTGAGAAACGGAGAGAGGGAGATCCGGTGAACAGAAGAAATAATTATTAGATCATGACAAGAAAGATAATAGCGGTTATCGGAGGAGCTGAAGCAAATGAAAAAAGTCTCCAGATGGCTGAACAAGTAGGTTCATTGATCGCTCAAAAGGGAGGTATATTGATTACTGGTGGTATGGGTGGAGTTATGAATGCAGCTTCCAAAGGAGCAAAAAATGCGGGTGGTCTGGTCATTGGTATTTTGCCAACAGCTAGTAAAGAAAGTGCCAATCCCTATATTGATATACCGATCGTTACCGGCATGAGTGAAGCAAGGAATATGATCATCGCCCGAACCTGTGACGCAGCTATCGCTATCAATGGTAAATACGGTACTCTCTCGGAAATAGCATACTGTTTGATGTTCGATGTCCCGGTCATCGGTCTTGATACATGGGACATTGATGCACCTATAAAAAAAGCTAATAGTGCACAAGAAGCAGTGGAAATGATATTCGAAGATATCCTGAAATGAAGGCGACGATCATTGTACAGGGTATAGTCCAGGGAGTCAGTTATAGATTTTTCGCAGTTGAAATGGCAAAGCAATATAATATTAAAGGATATACCCGTAATCTTCCTGACGGAAATGTCGAGGTTATTGCTGAAGGTGATGAGGGTATGTTAAATGATTTCATTAAACGGTTAAGGATTGGCCCCGCTTCAGCACGAGTTACTGGTATTGATGTAAAATGGGATGATACTGATTTTGGATTTGATACTTTCGATATTCGATTTTGACAAGGAGAAATAATATGGACCTAAAAAAATATATCCGTGATGTTCCAGATTTCCCTAAAAAAGGTATTCTTTTTAAAGACATCACAACGCTTTTAAAAAAACCCGAACCCTTTAAATATGCAGTCGATACGATCGTTAATAAATATAAGGATCAGGATATTGACAAAGTAGTTTCTGTTGAGGCGCGTGGCTATATATTTGGCGGCGTTCTTGCCTACAACTTAAATTGTGGTTTTGTCCCGGTCCGTAAACCCGGTAAACTACCTTCTGAAACGCTCGGCATGGACTATACGCTTGAATACGGTACAAATACCATTGAGATACATAAAGATGCCCTGAAACCAGGGGAAAAAGTATTGATATTTGATGACCTGCTGGCAACCGGCGGTACAGTCCAGGCTACGTGTCAGTTAGTCGAACAACTGGGCGCTAAGGTTGTATCCTGCGTTTTTTTGATCGATCTAACTTTTTTAAAAGGTTCAGAAAAACTAAAAAATTACGAAGTATTTTCATTGATCAAATATTAATCTTAAACATACAACAGAGTTATCTGGTTTATTTAGTATGTCTGGTCTTTTCTCCGTTTCACCGTTTCTCAATTTTGACGCCTTACGCTCTACTCATTACTCTCTACGCTTTAGTACGTTTTCACACTTTTTTCACAAGAAACCATAATATATACCGAGTAAAAAAATCCGGTTTGATATTATTTTACTGGGGAGGAGGAAATATGAAAAATTGTACGATTTTTTGTATCATCCTGATTAGTACGCTTGTAGCATTACCTACGAATGAACAGGCTCACCGTCCAGCAGAAACAGTAGTCCATAATATTAATGCTATTGAATTATGGATATCGAATTACGGTACAATCGGTACGCTATTCTATCCAAAAGGAAGCGGACATTACTATTTATACGGTGCGGCCATTTGGTTTGGGATCATAGATTCTTTGGGTGATACGCTTGTAACGATCGGCTATGGTCCACACGGCGGAGAAACAGAATTTTTGCCTGGTTTGGCTGATCAAGACCCAGATGATCCAGCCGCGAAAATATATATATACCCGTTTTCATGGCCTGCTCCACATGCGATCTTTCCTATGGCACCACAAGATACGTTTTCGCACCAGGATTCCTGGTGCTGTTATAATGATACTGATATAAATGCTCATATCCCGGGCGATACGCGGCCTATCGGCATTGAAGTCTATCAAACCGGTTATGCCTGGCAACTCTCGGGTTTACAAACCGTGATCTATCTTATCTGGACGGTGAAAAATATCACAGGCGATACACTAAAAAACTGTATTTTTTCATTTTGCGCTGACCCGGATATCGGTGATGAGTCAGGTACAGGTAATGATCTTATGGCAGGGATCATTGCACAGGAGTTTATAATAAACAGTGAAACACTATTTGTCGATAATTTCGTCTATGTCTGGCAAGCTGAACCTGAACCTTTTCCTGCTCCGCCCTGGTGGGCAGCTGCGATCGGCTGCGATTTTCTCCAGAGCCCATGGGATTTACAGGTTGGTGCAGATAAAGACGATGATGGTATTCTTGATCAATATGAAATGGACAGTGTTTACTTTTATAATATGCTCCCTGATTCTTTATGGGATATAGACCATGACGCAACACCAGACTGGCGCGACCCCAATCAAATCCCTCAGGTCGGTTTGACTTCTTTGAAAAGGTTCACCTTAAATTTAGAACCTAATCGCGATAATGAGCGATATATGACCATGGCTGGTTATAACTATAAAATCGGTACTTATGAACCTTATGACACAGCAGCATCTATGCCTGATGATCAGAGGTTTCTCATGTCAGCCGGTCAATTTGAACTCGCACCGGATTCAATAGCGACAATAACGATCGCTTTAATGCTCGTTGAATGGGATTCTTTGCAGCAAAGACCTGATACTGCATTTGCGCATCTTGACCACTATTGCCAGTATATCTATGATATTAACTGGCTCTTGCCCCAGGCTCCACCACCGCCTCGTTTATCCTGTATTCCGGGTGATGCCCAAATAACACTTAGCTGGGATAATTTTTCAGAGATCACACCGGACCCCTATTATGCTTTTGTCTTAGATCCTGGTGGCTGGATCTATGATCCGTATTATCGTGAATATGATTTTGAAGGTTATGGTATATGGAAAAGCTCGACCGGCGCTTCGAATGACTGGCAGCTTATTGATAGATGTGATCTATTCAATAATATCACATTTGCAGATACTGCACAACCAGAATCGATCAGGATATATGCTGACAATTCCGGGCTTGTGCACACATATATTGATAATGATGTACGAAATGGATTTACCTACTACTATGCAGTCACAGCTTTTGATTATAATTTCATAGAGTGCGACGATACGCTCGGTCCGGGTTATCGAGAACTCATTTTTGAAGGTTGTAAAACACCGGTGAGTACAACACCACGGCGTGATCCGGCTAATTATATTCCGGGTACGTGTTCTTTGGAGATCATTTATGGTAATGATAGACTCCAAGATAATATTACCTGCAATATTGCACATCCTTTTGCAATGGATGAATCAATTTTTTATGTACATCTCAGCCCGGTAACCTTTAAAAGTGGCTATGAAAATGATAGCGTATCTATCCCGAGTTTATATAACGCATATATTGAAAATGCAAATCAAACAGCGATCGACAGTATTGACATTGAAACTGATAACCAGGCGGTCGATGTCGATCACGCTTTTCCAAGCTTTAATGGAATCACAGCTAAGATAAATTTCAGGCGAGATTCTTTACCTGCTAACCGCTCGATCTTTGAGTCGATTGAAGTTCATGGTTCTTACCCGGAATCACTCGTCATTCCTTCTCTACCAGGTCCCTGGACGAGTTATTTTGCTTTTTGGGCATATCGCGGCAATGATTATCGTATCGAGTGGTATTCGACGACGGGTAATCCGACGAATGCAAATAGCGTGCGGGTCATTGATCTGATGACCGGTGAGGAGATCGCTTACAGTCCTTATGACCCAGATCTAAACCACCTGTATGATGAATATGCTAGCGGTTGGTGCTTCCTCTCCCATCTTGAAGTCTCAGATACACTGATTTTATACGGCACACCGCCGGCAACTCACAATACAAAATACCTGTATATTAATGGCGGCTTGATCGGTTTGAACAAGGGCGGTCCAATAATGCCTGGTTATGTTTTACCTTCAATATCCGACTTGTGGACGGTCAATGCCGATACTGGATTTGCTCCAGCTCCGGCAAATGCACTTTTTAAAATCCACTCATTTCCGGCATATTTTGACAGTGCTAGGAAAATAAGTCTCAATATTAAGGTCGTACCCAATCCGTATATAGGATTCAATGAATGGGAAATAAAACGTTTCCCGCCTAAGTTGAAATTCATTAACTTACCGCATAAATGCACGATCAGGATATTCAACCTCAATGGTGAACTCGTTAAGACACTACTACATACGCATACTTATGAGCCTGAACTAGGACACGAGAGAATGCCCAATGATGCTGGTGGCGACGAATGGTGGGATTTACTCAATAACGAACGACAGGCTGCTGCAAATGGTGTGTACATCTTTCATGTTCGGTCAGATGTCGGCGAACAAGTCGGCAAAATGGTAATTATACGTTAAGAACGTTCTTTTCTGTCATTATCCGGCTTGCCTGTCCCGTAGTACGAAGTGGGTACGGGAACCGGATAATCCAGAAGTTAACGGTGTTGCTAGATTCCCCGATTCCTTCGACATAGATAGCTCAGGACTATAGCGAGTCGGGGAATGACACAACGATAAAAACTATTACTAAATTAATATTGAAACGTTTTGAGCGTTTAATTCGTTAGTATCGTTTCTTTAGCCATTGTAGTTGCCCGATCCTTCAACAACGCTCAGGACAGGTTTATCGGGCATTGTCTGATGAACCCCGCTCCTTCATAAGGGGCGCGGGTAAATCAGACGACTACATTTTATGTTACTGTTCGATCTTGTCGAGAACCATGCATTAAGGCTCTTCTCGACTCGCTTTGCTCACTCGAAGAAAAATCTGGTTTGTTTGGTCTTTTTGGTTTCTTTATTTCTAATTACTCAATTACCCAGTACAATTGAATTTACGGGGCGGGTGTATTACTGTACAACTATCTCTATTTTTGAATATTTTGGCTGGAGACCCGGAATAAACCTTGGTGCTATCTTGATCGCTTCTTCAGGTAAGACAACCCGCTCGACCATTGCATTCACTACTGCATTACCCCGGGATCTAGCAAGGGCTTCAGATTCTGAATATGAATAGACAACAACTTCTCTTTTAAAATTTTCCTTCACGATATTCGCCGCTTCATCAAGATACGGAAGCGCGTCAGGAGAAAAAGTCGATGTTTTTTCATTGAAGAGTTCAGTAGCAGCTACCGCTACTATTTTTGTTTCCTTTTCGTCATAGACAATACCGTTAAACTTATAAGAACGACCAGCGATCCTGGTAGGATTCCCCACAGCATCAAAGGCGGTAAACACATAATTATAAGTTTCTCCCATATTGCTCATCTCATCATCATCTGTTCTTCCGTTCCAGGAAATTAAAGAGGGCGGCAAATCCCGTTCAGCAAACTTGCGCACTATTTTGCCTTTTGTATCGGTAATGATGAGCTCCCATGAGGAAACTGTTTTTTCAAATCTTGGAATGAACAAAGCGATACTTCCATACATGAATCTACCAACTAAAGGAACGCGTAAGTATTCACTATGCAAATAGAGAATTGGTGTATTCAATTCATCAATCGTTGCATAAAGTTTTTGGTCAAAAATATATTTTTCCTGAGAGATAACAGAATCTAATGGCGCAAAGGGATTTATTTCTGGCCACAAATCTATTTTCCTATCCTGTATCTTATGCTCTACTTCTCCTTTGATCACCTCTTCGCCGATATCATGTCCACTCGTTTTTGTTTCTTGCATAAAAAGAAAGATTATTAATATAAGATTCATCACACGCTCCTACTGTCTTTCAAAAAATTAACCACACACGAATCTAAAAGTAATTATCCCCCACTGATTTTCTTGAACAACACCAGAAGGTAACGGTGCGAATTTCCATGCTTTAAGGGCGTTAATAACGGCCTGATCCAGATCAGGATAACCTGATGAAACCTCGATCAATGTCCCTTCTCGTACTAATCCTGCTGGCTCGACCCAGATCCGAATTGTCACAACACCTGATATCCCCTGACGTAAGCACCAGCCAGGATACTTGGGCAGTATTTTATTGAGAATGGTCCGGTTGGCAATAGGCCCAGCAAGGGAAATCTGCGTCTGTCCGCCTTCCACCTTGAGCTTCTGCTCAACTTTCTGCTCAACTTTTTTAGCCACCGCTGTAGTCTTTGGCGGCGGTGGTTTTTTATTTATTTGTATCGTTGGAATTTGTTTTTTTACACCAATGGCACCTGAACTGCCGATACCTACTTCACCTTCACCACCAGATCCTCGCTTGAGATTTTTAGCAAGAGATATAGGCTTTTCAGCAAGAATTTCATCGGTACTTTTCATGGTTCCATTTTTACTATTGCCGATCTTGATCACATCATTGACTCCACCATCATTAACCAAATAGCGATCGAGCTCGATCTTTGCCTGACTTCGGTCGAGTTTCGCATCCAGGTCTATTGCCGGTGTAACAATATCACTACCATAACCGCTTTGTTCAGTTTCTGCATATGTTTCCTGGACTTCATTCCAAACAGAACCTTTGGACATCACTTCAGCTACTTTTGGACTATACGATTGGTCAATCAGGGTAACTTCTTTAATATCCTCATAGCTGATATTCGATGTTCTACTTGACCCCGACAATAATATAAACAACGCGATATGGATGATGATTGAAATTATTATCCCAGCATCTAATCTCTTATCTTTTAACATTAGTCACCCTTTGGTTTTTTAGTAGCACAAGCGATTCGCTTGGCTCCAACTTGCTTCACGCTGGCAAGAATTTCAAGCACATCATTGTGTAATACATCCTTATCGGCTCGGACAATCACAAGTTGGAAAGGATCTCTCTCCAACTCAGCAGCTATAACTTGCCCTAATTCTGCAGGCAATATCTCCATATCATTGACCAATAAATGACCTTCGGTTGTATAGGTTATCGTGAGGTTTTCTTCAGTCTTGGTTTCAGCAGTATGCGCCATAGGTACATCAACATGGGTCTGAGTATGGGTCATGACTATTGGTGCAATGACCATCATAACCAAGGTTAAGATCAGGCCGACACAGGCCATTGGCAAGATATCAATATTTGCCATTCTCTTCATCTTTTACTCCTTAATAGAGCAAGTTGCCCAGCACCTTTTTGTTTTGCCAAATCAAGGACTGTAATAACTTGTTCATATCTCACATTTGCATCGGTTGATACGATTACTTTACGAGCAACACTACGCGCCAGGAGTTCGGGTAAAAGTTCGGTAAGCCGTTCATACGACACGATCTCCTCGTTCAGCAGTATTGAACCATCATCAAGCAAGTGAATATTAACCTTTATATCACTAACATCACTGGCTCCGGCTTTGGCAACACCCGGCGTATTCACAAAAATACCTGACTCAAAAAAAAGCGGAATAGTTACGATAAAACCGATGACTAATGATAGAGCAATATCCACAAGCGAATTCAAAATCAATCCCTGTGGTTCACTCTCAAATCTTAGTCGTTTATGCCTTCGCATTTTCAGAAATTCCAGTCAGAACTGGTATCGGGTGGTCTGGTTTGCTGGGGCTGGGGATCAGTCACAGGCTTAGACGTGGGTGTACCCCTACCACCAGATGACTTCTTTTTCATTTTGTCAAACATCACCACAATTCGATCACTGGCACCATCAAGGGACATCGCTAACTCACCGCTTTTCTTGGTAAAATAGTTGTAAAAGAATAGTGTTGGGATACCAATGAATAGACCAAACGCTGTGGTCATGAGGGCTTCTGCAATACCCCCTGAAATAACGGCTGGACCACCTGAACCAGTGATCGCGATATTGTGAAATGCTTTAATCAATCCCATCACCGTACCAAGCAAACCGAGCAGTGTTGCGGCATTTGCCAGTGTTCCCATACCACCAAGATACCGATCGAATTTTACCTTTTCTTCAACTATGAAACTCGATAGTATCTCAAATAAATTATCCGATTCAAGCTGCCGGTTATTCAGCGCAACGGTAAAGAAAGCATTGAGCGTGTTTTTCTTTTGTGAGGCATAATTCAATGCGGCATTTACACCCTGGTTTCTCAGAATCTGACCGAACTGAATAAAACCCTTACGCGCATTAAATCCATTTTTTCTGAAATATATGAACCTTTCGATAATAAGTGCTAAAGCAATGACCGAACAAACAAGCAATATACACATTACGATACTTCCCTTAAATATCTCAATCAGTGGTTGGCCTAATATCATTCAACCTCCTTGTTTCGTAAAAACCAACACCTCCGTTAATATCTTTATTCATTCGTTCCATTAAGGCTATCAGCAACAACCCCTTCATTAACTGGCGCAGTGGGTGCAATACCCCCTTCACCCAGTAGTTTCCTGCAAATATCAACATTATGGTGAGCATTTGTGAGGTTCGTTGAATTCGGGAATGAATCAATAACCGCATTAAAATAAACCAATGCTTCGCCATAATCCTTCAAGTTATAATAAACTGTTCCAAGGTTAAAATAAACACCATCTTTTTGCTTTGCCTTGGGGAAATACGACAGATATCTCTTGTATAATTCCGCTGCTTTTTTCCAATCCTCAATGTTCACGGCTGATTCAGCCGCATAAATTAAAGCATCTGGTGCATAGGATGATGATGGAAAATTAACGGTCACTTCCAAAAATTCATCGATCGCCCTGACATAATTCTCCTCATCAAAATAACTGCGGGCAATCTGGTACTGACCATCGGCCGCCAGTTCATCCTGGGGGAATTTTGCGACAAACAATTTCATATCATCGATCGATTCGAGTCCCTTCCGATAATAACACATGGCCATGCTTTTTCGTGCACTTGCTGCTTCTTCTGATGTTGGAAATAGATCCAAATACTTCTGAAACTCCCGGATGGCATCATCAAAAGCCTGTTCGTTATAATAACTTTGGCCGGCAGCCAACTGACTGGACCGGGCATATTCACTCGATGGATGGTTCTCGACCGTCCACCTGAAAAGAGCACGAGCATTCTCATATTCTACTGCTTTGAAGTAAGTATCACCGGCCCGAAACCCAGCTTCAGCAGCTTTTATACTGAACGGGAAAGTCCCCAGGAGCTTTTCCCACGCGTCTATTGATTGCCCGTAATATTCAAGTTTGTAGTAACACATACCCGAATAGAATAAAGCAGGAACGGCGCTTCGTTCATCTTTCGGATAGGTATTATATACCGCTTCAAAATCATCTAACGCTGAAGGATATTCACCCTGATTATATCGCGTGTAACCAATGCCTAAATAGGTTGCAATAACCAAAGATGAATCATCAAAAGGTGTTTCACTCATACTATTAAAGATCGCAAAAGCTTCTTTTGCTCGGTCCTGATTATATATTGCATAACCAAGCCCTAGTTTAGCATAAGGGGTTACTTCGATCCCGAAGAAGTCTTTAGTTACTTTTAAGTAGTACTTTTCAGCGTCAGCAAAATTATCTTTATAATAATATGCATCACCCAAAAAATAAAGCGTTCTGCCACGCCATGGATTCTTTTCATCCGGGAAATCTACAAGGTATCGACTACCAAAGGTTATTGTGTGGTCGTATTGTTTCATTTTATTCAAAGAAAATAGCAACATTGCTGCAGCCGGTTCTCGCAAACTGGAATTAGGGTAATACTGTAGAAGTAATTCAAAATTAGTTGCCGCGTGATGGTAATCCATCTTCTGAAAATATATCATCCCGGTCAAATACTCACCAACGCTTGAAAGCTCTCCGGTTGAAAACATCGTCGCCAGTTGAGAAGCAGAAACAAGCGCTTGAAGAGTATCCCCTGAGACTAACAGCGCATTAGTCAACTGGAGATTGGCATAGGACGCGATCTGGGTATTTGGATAGTTCGCCCTCACCCTCTGGAATGCGCTAACCGAGCCGAGACCATCGCCCAGATGCATACGACAGATACCGAGGAAATAACTGCTGTGAGCAGCTAAAAGATTATCCTCATGGCGGGTCAAAGGTAATAAGTGCTCTGACGCCGCTGCATAGTCTTCTGCATGGACCAAAGATGCGGCGAGGAAATAATGGGCATAATCACTTAGCGATGAAAGCGGATAATCAAGGATGAAATCGCGGAATTTTATACGCGCACCATCGAAATCACGATTAAAAAAAAGAGCTTCTGCCCTTGAAAATTCTGCCAGTACTGCAATCGGCGTATTTGAAGCTTGATCAATTATTTCTTTAAAAGCAGCGATCGCCTGTAACGGATGTCCCAACCGTGAAAGTGACTTGCCATAGTAGAATTTCGCCTCAAGAAGATCTATCCCATCCAATTTCTCCTTGGCTTCTTCATAACTACCCCGGAAATAATGCAGTACTCCGAGGGCAAAGTTGGCACGGGCTTCTTGCTGGTATGAAGGATTCTTTAGCAGGGTCTGAAGAATTTCCTCTGCTTCAGTGAAATTGTTCTGGAGAATATCGATTAGACCGACTGCATAAAGACATTCTGGTTCAAGATAGCTTAAGTTTCCGCTCTTGATAACTTTCCTGAAAGTCTTTTTAGCATTATAATAGTCGTTAAGATTGAAATAACACTCGGCAAGGCGAAATCTTATCTCATCCATAAATTCGCTGTTCGAGTATTTTCCAACCATTGATTTAAAGTAATCTTTTGCATCGATGTAATTTTCCTGAAGGAATAACTGATGACCGATCTCGTAATCAGTTACCAGTTGATCATAATCTAAAGTGAAGAGAAATGCAATTAATAGAACCATAAGTTATCCTTTTTATGTGTTCATCTGTGCCTGCTAATGGCGGTTTCTTTTATAAATGGCATCCGCAACCTATTCTTGCGGAAGGAACTCAATTTCGCCTTCAGGACCCAAGGTCGTAATTCTCGATAAAAAATCACGGAAGCTTATGGTCTCTCCATGCTCATCGATCAGCAACATTTCATAGTAGTATCTACCGTCAGCACATACTCTTCCAATGTCATCAAGTCCATCCCACGAGAGTCTCAATGGAGGCGCCTCCCAACCTGAATAAGTCCTCACCACTTCTCCATATTGGTTCTTTATGATGAGCTGCCAGCGCTCAATCGGTCTTTTTGCATTATAATGGAGATCCATCCAGGCAACATTTTCCTTCCGACCTGGTGTCGGTGAAAATTCCTTAGGTGAAGCATCAACCCATGTTCTGAAACCTAAAAAATTCACAAAGAGTCCCAGCTTATGCCGGAGCGGAACTAAATAACTCGAGGCATAGTGCAGCTCTATCGCATAATCAAGACCGATTGAAAATTTATTCCAATCCTTCCTTAACCCAAGACCAGCGCTGACACTATTACGATCAATACCACCGCGCAGAGTCACGGTTGGATTTATGGGAATAAACTCCATACCGACGTGATAATCGAGCGACGTGTAATCTACCAGAGTCTTAACAATATCAACCGCGATGATCACTCTTTGGCTATATAATTTTAGAGCCGTACCACCGCGCACAGTCAACGGTACCTCATCGGTTTGTGAATCATGAGTTAGTTTTGGACCGAGTATATTCTGGCAGGTAAGTCCGACGGTTAAAGTTCCACGCGGGAATAATAGAATACCAACATCGCCACCCATACCCAGGGCACCGTATTGAGCGATCTTGCTCGACATCACCTTGATGTTCAAACCCACACCAAGAGGTCGCCACGGTTGGTATGCATATGAAAATAAAAAGCAATTTTGATTGAACTTGAAAGTGCCAAATGGATTTCCCTGTGCATCCCATGAATCCACATCGCCTGAGCCGTGATATATCAATCCGAAACCCAGTGAACCGAACTTTCTTGTTGGCAGAGCATAACCAAGATAGCCAAGTTGAGTACCCAGAAGCGAAAGATACGATGATTTGATATTGTGAGACATAAGCTGGACTAATCCGGCCGGGTTGAAATATACGGCTTCTTGATCATCCGCAAGGCCAGTAAATGTTTTTCCCATGGCAATCGTTCTCGGTGTCATACCATAGTTCAGTAGAGCACCTGGCACACCACCATCCTGAGCAAACGATAAACCAGGAACTAAGAAGTAGGAACAAAGAAGCAAGAATAGTATTGTGCGCTCTACGCTCAACGCCTTACGCCTTACGCTCTTTACCATACCACACCTACCTTCATTTTCTCATTAAATACGGTTGCAGTGTGAGTCCAGCCCTTTATAATCGCATAATACAATCCACTTGCTACCCGCTCGTTCTCACCATTACGTCCATTCCATGATATCCTGTTAAGACCACTTTGTGCTCCTGCGCTACCGGGCGAGATTTCTTGTTCATAAACCAAATTCCCAAATGGGTCATAAATCGCAAAAACAACATTACATGAGCTGCTTAGATTATAGACAAAAAGCATTCTATTAACTCCACCAATACCCATAGGGTTGGGGTAAACAAGAAAACTATCTGGAACTACAGTTGTATCTATATAAGCTAATATATCGAGATAATTTTGATAAAATGTAATGCTATCATTATCGTTATCTTCAACCCAAAGTGGTGTATTATCTTCAGCGGTTGAAAAACTTACTGTAAATTGCGCTTCACCATTATTCAGATTCTGAGGCGGCGGATTTGAGAAGGGGAATGTTGAATGTACGTCTATTGAGTACCCAGTAGTCGAGGTTTTATTCCACATCGAATCTGTTGCATAGACCAGCACGGTGAAGTTTTCGTTCACGTATTTATCCTGAGCATCTCCCTCTTTACCAGGTGTATTTATTGTAGTAGTTGTTGTATCGCCAGGCAGATGTGTTTCACTATCAAAAATAACAAGTAGTGCTCTATAAGAACCAGGGTTTACAGCAACTTGTGATGAAACATCCGACACTATATTACCCGATGTAACATCATCGAAAAATAGAAGATGCAGAGGTCCTGCGGTTCTGAAAGCAAAAGGTACTATCACCGTACCGTTCACCAGCTGGACCTGTGCCTGCGTAGCAAAGGAATCAGTTGAACTATAGCTCACTGTATGATTGACCGTATCAACCATATTGTACCAATCATCTGTTATGAGTACGGTAATATTAAACTGCACACCGGCTGTTTGAGCCGTTGGAGGACCAGTTCTCCCTGATGATAAACCAGGTGTATGTTGCTGTCCAGGCAGAATTGAAAGAAGCCGCGCTGGCGTATTAGCTACTACCTGAATCTGATTGGAGATACCAGTATGTCCACCGCCGTCGTCACACACCAATGATAATGTATCAGCAGCCAGCGACACAGCTACATATCCGCTCCAATTACCGTTACTAAAAAGCACTAAAGTATCGCAGTATTGCGGGTTGATCGGGTTATCCCATGAACTATAGACACGGGAATAGCCACTAAAGGGGTAAGGACTACCTGTGGCATCATAAGCATGCACAGTTATCAGGAAAGATGCTCCGGCAGTCTGCGGTGAAGTAATTGTAGTAAAGCCAAAATGGTCAAGTTGGCTAAAAAGAAGAATTGCAATTAGGCTAGTCAAGTTGCCTCCTTTTCTTATATTCTCCCACAAAGAAAAATAGAGAGCACATCATCAATGATTTAGTCTCTCTTATTTAATAACATTTCTAATGTAAAAAGTATAGTCATTATTCAATCCCTGTCAATAAGGAAAGCCTGTTTCATTGTAATATATCTATAATAAATGCAAAACTCATGCCAGAAAAACTCAATTCAAGTTTTGATAAAACATGACAATTTCTATTCTTCATTCTGACCAGTTATATAATAGTATAATATATTGTCCAAAAAGATAATAAAAACAATATCCTGACCTTTAGAAATCACGAGAAGTCAAGTTACAGTTAAACAACTCGCCTTTTTCTCGTGAATTTTAGAAGAGTTTGTTACAGAACCGTTATACTTGCTTCGATCTTGCGCGCAAAAAATGCATAACTTTTTTTTCTTTTAACGGTCTAAATTATGTATATAAATTATTGTAGTTGACATTATAAGAGGTATGAATATAATAAGGTTCAGGAGGTTCAATGGATAACAAAAAATTAGAAAAAATTCTCCTTTTTGTTTTAGTTGGGCTCACAGCTGGTGTTTATTTATATACAGTTGCTCCTACTTTGTCTTTTTGGGATTGCGGTGAGTTCATTGCCTCAGCATATACTCTTGCTGTACCCCATCCGCCTGGGACACCTTTTTACTTGTTGCTAGGCAGGGTTTGGTTAATGATCCTGGGTATTATTTCAGCAATCCTGCCAATCTCTAAAGAGGTTGCCTGGCATATGAACCTACTGGGCCTCGGGTTCTCAGTAGTAACTTTGGTGTTTATCTATAAAATGATACTTAAGATCTTCCGTATGTTTCAAAAGGGCAATGATCAACGCACACTAATAATTATAGCATTTGCCACCTGTCTTGGTATCGCCTTCTACTATACCTATTGGCAGAATGCAATTGAAACCGAAGTCTATGCTGCGGCTACATTCGTTTATATATTGATCCATTATTTGGCAATTCTATGGTATGATAGTATTAAGCAAGGTTTACCCAAGCATCGATATTTACTTTTCGCCTTTTATTTAATTTTCTTATCTACCGGTATTCATCTAACGCCTTTTCTGATATTCATACCCTTTTATATCTTCATCATCGCGGTTGAGAGACGCTATTTAAAAGATATTTTATTCATGTTGCTTGGGGTATTCCAGCTTATCTTCTTCGCTTTGTCCTTTTTAATACCTGCACAGTACCAGCAGTATATCCTTTATTTACTGGGTTTTATCATTTTGGTTGCGATTATTTTACCGATAAATAATCCCCGAAAATATCACAACTGGCGATTTTTCTGGGCTGCAATTTTACTGATTGTTCTTGGTATTTCCACTGAGCTATACCTTTATATTCGGGCTAAGAAACTAACTGAACTTTATAAGGATAAGAATGTTAATGCACAGTATCTCGAAGGCAAGAATATCGCTCCCCGGATCAATGAATGTAACCCTGGGACTGACTTTACTGCGTTCAATAATGTCCTTCACCGAGTCCAGTATGGTCCACCTCGTTTGATCCCTCGCCAAACCCAAGATGTCACTGGTTTTGGTCTGATCCAGGGATATTTCTGGCAAATGCATCTATTCGTAAGATATTTATTCTGGCAACCTGCACATGAAGGAATCAATCCGTTTGTCCGGGCGATTATCCTTGCGTTATTCAGTTTATTCAGCATCTGGGGATTAGTCATTCTATACCGCCGGGAAAAGAAATTATTCCTTTTAATGATTATGATAATAATCATGCTTTCCTTTGCTATGATCAGCTACCTGAACTTGAAATTCTCGCCGAGTGATAGTAATCCGACTCATCAATCTCGGGAGGTTCGAGAACGAGATTATTTCTTCCATACCGGACATGTATATTTTGGTATTCTGATTGGATTCGGCTTTTTTGGTTTTATGAATTTCCTCAAAGATGAAGCCAAGAATAAAAAAACCGTGAATATCGCTGGTTTAAGTGGCATCTTGATATTTTCTATTGCACCATTCTTTGCAAATATCCAGGTGAACAACCGCTATGGTAATTTTATCCCTAAGGATTATGGTTATAATATGCTCGCTTCCTGTGATGATGGCGCGGTAATCTTTACAAATGGGGATAATGACACCTTCCCGCTCTGGTTTGCTCAAGAGGTTCTCGGCACAGGTCGCAGCATTATCATTGCTAACCTTTCCCTGATCAACACTAACTGGTATATCAAACAGCTAAAATACTGGGGCGTTACTATTAGTTTCAGCGACTATGTAATAGACCGTCTCGAGCCTTTCATAACACCCGATCGCAGGGTCATCTATGTTAAGGATATTATGGTCCGGAATATCATAGCTACAAATGCGGGAATTCAGTTGAAAAATGAGGACTATTTTATCCCCCAGGAAGAATTCGCCAGGCGTTACTTGAAAGGTTATAAAGGAAAAAACCCTATCTATTTCGCCTCCACGGTTTCCCATGAAAATTATGAGGGCTTTAAGCCCTACTTGCAACTTGAGGGTCTTGTTTACAGGGTCATCGGCGATAGCGGTGATTTTATCTTTAACCTGGATATTGAAAAAACTAAAGATTTCTTTTATGAAAAGTACCGTTATACAGGTGTCTTTGAACCGGAAAAGCAGAAAATTGTCGCTGGGATCCTTACCAATTTCAGTGAACGCAAGAAAGATGGTGAATTCTATAATTTTGCCCTACAAAAAGATGAAAATACAAAAAGGTTGTATAGTAATTATGCTGCGGGTCTTCATAATCTTGGTGTTGTTCTTCAGCAACGCGGTGATATCCAGGGTACTATTGATGCCTGGCGTTTTGCGCTATTGTTCGAACCCGAGCCGGCACATTTCTTTAACTTTAATCTCGGTCTACTTTATGCTCAGATCGGACTTGTTGACAGTGCAGAACATTATTTTTCAACGATAGATTCAAAAGAACCCAGTCTCATGTTACGCATCGGTTCCGTGTATCGCGCGACTGGAAATCTTAATCAAGCCATAGCATATTTTCGAAGAGCAATAAACTACAACCCTCAATTGCCTGAAGCATATTTTGGTCTTTACGCTTCTTATTTGGATCTCGGTGATAAAAAGTCGGCAATGCAAATCCTCCAGGACTGGTTGGAGATCAACCCACGGGATACGAGCGCTTTGAATATGCTAAAAGAACTGCAAAACGAATGAAAATAGTCATTCTACACTCTGGCGGTCTGGATTCCACACTTGCTTATTACATTGCGAAAGAATGGGGGGCAGAAACATTTCCTCTTTATATTTACAATGAATTCCTTTCATCAAAAGACTATCCTGAAGTTCCGGCACTAAAAATAATCGATATAACAAAGGAATTTATCGAGATCGTTCGCAGTCCACAACATGGTTATGGAAAAAACCTTAATCCATGCCTTGATTGTCGCATCCTGATGCTGCAAAAAGCAAAAAAGTATATGGCGGAGATCAAGGCAGACTTCATCGCTACTGGTGAAGTTCTAGACCAACGTCCAATGTCTCAACGTTTTGAACAACTCATGCTTATCGATAAAAAAGCAGGCCTTGAAGGACTTATCGTCCGTCCACTAAGTGGAGGACTGTTACCGGAAACGATTCCCGAAAAAAAAGGGTTGATCAACCGAAATGATTTGTTGAGCATAAAAGGTAGATCACGGAAAGTATCCCTTGAACTCGCCCAACAACTGAAAATCGAAAAATTTACCTCACCAGCCGGCGGTTGTTTATTAACGGATCCAGGATTTTGTCGAAGGCTTGCCGATCTCATGAGATACCAGGAAAAAGTGGCCGTTCGTGATATAGAACTATTAAAGATCGGACGGCACTTTAGATTGTCACCCGATACCAAACTTGTCGTTGGTCGTAATGAAGAAGAGAATGAGAGTATTGAAAAAATGATAAAGACGGGTGAGACTCTGGTTCATGTACCAGATACTGGAAGCCCGAATGCAATGTTGTTGGGTAATAAAAAATCGCCTATTAAGATCGCGGCATCAATAACTGCGCGTTACAGTGATAAAAAGAATGATAATAGTATTGAAGTACTCTATAAAAAAAATAAAATTACCAAAAGAATTCGGGTCAAGGCAGTTACGAATGAAGAATTAGCAAAATGGAGAATATGAAAATGGAACGGTTATGGGCGCCGTGGCGGATTACTTATATCCGCAATCCTGGAAAAGGTTGTTTTTTCTGTAAGGGACTTCAGGCAAAGAAGCCTCATACGGCACTTATTATCGAAAAAGGGAAAGAAGCATTTACAATCATGAATCGTTATCCATATAATAATGGTCACCTTATGATCTCGCCGATAAGGCATATTGGATCGATTGAGCAGTTAAATGATGCCGAGGTCTTAAACCTTAATCACCTTTTGAACCGAGCTATAAAAGCCCTTAAAATATCTATGTCTCCCCAGGGGTTTAATATCGGGATAAACCAGGGAAGCATTGCCGGCGCAGGTGTGATTGACCATATGCATATCCACCTTGTCCCGCGATGGCAAGGAGATACGAATTTTATGCCTGTATTAGCTGATACAAAAGTTGTATCGGAAGCCCTCCTGGATACCTACGAGAAGATAAAAGAAGGTATCAAACATTTGGATAATCCATAAGGTGAAGGAAATCCTAAATCCTAAATCACAATTCCTAAATAAATCAAAATTTCAAATTCTCGAAATACAAAATTATTTTTGTCATTTTTGTTTGGTATTTTGTATTTGTTTAGTTTTTAGTGCTTTGAATCTAGAAATTAATCCGCCATCGGCGGATTGCCGGTAATATGTGCGGTATCATAGGTACTATCGGTAAAGAACCAGCCATTGATAAAATATACCCGGCTCTGATAGCATTACAACATCGCGGTCAGGATGCAGCAGGAGCAGTAACCTTTGAACAAGGATTTCATATAAAAAAGGGCAATGGATTAGTATTGAATGTGTTCAATCCGAAAAATCTTCAACGCCTTGAAGGAACAATGGGCATCGGTCATGTCCGTTACCCGACGATCGGTTCAGGCACAGCCGATGATGCTCAACCTTTCATTATAACTACCCCGTATGGTATAGCTCTTGCTCACAACGGTAATTTAGTAAACTATTTTAACCTTAAAAAAAGTCTTATCGACAATGACCTCCGTTACTTGAATTCAAATTGTGACGCCGAGGTGATCCTTAATCTTTTGTCGGTTGAATTAACAAAATTAAATCTTAGAGAGCTTAAACCCGAACAACTATTTAATGCCCTGTCAAAAGTATATAGACAATTGGTAGGCAGTTTTGCCGCTGTGTCGATAATCGCGGGAAAAGGGCTTCTCGCTTTCCGTGATAGTAACGGAATTAAACCATTAATATATGGCAGCAAAAACAATAATCACTGTTTTGCTTCAGAGAGTGTAGCTTTAGATCTTCTGGGGTATAAAGATATGGTTGACGTGAAACCCGGGGAAGCGATTTTCATTGATACCAAGGGCGATTTCTATAAAAAACAAATAGTGAAGGAGACAAAAGAAAAAAAAGCAACATGTATATTTGAGTACGTATATTTCGCGCGGCCCGATTCAATAATTGATGAAATTGGTGTCTATGAAGCACGCTTGAATCTCGGCGTAGAACTCGGCAAAGAATGTTTAAAAAAACGCCTTAAGCCTGATGTTGTAATCCCTGTCCCCGATACAGCAAGAGGTGCCGCAGAATTGGTTGCCGATGTTCTTGGCGTTAAACACCGTGAAGGTTTGATAAAGAACCGATATATATTCCGTACCTTTATAATGCCTACACAATCTGCAAGGATGGAAGCAGTTCGTTTGAAACTCAATCCAATAAAATCAGAGACCGTCGGTAAAAAAGTACTCTTAGTTGACGACTCGATTGTTAGAGGCAATACATCGCGTGAAATAATCAATTTGCTACGTAGTGTCGGTGCTAAAGAGATTTATTATGCGGTATATTCACCACCCATCCGGTTTCCTTGTGTCTATGGTATTGATATGCAAACCCGGGGTGAATTTATCGCCCGTGATAGATCAATCAATGAGATCCAGACTTTGATCGGCGCTGATGTACTTGTTTATCAAACAGTTGAAGGATTGATCAAGGGAGCTGGTGCTGGTTCAACAAATTTCTGTACGGCATGTTTTACCGGCTCCTACCCTACCAAGATACCACCACTTCTGCTTGAACGTATTGAAGCAGATCGAATGATGACAAAAACATCAGAATTCGAAGAATAAGCGCTTTCTCTTGATAGTTTCACTTGCAAGAATATAATATTATATAGATGTTATATATAAGGAGAAAAAAAATGAAGAAAATTATCTTGCTTCTCTTTGCCGGGATTCTTGTATCGAGCCTTAATTGTGGAGGTAACACAGCCGATGTAAGAATAAGTCTTACAAATCCGAATAATAAAACGGTTCCTTTTAGTGGCTATTATATAATAACGGCAACGAACGATAGTGTGGCAATGGTAGGTTCAACGCCACGTGAATACACTCTTACCCTTAGCAAAGGAGAAAGCACAACTGGATCAATATATAAAAATACAGTTGATGTCGTTGATACGCTGCATTTTCAGGTTTTTCTTAATGATGAGGAGAAACTCAGTCAAAAAGTAACAACCTTGATCGAAGTTATCCAATTCTCAATTCAAGCACAATAGAAAATCACTTAATCTTTAAGGCGCCACGTTTATAATTCAAAGCCGTGGCGCTTTTTATTATGGAAATATACCGCGCTCTCTATATACTTTTTCTAACCTTCTCAAGGCAACAATATAGGCAGCAGTTCGCCAATCAGTATTGAACTCCTTTGCTGTATCACGTATACGTACATAAGCTTTTACCATTTTCCTGTGCAGTTTACTATCAACTTCTTCAAGATCCCAGAATTCACTGCGTTTGTTCTGGAGCCATTCAAAATAGCTTACAACAACACCGCCTGCATTGCAGAGGATATCCGGTAATATATCAATGCCCTTTTTATTGAGTATATCATCACCATCTGGGTCAGTCGGTCCATTTGCACCTTCGGCGACAACTTTTACCTGCAAAAGGGGAGCAGTTTCAGCGGTTATCTGATTCTCTAAAGCAGCTGGAATAAAAATATCAGCTTTGGTACTGAACAGGGTTTTGTGATCTGTTTCTTTTGCACCAGGGTATCCTTTTACACCACCAGTTTTAGCGACATGATTTGTTAGATCGTCAGCATCTATTCCTTTTTCATTAGCGATCGCACCAGATGCATCTTCAACCGCGATAAGCTTTGAATTATGCGCTTTTAAGAGACGGCTCGCCCAGGAACCAACATTTCCAAAACCCTGCACTATATAAGTCGCACCATCGAGGGTCAAAGCCTTCTCCTTAGCCCACTCCTCTATTGTGAAGACCACTCCCTGACCAGTTGCTTTATCGCGTCCCAGACTACCACCCGCCTCAACAGGTTTCCCAGTGACAACATGACTATTTGCCTGCCGCGAATGAGGTGGTTGGGTCGATAAGTATGTATCGACCATCCAGGCCATGATCTGGGCATTTGTATTGACATCCGGGGCGGGTATATCATATTCAGGACCGATATTGCAGCCCAGTGCAAAAGTAAAGCGCCTTGTAATACGTTCCAGTTCACTCGGCGAATATTGACGGGGGTCGAATTGTATACCTCCTTTGGCTCCGCCAAACGGTATATCCACAATCGCAGATTTCCATGTCATCCAGGTTGCCAGGGCACGCACTTCGTCGATATCAACCGCCGGATGGTATCTAAGACCGCCCTTAAAGGGTCCTAATACACTATTATGCTGTACCCGATAGCCAGTAAATATCTCGATCCTACCATCATCCATTTTAACCGGGAAATTGACGATTATTTCATTCGTTGTTTTCGATAATATTTTGCGTACCTGGGGATCCAAATCCAGTAGGTCTGCGGCTTTATTGAATTGCCTGCATACGTTCTCGTAGACACTTGCTTTTTTAGGAGTACCTTGCATATATACCTCCTTTTACTTAGAGGACGTCAAAAACATCTTCATTTTGACAACCTTTCCTCGATTCTTTTGACCAAAGCATCGCTGTCGAGTGAGTATTTTTTATAAAGAGCATCTGAGTTACCAGAACCTCCAAAGTGTTCTATACCGATCTTAATAAAATCGATAGACAAGCGATTCTCCGCAATGATCTGCCCAACACTGCTTCCTAAACCCGAATTTATAATGTGATCCTCATAAGTGACAATAAATTGCGTTGCTGCTGCCTCAATGACGATTTCCTGATCCATACTCAGGGGCGACGAGATATTATAAACACGCATACTAATACCCTTTTCTTTCAGCTTCTCCCAAGCGATGATCGCATTATCGAGCATCGCTCCATAAGTAAATAATGCACAGTCGCTTCCTTCACGTATTAGATCGATCTTTCCGCACATATATTCATATTTTTCGTCAAAGAAAATATTTCCATCTTCAGTTTTTATAATAGGTAATTTTGTTCGGGAAATACCGACGACATGATTTCCTGGATGACTGAGAACATACCTTATAATATGATCGGTCTGGTTCGGGTCGCTGGGTAATATTAGATTGAAACCAAAGAGATTTCGCAACAGTCCTATATAATCGATACAATGGTGAGTCTTACCGTCTGGTCCGACATTGTAGCCAAGATGGGTAGCGATTATTTTGATATTTGTATCGTTAATATCATTGAGCCTTAATTGATTATAGACTTCATCAATAGCAAAAACACCGAAATCGGCCCAGATTGAGAGTATACCGTTTATTGAAGCTGCTCCTGCAATGGTGGCGGTTGTGTGTTCACTCACACCAGCCTCAAAAAAACTTTCTGGTCTGATTTTGGCAAAATCACCTACCCGGACTGAATCAGCCAGGTCGCAGTCGAATACTGCAATCGTAGCATTAGGATTCAAGTTTGCTATATCGGTAAGCGCACTGCCAAAGGCATTTCGAGGATGTGTTTTTTCTTGATATAGACGGGGTGAACCGATCTTTATCTCAGGCAATGGCGATTTTTTGCATGCAAACTTTTTAAATTCTGTATTTGATTGCTGCTTGATAAGTTCATCGATGTCATCATCAACACCCAGTTCCTTAAGAGCTTTTATACTTTCATCTCGAGACGTCGCCTTGCCATGATATTTTTCAGTATTCTCCATAAATGATACACCTTTCCCCATCGTTGTATTGGCAATGATCACATATGGATTTAACTTGTCTTTTTTTGCCTGCCTCAGTGCTCTATTAAGCGCTGAAAAATTATGTCCATTTATCTTAATTACCTGCCAGCCATCTGCCTGGTAATTTTCTTTTATGTTCACGGGCATAACTTTTTCTGTCCGCCCTGATATCTGAAAATGGTTATAGTCGATGATCACGGTTAAATTGCTTAAATCGTATTTCCTCGCAAAACGACGTGCCTCTGCAACCTGACCTTTTGCCTGTTCTGCATCACTCATTACCACATAGGTGTTATAATTGTCTTGGGTTAAACGGGAAGCCAAAACAAACCCACACCCCGCAGATAGGCCTTGCCCCAAATTCCCAGTTGACCATTCGACACCGGGAACGCCTCTTTCAATATGCCCCTCAAAAGGGCTGCCGAGTTTTCTGAAACCCGTAAGCACGCTTTTAAGATCCACGAAACCATAACGTGCAAGACACGCATATAATGCAGGAGAAGTATGGCCGTGACTTATAATAATTCTATCCCTCTTTGGGTCATCATATATCATCGGCGATACTTTAGCATAATTGAATAGTGCTAAATATATATCTATTGACGACATGGAGCCAGCTGGGTGCCCTGAGCCGGCGATTGTTGTCATCTTAATGATATCACCACGGCACAAACGGGAAAGTTCAATTAACTCCGCAATGGTCTTTCTTGTCTTATGATTTGAAGATCTCTTTGTCATACCACCACCACCTTGAAATCCCCATCGGCGACAGAATAGTCACCTTTGACACGCAGTATCAAATTATGTTCCTTGGACAGCTTGGCAAGAGTGTCCGAATGATTTAAACTCAAGAAATCAGCAAGTCTTGGCGAGGTTCGCAATTCAACCATCTTACCTTCAATAGTCCTTCCGTTGTTAAGAAACCATCTTTCTATGTAACCCATGGTGCTTTCGCGCGAGACGATTCTTCCTTTTCCCCGGCAAATCGGACAGGATTCGCTTAAGGTGTGGGTAACACTAGCCCGTGATCTTTCACGTGTGAATTCAAATAACCCGAATTCACTTATCCCGCCAACACGATAGCGAGCCCGGTCATCACGGATTACCATTTTGAACTCACGCAGCATCCTGTTGATATTCTCTTTTCTTTCCAGATCGATCAAATCGACAATGACTAAACCGCCGATGTCTCTCAATCTCAACTGCCGAGCAATCTCTTGTAAAGCCTCAAGGTTCGTAAAAAGAGCCAATCTTTCTGCCTGTTTCTCTTTGGATGATTTCCCAGTGTTCACGTCAATGGCCACAAGGGCTTCGGTTTGATCAATGACTATATAACCCCCGCTCCTCAGCCATATCTTGCGGTTCTGGAGTTCTTTCAATTGCTCTTCAATATTGAATTTCTGGAATATTGGACTTGCGTCACTATAGAATTTGACCCGCGATCTCATCCTTGGTGAAACAATAGCCAAATAGCTTTGAATCCTACGGTACTCAGTTTCATTATCAATATATAAATTTCGAATGCCACTATTAAATAAATCCCGCACCGTTTTTATTACTGTATTGGGCTCTTGATAGATCAGTACCGGCGCAGTACCCTTTGCTTGAGTCAACTGCCTTTGCCAGTTTTTCTTCAATACTTCGACTTCCTTTTTTATCTCATCAGAACGACCCCGAGCTGCCGCGGTCCTGATTATCAATCCCATACCAGGTGACTTTATTTGTTTTCCGATCTTAAACAGATTTTCTCTTTCGCGACGGTGACGGATCTTGCGCGAAACTCCGACATTCTTGGCATTAATTAAAAGCACGACATATCTTCCGGGAATGGATATATATGATGTCACCCGGGGTCCTTTCACACCATAGGAATCTTTTGTAACCTGAATAACAATCTCCTGGTTCTTCCTGAGTTTTATCTCCTCAGGGCGGTATTCATGTTCGAGTT
Source organism: bacterium (assembly GCA_049647165.1). Taxonomy (GTDB): domain Bacteria; phylum Hydrothermota; class Tepidihabitantia; order SM23-42; family SM23-42; genus JAUVZL01. Next base: position 120,977 of record JBARXB010000005.1, read on the forward strand.
CGATATCACTTTCAAAGAGCTCTGAAAATTCCTCAAAGGGAATTTCATTCAAAGGGAGAAAACCATTCTTGTCAATACCGATATCAACAAATGCTGCTTTTAATCCAGAAATCAAATTCAGGACCCTTGCTTTATATATATTCCCAACCAGACTGTAATTTTCCGGTCGTTGAAGATAGTATTCAAGGAGTAATCCATCACCCAGTAGAGCAATTCTTGTTTCGACATTCGAAACGTTAATGACTATGTCTTTCTTTTTCACTTTGCCTCCATTGGAGAATATAGTATCCCTTCCTTCTTTATAAACATTGTGGTCCTTGTTATCTTGAAAATTTTGCTTTCCTCAGCAGGAAGATCGGTTAGATAACTGAGTAGATCGTAGATATTTATCTTACCGCTCCCAAATTTTATGCCACAGGACAGAATATCACTTTCATAATTTATTGATTCCAGACCATCCTGTATTTTTTTTACCCCCGATTTTGCCTGAATATATACTGGATTGTCCGGTGGGAAATCCAGAGGTTTTTTTAACAGATCCCTGGGTATTATGACTTCATAGTAGATCAGGTTTATCGAACTGGAAAGTGATGGTGTATTAGTAGATATCGCCCGGACTTCAAGTACTCGTATTCCGGACGGAAATCGGGAGTTCATTTCCATAGATATATTACCGTAATACTCGGCGGCGAGCGAAAAATCGAAAAAATCACCTTTTGCCGTCTGTCCAACGCTCTTCGGCGGACAAAAAGATACCTTGGGTATCGGCGCAAATCCCTGAGTAAACTGAATCGGCAGATCTGACCTGCGTAGTGCGCGATATATCGTCCTTGTAATATCTAGATGCGAAGCGTAGCGGAATATTTCACCTATTGAATACTTCACTCGATAAGACATGGATTGAAGCATTCTCTTGGGAAATCGACCATAGTGAACAAATTTTTCAGAGCTTGTCGAATGCTTAGGCATGTTTCCATCACAAGCCCCGCAGTTCGAGCAATTATCATAAAAACAATTTTCAGTTGTCACCGCTTCTGCAGCACGTGAAAATTCTGCCTTAAGAAAATCCTTGCTTACACCAATATCAAGAAAATCCCATGGATGTTTCTCTTTTGGTTTTAAATACTCCATCGGGTCAATGCCATTTTCATCAAAAGCGTGCTGCCATCGCTCAAAATCAAATCCTTCGCGCCAATCCTCAAATTTTCCGCCCTGTCGGTACACAGTTTCTATGACTGGAAATACCTTCTTATCCGCTTTTGACATGACCGCTTCAATAAAGGACACCTCAGGATCTTGATATTTTACCTCGACACGCCGCCGTCTCATTTTTCTTATGATATCTATCTTTTCTCTTAATTCGTTCAGCGGAGCCATAGCAACATTCTCAAATGGTGTATGCGGCTTGGGCACAAAAGGACTGACCGAGAGTTTTACACCACCCTTAGGATATGCCTTTAGCATCTGTCCGACAAGTTTCTCCATCTCCATAATGTCGGCATTACTTTCAAAGGGTAATCCTACCATAAAATAGAGTTTCACTTGCTTCCAACCCAATTTATGAGCTGAATGAATTGAATTAATAAGTTTGTCATTTGAAAACGATTTATTCAATTTGCGTCTTAAGCCTTCACTAGCTGTTTCCGGAGCAAATGTCAGACCGGTTTTTTTTATCTCCTTTAGGAGCAGACCTAAATCTTCACTGAATAATTCACCACGCATAGCAGGAAGAGAGATATTTATCATTTTCTTTCGCAGGAGGGCATTCAGTCGCCTTATCATATTTAGCAGGTCTGGATAATCAAGAATGGAAAATGAAAGCAACGATATTTCCTCCCAGCCAGTATCTCTTATACCTTTTTCTACCGCTTTTAAAATTTCCTGTTCTGATCGAATCCTTTGTGGCCGGTTAACATACCCGGCCTGGCAAAAACGACAACCCCAGGTACATCCTCTCATTACTTCGATGGCTAAACGGTCGTGGGTTATTTCGCAGATAGGCAGGATCGGCGGTGAGGGTAATCCCTGCTCGTTGAGTTCTCGCACCACCAATTTTTTAATTGTTTTTTCACAGCCGTGTATTTGAGGAACCCAAACGCCCTCCAGTTTCGACATCTCGGTAAGGCGATCATTCTTCTTGTCTTTAGGTACATCTTTTAGTATTTGTGCGATCGTTCGGATGACTTCTTCTCCATCACCGATAACAAATATATCAAAAACCGGGGAAAGTGGTGATGGGTTTAAAACTGCAGGACCACCGGCGATAAGAATTGGATGGTTGTAATCCCGATCCGAACTACGAAACGGTATCTGAGCAAGTTCTAACAAATAAAGCACAGTAGTGTAGCATAATTCACTCTGCAAGGAAAAACCCAACATATCAAAATCACGTAATGGTTTTTTCGTCTCTAAACCATACAGCGGAAGTCCATTGGTACTTAGTTTCTCGCCAAAATCCGGCCAGGGCGCGAATATTCGCTCACATTGTATACCGTCTTCACTATTCAGAATATGATAAAGGATTTTTATCCCGAGATTAGACATACCGATTTCATATACTTCGGGAAAAACAATACCAGTATGGATGACTGGTTGTTTCTTTATTGTAATGTTATACTCACCACCAGTATAACGTATTGGCTTTTTCACAAGCGGAAGTATCTTATCAAGCATCTTTTTTCAAATACTAAATACTAATCTCTAAATTCTAAACAATCTCAAAACTCGAATGTTCAAACCATTTTTCTCAAAGAATGTGTTCCAAATTTTACCTTTCGGCAATCAGAATTTGTTTAGTATTTAGGATTTCGGATTTAGAAATTCCCCTATAAGAGTCCATATCCTTTTTCTAGTGCCTTATCATTTAAGGTTATTTGGTCGTCACTTGCTTTAGTATATCGCTTACGTTGCGCTTTTTGTAATGTTTTTAGACTAAGCACGCCAGTTTTCTTCGCCATCGCACCAAGCATGATCATATTGGCAACACGTCCTTGTCCTATTTCCTCGGCCAGAGCATTTGCTTCGACTGGAATAATTGTAATATCTGTACGCTTAGGTTTTGACTTGATCAAAGTTTTGTTGAAAAAAAGCATGCCGCCGGTTTTCACGGCAGGTTCAAAGCGTGTTAAAGAAGGTTCATTCATAATAATAACCACATCAGGGGATACTACGATTGGTGATGCTACCGGTTCACCAGATATGACTACTGAGCAATTTGCCGTTCCACCGCGCATTTCAGCACCATAAGAAGGGAAAAAGGTGACATGTTTGCTTTCTATTAAACCACCGTGAGCAAGAATGATCCCTGAACTGACAATTCCCTGTCCGCCAAATCCTGAAATGATTATCTCTTTTGTCATTCTGCCTCCTTAGATTGATCTCGATATGCTCCAAGGGGGTAATACGCAGACATCGTTTCCTGAATCCATTTCTTCGACTGTACTGGGGTCTGTCCCCAGCCTGTAGGGCACATTGACAGGATCTCAACGAGTGAGAAACCCTTGTTATTAATCTGGTTATTAAATGCTTTTTTCAGTGCTTTTTTCGTTTTGACAACATTTTTCGGGGTATCAACCGCACAACGCTCCAGGTAATAAGGACCATCGAGACTTGCAAGCATCTCGCAAATTTTCATCGGATAACCCTGTTTTTTTACATCACGTCCTTTTACTGATGTTGTCGACCTCATCCCGGGTAGTGTTGTCGGTGCCATTTGGCCACCGGTCATGCCAAAAATCGCATTGTTAATAAAAACAACGGTTATATTCTCATTACGGGCTGCTGCATGAATGATCTCGGCAGTGCCTATCGAGGCGAGGTCACCATCGCCCTGATAACTAAATACTATGCAGTCAGGTCGAGCTCTTTTTATGCCGGTTGATACTGCCGGACCCCGACCATGAGGTGGTTGAATCATGTCACAATTGAAATATTCATCAGCAAACACTGAACAGCCAACAGGTGCAATACCGACAGCTTTTTCTCGTATATTCAATTCGATTAGTAGTTCACCGAGAATACGGTGAACGATACCATGACCACATCCAGGACAGTATCTCATTAAAGTATCAGTCAATCCCTCAGGTCTACCAAAAACCTTTTTCATTTAGCACCCCCTAATACCTTTTCGATCTTCTCATAGATCTCAGGTGGTGTCGGTACACCACCGCCTGGACGTCCATGGAAATGTATCTTTGAACGACACTCAGTGGCGAGTTTTACATCATCAATCATCTGACCGCAACTCATTTCGACAACCAGGAAGTTCTCAGTATTCTTTGACAGATCAGCAAGTACATCGGTTGGGAAAGGCCAGAGGGTAACCGGTCTTAGTAGACCCACTTTCAACCCTTTATCCCGGGCTATCCTCATAGCTGCACCCGAGACGCGCGAAGAGGTACCATAGGCAACAATGATCAGATCAGCATCATCACAATACTCGCTTTTGAAGCGCTGTTCTTTTTCCCTGATTTTATCGTATTTTTCAAACCTGCGTACGTTCATTTCCTCGAGTTTACCTGGTTTTAGGTCATATGAACGGACCACTCTTCTTTCCCTGCCCCGACAACCGCTCAAAGCCCAATCTTTTTCCGGCAGACTCTTAGGATCAACTGGTTTGAAAGAAAATTCAACCGGTTCCATCATCTGACCTAAAAGACCGTCGGCTAAAAGCAACGCCGGTACCCGGTATTGCTCGGCTAATTCAAAGGCCAGTTTAGGAAATTCATATAGTTCCTGAGCCGAATTTGGCGCCAAGGTTATCGTGAAATAGTCACCATGTCCGCCACCCCTGGTCGCCTGGTAATAATCAGACTGTGCAGGTGCAATGTTCCCGAGTCCAGGACCACCTCTAACGACGTTGACAACGAGTACTGGCATATCCGCACCCGCCATATATGAAATCCCTTCTTGCATAAGACTGATGCCCGGTGAGGATGACGATGTCATCGCTCTCTTGCCTGCAGCAGCAGCGCCAAAAAGCATATTAATAGCCGCGATTTCACTTTCAGTCTGAATAAAAACGCCACCCTCTTCATTCATTCTTATCGACATTAATTCTGGAATTTCATTTTGTGGCGTAATCGGGTAACCAGCAAAAAAACGGCAACCTGCTGCCAGTACCCCCTCGACTATTGCGTGATTACCATACATTAATTTCTTCTCAGCCATGTCACCCCCCTCACTTGTAAACTTCAATCGCCGGTTCTGGACACACCATATAACAGAATCCGCAACCTTTACATTTTTCCATATCAGTAACCATTGCTGGGTGGTAACCACTTGAGTTGATCCGGTCAGGTGCAAGGATAAGGATGCCCTCAGGACATACTTCATCACAGCATAGGCCGCATCCCTTACAAACTTCTTCCAAAATCTTGACTTCAGGCATTGAAGCCTCCTTTCCAATGCTATGAACTAACTCTATATTTTAAACACAACTTCAAAAAATGATTCCCAATTGAAACATACAAAGATATTATATCCGAAAACATCCCTAAGTCAAGCTTCCCCTCGAAATATAGAGGTTTACAACTTAAAGATGAACTTTGGCTGCGATTGATTCTGGTATTGACAGAACAAAAAAATACCCTATAATATAGCCGATTATGTCGATTTTTCTACTACTTTTTATTGCTCAATTCAGTAAAAATTATCAGTATTTTGTCGATTCACCGGCAAGCGATTCGGTATTTATCAACCTTACCCGTGGCCATCAGAGCATATCCGATTTTGCTGACGACCCGGTCGTGCTCTGGTTCTGGCGCAGCACTTCAGGCAACCCCCAGGCTGACTCACTTCTTAAGAAGCTCCATATGAGAAGAAATTTCTATTTATCAGCAGTTCTTCGTTGGGAAGCCAAGGAAGCTACTGATTATAACATAAAAGTTAGTAAATTACATCTTGCCGCTCACCTTGACTCGGCGGCGGTTGAGAATTTCTTATCCTTTATATCTTTAGCTCTTATGCGTCGTGATTTACGTCATATTCAAACAGCTTTATTTCTCCCTGTGTTATCTGATTTTAGAAATCAACTTTTTGCCATGACCAATTTGATAATCTTAGCTTTTGCCACGGCATTTCTTTGGGGAGTGATCTATGTTATCGTAAAAATTGTTTACTATCTACCAGCTTTAGGTCACCAGATCTGGCCAAGATTTCACTTTCGATTCGCAGATATTCTGAAAGTTTTGGTGCTTTTGATACCGATCATAGTACTGCGTAATCCGTACCTTATTTTCGTATGCTATGCTTTTCTTCTTATGCTTGTGATGACGACACGGGAAAAGAACTGGTTAAGATTGGATCTTATTATCTTGTTGCTTATTTTCGTACTTTCTCTGCCTATCAATAATTTTATGGTTTTTCTTAAAGAGAATAATCAAAGCCGTAAAATATATGACCTCGTAACATACGATACCGCGATCAATGCACAGGAAATACAGGATATTGATCGAGAATTCTTAGCCTATGGTTTGAAGCAACAAGGTAACACAGAGAAAGCTATGGAGCTTTATGAAGGCCTTTTCTATGGTGGCAAAAGGGATATCGCCATTGTCAATAATTTGGCTAATATCTATGCGGCATATGATGAAACAGCGCTTGCTGAATCATTGTATAATATGGCGATATACATACAGGACCGTGGGGAACCATATTTCAATCTGGGATTATTAAAGCTTAGAAATATCGAATATTCAGAATCCTCCAGGTATATGGAAGAAGCCCGTCGAAGAGGCTTAACAAGCGTCTATGAAAACTTTATTGATATCTCACCGGATAATAATGATCTTTACAAAAATGTTTTGGCCGAGAATTTAGAAAGCAATGGCTTTGTTAAAACTGCTTATATAATCCCTCTGGTTCTTATTCTGATAATGAGTTTTATTCCTTTTAAATTATCCCCGCCATTCTTTTGTAGCAGCTGCGCGCGTCCTATATGCAAAGATTGTTCACAAGAAATCGATCAAGAGATAATCTGCAGGGAATGTTTCACAAAATTTAAGTCAACAAAAAAAGATGAAATCGAACAGGCTTTACGAAGAACTGTAGGTAGACGTAGAAGATCGACTAAAAAGATCATACTTTATGCACTCAATATCATCATCCCCGGTGCCGGATTGATATACATTAAAAAACATCTTGTCGGTTCGATCCTTGTGTGTCTGGTGCTGCTCGGCTATATCCCTCTTTTCTCCCCGCAGATCTTCGTAAGACCAACCGGTTGGATAATTCTACCACTTGGTTCTGTTTTCTTTGTTTTCGCTGCCATGATTGCTATAATTTCTTATATAATATCTTTTACTATAATCAGGGAGCATCATGCCCATTGAAGGCGATCTAAAAAGTCTTAATCTGTCGAGTGTCATGCAATTAATATCGCAGGAGAATCTTACTGGGGTTTTAAAGATAAAACGGCGCAATGAAGTAGTCGATATAGGATTCTCCACCGGGCAAGTCACAGGAGCCTTTTACGAAAAAGGTGAAAAGTCAGAAAGGATGGAGAAATATCTGGTTAGATCAGGGATAATCGGGAAGAATGTTTATGAGCTGGTCGAAGAAATTCACAGTGAAACAAAAAGACCTGTAATGAACATTATCCTGGAAGATAAGTACGTTACCAGGACTCAAGTAGAAAGTCTTATAAAATTTAAAATACAGGAAGTCGTTGACGAGATCTTTACCTGGAATGACGGCGCCTTTAAATTCGAACAGAACTCAATTATCTATCCGAAAAGCATGATAAGAATACGCATGAACACCGAAGGATTGATCCTTGAGGCTGCCCGTCGGTTTGATGAATGGTCCAAAATCAGTAAATCTATTACATCAGGTGATATCGTCTTTAAGAAAGTCGAACGCCCGGAACTCAAATTAAAACCATCGGCCGAAGAAGAACGTGTTTTATCTTTGCTTAATGGCCATCGTAGTGTCGATGATATGATCGAAATTTCAGGATTGGGGAAGTTCCGTACTTACTCATTCTTATATCGTCTTCTGTCCACAGGTCAAATTGAAATGGCCTATGCAAAACCGACACCAAAAAAGATGCGGCAGAAAAAGGTATTCTCTATAAAGTTTCTGCGGATGCCGATCACCATCGCAATTGCCGCTGTTATGCTTATCCTGGAATTTATTATCGGCAACTATTTTGCGAGTAATAAAACGGTTGCTATCGATTTAGTCAACGACGATTTTTACGTAACTGACCACGAACATTACCGAATGATCTTTTTCTATAAACACAACCGCATGCCGGCTGTTAATGAAGTAATAGAAATTTTTGAAAAGTAAATTACCACTTGAATCTTCTACTATATACTTGGATTGAACTTACTGTCCTTCAATTCAAAATTGAATTGAGTGAAGCTGTAAAGCTGCATGAGTTCTTCATAAGAAAAATTTGCATTGCAGCTCGGACATATATAAAAACCCTCATCAGTTATCGTTAGATCTATATATTTTGAGGTAAACATACAAAAGGGACAGAGTACCTTATC
>JBARXB010000006.1:0-7403 GCA_049647165.1 bacterium
GACTGCCAACCAAAGTTCGGCACCTTGGTCACGATACCATCGACAAAATAAGTGATCTCATCCGCTCGACCACCACGCACATGAGTACCCAGATCACTCTCAACAACACCCGCCTGCAAAGTGATAACCTGGTTGATCGTCGTGACCGGTAAACGTCCCATCTCCTGCGACGTCACCGCATGACCGGTCGAAGTCTCCGAGATCACAATCATCGGACGCTCGGCAACCGAAACAACCTCACCAACCGTAATCACGGTAGGCGGTAACTTGAAATTAAGCACCGTGGTCTGGTCAGCATTCACCACTACCCGGGTATAGGTAAACTCATTGTAACCTACATAGGCAGCAACTACCTGATACGTCCCGACCGGAACATACAGGATCGAATACTCACCACTGACATCAGTCGCAGCACCCAATTCAGTACCCTGTAAATAAACATCAGCACCAATCAGGGCCTCACCTGTCTCCTCATCAGTAACCCGACCAGATATCCTACCGTAGTCAGATGCAAACAGAAAGACCCCGACAAATAATAGGCATAACAGTTTCTTCATTGCATACCTCCTATTGTATTCTCACTGGTACGAGCCACACTTGTGCTTCATATTCACCACGTGGTTGAACATAATAATAACCACCTTGCACAACGCATTCGATATAGAGATTGGTGATCCCAGAACCGGTTATTTTCAGTGCACCAAAAGCGCCGCCAGTAACGCGCGGTAAATAGACTCTGTTCTCGCCACCTATCGATGCAAACCACTGAACCATGGTATCAGTAACAGTACCAAAACCGAGGATCGTCTGAATCGTTATCAGACTATCCGATGTCAGGTTTGCATAATCAATGACGAGGAGCGAATCGACCGCCCGAAAACGGTTCATAACATGTCCTGTATAAAGCGTGTCATAAGTTGATTGAATTATCGAATCTCGATCACCATTATCGCATATCAATTTCACCTCTTGAATACTCGGGACATCAGTACCGGCCGCCGGGAAATTATATGTCCCGTAAGATATTCTCTTTAGATCCCAATCAGTACCATCGTAATCAAAGAAGATGATCCGTTTACCGTTTCCAGTCATGGCTAATGAATCATTATCGCCTGTGCTGTCAATGAAAACCGTGTCTAAATCTGGCTCTGTATCGCCCTGCCAAAAATAGTATCCAGTACGCCGCTCATCCCAATGCATGTACGAGTAAACGTCGAATGTATCGTACAGATATACTGTACATGTAGTATCTTTAGCGAACCAGAAATCATAGTTAAGATTCCTTTCGATATCTTTGAAACCACACATATCAACATGCTGCTTAATGATCGTCGAATCCACCCGAAAATAACTGTCTGAAACCACGAAACCTACATTATCAAGTGTAATCGCAATAAGGCTTGTATCGAACATATCAGTACCAACCTGTAATTCTGGGTTGTTATCGAGCAGGGTCTGAATCGCTGTACTGTCTTCTGGTGTTCCACTGTAGAATTCTTCCGGTGGTTCATTTCCGCAGGCAATAAATAACATACCTACAATCATCAAGAGGCTTAGAAGGCTCTTCTTCATGGTCAATCCTCCTTTCTTTATTCCTCCTTATTATTATTAATGTTAATATACATAATGTCCTCCATTGCCATCATGTACATTATTTTTCTATCCTTCGTCCAACATTTTGTTTTTTTCTTGATCGCCTCACCTCCTTTTTCCCTCTATAGAATTATAATTGAATTAAGCTGATTGTCAAGTGGCGAAAAACTACCGCAATTCCTCATTGTAGCTTGAATCGAAACGGTCTGGAGACCCAAACACGGACAAATTTATCCCGTTGTTTCGCAGGTGTAAATTTAGAATTCTTCGCTGCAGCAAGGGCTGATTGGTCCAGCATCTGATTACCGCTTGACTTCAGTATTTTAACCTCCATCACGCTGCCATCAATATCGACAAGCATTTTTATAACAGTCGTACCTTCAATACCTGCTTGTTTAGCAAGTTCAGGATATTTGGGGATCGGGTTGAAAACTGGTTGTGGTTTAACCTCAACTTTATAATAGGGAACGATTTCAATATCCGGTCCAGTGGGCATGGTCCTTATCAGATCTTCCTGAAACTCTGATGTCGCCATTGTTTCAACCGCTTCCTCGGCAACTTCGCTTTCTGCTTCAACCGCCACCTTGGGTCGTTCCATAGGCGGCGGTTCTTCATACTTTTCCATCTGAGCCGAAATTTCCTCAACCATCGTTATGATCTCGGTTTTGAGCTTATAGGGCTGTGGTTCAGAATATGGAACCAGAAGAAAAACGAGGATAACAAGCATTAAACTGGAAAACATTCCGACTCTTAAATATACCCCGTACATCATTTTAAGATCGCGCATCATTATCTCCTAAATTCTGTAGCAAAGGTAATCTTGAAAGCCTTTGCTTCTTTTAGCTGATCGAGGATACCATCGACAACACCATAACTAACATCTTGGTCAACATTGAGCATGGTTATAAGTTCGGGGTTGTCCCAGATCTTGGGCGCTACCTTTCCGGCCAGCACATCAACACTCACAATGTGATCGTCTATATATATTCTACTATCTTTGTCCACCCAGATATAACTGACATTACGGCGTATTAATATTCTCTCGGTGGATTCCGCGTCAGGCAGCTGATAAAGTATGCGTAAAACTGTTGGTCTAAAAACTGTTGTAACCATAAAAAATAAAATTAGAAGAAATGCAATATCAGCGGTCGATGCAGTGGGTATTTCGCTGGATTTTGTGGCCATTCTAATAATGCTTTTTCTCATTATTCCTCACTCGTTGGTATTAAACTTATCTTACGTGCGGACAATTCCCGACCATCTGCGGTTGTTACCTCTGCGAGTTTTATCTGATCAAGCACGTGAACCATACTTGAATAAGGCGCTTCCTTACTGGCACGCAAGGAAATGACGAGCAGGGTATCACGTTCAAGCAACTTCTCCTCAACAATCCCCCTTATTCTATCATATTCCTGTTTTGTTAGATACTCATCATGTCCAGGAGCCTTAACCTTTACCTCGCCTGCTGGATTGATCGCCAGGGTGATAATATTTTCGGGCACCACGGTCACTTTTTCTTGATCGGTCGTTTTTTCAGGAAGAAGCATTTTTAGACCTTTGTCTTTTGTAAAGACAGTCGATACAAGGAAGAAAAGGAGAATCAAAAACGCAACATCACCCATTGAACCGGTCGGGATACCGGATACTCTCTTTTTCTTTTCCCGCAGCTGCATTATTTTTTCCTTTTAGGGTACGACTCAATCAGGTAATCGATAAGTGAACTTGCTGCTTCTTCCATATCTCGTGTATATCCATCGACTCTGGTTGAGAAAAGAATGTGAATAATAGCAAGTGGTGTCGCAATCATCAGCCCCCATTTTGTAGTAATAAGAGCAGTTGAAATACCACTGGCAACAACGGTCGGTTCTACCTCTCCGGCAAGAGCGATTGCAGCAAAAGCGGTGATCATGCCGATAACTGTTCCCAAGAATCCAAGAAACGGCGAAACTGTTGTAAGGCCACCGAGTAAAGCCATGCCGCGATCAAGAAAGGCAAGTTCTGTTGCGGCACTTCGAGAAACCATCTCTTCCATTGCATCCTTTCCCTTATCCGCTTTTACCAGGATTGTTCTTAGAATTTTTGCCACTGGCGCAGCGGTCTGATCACACAGCGCAATACCCGCATCAATACCCTGTGAATCAATCGTTGAAGTCAGTTTTTCATGGAAGGATTTTGGATTGAGTCTTGCTTTAAGGAAAAGACTATAGAGTCTCTCTAAAATAATACCAATACCAATTACTGCGCATATGAGCAAAAACCACATCACAAAACCACCGCCACCTTCAACGCCTAACTGAAAATCCCTTAGCATATATTTCCTCCTTTCATAAAGTTATTATACCCGTCAACATTTAAAAGTCAAGTTAGTCTGAACGGGATTTTACTTGGAACTTGCTGCATAATACAGCACACCTCCAATAAGGGAAAATAGCCCAGAACCCAGCAATAAAAAACTCTCAATACGCGAAAGACTTAGCGATCCTACGATCAAATCAAAAAGATCTGCTGGTCCTGCTGTCCCTAATAGTGGAAAATAGAATAGCATCCGATAAATATGAAATACTGCAAGTGCAAGTAGAAATAGACTACCGAGAATCGGGAAGATCCAAATGGCCTTGCCTTTTATAAGAACTAATAAGCGTTTGATTATCAGGCCAAAAACCACTAATGACACTATCGTTAATAGAATGGCGATAATAAATAATATCTCAGCAGGAATATCCGCTCTCATATCATCCTCCTTTTAAAAAATTCTAAATACTAATATCGTGAACCTGAGGCTCATCCGCCTCGGGCGGAAAATCTGTACGTAAACAATACCAAGACACAAAATCCATAGGTCTAAACCGATTATAATTTCGAAAATTTGGATTTTGAACTTGTTTAGAATTTAGGGCTTCGGATTTAGGGTTTCTCATCATTTTCTTCTCGTGACCGAGTAGAATTTAAGATTGGCAACTAGAGATAGTATCCCCGAGATGAGAAACAAAGTGTATGCGAGGTAATTTTGACCACCCTTTGGTAGCATCATTTTACCACCGAAACCACAATAATACAGTTGAATAAGAGCAAAAAGAAGAATACCGGTTGGCGCAAAAACTATGAATTGCCAATTTGTACGTTCACCTAATACGATTTCGTAGCGGCGTGCAATGATTCCCAATACAATAAAGGCAAGCCATAATAAAACTGCGCCAAGGACTAACAAATAATTGGGGATTACTGCGAGCGACCGATAGGTTCCGGGGTCGATTCCGAATGGTGCAGCTATTAAAAGATTTTGAATCATGTTTACCCCCTCAACGACAATTTCCAATTTCTAATATCGAAACCCCAGACAGATTCATCCACGCCCATCGCAGATGAGCGGGATTCAAATGTCCAAAATCCAAATTACTTGAACGTTTCAAATTTGGAGAATTTGAGTCTCGATATTGTTTATGTCTCACATCGAGTGTTCGACGCAAGACGGAATTTAGTGCTTTGAATCTAGGATTTTTCATTTAAGTAGTTCTAATAATTTATTGGTCATTTTATGTCCTTTGGAAGGTCCGATTATCATACCTGCTGCTTTACCAAGGGCGAAAATTAAACGACGCGCATCAGCATCATATAATTCTTCTGTTTTTATACGTTGTGCTTTCAGTTGATTCTTGAAAATTCGATCCGTAAAATCTCCCAAATAATCCTTCATTGAATCTTTCATGGTATCCAAAATACTCGCATCGATCTTGACCTTTGGTTTTTGCTCGGGCTTTTCCTCAGGTACTTCTCTTGGCTTTTCCTTAGGAATTTCTTTTACTTCCTCTTTAACCTTTTCTTTTTCAGCAACTGCAACACCGCTTAATTGTTCTTTGAGCTCCTGAAGAGTCGACCATACATTTTCTAAAACGACACCCTCGGATTGGTCGAAGAGACTACCCATAAGATTCTCTTGATCAAGTGCAAGAACAAGACACTTTGCGTCAGCCAATATCTCGATCTGGTCAATATCAAGATCACCAACCGCTCCTATGGTCTCGAATATCACCGTCGTCATTTGAGCGATCTCGCTTTTCATCGATTCACCGCTTGATGCAACGATCACATCACCGGACCGGGCAGCAATGAATGGGCAAGACAAACCCTTCTCTTCAAAACTATTGAGTAATTCCTGCGCCATCCTATTTCATCCTTTCAATGACCGCCTGAACTTTTGCCCTTGCCTGGGAAGAACCCATTTCTTCAACTGCTTTCTTGACAAGAAAATCGATTATTGAACGCAATCCCTGGACAAAATCATCTTCTTTTTCAGACGGTGGAGTTTCCCGAAAAGCCAATTCTTCATTGATAATACCGACATAGGGCAGAATATCACCACCTAGAACATCTATACCTTGCTTTAGTAATTCAAGCCAGTGTGTTTTTTTGTCGGCACCACCGAATTCATCGACAAGCAGATTGATTTGTTTGACCTTGGAACCGATACTGCGCGGTAACTCGATCTTTGGTGCTTCCTCAATAGTAAGTGAAGAAACAACTTTCTCAATTATCTCAACGGGCTCTTTCCCTCTTACTATCTCGACCCCGATGTATTTGGATTCATGCGGAAAAATGACCAGGCGATTATTCCCATAGCAAAGCGACAGGCATTTAATATTACCCATGAAGAGGCTATCTCGTATCACCTCACCAGCTGAAGAGAAGAAGGCGGTTAAATCTCCAATCGGTGCAGCACCCGTGCTTTTCTCCTGGAAAATAGAACCATCCTCAGCATTTACCAGTGCATAGCTAATTATGTCTTCTATTTTATCAAGGGCTTCCATTACTCGTTCTATTTGGCATTAATTTTGTTCTTAAAACCCTGCCATTTCTTCTTAAAGAGGACTTTGCCATAAAGCTTGGGGCCTTTCGCCTCCAGGTATTTTAGAAAATTATCTATCCCTTGGTCTATTTCAGATTGAGTAAGCTCACCGACCACACTGATCTTGAAAGTCTCTTCGTTAATATCAAACACGTTAAAAACCTTTTTATTCTCAGCACTATCTTCTGCCCACTGTTTCATCCAATTCAGTCCATTCTTGCCAAAATCCTCAAACACAATCCCGAGAAACCCTGACAATTTCGACATGATACGCTCAGCTTCTGAAGGGTCGAATATCAAACCTTGTTCTCTTAGCCAGGTTATCGTCTTTGCTGCTTCATAGCCACCGATCTTTGATTCTGTAATCACATCCCCTAATTTGCGCTTACCATCAACCAGGGCAAGGATTTGCCAATCAGTTCTTCGTAAAGCAACCGCTGATTCCAGATCGCGCGTTGATTTACTATAGACCGTATCCATAGGCGGCATGTTCTTTTTTATCTGTTCAAATTCGATACGCCTTTTTTCAATATTCTCGGTTAGTTTGCCAAGATCATCAGATATAGTAGTTTCCGGCGCGTCGGTACCGGTCTCAAAACTTCCGGTCTCGAGATCAACAAACGAAAGATTTAAAAGCGCTTCCATTCCTTTCTCGGCACCATCAGTAGCATGTATAACCAAACCCTCCTTTATATATATTTCACCTGATGCACCACCCCCGACTTTGAGAACTCCAGATTTCTTAACACGTGCCAGGAATTGCAGAACATCACCCAGCAAGAATTCTTTCAGATTTATTTCAAAGCCGACCATTATATCAAATGTAACCAATTGTGGAGTAAGAAATACATTCTACCGATCAAAAGAGAAATACGCGCCATGACCGTATAACCAAACGATGCACCAAAAGACACCATCATGAACCAGATACCGATTTTTGCCGCTATCCCAAGAGCACCTTTATGAG
>JBARXB010000007.1:0-53894 GCA_049647165.1 bacterium
GCAAGAGCGGAAACCTAATCGGCGGTCAAATACAGATCAGCAACAATTTCGCGCGCGATATTTCAGTTGCGTATGACGGCACGAACTACCTGGTGGCCTGGGTTGAGGTAATCCCCGATAGAGACAAAGATGTTTATGGGCAGTTTGTCAGTAAGACCGGTTCACTGGTTGGCAGTAACTTCTTGATCGATGGCGGACCATATTACAGCGACAATTCGACATCGCTTGCCTTTGACGGGACCAGATATTTGCTGGGTCAACACGAATCTACAGGTTCCGCTACCATGCTGTACGGACGCTTCATTACCACTTCGGGTTCGGTCGAACAAACGATACTTATCTGTGATTCCACAGAGTATCCTCGCTTTCCCAGTGTTGCTTGCGACGGCAGTAATTACCTGATAACATGGACACAGCTTTATGATCGGCAGCTCTTGGGGAGGTTCTGGACTCCATCGGGCGTCCCGATGGACGTGCCATTTGTGGTTCTTGACTCAATAGACAACAATATTCCGTTTGGAGGATGTGGGTTCGGAGGCACCATGTATCTGGTTGTCGGTTCCAGGGTGGATCCAAGCTTTAGCGATGGCGATGTTTACGGAAGATTCTACCCGCAAACCGGGATCGAAGAGGCAAGTGCACAAAAACCCGGCTGTGTTATTGGGCTCCGGAGTTATCCTAATCCCTTTGGATCCTATACCACGATACCCGGATTTGCGGAAGAAAGTTTTAACCTCTACGATGCCTCAGGCCGAATGATGGGAACATATAAAGGCGACTGGATAGGAGCTGATCTCGCTCCTGGGATTTATTTCGTGCAGCGGCAAAATTCATCTTCCGAACTTCTAAGGATCGTGAAGGTCAGGTAAACCGAGAACGCATTCGGGTCTAAATACCAACAATATACAATAAAAAAGGCATGGATGGGGTCTGACCCCTTCGACGGAGTTTATACTGAACGAAGTGAATGTGCTCAGGACATGCTCGAAATTAGAAACTATCCGTATTAATAATCCGTGATACTAAAAAACGTGGTCTAACATATGAATCGGACTGTCCGTCCAAGATTATTGCTTCTGGTTTAACCGGAGTATATAGACCATATCTGTTCTTGACAATTTTGCAAAATTAGTTATACTAAAATTACAATGAATGCAAAAATAGTGAGGTTCAGATGATATATGTACGTGATTTAATTTCTACGATTAAACCGTTTTTAAAACGGCAAGAGTATATTGCCATAATTGGCCCACGGCAGTCAGGAAAAACCACCTTTTTAGAGTTATTGAAATCATACCTCATAGAAGAGATGCGAGTAACCGCTGACCGTATAAAGACAGTCACATTTGAAGACCGTAAGCTTCTTGCTCAATTCGAGTCGGAGCCCGTATCTTTTGTCCAATCGTATTTGCCGCAGGAAACTACCCATCCATTCTTTTTGATGATCGATGAATTTCAGTATGCAGTTGACGGCGGTCAGAAATTGAAATTGATCTATGATACAGTAAAAGAAATAAAGATTATCATTACGGGGTCTTCTTCTCTCGACATCAAAGCACAAGTGGGCAAGTACTTGGTCGGCAGAATGCTGACATTCTCCCTTTACCCTTTTAATTTCAAAGAATATCTCAACGTACATGATGCTCGATTAAAAAAACTCTATATTGAGAATAATACAAAGATACTACAATGGATGTTTAACGACCACCCATTCAAGATCAAATCAGAAATCGATATCTATGCTGACGAGTTTATCGATCGATTCGAGGAATTCTGCATTTGGGGTGGATACCCGGCGGTGGTTATTGCACAAAAAGAGAATATCCAAAGAAAATTATTATCTGATATTTATAATAGTTATATTCTAAAAGATATCAAGACGCTTCTGGAACTTGCAACTGAGAGAAAACTCTATCTCCTGTCCCAGCATCTGGCTGCGCAAATAGGCAATATACTGGTTTATCAGAATCTCGGGCAAGCGTCCGGTCTTGATTATCGCAATCTGAAAAAACACCTGAATATTCTTGAACAAACGTTCATGTGCAAGACGATACGACCTTTCTTCAGGAACCGTCAAAAAGAACTAACGAAAAATCCTAAGATCTACTTTCTTGACATGGGCTTTAGAAACAATCTTATGGAGAATTTCAATGGTCTTTCAGCACGCTCGGACGCTGGAGCAATCGTAGAGAATGCGATGTTCATACGGTTAAATGAGATATTACAGGGCATTGAGAAAATCAATTTCTGGCGCACAAAGGCCGGTGCCGAGGTCGATTTTATTGTGCAGGCAAAAAACAATATATTGCCACTTGAAATAAAGTATTCCAATTTTAACACGGAAAAAATTTCGCGCAGTCTCGCAAGTTTCATCGACTCATTTAATCCTGAATATACGATCGTTCTGACCAGGAATTTCTGGGGTTCAACACAAAAAAACAAAACCAAAATCCTGTTTATCCCCGTGTATTACATGTGATCGACCTATGCGGTGAATCGGCGTCAAATCCCTTCGGCTTCACTCAGGACAGGCCCTTCGACGGAGTTTATACTGAACGAAGTGAATGTGCTCAGGATTATAGCTTTGCATTTTGCATAGATGTTGAAGTGAATTCAGGATCTGAATTCCGTGTAATAAATTTAGAGATTGCTTCGTCCTTCGATAGACTCAGGACTCGCAATGACAACATAAGGATGGATTACCCGGTCCCCGTGCGGGCTGCACCTACGGCGCAGGCAAGCCTCGGTTCTAAAACACTGGGCCCGGAGGGACTTGAACCCCCGACCCGCTGATTATGAGTCAGCTGCTCTAACCAACTGAGCTACAGGCCCGTACCCGCTTTTGCGGGAAATCACAATCCGCCACAATGTTTGGCGGACAAATCCTCCCGCTCAGCGGGATCCACGATCCTTCTATATTTTAATGACAGCTTTGAAAGATCGGGACAAAATCCATATTTCAACGTACGTTGACTCATTATATCCAATAGATCATATTTGTCAATCTATCTACTTGACAACAGAACAACCATAAATATAATCTGTAATGAGGAAGGTTGAACTTACGTTATGCTGTGGCTTTTATCCTATCAATGAGGTACGTAATTTTATGGCAAATATATGTCGACAACTCGGTTTAAAACGCACTGAAATATACAAGATAAAGGCTGCGGTTGATGAAGCTTTGACAAATATCATCAAACACTCATACAGAAATATGAAAGGAAGTATCAACATCAGACTTGACAGTGATGGTACTAAAATTACCATATATATGCAGGATTCTGGAAGAGCATTTAAAATAAAAAAAGCAAAACGAAGAACACCTAATGACATTATCAAAGTTCAAAAAGAAGGCGGGCTCGGTCTGTCAATGATTGAACATCTAATGGATGAAGTGAGGTATGTCAGAAAACAAAAATACAACCAACTTATAATGGTGAAATATCATGGATCAAAACACCGGACTTAGAATAACATCACGATTAATAGGTAAAGACAAAAATATCGCTCTTTTGACATTGGACGGATACATTGATACTGTAACCGCTCCGCTTTTAAAGAAGGAGCTTCTTTCCACTGACAATAATGTATGTCGTTTTATTATCCATTTCGGGGGTGTCGATTATGTATCCTCGGCCGGGTGGGGAGTGATTTTAGGGCGCATCAAAGAAAATAGAGACAAAGGCGGGGACATCGTTTTCGTAAAGATGACCAAGGATGTACATTCTATTTATAAACTCCTGGATTTGACAAAGGTGATAAAATATTTCCCAAAAATAGAAGAAGGCATAAATTATTACGGATATTCAGTTGCCGAGCCAGTCACAATAGAAAAACCTGAGGTTCAGAAACCGAAAACTAATGTCACAGATAAAAAAGTGAAAATCGAAGAAACAGTGCGTTTGATTGTAAAAGATAACCCATTATTAAACTTATTCCAACTTAATCATCTTCTACGTGGACCTGAATATGGCTTTAAGAACATCAATATTTTCAACGCATATTTTACATTAAGAAGATTGGGTCTTAATACCCGAGAAAAAAGGCTTTATTTTGCCTGGCAGCAAGAGAAAAAATTAAGAAAGAGTTGAATAATGCAAAAATCATATGGACTTGATAGTGCCGTAAAATTTGATGACGAAATATATCATGTTGAGACTTTTGGCGAACCTAAATTCGGCAAGGTAATCTGCCAGGTATTTAAATCCGGTAAAATCCTTGAGGTCAAGGAACACCCTTATGATAAAAATATCACAGAAAAATCTTTGCTTGGCTTGATCCAATCGATACATAATCGCCAGATCGACGGGCTCTCTCACTTGCTCGATCTTGCCGAGAAGGTAAGAAAAGAATTGCACGCGGCTGCGTTCAATAAAATCGGAGAGCTATTCTTGAAAAAAGGATTTTACCAGGATGCTCAAAAATCATTTGAAGAAGCTATCAAATCAGACCAGAATCTGACTGACGCTCATCGGAATTTAGGGAAAATTTTCAAGAAATTGGGCGATGTCGATAGAGCGATAACACAATTCACAAGAGCGCTCTATCTCGCGCCTAATAATGCGGACTATTATCTTGAACTTGGACTTGCCTATATAGAAAAGGACATGTATGACGAAGCATTCCAAGAACTCAAGAAGGCGATAAATCTAAATAACGATTATGCAGAAGCATATTTCAATCTTGGCCTTTTAATTCTCAAGGAAAAAGTAGCCGGGCAAGAGACACCAGATGCCCAGGATATTAATGCAGCTAAGTTCAATTTTAAAAGTGCTTCAATATTGGACAGCAGGTTTCAAGAACAGTTGTACTATGAATCCTGCAATCTTCTTTTAGAGAATAAATATTCTGAGGCACTCGATAGTTTTAATAGGTTTGCGACGAACATGCAGAGAGTGGATGTTCATGAATTTATCTCTGATTTCGAGTTGTTTTCAAAATTCAGCGATCTACGTGGAACACCGATCACTATTGATGAATATCTCGATAAAATGAATAGTAAGATAGAAAAATACCCTATCTATGCTGATCTCAGGAATGCTTTAGGCAAAGCATATCTCATTAAAATGAGGTCGCTTTTTGATGCTGCGGTTAAACAATTCAAAAAAGCCCTGGAAATCAATCCGGAGTATGAAGAAGTAAAAAGAAACTTAGAACTACTCGAGAATGAAACGAGAGGTTTCATACTCTTTCTTCGAGCTATTCTCAAATGATTTTTAAGTATTGTATTTCGCTTGATTTATTAATAAACATGAGTATAATATACTATGAATGAAGATGATAATATAGTAAAAGAAACCTACGAATACGCCAATTTCACTGCACGCGCTATATTCGACAGAACTTCTGATATCTGTGCGCTTATTCTGAGCGGCTCAATGGACACTGAACCAGTAATGGAATTCCGTGCAAAAATGAAAGAACGAATACTCATACACAGATACGACTTCATAGTGGATCTGGATCGTGTAACATATATTAGTTCCACAGCTCTTGGATTTCTGATGTTTCTTGCTGCACACAAGAAAAATACCGTCTATCTATCAACCCCTCATGTGAAAGTAGCAAAACCTATAAAAATACTGGGTATCCACTCCATGTTCAAATCGTACGATCGAATTGAAGAACTCAAAGAAAAAATAACGATCCCGGACGCAGTACTTGAATATATAACAGAACCATCAGCCGAGCAAAAGAATGTTCAGTACCTCAGCCGATGGCTTAAAATACTCAGGGATTATCTTGCTTATGAACAGATATCAGAAGAAATAAAGATACTCACCCCTTATATCCAACAGGCAGAACATTCAAATAATGTAACAGTACCCAGTGATATAAAATATTCATGTATTCTTTACATCTTCTTTGAAAAGGTATTCAGAGACATCGCCAAGTTCGACCAGGATGAGATCGACGATGACGCTTTAGAAATGATGGCCAAAGAGCTAATGACAAATGCAGTAGTTCATGGCTACAATAATAATAGAGAAGGGGTTGTTGAAACTTCCTATACGCTCGATACAATAAAATTAGAGATTAACGTCATTGACTATGGAAAGGGTTTTCCTGATACAGATACACAACCTTTCCCCAAAACAGGGCTTCGGCTCCTCGAGAATTTTTTCGACAATATTGACATTACCGAGGCGCCAAAAAAAGAGGTTCAGGGACTTGTCCTGGGTAAAGGGACAAAAATAACACTCACCAAAAACCTGATACCTCAATCATAATTATTCGCATTGAATAGCGAAGAAAAATTCCGCACCAGGTTTGGATTAAAGACTAAATTCCTGATCTGGTTTATTGTATTCATACTTTTAATGATATTCATCATCTATCTCTACTTTTCACATCATGAAACAAGGGTCTTATCTAATGAAATCCAACTCAGGGGTGAAGCGATCTGCAATAATCTGGCAACGAGCGCTGAAGACCTGCTGGTTATGAAAGATGACCTTGCCCTTGCCAAACTCGTTTACGATACCAAGGATAAGAATAAGGGTGTCATTTATAGCTTCATTATTGACCAGAACAACACGATATGGGCGCATACCGATGTCTCTCTTATTAGCAAAAGATACCGACCCCCTTTTGGACTCAAGGCACTGCATTATGAGCCGATCCTCACTCAACCCTATACGATGACCGATAAAACAGATGTCTTTGAGATTGCAATGCCGATCATGGTAGGAAAAACCAAGATTGGAGCAGCATATGTCGCTATATCACAAGCTGCGATCCAGAATGCTGTAACTCAGGCGAGGAAAGGCGTAGCTTTTGTGACTATTGTCATTCTCTTGATCGGCATAAGCGGTATCCTCGTTCTTGTCTCGATCATTATCGGATCATTAGGCAGTTTAACAAAGGATATCGAAGCGATCGGAAATGGTGACCTTGACCGAAAGATCATAACGTCCAGAAAAGATGAGATCGGCAGGATCACCTACGCTGTTCGAGTCATGACAAAGAAGTTGAAAAAAGCACGGGAAGAGCTTATTGAAAAAGAAAGAATGAAAAAGGAAATGCAGATCGCAAAGGAAATACAGCAAACCCTACTGCCTCGCTCAGTGCCACAAATCCCTGGCCTTAATATAGATGCGTATTACCAAGCAGCAAGAGAAGTGGGTGGTGATTATTACGATTTGATCGAAATTGATAAGGACCATTTCGGGGTCGTTATTAGCGATGTATCGGGTAAGGGTGTGCCTGGCTCATTAGTAATGGCCATGACCAGGAGTATTATCCAAATCGAGGCGTTGAAAAATATCTCACCGCATCAACTATTAACCATGCTCCATTCTATGTTGAGCAAAGATATACCCGAAGGATTATTCATTACCATGTTCTATGTGGTTTTTGACCTGGAAGAAAATGAAATGCGATATTGCTGCGCTGGTCATAACCCTGCCTACCTTTATAATTCTGAAAAGAACCTGCTGTCCACCTTAAAACCTGAAGGACCGCCTTTAGGCATCAGTTTTCTTGATGAAAAAACTTTTGCCGAACAATTAATTGAAGAAAAGAGGAAACTCGATACCGGTGAGATGTTATTTCTCTATACGGATGGTGTAACCGAAGCGATGAATAGTACCAAAGAACAATTCAGTGAAAAGCGGTTAGAAAACATTATCAGAGAACATGGTTTACTTAAACCAAGTGATCTTAAGGATCTTCTAAAGAAAGAAATCGAGACATTTACCGGCAAAGAACCGCAATCAGATGACATCACATTTATTATTTTACAGCGGGTAATACCAGACATAACTGCTTTACAGAAAGACTGATAACCCATTTTTAATTACCGGTCTATTTTATTGATTATTTTTTGTAGAGTTTTACCTTTTCCTCTGCCCTTTGAATATTTCGCGCCGCATTAGCGTGCTTTGGATCGATCTCCAGAACCCGTTTCCAATAAAATACAGCGAGTTGATATTTCTCCTGGGTGTATGCGGCAACACCTTTCATATAAAGATCATTGATATCCTTACCTGAAACTCCCTTTTCCTTGGCGCTGATCTCATCTAAATATTCCTTTGCCGTAATATTATTATTATCATAAGTCATCGCCATCTTCAATTCCGTCTCAGCAAGCCCGAACTTACCTTCTTTATATAGCTTTATACCCTTCTGAGTATATTCAACAGATAAATTCCTTAGATTCTTTTTGATGTCATCGCCCTTGGTCAGGGCAACCTGGTTACCAGGTTCTATTGCAAGTGCACGGTTTACTTCATGGAGTGCTTCAATCCACTTACTTTGATCAATATAAGCAGTCACATTCTTTAAAATCTCCAATACCTGTTCCTTTTGATGTAACCTTGCCTTTCCGATATATTCACGGGCCTCCTGATGTATCGGGTCAAGGACAAGTATAGCATTCCATTCGCTGATCGCGCTGCTGAATTTTTTCCTGGAATAATATTCGAGACCATTCTTGAAATGCAGGGATATTTTATCTTGAATCTCCTGTTCGTGCTCGATCCTGACCATTTGAACTTTAACCAGGGCACTCGAAGCTGCATTGAACCATTGTTTGGCAAGTTCATAGTTCGGATCGATCTCAAGAACCAAGCCGAATTCAGATATCGCTTCAAGATAACGACCATGATTGTACTCTGCAATACCGGTTGAAAGATGCTCATTGACCTCTCTTTTTTCCAGCTTTTTTCTCACTTCCTCGGTAGCTTGCGCAGCCTTTTCATGATATGGATCCCAGATAAGAGCAACGTCAAAACTTCTTAATGCCTCATCATACGCATTCTTTCCTTGCTGAACAAGACCTTGTTGGTAAAAGGCTTCAGCCGTCATTCTTGCTCGTCTTTGAAGTTCTTCAGCGATCTTTCTTTCTTCATTCTCACTTATCTCTTTTTTCTTTCCAAAATTGTAGGAAAGAGAGAAATTATGGGTTAATCCGAGTGCACCATACGTTGCAAAGGCATAGTCAATATTAAAATTCTCGATTCGAAGACCCAAACCTGCGGTCAAACCAGCCAATCCTTCATCATTACCAAAACCGCTCCGATAACCAGCCCGTAAGCTGATCTTTTCCATTAGCAGTCCTTCGGCACCAAAACAGAACTGTATATCATCTTTTAATGGTTTTATTAAGTCCAATCCGAAACTGGCTTTCTCCTTGAACAACGTATACCCCAATCCTGTTCTGATTTGAGTGGGTAGAGAAAATGAACTATTTGTAAAGTTTATTTTCGTACCGACATTGGTAAGCGCAATGCCGGCTTTCAAACCCGGCAGACCTGATCGTATACTCATACCAATGTCACCTGCATATGAGATGGCATTATCAACACCTATCTTCTGATAGATAAGCTTTATGTTTGTACCGAGGGAAATCCCCCGACTGATATACTTTGCAAATGTAAAAGATGGTACGACAAAATACGCACCAAACGTCGATATTGGGTTCTGCGACGGAACCGTTCTCTCTTCAAGCTCACCTAAATAAAGCCCTTTCATTGAAAACCCTGTACCGAACGCTTTCGTGCCATAAGCAAACGCGAGATGTTCATACCTTATCGATTGAAAGTGTTCCGCATGCATAAGGGTCGCCTGTGTACCGTTCAGCCAACCAAGACCGCCTGGGTTCCAATAAAGCGAGCTGACACCGGTGCTAAGTGCGGTCACCGCTCCACCCATGGCCAATTCATGAGCACCAACTCCAAGATTAAGAAAACTCGCTCCGGTCTCGCCGGCATCCGCAAACATACATACTGGGAAGAAAAACAAGATACTTACAAAAGTCATCAGATATTTAGGAATTTGAGAAATTATGAGTTTACGAAGTTCTGAGCTTCGGAGTTTCTTAACTTCCAATCTTCTTAATTCCATTTCCTCTTCCTATTTGACGATCGCAAATTTCTTGATCACTGACCTTGTCTCCCCTGTTGCATCGCTTGTCGCATTGATCCTGAATAAATAAACATCACTTGCAATACCCGATGTATTCCAAGTTATCGCATTCGATGATTCTTGATGCGGAGGTCTGCCGCCTTCACCCCTGCCATCAATTTGAGTTACCCTCTTGCCTTCAAGATTAAAAATATCGATCGTGATATCTGCATTAGCATTTATATAGAAATGAAAGTTAATAGTATTACCGCGCGCTGGATTAGGCCAGGCATAAACCATTTCTTCAGGTAAGAATTCCCCCCGAGGTGTAATGCTCAAATTCGTTTCAGAAAAACCATTGTTCAGCCAAACATCATAGCCGGCAACTTTGATACGGCATACACCAGAGGCAAAACCAACCGTACCCAACCAATTACCATAACCTACAGTATCAGGTAATAGATCAAGGACATGAAGCGCGCCGGCCGAGGTCCAGACTGAACATACAACTGCCGAATCAGAATTCAATACCTCATTTGGCAATGCATTAATATAAATCGAATCTCCGATATATGCTGGTGAAGGATCGACGATAATATCAAAAATAGGACCAAGCGTATCGTCTCCACCGATAACAAATAAAACCGAATCAACTTCACCCCAGTTACCAGAGGCATCAATGCCATGCAGATAGACCATATGGCTACCAAGAGTCATTGTATCAGTACGGATCGTATCAAAGACATCGACCACAGGCAGGCCAAAACTATCGACCGGCAATACCGCATAGCCAGAACCATTGCTGCCAATACTATCAATAAAGAATTCGGCATTCGAAACTTCCTGATTATCAATGAGACTACCGGTCAATACCACGAATTCTGCCGGCTGTACAGTATCGGGCGTAACATCGATCGCAGTTACTGTGGGTGATAAAGTATCAGAAGCTGCTCCAGTTCTAAACCACCACCAAAATGAACTGGTCATAGGATTTCCAGCTAAATCCTGGATACCTGAAGCGATATAAACATCGACTGATTCATAGGGTGCAAAGTCATTGTATGGATTTATGGACAATGTACTGTCCATAGAATTATATGACATCCAAAAACTATAATTGCCGCCAGTATGACCATCGATCAGAACTTTGTCACTCGTAACGGTCGTTGGATCAACCGGCTCACTAAAGGTCACATATATCCAGGTATTGAGTGGAATATCCAGTTCACCGCTATCAGGAAATGTCAATCCGACCCATGGTGGTATTGTATCAATGTACTCTATCACATATACAGTTGTCGAATCAAAGAATCCCCAATTGCCCTGCACATCACGCCCGTGCACATAGAAAGTATGATTTTCACCTACCTGCCAGCCGCTTACCGGGATTGTGTCAAATACTTCCTCTTGGATCTCATCAAAGATACTATCAAGAGGTAGCATTGCAATACCAGTACCATTTGCACCGACAGAATCCAGAAATGCCTCAGCGCCATTTATTATTGATGATCCTGTAGCACTATCTGACACGGTTGCATAAACTACAACTTGACTTATCCCAGCCGGCGGGTTTGGTGGTGACACTTGAGTATATGAAGTGTATGGGCCCAGTCCATCGTAGACAATAATATTCTGCATGCCGCTCTGTGCCTGGGTGCGGTCTTGGGGCTCATTAAAATCAAAGTCATTGTCATAAGCGAAAATTTCATAAACAAAATTCACATTATTCGCTTGCTGCGGTATTTCAATATCTATCCTGAAAGTATCTCCGGATAACAAAGACATTTTTGCCTCATGAGAATCAATGAGCAGTTCCCCATCATCATCCCATAATAAATAAACACCCTGACCATTAGAACCGGTCGAATCATCATAAACACCGGATGGGTCAGTTATCGCACAATAAATATAAAACCCGCATGTATCAGGCACTGAATCCGGATAAAAGTCAGAAAAAGTAGGACCAAGTGTATCATCATCTGGTGTGACGATAATAGAGAGCGAGTCAATATCTCCCCAATTATCTGCATCATCTCGACCATGTAGATAGAACCAATGCACACCAAGAGAAAGTAAAGAAATATCTACCTGTTTGTGGACATCTTCGGCAATTTCATCCCAGATACTGTCATTCGGTATCATTGACTGGCCTGAACCATTGGGACCAATAGAATCAACAAAGATCTCTCCACCCCGGATCGGCGACATCCCGGTCGTGCTGTCGGAAATGACTGCCGAAATAATGCAGAGGTGTGCTCCCTCAGTTGTATCTGGATATGCACTTGGTGTTTGTACAACCGGACCGATCGTATCGACTGTGCTGCTGGTGATAAAATAGAATGAATACGGCACTAACATACCATTACCCGCTGTATCTATAATAGCCTGCGATACATCGATGAAAATAGTTTCGTTAACTGCAAAAAGGGAATCAGGGTTTAACCCTACTGCAGCATAGTCTAAAGTATCATAAGAATACGTATAACTATAATACGGATTAATACTCCCGCTTATGTGAAACTTGGTTGTATCTAATGATGATGTATCCAAAGGTTCACTAAAAACGATATATATATTTCTATTGAGTGATACACCGGTCTCACCACTATCAGGTGAAGTTGTCATTACATAAGGTGGTATGGTATCTTCAGGGTTTGATACATAAACAAGTACCGAGTCGAAATCACCCCAATTACCCGCTGCATCAAGACCATGGACAAATAACCATCGCGTAGACCCTATTTGCCATGAAGAAATATCAAGCGTGTCGTATACATCCTCAGTTACTTCATCGAATAAACCGTCAGTAGCTGACATTATGTTTCCGGTACTATCTGTTCCTGGAACATCTATGAAATACTCAGCACCGTAAATGTTCGAATTACCGAGTAGGGTGTCTGAGATAATACCGGTCAAAGCTAACTCTGCAGCACCCCATGTCGGGTTAGGGTCAGCAAGAATATTAGTAGCAGCCGGTCCTCTTACATCAATAATAGTGATATTTTGAAGCCCACTCGTTCCTTGAGTCCGATCACTTGGATGCTGGGTATCAAAATCATTATCATAGGCATAGACTTCATATACAAAATTACTGCCTTGCACTTGTGCCGGTATGAGCGAATCCGTTCTATAATAAGAACCTGACGAATTGAACATCGTTGCTTCATGAGCATCAACGACCAGCTCTCCATCATTGTCCCAGAAAAGGTATACACCCTGACCTTGCGACCCGGTAGAATCATCAAAGATGCCTGAAGGGTCAGTGATCCGGCATTCAATATAAAAGCCGATTGTATCTGGCCATTGAATTGGCGTGAAATTAGCAAAGCTCGGTCCGAGTGAATCATCGTCTGCAGTAACTACAATACTGACCGAATCAAATGGTCCCCAGTTACCAGGTGCATCAAGACCATGGATATATATCTTATGCGTGTCATTTGCTGACCAGTTTAAGGTTTGCGTATTGAGCGTCGCTTTGACGTCTTCACTTATTTCATCCCAGAATGTATCGACCGGCGACATACTCAAACCCGTTCCATTGGTTCCGGTTGTATCGATAAAAAACTCTGCGGCATTGATATTATTATCACCCTGTCCTGCATCACTGACAAACGCGGTTATTGTTACATTAGCAATAGGCTCAGGAGGATTCGGAGATGCATTAACTGAAGATGTGATAGGACCAAGCGTATCGAGCACAGAGCCGACTGAAAAAGACCATACTTCATCATTGGCCATTGCATTCCCGGCAATATCAGCGACATCACTCTGTACTGTAACAGTAATTGTTTCACTGAAAGCAAAATTCATGTCTGGATTCAGGTAAGCGCTTGAATCTGCAGCGCCATATGACACTATGAAAGTATGATTACCACTCTGCGACCCCTGGATCGAGAAATTCGAAACAATTATTGTCGTTGAATCCATGGATTCAGAAAACCGCGCAGTAATATTTGTATTGGGAGTAATACCTGTATCGCTATCAGCAGGTACTGTCGCATAAACAAAGGGGCTCGTTGTATCGACATAAGTGCTGCATTCAGAGATACCGGTAAAAACCTCAATATTACCGGCATTATCCCGGGCACCGGCTTCAAAATAATAGATGTGCCCATCAGTACCTGAATATGTTGACGAAAGACCTGAGTAATTCGTCAACCACGGTGTCCATGAACCACTACCATCTTTAACCCGCACATCATAGGTCCCAGAGAGCCCAGAACCGCCAGTATCTGAACCCGATGTCCAGTTCACTGTAAAATCCTCGTTTACACTATAAAGAGGTGAAGAAGCATTGCTTCCTGAAGGATCTGTACCATCATAACGCAGTTCTACTGATGCATAATTATTAAAGTCAAGATTACCTGCATTATCTTCGAGCCATACATAAAGCATCTGACCGGCTTCCAAAGTAGCAGCCGCTGAATCAGGCGGTATGCCACTCATAGTACCGGTGGTGTCAAAATTACTCGTCGGCGCTGTCGACAGTTTATACAATGCTCTTTTAATACCACTTGTATCTGGTGGATTAGTCCAGTCTATTTCAAAAACATAATAATTAGTCCAGGGCGAGGGATTTGCACCATTTGCCACAAGATTCTGAGGTGGACCAGGAGGTGTATTATCACTATAGTTTAAAAGTACTACTATACTGTCAGTATTAAAACATGCTACCGCGATATCAATTGACCCGTCATTGTCAAAATCTCCACTGCATAACCTGGCAACACTATCTCCGCCATAATAGTTAACCAGCACCGGAAAATGACCGCTGCCATCATTAAAAAACATAGATATTGAATCATCTCCAGCATTGCTGGCAATAATATCCATATCACCATCAGTATCGATATCCGTGGGTATTAGATGTACAGGTTCGTCCGATGTTGGAAAAGCTCCAGCCAGTACAAAAGTACCATCACCATTGCCTAATAATGAAGTTACTGTATTGGCAAGTTGATTCACTGTGCAAACATCAAGATACGTATCAGCACTATTGAGTGAAGCGGCAAAAATATCATTCGGTCTTACTCCAGTGCCCACCTGACTGCCAGCACTGAATAATCCATCACCCTGGTTAAAATAAATAAGAGCTTTACTGGTATTTCTAATACTTATCATCAAATCGATATCACCGTCACCATCAAAATCACCGCCGGTAATACCACTCGGGCCATTACCAGCTGAATACTGTGAATCATCCTGGAATGTGCCATCTCCATTGCCCATAAGCACTGATATGGTATTGGAAGAACGGTTCACCGTTGAGACGTCTATATAACCATCCTGGTTAAAATCTGAAATAAAAAGTGCAAGTGGATAAACGCCCGTGGCGAATTGACCGGCAAAATTCAAACCACCTGTTCCGTCATTTAGATAACTGAAAATACTATCCGCGCCAGCACATGCAACGATACAATCATTGTCGCCATCTTGATCAAAATCACCGCAGGCTACAGCGTATGGCAAATCTCCTGTATTATAATTTACCGGTGGTGCAAAAGTACCGTCACCATTACCAAATAGCACTGAAATATCCTGTGAGATTTGATTCGCAACAACAAGATCGAGGTTATTATCAGTATTTATATAACCAGCACATATGCCATACGGTCCATTATTTGCTGATGATAATATCGGCGCTTGGAAAACACCAAGTCCATTTGTTGCTGCGGTTGTAAAACTCCACGTATATCCATCTATAGGTATCCCGGTCGAATCCGTGACACCACTCGTTAGAATTACTAATACTAATTCACCGGTTATAAAATCATTATCCGGATCAAGGGTTGCTCTATTTGTCGCACTGGCATAAATAATATTACCAGGGTGTAAACCACTGAAACTTCCAATGGCGATGAATGTTGTGTCATTGATGCTCGCAGAATCCATTTCGACATCAAAGGTCACTTGAATATTAGTATTGAGCAAAACATTTATCTCATTTTGTTGAGGACTAACTGATACAACTTGCGCTTGCCCCAACAAAAGAAAAGGATACATCAACAGCAACGCGAATTTTTTCACACCTTCTCCTTTGCGCTCAAATCCACTAGTCTACTTATCTGCAACTATCTAATTTCCAATTAACCTTATTATAATATAAATAGAAAAAATGTCAATATTTTTATCATATTGTACAAAGTATGAATGACCTATATTCCCACGTATGCTTGACCTTTCAATATTGACAAGAGTAAAAAAGTTCTTATAATAGAAAAAAGGAGAAAAATATGCTGCGTACAAATGAAAAGAAATTGGTCATTATGTCAGTTCAAGGTAAAGTGGTAAATCCAGGCGGTCGCAGGAGTCATAGTGTTGATTCTGATGGCAAACCATTCCATCTTCCCGGAACTGGCGGTATCGTATACAATATTAAAGTTGGTGATCCTGCTTTTGGCTGGGAAGCAGATCATATCGAACCCTGCGCTTCGACAATATTAGATGAGAAAAATAAATATGAAGGAGCTAATACCGGTTATGTCTTTTATGCCTGTGTTGGTAATGAAGCGATAATCAAGACCGGTGATGCCAAGGGGAAGAAAGGCACGGTCACCGGGCATCACGGTGGTGCCGAGCATGTCATGATCGATTTTCCTGATGCAGTGCTTGAGAAAATGACCCTTGATGATAAGATCCTCATAAAAGGACAGGGTCAGGGGTTAAGACTCCTGGATCACCCCGATATCGCAATATACAACCTCGATCCAAAATTACTCCAGAAAATGGGCATTAAGGTAAGAAACAATAAAATCCAGGTTCCGGTCACTGCAAAAATACCGGCCGCATTGATGGGTTCAGGCACTGGCAGCATGATGATGACCGGTGGCGACTATGATATCATGACGACCGATAAAAAGTACATTAGAAAGCATGGCATCGACAAGCTGCATTTTGGGGATTTTGTCGCGCTTATGGACCACGATAATGTCTATGGTCGGAGTTTTCGCAAGGGTGCCATAACAATCGGTATTGTTATACATGGTGATTGTCTGTATGCAGGACACGGACCAGGCGTATCAACTCTATTATCGACAAGCAAACCGATTATTGAACCGGTTATCAGCGCCCATGCAAATATCGCAAAAATCTTGAGGATCGGCAGGTTTCGTAAAAAATAATAGGTAGTATTCTGCTTTATAATAGAGCATTATTGATTTCTGCTCAGGGCATAAATCTTGGTGAAGCAAATCAGTTCAATAAGGTGCCGCTCGATACTGAATAAGTCAGGTATCCCGGGTATTGACTATGCGATAAATCCTTATGTCGGCTGCACTCATAAATGCCAGTACTGTTACGCGGTATTTATGAAAAGATTTTCCGGACACACTGAACCATGGGGTGATTTTGTCGATATAAAGATTAATGCTCCGACCGTCCTTGAAAAACAACTCATTCGCCTGAAACAGACAAGCCATATATCTATAGGCACGGTTTGCGATGGTTATCAACCGGTAGAAAAAAAATACCGGATCACGAGAAAATGTCTTGGCAAACTCATACCATACTGCCATTCAGTCTCAATATTAACAAAATCTCCACTTGTGATAAGAGACATCGACTTACTAAAGCAAATCAAAGATATTGAAGTAGGCTTTACTATTACCACGCTCGATCCAAAAGTAAGGCGGGTATTTGAGCCGGGTACGGCACCACCAGACCAACGCTTCAGCGCGATTGAAAAACTCAGTCGCAGTCGCATTCGTACCTGGGTATTTGTAGCACCACTGCTCCCCTATTTTACTGATTCTGAGCATACGATCACATCGATCATACGCAGGACACGTAATGCCGGTGCCCGCCATATTATGTTCGATACACTCAATCCATATCCCAAGGTTTGGAAAAATGTCAAGCGTTTGGTCAAAAAGCACTTTCCAGAAGCTACTGAGCAATTCCTTGCTTTTCAAAATGACAAAGACCATTATGAAAACCGACTCAGACGCAAGATCACAGATATAGGTTTTAAAAATATGTTACCCTGTAAGTTCGCGTTTGGCTGTGGTTAAAACATATTACTCTTCTTATGTTTGAATTATTATTTTCTACAATTATCAAAGGAGTCTGTATGAAAAAAATATTTTTGTCAGTTGTAGTCTTAGGTTTTCTATCCTGTCCTCTGCTTGCCCAATACACTTCTGAGTGGACGAGCAGCAATCTTGGGCAATATGGTTGGGGCGGTTCATTTGGCTATGATATTGACAGTGATGGCCTGGTGGAATTTGAACTAAGGACTGCAGGCGAATTCCGGTTTTATAATGGAAACTACACGATCGCATGGGCGATCCCGTTCCCTGGATATGATTATGTCAATATCACCCACCCAAGAGACATCGACGGTAACGGAATACTCGTTCCACTTAATACAGATGCTGATGGCTCTGGTGAATTGATCGTAACAGGCTTCTATATTTCTGGTTCTACATACTACGGCAGGTTTCGCGTATATGATGCAGTGAGCCATAGTCTTGAATATGAAAGCCCTTTGATCACGGGATTCTATGGAAGTGCAACGCAGGAAGATATTGATGGTGATGGTCGAGACGAGATCATCATTGTGCGCTTTGGAAATACAACAGCTATATCCTATGTTGATGTTTATGCTTATACTGCCGGTGCGAACGAACAAAATCAAACATACCACACAATGTCTTCTATGAAGACCATGCCAAGCCCGATGCGTTATGAAACCACGATCGCTTTCTCAATAACCAAACAAGATGCTGAACAACCCGTTGATATCACCATTTATGATGAAACAGGTCGAGAAATTAGATCATTATGGCATAATGAGAAGTGTATACAGGGTGATTACCGATTAGTCTGGGATGGAACTGATAACAATGATGTTTCAGTACCTTCTGGCGCGTATTTCGTACACATCAAAAAGGGAGAGAAATCCGAAAATAATCAGATCCAAATAATCAAATAACAACTTTTTGATGCTATGTCATCATTCGACAATTATACAATTGTCGAATTGCGCAATTGTATAATTATGTAATGAGTAAATCGTGTAATTAGCTGTTCGCAGATATACCATATCTATTACTCGATCAGCAAAACCTTTTCAGTCAGTACTTCAGACTCATTTTCCAACCGCACAAAATAAACCCCGGCCGGCAGTCTAAACCCTGAATTGTCTGTACCATCCCAGAAAACAGTAGCAGGCAGTGAAAAAATCTTAACCACCCTTCCTTTAGCATCATATATCTTCAACTCTTTGCACTTTGCTCCATGCCCCATGCAAAGATCGATCTTGGTTTTTTTTCTGAATGGATTGGGCGTAATGATAAGATGATTAGTCGGGCTTAACATGAGATCGTTCGCTTCTCCAATGCTATTCACGCATACTGTGCTTCCATATATATCCCAGTCAATATTTCTATCTGTTTGCCAGAGGATCCAAAGGGAAAAACCGCCGCCAGTCATAACTGGATTCCTGTCCTCTGCTGCATTGGTATCGACTGCTACGAGCGTATCCCAGCCACCACCCCATGACCAGTAATTATATATATCAAAATCACCGCTGCGGTTCGTGCAGAATGCAAGTGATGGCACTTCATAATATTGCCGGTCTTTATCTATCGCTACATATCCCAAAGCACTCGTTTCAAAATCCGCTGAATCGTTGTAGGTTATGCGTTGATGAATGTGGAATGAATCACAGACCGTGGAATAAACTTCGTAATTGCCATCTCGATAACTCTGCCAAACGATCCATACACCGCCAGAATAACTTGGAGGACCGGCAATTTCGGGTTTCTCGTGCCAGTAATCAAAAGTGATCCGCTGAGGTTGTTGCCATGCGCCGTCAATGTATTCACTGTAATAAATAAAAACAGAATCGTCCCAGACAACAAGAGGATGATCGTAGTGCTGGTTGATCTTTGGATTAAAACCGACCGGTGCTACCTCAACTGGAATAGACCAAACAGAACCATCATAAAAGCAAGAGTAAATACCGCCCGCTGCCTGCCAGACGATCCAGACCGTGTCATGTAGCGCTAATACTGCTGGCGATTCGTCGTCAGTCATATCACTCGTTACCTGGTACGGTGTTGACCAGCCATTTAAGGTATCGCCATTCGCGATATAAATGTCCCAGTTACCTGGACTATTATTCTGCCATGCGCACCAATAACAGATCCCTGAATTATCATAAGCAACACTCGGATTTACATCTGATAATGTATCCACAGTTACCCGAAAAGTATCGGTCCACGTCGTATCTCCCAGCCAATTACTTCCTGTCCCAAACCGGCAAAAGATATCCCAATTGCCATTAAGAAAAGTCTGCCAGACCATACAGGTATGTCCGTTAACCTGTTCGCGGCACGCTTGCGGGTTGACATCGTCGACACCTTGGATACCGAGGTTTTTTGGACTTGACCACCAATAAGCCAAAAGAATATGTACAAAGATAAAAAAAACAATGTATCTTCTCACTATCCCTCCACTATATAGTTATTATAATAGAATCATTTAAATATGTCAAGACCACCAATTCATCTTCTCAATTCGGTAATTCGGCAATGCGGGAATTACCGAATAACGGAATGAGCGAATACAGAAACGCAGACCGTGTTTTACTTGTATGACAGAAGTTTGGATATTGCGTAGTGTTTACCATCCTCAGCAGCGAGTACGGTGATGCCGGTTTTTTCCTGTAATTTTCGGGCAACATTCCATGGCCCAGCTCTAAGCATGGTCATGCCAAAATGTGTGATCAAAGCAACCCTCGGTTTTATACCGTTTATGATCTTGATGCAATCAGGTACAGACAAATGTTCAATGTCTGATGGTTCAAGCCGTAAAAGGTTTAATATTAGAATATCAGCACTATACGCATCGATCAATTCCGGGGTATATTTTGTGTCACTGATATAGGACACTGAAAATTCCTCCGCTTTTATTTTTAGACCATAGGTTTCAACCGGATGGATATGGCGTATTGGAAAATCAAGGATCATGTCGCTTATTGCAAGTTTAAGTTTTGGTTTAATTATATCTATTTTATCGAGAAATTGCAGGAGATATTTAAAAACAACACCGTCCTCACCAAAAGCATCCTGAGGTGCTATTAAATGACCTCCACGCTTAAACCCACCCCGGGTCAGAATATCGAGATAAACATTTATATCAGCGGAATGGTCGATATGTTTATGAGAAAGAATAACCGCATTGAGTGTTTCAGGATTGAATTTGGGTATATATGTCAAAAGTCGCAATAATGACTCAGGTCCTGGATCAACAAGAATATGCTTTTTCTTGATATGAAACAGTATGCCACCGGTCGCTCTTGTTTGCTTGGCGATAACATACCGTGCACCGCCGGTTCCTAAAAAAATTATCTCGTCTATTTCTGGCATGTTTTGTTTTTTCATGTTGGAAATTATAAAACTAATTGGATTTTACGATCGAAGAGGGCCCAGAAAGTCTGCTTCTTATGTACTCAGCACGTCGGATATCCCTTTCGTGTTCCTCAAGGATTTGACCAACATATAGCTGAATATTGGCCGGTCGGGCAACGAGCATGATCTCATTGATTATATCAAGTGAAATGTTTTTGATTACACCGGTTCCGATACCAAATCTCACGGCGGATAAAAGATTCAATGTCTCATCCGTACTCAATATCCTTGCCGATCTCAGAACCGCCAAACTTCTGAATATCTTATCTTCGAATTCATATTTTGCCTTTTCAAAGATAGAATCACGTGCTTTCTTTTCAATGTCAATGATCATATGGGTTAATTTACCGATAGTCTGTATCAAATCCTCTTCTTTAAGACCGAGCGTGTGTTGATTGGATATCTGGAAAAGACTTCCTTTTATCTCGCTTCCTTCACCATAGATACCGCGTACTGCCATACCGATCTGCAAAGCCCCTTTCAATACTTTTTCAACCTCACTCGTAAAAACCAGACCAGGTAAATGAAGTAACACAGATGCCCTTAACCCAGTACCTATATTAGTCGGGCATGAAGTAAGGAATCCATAATTCTCATCAAAAGCATATGATAATTCTTCACCGATCTCTTCTTCACAATCGAAAACCCGAGCCGAGATATTCGTCAGATTAAGACCACCGCTCAACCCCTGGATCCTTAGATGGTCTTCTTCGTTTATCATTATCGAAATGTCACCATTTGCAGAAAGATACAGCCCAGCTGGTTTATTCATTTTATGAAAGGCCGGCGAAATCAAGTGACACTCTAAAAGGGATTCTCGCTCCAGGGGTGTCAGCGTCTTCATGTCGATATAGCGACCTGGACACCGTTCCTCGATGACCGACTGTGAGAGCTTAAGTAATCGCTCAGAATCCTTTTCCTTCAATTTTATCTCAAATGGAAAAACAGACAGATTACGGGCTACTCGTATACGTGATGAAACAACGATCTCTCTATCATCGTCCGGATTTCCGTTCTGCTTTGCCGGAACAAGCCACTTGATATTATCCAGCATCATCAACCCCAAAATCCTTTAATTTATCTCTGATCTGAGCAGCGTCTTCATAAGCTTCTCTTTCAAGAGCCTGATTCAGCTGCTCTCGTAATTTGAAAACTTCAAAACTTCTGCGTGCACCCTGCTTAGGTCTCCGACCAACGTGTTTACTGCTTTGATGCAATTGTTTGATCAAATTTTCAATGTGTGGTCTGAAATTTTCTATACAATGGCTACAACCGAATCTTCCCAAACGTTTGAATTCCGCGAGTGATAAATAGCAGTCTGGACATATCACCTGTTCATCCTTAATGCTCCTTTTCTTCAGAAGCTTTTGTAGTATCTCAATGGGTGATAGTTTCTTATCGATCATTAGACCACGTTTGTGGGCACAACCTTCGCAAAGATGCAATTCAATTATCTTACCCGGTAAGACCTCTTTGAAGAATATCGTAGCTGGTTTATTTTTGCAGTCATCACATACCATATAACCTTCCTTCTTTTAAATTATACACATCAGAACCTGCTTTTGCAATATCTAAAGAGTGGGTGACCAGAATGACAGTCCGTCCTTCATCCTTTAGACCCAGTAATACTTCTATCAGTTTATTGGTGTTCCCTTCATCAAGATTTCCAGCCGGTTCATCAGCCAGGATGATACGGGGGTCATTGATCAATGCCCGGGCAATCGCGACGCGCTGTTTCTCACCGCCTGAAAGCTGCTCTGGAAGTCGGTCTACCTTATCCGCCATACCAAACTTCTCAAGGAGCTCGGCTGCTTTTTTATAAACTTGTTTTTGCCGCTGACCGCTCAGCAGACCGGGCAGGGAGATATTTTCAAGACACGTGAATTCACCTAAAAGATGGTGGAATTGAAAAACAAACCCTAATTTTTTATTTCTCATTGCTGAAAGCTCAACATCAGCGCGCGATGAAATATCAACGTCATCTAAAATAACCGTACCGCTGGTCGGTCGATCGAGACTGCCCATGATATTTAAAAGAGTTGACTTGCCGCTTCCCGAAGGACCGACAATCACAATGAAACGCCCTTGTGCAACATCCAGGTTAACGTCTTTAAGCACCTCAATCGTTTCATTCTTCAGAAAATAGGTTTTAACGATATCTTTAAGACGAAGGATACTACTCATTACGCAGTGCCTCAACAGTAGTCAGTTTCGTAGCCCTTGAAGCCGGATATATTGTCGATAAAAAACTTATCAATATCGCCGCGACCGCGGTTATAATAAAATCTTGAGTAGCCATTTCAACCGGTAAGGTCTCAATAAAGTAAACATCCCCAGGCAGGTGAATAAAGACGACCTTATCCAATACCAGACAGGTTATAAAAGCAAATATCAAGCCAAGGATAGTCCCGAGAATACCTATCATACTACCATGGTAAATAAACAGCCTCATGATAGCACCTGAAGTAAAACCATATGAACGAAGTATGCCGATCTCCTTTGTTTTTTTCTTGACCATGTTCACTAGAGTACCGATAATATTGAACCCGGCAACAAGAATGATTAGGGTTAGGACGATGAATGTAATGATCTTCTCCAGCTTGAGCGCCGCAAAAACCGAGTGATTTCTTCTTATCCAATCTTCTGCCCGATATGGATAACCGAGATCATGTTCCAGTATCTCAGAGTATTTTGTTGTTGCATATACATCGTCAACGCTCAAACCTATAGCACTAATAATATCACCCATTTCAAAAAGTGACTGGACATCCTCCAGATCCATATAAACAATAGTTGAGTTGTAATCATAATAGCCAAAATCAAAGATTCCTTTCAGGATCACCCTCTTAGCACGCGGCAGCATACCCAACTGATCTCCGAAGGGCGAAGCCACAATTAATGTGTCGCCGACCGTGACCTTAAGATTGTGTGCCAATTCAACACCTAAAACACACCCGTCTTTGAGTTCAAAAATACCATCAATCATTTTGCTTTCGATCTCTGTGATATTCTTTTCCAGTGCTTCATCAACTCCTTTTATTACTACGCCATCCATCGTCTTACGCGATCTGATTATTGATTTCTGAATGATAAATGGAGCCATGGCCTCGATAAATTCATATTTCTCGAGTGCCTGCATAACGGTATTGCGATCTCTCAATGGTTCATTGAAGTAACGGCGGATAACGATATGCGGTGTACCGCCAAGTATCCTTCTTCTTAACTCATTTTGAAAACCGTTCATCATCGATAGGGTGATGAGAAGAGCAGCAACACCAACAAAGATACCGCCTATCGCGACTAAAGTTGAAAGAGAGAAGAATTTTCTGTGTTTTGAACGGAGATAGCGTTTAGCTATGAAAAATTCTGTGTTTATTGTTTCTCCTTCCGTAGTTGAGGAAAAAGAATGACATCCCGGATCGACGGCTGATCAAGCAACACCATGCATAGACGATCTATACCAATACCTAAACCTCCACACGGAGGCATACCATATTCCAATGCTTCAAGAAAATCTTCATCTATCTCGCTTATACCTTCTTCTTTCTGGGCTAATTGTGATTCAAATCTCTTTCGCTGTTCAACCGGATCATTCAATTCAGAAAAAGCATTTGCCAATTCAGTACCGAACATGATCAATTCGAATCGCTCTACGAGACGTTCGTCATCCCGATGTACTTTGGCGAGGGGTGATATTATTTTCGGGTGATCGACAATAAAAGTAGGATCAATAATATGTTTTTGAATCAACTCACCGAACAGTTTGTCGATTTTTGCACCGAGAGATAAAGTCTTGTGGTCAATACCATGCTTGGAGCAGATCTTATCCAGTTTGCTCTCGTCTTCAGCCAGGATGTCGGCACCGATCTTTTCGTTCAATGCCTCGGTGTATTTTATGCGCTTAAACGGACGTTTGAATTCCGCTTCTTTGTCGCAGAATTTCATTTTTTTTGAATCACCCATGCTTTTAATCAAATATTCTATAAGATTCTCGACAAGGACCATAATACCCTCATAATCAGTGTAAGCCTGATATACCTCGATCATGCTGAATTCAGGGTTGTGAAAACGATCTATACCTTCATTACGAAAATCACGACATATTTCATAAACCTTCTCATATCCTCCCACGATCAGTCTTTTAAGATAGAGTTCATCGGCGATCCTCAGATACATATCTCTATCCAGAGCGTTATAATATGTTTTGAATGGATTCGCTTCTCCCCCGCCATAGATCGGTTGGAGGATCGGTGTTTCCATTTCAACAAAACCATTATCATCGAAAAATTTTCGGATCAAACCGACCAATTTTGTTCTTTTCTTGAATATTTGACGTACATCAGGATTTGAAATCAAATCAAGATATCGTTTTCTATACCGTATTTCGACATCTTTTAATCCATGCCACTTCTCAGGTAAAGGTCTTAATGCCTTTGCGAGAATGACAAAATCTTCGACGAGTATAGTAATCTCACCGGTCTTAGTCTTGAAGACATTACCGCTGATCCCAATGATATCGCCAATATCAAATAACCCGAAGAGTGCGAATTTATCACCCAATCTGTCCTGTCTGAGATAAACCTGCAGTTTCGAGGCTTCGTCGGCAAGGGTAGCAAAAATGGTCTTTCCGTGTCCCCTGATCGCAAGAATTCTACCGCAACTGGCGACTCGTCTTTCTGATTGGCTGAGTACTTCAAAACCATCAATAATTTCAGCAAAAGTATGGGTTCGCTCATATTCATACGGATAAGGATTGACATTAATTTTTCGTAGCTCGTCGAGCTTTTTCTCGCGTTCATCCATATTGTATAATATCCCAAAATGCGCGAAAGTCAATAATAAATACGGATTATCGTTTAGATCGTCATGAACGTTGTAATCGTTAGGATCGTTTGGTTTATAAAACAAATCAGAAGATCAGTTGGGTGCATGTCAGAAAACCAGAATATCAGATTTTTCTGGTTTATTTAGTTTTTAATTACTCAATTACATAATTACTTAATGACTATTAGTTTGTCTGGTTTTATCTTCTGGGTTCATAGTGTCTAGTTCATAGTCTGAATGTCTCCATTTCTCCGTTTCTTTTACTGCTTAGTGCCTACTCCCTAGTACTTACTATCTTGTACTGCCAGTCATTGACTAATATTGTATTTTTCAGTATAATATTTACTGTGAGGGAAAAAAGGCTTGCTACGATACTGTACGCTGACCTTACTGGATTTACCGAATTAACGTCAAAACTCGGACCGGAAAGGATTGCGGATTTTGTAAATGAGTGCTTCCGCACACTCGATTCTATAATACATATCCATGATGGTACTGTCCTGCGCCATGAAGGCGACCGTGTCATGGCGATTTTTGGTTTTCCAAAATCACAGGGCTATGATTCGTACAGTGCAGCACTGAGTGGTTTAAGAATACTAGAAGCCACCGAAGAACTCACCCAATCTATAGGAGCTCACCTTGGTATTGCTACCGGTGAAGTCATATGTGAGGATGGAAATGTCTATGGCCCAGTTATTGATATCGC
Organism: bacterium; assembly: GCA_049647165.1. GTDB lineage: Bacteria > Hydrothermota > Tepidihabitantia > SM23-42 > SM23-42 > JAUVZL01. Next base: position 26,794 of record JBARXB010000007.1, read on the forward strand.
ATCTCAACTCGAAGGAAAAGCGTCAGTCGGTGAGATCTTCATTGACCGCAATTGCTACGAACTCAACAAAACCTTTTTTGATTGCAAAAAAATAGTTGAAGACAAGAGTGAATTCTACAAAATTCTTAACGAAAAAAGAATAAAAAGCCAGTACGAGGATGCATTCCTCGACCGCCAAAAAGAATTCGTCGAACTGAGAGACCTTATATTCCGTTCTGAAAAGATCATCTTTGTCACTGGCGAGCCTGGTGTCGGTAAGACACGATTCATTATGAATACCGTAGAAAAACTTAACCAGAACAGCAACCGGTTCAATTTTCTGCAGACATCTTTTTTAACAATCAAATCACGCCAGTCTTATGAACCGATTATGAAAATAATTCGAGATCTAAAACCGGATTTCCAACCTGATACGGGTACAAATCTCGTGTCGGAATCGTATAATGTAAAAATACATAATCAATTGTGTGATGTTATTTTTTCAGCCAGTAAAATAAAACCTTTGATCTTGCATTTCCAATATTTTGATCGTGTCGACACAAGTTCGCTGGAGTTTTTCAAATTTCTGGTGAATAATATTGAATCCCAGGATGCAATATTGATATTTGAAATGCATGAGGTTAGCAAAACAATTACCGAAACTCTGCAATCAATTATCAAAAAACCATTTAGGGTTATCGAATTGCCACAACTTGAACAAGGGATCCAGGTTGAAATCGCTTCCAAATTATTATCGCAAACAGCTATTTCCGAAAAAATGCTCAATCAAATAACACGTTGTGCAGGAGGTAATCCATTATTCCTCTGTGAATTATGTAATTACGTAAAACACATGTGCAGTAAAGGAACGACCATTGAAAAGATGAAAATCCCCTATCGAATGAAAGAGATTTTTAATCATCTCATTGACCATATACCAAAAGATATCCTTTCAACGCTATCTACCGCTGCAATATATGGCTATAAGGTCAAGAGAAGTCTGCTCGATGTCATCGTTCCGGACTGTGATAATGCAATCAGCTATGGGCTGGCAAATCGTATCCTTGAAGCGAATAATGGTGATATCGCCTTTGCCAATCCATTTTTCCGAGATGAACTGTGCAATCGAATACCGATAAGTGCGAAAAAAGAAATCCATAGGAAAATCGCAACAATTATACGCGAACATTCATCTACTCCTAATGCCGACGAAAAACTTGCTTATCACTTTAAGGCCTGCGCTGATTACGACCTGGCTTTGCATTATGCAATGAAGTGGGCAAAAAAAATGAAGGATATACATGCTCCTGACCTGGCGATAGCGTCCTACAGCGAAGCTCTTGATATAACAAAAAAAACTGACAACAAGGCAGAACGAAGTATCCTGCTCAAGCGTGTTGAATTACTTAACCTTGCAGGGAGAAAAGAAGAGGAAAAAGCCGATCTCGACCGCCTCTCGGAAATTATCGACAGAGAAAGCGAAGTAGAACTCTATGAATTTATCCTGGCAAAAGGACGTTACCTGGAAAGCATTTGTGAATATGATAACGCAATCAAGCTATACGAAGAGTATAGCGGTAAGCAAAAACGTGTTAAATTACTCGAACGTATTGGCATGGTGTATTACTGTAAGAGTCAGTTTCCAAAAGCCATCGAAATCCTGGACAAAGCCTTACGGCTTGCACGCAAGAACAGGGATACTAAAAAAGAGGCAGATGTTCTCAGTTATTTTGGCGTAGTCTATCTGAAAACCGGAGAAAAACAGAAATCCTTGGATCACTCGAAAAAATCTCTTGCTTTGTACGACAGACTTGGCGATAATATTTCGAGCACTCACGTTACTGCTAATATGGCTAATGTCTATTTTTACTTAAACCGTTATAAGGAAGCACTCAATTCATACAACCAGGCATTGAAAGTCGCTATTGATACCGGCGATGTCACTTTTGAATCGCGCATGCTCACTAATATCGGTACTGTATACGTTATCATGGGAGAATATGAGAAAGCTCTGGATAATTATTCTGCATCATTGAAAATCGCCCAAGAAACCATGAATAAAAAATGGCAGGCAATAATATTGAACAATATAGGCAATATCCATGGTTCTACTGGCAAATATGAAAAATCCCTATGTTATTTTGAACAAGCACTTGCTATAAGTTCAGAGATCGGTGATAAAGCCGGCATTGCAATCCGTTATGGCAATATCGCCGATGCATATATGAGCCTAAATCAGGCATCTAAAGCGTATGAATACCTTCAGAAAGCACTGGATTTAAGTCTTGAACTCAATGTAATGGATTGGATATCTTTTTATAAAAATGAAATGGCTACGGCACTCGTAAACCGTGAGCGTTATGATGAGGCTATCACCGTAGCACAAGATGCAATAAACATAGCTCAAAAAGCAAATAACATGAGCTATCGAATAAATGGATTCACGACCCAGGCATTGGCTTATTTGAAAAAAGGCGAACTTAAAAAAGCTATGAAACTCTCGCGCATTGCGATCAATGAATTAGAGAAAATGCAGAACATCGAAGGGCATAAGAGCGATGTCTATTATACCCATTATAAGATCCTTAAAAACATGGGCAAAGTACATGATGCCAGTAGTTTTCTCAAAAAAGCATATGAAGATATCCGCGGGCGAGGTGACAGGATCGTCGATGACGATCTAAAACAGAGTTTTTACTATAATATAAAAGAACATAAAGAAATACTCGAAGAATGGGAAAAAGGAAAAAATCAGAAATAAAACCCTGCGTGATCCAATTCCTTGAGATCACAGGCCTTGATCAATTAGATAGTTCGTTGGAAGCCGAAGAATACGCGAATATCATAAAAGATATATCAAATATCTACGATGATGCAACCAATGTCTATGAAGGTCACGTAGATAAACACGAAGGTAAAATATTCATGGCGACCTTTGGTGTCCCTATCTCCCATGAAGAAGACCCGGAAAGAGCAATTAAATCGGCTTTGCTTTTTAAAAAACGGTTACAAGAATATAATACACGGAACAAAACATTATTGAAAGTAAAGGTCGGTATAAACCTCGGCAAAGTTTATGCCGGCGACGTTGGGTCAGATATCAAAAAAGAATATACGGTTATGGGTGATGTTGTGAATATCGCTGCGCGTATCATGGAACAGGCCAAGGAATCACAAATACTTGTTTGTGAGGAAGTCCAGAATATTACAGAACCGATGTTCCAATTCTCTGACGCAATAAATATGGTTCCTCAAGGTAAGATGGAATCGATAAAAGTTTTTGAAGCTCTCGGTCAAAAAAGCGGTTTTATAAAACGACATGGTATCAAAGGGTTAAAATCACCACTCATCGGTCGCGAAAAAGAAATGAAGATGTTCAAAGGCTATCTGAAGGACTTACTCCAAAAAAAACGAAATACTATTATCCTTTTAGGCGAAGCGGGAATAGGAAAATCAAGAATAATAGAAGAACTATTCGCATATTCGCTATCAAATGCCCTTGAACAAGCCACCGTCGTGAACTGGTGTAGTGGGAAGTGCTCATTACACAAAGAAGCTATATACCAGGCATTAATAGAGATAGTCAAACAAATCTGCAGTATCGATAGTGAAGACAGCGATGAGATAGTTACGGAAAAACTTAAAAAACAAGTGAGAGCCCTTTCTAAAGAGCAGGCGCCTGACATCTATGCATACCTGGCAAATCTCCTGAACATTAAATTAGATGCGCGTGATGAAGCAAAGATCAAATACCTTGAGCCAAAAGAGTTAAAATTGCATACCCATGTGGCAATAGCAACGATCATGAAATACTATGCACTCCATGATCCATGCGTTTATGTTGTAGACGACCTTTATCTGGCTGATTTTGCAACCCTGGAGGCGCTTGGATTTATCCTTGAAACGAATAAAGAAACACCAATGTTATTTATTTTTGTGTCGAGGCCAGAACGCGAGAGACCCTTTCGGAAATTCATAGAGGAATTGAAAAAACAAAACGCAGTGGAAATAAACCTGGAGCGCTTGAATAAAAGTGAGATAAAGAAGATATCCGAGGAACTTCTAAAAATACCAAAATTACCATTACCTTTGCTTAATGATATGGTCACAAAATCCGGTGGCAATCCATTTTTTCTTGAAGAAATAATAAAATTGTTGATCGCCAAGGGTGTTCTTTTTAAGAAAAGTGATGAGTGGCTTGCCAATGCGGAAGAAATCGCATTTTCTATCCCCTATGCGATTGAAGCTATTATCCGGCACAGGTTTGACACGATGGATACATCACTGCATAATACCCTCGAAGAAATGTCTATTATCGGCAGAAAATTCGACAAAAAAACATTACGAGCTTTCAGCTCTCAGTGGGAAACTCTCGACGAGATAATTCCCGAACTAAGTGATATGGGTTTTATCTCAACTAATAATGATGAAGATTTCTCCTTTGACCACGCTCTGGTGCAGGATGTTATTTACTCAAGCATCCCTTCGAAAAGAAAAATTGCATTGCATGAAAAAGCAGCTGGAACTATCGAAGTACTTTTCAAAGACCGATTGGTTGAATTTTATGATATACTGTTTGAACATTTTGTACAGACCGAAAAACATGATAAAACTATTGATTACGGGTTGAAAGCCGCAGAAAAAGCTCAGAAAGGGTATGCTAATCATGAAGCCATACTGCTGTATCTTGCAGTACTAAGAGAATTGAAACAGTCAAGTGATACACAAAGCCAAATCAGAAAGGTAATGAAGGAGCTCGGGGAAATCCAAAGTTTGATCGGCAAGAATGACGATGCTTTGGAATTCTTTAGCCAAGCTTTGCAAATATGTAAAAATCAGGATGAGGAAGCTGATATATACTCATCGATCGCCCGAACCTATGAGAATGTCAGTGACTTCGACCGGGCAATAGAATCATATAATACTGCTTTAAGCAAACTCGGACTGGCATCAGAGACTGAAAGAGCACGCATAAATGTTGGTCAAGCAAAAATCTACTATGAGAAAGGTGACTATGAAGAAGTACTTAAAAAACTGGAAGAAGCATTGATAATTATTGGTGAATCTACGAGTATTGAAGCACGCAGAATACAGGCAAAGATATATGACCGGTTCGGCTCCGCTTATTTCAGTCTGGGACGACGAAAGGAATCGTTCAATTATTATAGTAAAGCACTGAAACTTTATGATATGCTCGATGATATAAATGGCCAGGGTGCGATCTATAATAATCTCTGCGATTATTATACAGGTCAGGGTGATTATCCCAGTGCGATCACCTATCTACAAAAATCACTCGAAATTGATACAAAAACAGGTAATCTACTCGGTCAGGCAATTGTAATATACAATTTTGCTGATACCTACTTGCAGCTCGGTGATATATTACTCGCTGAAGAGAATTATAGAAAATCACTTAGACTGTATGACCAGATCAATAACATTACCGGCATTGGATACTGTAATTGGGGATTAGGTTTAGTCAATGTTGAGAGAAAACAATTCAAAGACGCCCAAGCATATTTTACCAAAGCATTAACCATACTCGATGAAGTAGGCAGTAAAATGTGGCAAATAGGTGTTATGTTAAGTATTGCTGAGCTACATTATGCAAAAAAAGAGTACAAAAAATCCTATAAGTTGTGTGAAGAAATCCTTATGATCGCGGAAAAAATTAAGGATTTCGACACGACCAATAACACAAAGCTAAACCAGGTTAACGTTAGAATAGCTCAAGCTGAACAGGATAAGAAACTTGCAATAACCTATCTACAAGAAGCGAAAGATATTTTAACTACGCTCAGCACAATGATCAGCGAACAAGGCGCAAGCAAAGAAACAGCTTTTGAGATTTATTCTAACATGTGTCGCGTTAGTTATATGCTGGGTGAGCCGGGAAAAACAATGGAATATGCAAAAATGGCCAGGGCAAATCGAGAGTGGATCCTCAAATTTATTGAGGATAAAGATGCCCAGGAGCGATTTTTGAAACGTAGACCTTATCAGGATTTTAAAAAATTCTGCAAACATATCAAAATCTAAAACCGTATTCGTAATTCGTTTTTCGTGTTCGTAATATTGAATTACAGCGAATACGATTTATCCCGATTTTCCATATTACCACCTACAATAATAATCCAATTTCTTAATGTAAAGTTCACTCTGGAGTGCAACAAGTCCCTTGTTGCAATTTGTAGAAGACATTTGGTCTATTTAGTCTTTTTGGTCTGTTTTGTTTTTTAGTTACATAATTAATTAGTAACACAATGACTAATTATGTCCCTACTTCTCAGTTCAATGTAGTCGCCCGATTCATCGGGCTTGTCTGATAAACCCCGCTCCTTTATAAGGGGCGTGGGTAAATCAGACAACAACAGTGTCTTCTTTTATGCTCCGTCTCACCCGTTCCCCATTTCTCCGATACAGTTCTGTTAAATTTTCGCTACATTTTTAGCCGGTGCGTGATAGAATTCAACTGTATCGACAAACGGTTCTTGATGGTGAGTTTCGAATTTAATTTCTGCCTGGGGAATTTCCTTTTGTCTGAAAATTAATATATCCACCGACCTCATGAGTACGAGACCAAAAAGAAAAGCTGCAAGAGCATAGACAAAACGCTTTGGGAAAAACCATATTGAATTCCTTGATTTTTCTGACACGGGAAGCACTTTTTTAATACGTCTAAACGAATCAGAAGATGGTTCAAATACCGTTGATTTCTTAATCGCAATAATCGCGGCTTCTTTTTCCCGTAATTCCTTTTTACATAACCTGCACTCACTTATGTGTTCATTTATCTGAATTTCAAGTTCAGAGGTAAGCTCCCCAAGTATATAATCATCCAGCAGATTGCATATTTCTTTGCACTTCATATTATTTCCTCCACGAAATTTGCTCAAATTTTATATTTGACTGCAAATTTCAGTGTCCCGAGCTTGTCGAGGGATTTGTAATAACTTATCATCTTTTTATTTCCTCTGTTTTAATCATCTCTCTTAACTTCCCTAAGCCCTCATGCATCCTTGATTTCACGGTACCAAGAGGGCAGCAAAGAACATCAGCTATCTCTTGATAGCTCATACCCTCGTAAAATTTTAATAAAACAACGATCCTGTGTTTCTCAGACAATGCGTTCAGCATTTTCTGGACCCTCATTTCCATAAGCAAATCATGGCTGTGATCACGAATATTTGCCGCAAAATGATTCTCACGAAATAACTCTTCTTGTCTTTTTTTTCGAAAAATCCGATAACAACCATTCGTTGCAACGCGGTATATCCAGGCTTTCAGACTACCTGCGGCCTGTAAATTCGAATAGGCAAGTTTTGTGAACGTCTCGACTAAAATATCCTCTGCATAATGCCAGTCGCCGAGCAAACGCAGACAATAATTGAAAAGACCTTTACTGTATTGTTTATACAGGGATTCAAATGCCTTTTCATCACCGGATTTGAATAACCTATATAATGCGAACGGTTCAAGCGAAGTATAATCTATAATCCCTCCTGGTATTGCTTGATAAACTCCAGTATCTCCTTATTGCCGGGTTCCTCTTTCAAACAATCAGCGAGGATCTTAATTGCTTTGTCAGTTTGTAATAGTACGTCATGATATATAATCGCAACACCTTTTCTAACTTCAATGCTAATATCTGATAATCTTAAGAGTTCTTGAGCTACACTGTCTGCTTTTTCCTTTTGACCCAATTTTGCATGTAATTTAAATTCACTATCAAGAACGTACCAATAAATCTCAGGACGAGTGAATTTTTTTGCATATCGTAGATGTTTGAATGCATCAGTATACTCTTTTTCCTTTTCTGAGCAGTAAAAAAGAGAGATAAACGCAGCAGCATTATTGACTGCGAGCACCTGATTCATCCAACACAGAGAATCAAATGGTACCGAGGATATATGATCATAGGAAAAATCATGATATAGCAGTTGTTCGGTCTGTGTTCGATCGACATATCTCCCTTCTGAATATTCAAAACCATCTTTGCCAATTACATATACCTTGCCAACCAAAGTCAAAGGCACACCGTATTCTTCAGGGTGATATACAGTAGTTGCAAAAACAAAAGGACGCTCACCATTATCAATAAGTCGCTTTATTAACTGATCTGATTTTGATACAAATTTGATGCCATCTTTCTTATGTTTGAGTGCTTCCAGATCCTCAGGTGACATATTGAGGGGCAAACCTCGTTCCTGCAGAAATATCGCATAATCGACCGTATTAAGAAGACTGCGATTTACGACCAAAACATCTTGTCTAATCCCTCGCCGCTCCTGTAAATACCATGCTGGGTAGGTATCATTGTCACCATTTGTTAAAAGGATTGCATTCGGTGGAGCAGATATTAACATATTCTCATTGTACTCAAGTAGTACCTCGAAATCTGTTTCATTGCGAAGGATCAATTTTATTTCCTTTTCCCATATATCAACGATCTGAGAGAATTCCTCTTCGGATTTCCATGTGCGCGTAAATAACCAGGGCCAGTTAAAGCTCCTATATAATTTGGTAAACTCGCTGATGTTTTGATGGACTTGCACATCTTCAAATAGTTCAAAGTGATCCAGGTTAAAGGGTGTCGGTTCTATTGGCGTTAGTTGTGTAGACTCAAATGAAACCAAACCATCACCATGATTGTCCTCAGGCAGTAATCCTTCTTTTTTCTGTAATGCACTGAGCGATGCAAAATTCTGGTTTTCTTCAACTTTATCTCGATACCAACCTGGTAAACCCCTGTGTGTTTTTATCCAGGTAAGAAATTCAGATTCCGGGATAAGATCAGTGGCTTTTGATGCAAAGGCATCAATATAGAAAAAGCGGTATTCACCTGCACTATTTGTGACCTTACTAATTTCTGATAAATTCGAGCCAAAAAAAGGAGTTCCCACTGCGATAACTGATGGTGAAATATCCCATTGATAAAGTGCTGTATCCACTGCATAACGGTGGGTGACTAACCCACCAATACCAAAACTCACTACATCAAGGCGGAAATCACCGTATTGTTCATGTAATGATTTAAGTTCATTCGATAAGAATATAGCGTTTTCCTCTATTGATTTGTCATTTGAGTAAATAAATGTCCAGACCGGGAAATCATAGCCACGTTGTCTCAGTACTTTCTTAAAATTTGTTATATAATCACTTACATAAAGGTCAGCAACAATGATCATACCTTCATCTGTATCTGAATGGTCTTTTATACCGTATTCAATGGGTTTTTCAATAACATAATACTCTCCGCCGTGCCACAGCTGTGCTCGCAAAGATTCACCCTCGACCACAGAATTGGCTAAAGGCACAAATCCACTGCCTATTTTTGCACCGAGTGCCATATTCTGTTTGGTCATCGGCATAGAGAAGTGAATTGGTTTTTCAAAAATCAGAGTTTCAGGCATTATCGCAAATACCTGTCCGGTTATTGTATACCCCTGTTCGTATGTTTTCTTTGACGTACTTTTCTTATCTATCCTTACCAGGGTTGACTCCCTAACACTGTTTTCAGGGATCTTAAATATCGCACCATTCAATTCAAATGTAGCGCCTTCTGACGTGACTATATGTTCAACATAAACAGAAGTGCAACTCAACAAAACCAATATAACTGAGAATGCTAAAATTTTTCTCATTTTACCTCCTATAATAATAATCCATTTCCCTGGGTAAAAGTTCACTCTGGAGTGCAACAAGTCCCTTGTTGCGATTTGTAGAAAATACCTGGTCTATTTGGTCTCGCTGCTCTTCGAGCTACTATTCGTACTCGTATATCGTCCCGCAAGGTGGGATCCTCGATTTACCGATCATTATATGTATCAATATGAAAAATCGGGATAAATCGTATTCGTTATAATCTAATATTGCGAGCACGAAAACGGTCCATCTTTGGTTCCTGGAACTTGTTTTATCTTTTTTTAAATTTCATTGTAGTCGCCCGATTCATCGGGCTTGTCTGATAAACCCCGCTCCTTTATAAGGGGCGTGGGTAAATCAGACAACTACAGTATGTTTTTATTCTCCATTACTCTTGTTCTCCGTCTCACCCGCTCGCCGTTTCATCGTCAGTATCCGCTTTTTCTCAACCCATCTTCATCAAACCCGAAATAGTGACCTATTTCATGAATAATGACACGGTGAATCCACTGTTTTAAATCTTCCTCGCTCCGACTTATACGTTCAATATTCTTCTTGAACAAAGTAATCCTATCCGGCATCACATTACCATACCAGTGACCTCTGTTTTTAAGAGGCACTCCCTGATAAAGCCCGAGTAATGATTTGTGGATGACTGGTTCATCTTCAATTACTATTTCTATATTTTGAAGTTTTTTACGAATAAAATCTGGTAAGGTCGTAACGACGTTTTCAACGACCTGTTCAAATTCTTCGCGTTCCATAAAGTATAGCTTTTGCGATATTAAGTCCTGCTTCTTTCTTTCCGATCGCTTTTAGATTCTTCCTCATAATAGATATTTTCTCAGAATGTGACAAAAGGTCAGCTATTGTTGTACTCGCATTATCCAGTGTAAGGCGCATAGCCGCTTTATGGCTTATAAAGAAATCCTCGTTCATATTCTCCAAACCAACGATCGAATTAGAAAACAAAAGACAAGGACCGACTTTTGATGCTTCAGTCGTCGTAATACCACCCGCTTTGGTGATAAGTATATCGGTTGTGCCGATGAGTTCGTGGATCCTTTCAACCATTCCATAAGTGCTTAAATTAGATTTTCCTTTTAATTGCGTTATCTTATCCATGACCTCTTTGTTATCGCCGCATAATACTAAAAGGTCATAGTCAAAATCAACGATTCTCTTCACCAGTTCAAACCACTCACCGCCAAAAACACGACTCCCCATAACTGTTGCTGATATTCTGTTCTTTGAAAGCTTGAAACGCTTGCGAGCAGCACTTACATCAATATTTTTGTCGAGTTCAATAGCAACCGGTATACCAAATGGAAAAACTTGTTTTTTCTCAACACCATAGGACATGATCTGATCAGTTAAGAATTCATGAGGTATGAAATACTGGTCTATCTCTTTATTTACCCAATGCGGGTGCACATAATAGTCTGTTATAACGATCCCCATTTTGTAATTGTAATCTTTTTTGTAAAGAGCCGCGAAATATCCAGGAGAAAAGTGTGTACTCAGTACATAGTCAGGTTTATATTCATCGAGTAAAAGTCTGAAGCGATAAGCTAATATCTTATGTGCACGATATAGAAAAGTTGATGCTCCACTACCTACACCCAGCCCCCCGTAAAGGAATTTTAATAAACCCAGTGCTTTTCTTTGTCCATAATCATATATCTTCTTATATGAATAACCATACATCGGCCAGACCCACTTGAAGCAATTCTCAAACCTTATATCAATATCCTTAGCAGCTTTGTGCAATCCTTGTTCAATGGCTTTTGCTGCCTTAAGATGCCCGGCGCCAATCGGTACCGCAAGAATTAGAATTTTCATGAAAGAATTATACATATTTATCTTGACAATACAAGGGTAATACATATAATAAATAGGGAGAATAGATATGAAAAAAATTATGATATTGCAATTTTTCATTGCGCTTGTGTGTCTCAGTTGCACTGATACCGAAGAACCATTTCTGTCTCATATCTATGGTTGGGCTTATAGAGCGAGCGACTCGACTGGTATTAACGGTCTCACGATAAGAATAAGAGATATAGATGCCTATGACGTTACTCAAGTGCGTGATCGAACCACAGTTACTGAAATCATGGATTCTCTGGATGGATATTTTGAATTAGATAGTGTTTGTCATGGGACGACGAGTATTCAGGGTATTGGATATGTTATTATGTTCATAGATAGTGTCGACAATCCAAACTGGCCTGACACAAATTGGTTCCCCGATATCCGGGGACCTGTCGATACTGTTACATTCTACCTGGAGGATTAAAAAAAATGAAAATATCATCGCGTTTCCGCTATGGGCTGAGACTCCTCGTTGATTTAGCAAGGAGCTATGAAAAAGGACCAGTCCTGCTGAAGAATATCGCAGAATGTGAAAGAATCTCCAAAAAATATCTTGAACAAATTGTTATTAGTCTTAGAACAGCTGGGATCCTTGGTGCAACCAGAGGTTCAAAAGGCGGTTATTATCTAACAAAATCCCCGGACAAGATAAAACTTGTAGATATCTATCGGTTACTCGAAGGACCTTTTTCCCCGGTAGAATGTATTGATAATCCAAAAGGTTGTGTCCTTGTGAGGACTTGTCCGACAAGACAACTCTGGGATGACCTATCTAAATCCATTGAGGATACATTTAAAGGTATTACGCTTTCAGACTTGTTGAAAAAATAGACACACCGTTCTTCAACTCATTTAAAACATAGACATTAATTAGTGCTTGACACACAATTATATATTTATATAATACTATAATTATGTGGTTAAATACATCTATCCTTGGAGGTAAGAAGTGAGGATTGAGAATCGCAGGCTCGGTCGAGTCTGCAGCACTGACACAACCACGCTTCTTATCACGTACCGCAATACACAAATAAAACATTATCACCTAATAATAAAACATGGAGGGAAAAAGTGATGGCTTTCGTGTGGAAGCCAGTTGGTTTCCAAAATCACAAAGCCTTATGCCACAAATACAGTAATGTAGATATTTGTAAAAATCTAGTTATCGGTTATTCATTAAATTATCACAATAAATATCACTATCATCTGAATAATATCACTGCTTGCCCTGTAAGTTGTCAAACTTATGGGGTAATCGACTCTTTTGCAGAAAGAGTAAGGAGGTATCATAATGAGCAATCCATGGGATAGTATCGTCGGAACAAGCGAGTATAATGAAAATAACAAGAGAATCGAAGAGCTCGCAGTTTCACACGGCTACATGATCAATTCTGATAAAGAACGCGTTAAAAAAGTAGTCGGACTGATGACTATGAATTTCAATGAATTCGACAAATACTACTGTCCGTGTAAACAAAATCACCCACTCAATGAAGCAAAGGACGCTATTTGTCCATGCCCTGAACTTGACGAAGAGATCAAAAAAGACGGAAACTGCTTCTGCCGTCTATTCTATAGAAAATAAGGAAAAGGTAAAATGCTTAATCATGAAAAAATGTGGCAAGATCTGGGTCTTGATGTAGAATTACATAAGGAACTGGTCGCATCAATCCACAAAGTCTTTCTACGAACCGTGGGTAGTCAAGACAAACGTCCGGTAGGCATGGCATATTTCGATAATGTACTGCACGAATCACACGGCGGCAGGATCGCTGAATTGATTGAAGAACGCAAAAACGGTAAGAAAATGATGGGCACCTTTTGCATCTATGTCCCCGATGAAATCGCCATGGCAGTCGACGTGATACCTATCGCTTTGTGCGGTGGAACGCAATTCTCAATCCCTTATGCAGAAAAGATGTTCCCACGCGATATATGTCCACTCATCAAATCAACTATGGGAATGGCATTGGCAAAAATATGCCCGTACGGTCCGATCAAAGATCTCGGGGTCGGTGAAACAACTTGTGATGCGAAAAAGAAAACCTGGGATGTCGTAGATTTTCACGTAATGGAGGTACCTCAGAAAAAAGATGATATTGATGTGCAGGTCTGGCGCAAAGCGGTTAGAGATTTTAGAGATAAGGTCGAAGAACTTTCAGGCAGGAAAGTCACGAGTAAAAAACTAACTGAAACAATTAGAATAATGAACGACAAAAGACGCGCACTGAAAAAATTGAACGATTTAAGAAACAGCGATCCAATACCGATCAGTGGACTCGATGCGCTTGTGGTCATGCAAGCTGCGCTGAATGACGAACCAGTTCGCTTTACAAAAAAACTCAATGATTTGAATGCAGAACTTGAAGAACTCGTTAAAAAAGGAACTTCACCTTTCCCTAAAAACACAAAAAGAGTAATGATATCTGGCTGCCCCGCAGTAATGGGTAATTGGAAAATCCATTCGCTCTTCGAAAAGGCTGGAGCGGTAATAGTCGTTGATGAAACTTGTACTGGTACGCGTTATTTCGAGAATCTTGTCGATGAACAGTATGATACCGAAAAAGATCAGCTCAATGCTCTTGCTGACCGTTATATGAAAATTAACTGTGCTTGTTTTTCACCGAATAATGAGCGTATTGATGCAATACCTGAATTGGTCAAGGAATACAACATTGATGGAGTCGTACAGTATATTCTTCAATATTGCCACGGTTATAATGTCGAAGCAATCCGCGTGGCAAACATTCTCAAGAAAATAAAAAAACCGAGTCTTAAAATAGAGACTGATTATTCTGAAGAAGATGTCGGGCAATTGAGGACAAGAATTGATGCTTTCATCGAACAGCTGAGTTAGGAGGAAATATCAGGACTGCCGGTATCGACATAGGTTCCAGAACGATAAAATATTCTCTGCTTGAAGATTTAAAAGTATTAGATTACCGTATCATTGATACTGGTATCGACCCTCTATCAAATGCTAAGAAGCTGATCAATAAACAGAAATTCAATAAGCTGATCGCAACTGGATATGGACGCTATCTTGCCCAAAATAGTTTCGATTGCGAAGTGATAACAGAAATAAAAGCCTATACGCTGGGTGCAAATTACTTGCATCCCGGCACAAATACGATCATTGATGTCGGTGGGCAAGACAGTAAAATTATCCAGGCAAACGGTGAACGTATTGAAGATTTTGTAATGAACGATCGGTGTGCAGCAGGAACCGGTCGGTTCCTCGAAATCATGGCTACAACACTAGGGTTCAGTATTGATCAGTTTGGTGAAGAAGCTATCAAAGCATCAAGACAGGTTACTATCAATTCAATGTGTACAGTATTTGCTGAATCAGAAGTTATTTCTCTAATATCAAAGGGTGAAAGCACACAGAATATCGCGCGCGGTCTTCACGATGCGGTTATAAATCGACTCTTTGCATTGATCGGTAGAATAAATCTGGACAATAATATAATGTTCGCTGGAGGTGTAGCCAAGAATACATGTATTGCTGCACTTCTTGAAGAGCGACTTGGTAAGAAAATTTATGTCCCAGAAGAACCACAAATTGTCGGTTCAATAGGTGCAGCATTAGCTGCAGGTAATTACAGCAAAGGAAGGAGGTAATATGAAAAGACTCATTGGGTTATGGTTTATCACGGTGCTACTGATATCCTGTGGAGAACAGGAGATACAGGTTCTCAAGGTGGGATATGTTCACCATGACCATCAATCAGCTCTGTACATAGCAGCCATGGAACCGGAAAAAACAAAGGCCGATGCAAATGTCTGGCTACAAGAGGTAGAATATAAAAAGCATTATGAACTCATGAAAAAAGGAAAGAAGATCGCTGATATCGAGCTCTATCAATCAGGCGGCGGCTCAAAAATGCCCACCCTGATGGCACAAGGACATTTTGAAGTTGGTTTCGGCGGTGTTGCCGCAGTAGCATTTTTTACGGACAAGGGCTCACCCATGAAGATCATCGCACCGCTTCATACGAAAGGCGACATGCTCGTGCTTCAACCAAACAATCCTGTAAGTAATTGGGATGAATTTGCCCAGTGGGTGAAAAAGGAAAAAAAACAAATTAGAATCGGCTTTAAAAACCCGGTAGCGGTCGCAAAGTTAGTATTTGAAAGAGCACTGAAGGAAGAAGGTATTACCTATACGAATGATAAATCAGAAAGGGATAAGGACATACTTATGATATTGCTGAAAGGAGAGGAAAACCTCATTCCGGGTCTTCAAAATAAAATAATCGACGGTTATGTATCAAATAATCCCTGGTGTGCTATTGCAGAAAGCAAAGGTGTCGGCAAATGCGTTGCTGAACTCCATGCTTTACCACCCGGGATTTGGAAAGACCATCCTTGTTGCTGTATTGCGGCTAACGATTCGGCAATGGCCAATAAAGGAAATGTTATCAAAGAATTTCTCAAATTGATGATCCTGGCAACCCAATATGCAAATGAAAACCCTGAACTCCATGCGGAAATCGCTTCAAAATGGCTCGGTACGACAAAGGAATTGGAAATGGTATCTCTTGCTACTTCAGGATTCACTACGCAGCCCAATGACTATTGGAAACAAACTATGCAGGTTTGGATCGACGAGATGAATACTCTTGGCAAACTTGGAGGAAGTCTTAAAGATAAAAAAGGTGCAGAAGTTGAGAAAATTCTCTATGATTTTAGTGCGCTCAACAAAGTTGCAAAAGAATTGAAACTGGAGACCTGGTATTAAATTTATCAGGACCGCTTTATTTGGCTTAGTACTACCAATTATTATCATCGTCGTATGGGAGTATTTTGCTGTACAAGCTAATAACCCTGCGCTACTGCCGAGAGTTGGTGCGGTACTAGACCGTCTTACACATCCGTTCACCAGTCTTCTCGACACAGGGAATTTTATAAACCACATAATCGTAAGCGCCTCAAGGGTAGTTCTCGGCTTTATCCTCGCTGCACTTGTCGGTATTCCACTCGGGCTCTTAGTCGGTAGATACCTCCTTTTCCATAGGTTATTCAGTCCGATTATTGAGCTATTACGACCTCTATGTCCTATCGCCTGGATCCCGTTTGCCATGGCGATTTTTAAAACCTACACTATTGCGGATATATTTGGCGCACACTATACTACGAATATTTTTGGTCATATCCAACTTGGTATGCTGTACGTCATTTTCTACGGTGGATTCTTCCCGATTTTTTTGAACACTGTGCACGGTGTCAAATCGGTGAAACATATCTACATTGAATCCGCATTACTACTCGGCGCTGATCAGAAAAGGCTGTTTCGCAAAGTGATATTCCCATCCTCGCTGCCGGCGATCCTTATTGGCTTGAAAGTAGGACTTGGTATTTCGTGGATGGTTATTATCGCTGCAGAGATGTTACCAGGCAGTGATGCTGGTATAGGATACCTCATCATGTTCTCATATGAACTCGCTGAGATGGATATTCTTATTGCCAGTATGATTCTGATCGGCGCTATTGGTGCCCTCTTGAGTTACACTGTAAAAATCATTACAGACCGAACATCGGCATGGCAGGCAAAGGAGCGATGATGTCATTTCTTAGAGTTAATGATGTCAGAAAAGTGTATCATGGAGAACGACAAGAAGAAGTCATCGCCCTTGCTGATATGTCCTTCAACTGTGGAGACCGTGAATTTCTTTGCATAGTTGGACCTACCGGATGCGGCAAAACAACACTCCTAAGAATGATCGCTGGCCTTGAAGAATCGACTTCCGGTGAAATAATCCTCGATTCCAAAATAGTTGATGGACTAAGCCTTGAAACAACGCTCGTCTTCCAGCAATATTCACTTTTCCCATGGACAAATGTGTTGAACAATGTTTCTTTTAGTCTGGAAATGAAGAATATCCCGCGGAAAGTACGTCATGAAAAAGCCAAACATTACATCGACCTTGTTGGTCTTACTGGTTTTGAAAAAGCCTACCCGTACGAACTCTCAGGAGGGATGCAACAGAGAGTTGCCATAGCAAGAGCTCTTGCTCATGATCCGAGATTATTATTACTCGATGAACCCTTTGGGGCGCTTGATGAAAGAACACGCCACCGTCTTCAAGAGGAATTGTTGGCAATATGGCAGAAAGAAAAGAAAACCGTGATCTTTGTCACGCATAATATCGATGAAGCTATATTCCTTGCCAGTCGAATCCTTATTATGCGCGATAGACCGGGACGTATTGACGATGATGTCAAAATTAATTTACCAAGACCGCGAGATCGCCGTTCCAAAGATTTCGTAAGAATCCACATAAAAATTCGCGAAATCCTGGAACAGATACTCACGGTAAATAACCAAGGAGGTGACTAATAAGAAAAAATCTTATAAGTATAGCCAATCCAAAGATAAATAATCAGGACGATAATAGTAATATCAAAGTAGTAATTAAAATATCACTGCAATCGACTCTTTCAATGAAAGAGTAAGGAGGAAATATGAAAAAGCTGGTCTGCTTGATATTTGCAGTCTTTCTATTGATAAATGTGGCTAGTGCCGGACCACTAATCTGGCGGAGTGCCAAAACAATCCCGGGAAATAGCGCGATCTTCCAGATGTGCCTCAGCTATTGTGAAATAGCACGATCTTGGTCCTGGGCAGATGAAGAATGGAATGATATTCCCGACGCAAGTAAAACGACTGTAATGGGTGCGCACTTCATGCTTGGCTACGCACCGATACCTAAACTTGAATTGCTGGCGCATATTCCACTACTGAAAAAAAATAGGGATACACTGAGCTCATTTGGACTTCAAGACGTCTGGGCAAAAGTCCGCTATAATTTTATCGGTAAAAAGGCAAAACCTTATGTAACCGGTGTTGTTGCCGTACGAATCCCGACCGCAAGTGAGGATGCAAACCCGGCGTTAGATGACCGAACTCTGGATATTGGTGCTGGACTTCTCTACTTCCAGGAATTCAACAATATTTTAGTACATTTGCGTACAGGGTATTTCTACAACGGGAAGAACGACGCTGATGTTAACGTCGGTGATGAGGTTGAAGTTTTGTTTAAACCTGAATATATGTTTAATAAAAACGTAAAGGTCTTTCTATCTTTCACATTGGTTGAAACATTCAAAGCAAAAAATGATGCTGGAACATCGATCGATAATACCCAGAAAAGACGATTTACCATTACCCCAGGTTTAGTGGCAACACCTGCCCCGGGACTGAAGATAAGACCAAAGTTAATTTATCCGCTGGAAATGTTGAGTCAGGGTGGTACCAATTTCCCTTGGAAAATAGGCTTTGATATGTGGTATGTAGCAAAATTCTGATGGATTAAGGTATATTGCCAGGGGGTCGGTATTAACAGACCCCCTGGCAATTATATTTCGTAAAGTGCTATAAATATATAGACAAACAATATAATACAGTCAATCAAGGAGGAAAAATGGAAAAATATAGGAAACCTTACACTGAAAAGGATGTACAAGAGGTTTATGACGGTCCTGGCGGATTACTCTGGGAAGCGGTTATGAGCGAACAGATCCACTCAGGTGGACCAGCCGCAACCGATGCCCTGGCAAAAGCACTTGTTCTTAAAAAAGGTATGAAGGTTCTCGATCTATGCAGTGCACTCGGTGCTCCGGCACGCCATATCGTAAAAAAATATGGTGTTACAGTTAAGGGCGTCGATATGACAAAAACCATGATCGACAAAGCGATAGAACGAACGAAGACAGCAGGACTCGATAACATGATCGAATATCACAAAGGTAATGTCATGGATCTCCCCTATGAGGATGAATCATTCGACATAGTCTGGGGTCAAGAAGCATGGTGTTATGTCACTGACAAAAACAAACTCCTTAAGGAAGCATACCGCGTGCTCAAACCTGGTGGTAAGATTGGTTTCACTGACTGGATCATCACCGGTGATATAACTAAAGAAGAACTTGATCCGCTGTACGACACTATGGCCTTCCCATATATGGAGTGCTTTAAGGGCTATCAAGAACTACTAAAAGACAACGGCTTTAAGATCCTCGACGCGCAAGACCAAACTGAGGAATATGCTAAATGTTTTGATGATTATTATGTTACGGTTCATGAGAAACTGAAGCCAACAATACTAGAAAACTTCGGGCAGGATCTCTTCGACTTCGCATCAAATCTTGTCACGATCTGGCGTAAGGCAGCCAACGAGCACAAAGTAGGACGTGGCTTCTTCATTGCACAAAAATAAAGTTCACTCTTTGTCCTCCCTCTGCTAAATTTTATCTGTCATTTCAGATTTTAAAAAGGGGGGAGGACATGGGGGGGATTGGCGTTTTCTCAAGTAAATACTTGACTGGGAAAACCACTCTGGGTATTATTAGAAACAAATGGGAAGAGAATTGATTCTTGAAAAGCTAAGAAAAGCGGTCATTGAAATGGATGACCAGGAGGTTGCAAAACTTGTCAAAGCGGCGCTCGATGCGAATATTGATCCGAATGAAGTATTAAACAAAGGTCTCATCTCGGGCATGCAGGATGTTGGTGAGCTCTTTATAAAAAAAGAATACTATGTCCCTGAAGTTCTCCTTGCATCCGAAGCTTTCTATGTCGGATTCAATATCATCAGTCCATTGATAAAATCACAAACCAAAGAAAAGGCAAAAGTAGTCATCGGGGTTGTTAAAGGCGATATCCACGATATCGGGAAAAATATTGTGAAAGTGCTCATTGAAGCGGCAGGATATAATGTCATAGATCTAGGTAAAAACGTATCTCTTGAATCCTTTGTTAGTACGGTGATTAATGAAAAACCCGCGGTCCTTGCAATGTCAAGTCTGATGACCACAACCCTGATACATATGGAAGGTGTTATACATGAACTCGTGAAAAAGGACTTGCGCAACGGACTTAAGGTAATAGTTGGTGGAGCTCCAGTAACCGAGGAATATGCCAGAAAAATCGGTGCCGATGGTTATGCTGAAGATGCTGCACGTGCTGTAAAACTCATTGATAGACTCACAAATGGATAAAATAATATCCGTTATCAAAAAACAAATAAAATATGCGGTCTTCCCCATTGTTTGTGTTGACCATTGTACTCACCTTACCAGAACGACATTCGCTGATGTTGCATGTGATGGCGAAAAGATCGCACAGGTTTTGGAATATGGTTATAACCTTTACGAATATGATATGGTTCTTCTTTTTGTCGATGCATACGTCGAAGCACAAGCGCTTGGTTGTCCAGTAAGTTTTGATCCTTATGCTACATTAGTCGGGCCAAGATCTGACCAGGCATTTGATAGAACTGGGGAAGTTATAAAAGCTGCACAACTTCTTAAAAAGAAGCTTAAAGTACCGGTTTTTGTTTCTATCAAGGGTCCTTTCACACTCGCTTCCTTTCTCGTAGGTATTCAGGATTTCCTTAAGATGGTACTTAAGAACCCCCGGGATGCCGAGAAAAATCTCGAACAAGTTATGACTTTTCAACTTGAGTATCTCAAGCGCCTGCTCGAAGTTGGTGTTAATATCTTTATCGGAGACCCGGTCGCTTCAGCAAGTGTCATATCGCCCGAAGTCTTCAAAGATTTCGCTTATAGACCACTTGAAATACTCATTAAGAAAATTCGAGAAAAAGGTGCTGTATCAGGGATCCATATATGTGGTGACACAGCACCGCTTATTCATATAATTGAGACACTTGTCCCTGATATTCTCAGTATCGAAGATATAACTCTCAAAACACAGATTATCAAAATGGGCGGCGTATCAACATCCACAATATTGAATGGTGAGCCATCAAATATAGAAAATGAAATTAAAAAAGCAATGGCCGAACCCTACCTTATCGTATCGACATCTTGTGACGTGCCGGTTGAAACGAATCCTGGAAATATAAAACATATGATAGCGTGCGCACATGAATACAGTAATAATTAAAGGTTACGGAACATTCAAGGTGAGAAAAGGCACCCGACTCATCGAGTGTCTTGTAAAGAACAGCATACCGGTTATAGCAGCTTGTGCTGGAAACGGTAGATGTGGGTCATGCCGTGTAAAAATAATCCAGACAATAGAGCCACCTAATAAGCAAGATATGTTATTTATTCCGCAGAATTTGATAGAAAAAGGTTTTCGCCTTGCCTGCCAGTACAAGATCGCCAGGAATATACGCGTTGAAATACCAAAAATCTCAAAAAAAACAAGCATTGTGCGCAGTAAACGAAATTGTGGCTTGGCTCTGGATATCGGTACTACCGTAATAAAAGGCGCAACCGTAAATCTGAAAACAGGCTACACTCAGCGGGAAAGCCGGGTATACAATCTCCAGAACAGCATAGGTGGAGATGTTCTAACAAGGGTTGGTGCGGCTCTCAATGGTAAGTATGATTTATTATATAAACTTCTCAACTCAAGTTTGAAGAAACTAAAAAATAATCTCGGGATTCCACATCCCGTATTTACCGCGATCGTTGGAAATCCTGTCATGCTCGCTTTTTACCTCTGTAAACCAGTAGATGGTTTTGCGCACTACCCGTTTTCAGGAAGTATAACAAGGGGCAAGATCTTCAAAAATCCCGCCCGATATGTTTTTCCGATCATCGGTGGATTCGTAGGCGGAGACACGGTTTCCGGAATATTGGCGAGCAGATTATACAAGAAGAGCCAAAACAGTCTTTATATCGACCTCGGTACAAATGGCGAAGTCATTTTGATACGGAATAGAAAGATCTTTGCCACATCAACCGCGGCTGGTCCTGCTTTTGAGGGTATCGGTATAAGCTGCGGCTGCCTTGCAATACCAGGGGCGATCGACCGTGTCAGCTATTCAAAGGGAAAGATCCATTTTCGAACGATCGGCAACAAAAAACCACAGGGACTCTGCGCATCTGGATTGATCGATCTGCTGGGGATCCTCCTTGAACAAAATATGCTCAAAGCCAACGGCAGACTGAAAAATGACATAAATTTATCATCCGTAACTATTAACCAAAATGATATTCGTAAACTTCAGCTGGCTATAGGTGCAATTCACAGCGGGGTAGAAATACTGTTGCGTAAAGCAAGGATTAAATCGAGCAGCATAAATAGAGCTGTGATCACCGGTGAATTCGGTTCAAAACTTGATGTAAATGCATTATTCAACATCGGATTGTTGCCAAGAGGAATAAAAAATACAGTATTCAAAAAAGATCTCCCTCTGCTCGGTGCGATAGAAGCGATCCAGGACATCAGGACCTTTGATAAACTGGAAACAATTCGACGGCAAAGCATACACATTGATCTTGCAGCTCAGCCCGATTTTCAAAATGTATTTGTTTCATCTCTCAATCTAGCGCCATGGGAATAACCCCATCTTCAGAAAGATCTCAAACGGGCTTGATCGGATATACCTGTCCATATATACCGGTTGAAATCATTTCTGCGACTGGACAGAGGCCTTACTGCTTATTGCACGGCAATTACGATTTAATGCAGCAAGGTACATTGTACGCACGAATCGATGCCTGCCCTTTAGTGCGGGCGAATATCGCTTATGTCCTTAATAATCAGGAAAAGTTTACAGCGCTTATTGGAACAACAGGTTGTGATATGTCGCACCGGATGTTTGACATCCTCAGTGAACATACGGACATACCATTATTTATTTTACATATGCCCAGAACCGATAATAGAGAGATCTTTTACGACGAGATCGACTGGTTAATCGATCAACTTGAAGATCTAACTGGTAAAAAAATTACTGACCGATTAGGTCAAGAGATCGAAAAGTGGGAAATATTTCGTAGCCAATACCGTAAGTTCGATAAAAAAAGGAGCGCCGTTCCGTCGATTATTTCATCATCAGATTTTCACGCGGTCGCAAAACATTATTATCAAGGTCAAATCCAAGATCCATTAACGATTGCTGAAAACCCTTCGTCACAACCAAGGGTGTACCTTATAGGCAGTGAAATTTCATATGAAAGTAATGATTTCCTTGAGCTCTTAGAAACCCAATTCAGGATCGTTGGAGATTTTACCTGCGGCATTTCTCTTTTCCTGAATATATCTTTTGCAGAACAGACATTAACCGGAATTAAACAAGCATACTATGATCAAACTCCTTGTCCATATCGAAGACCAAACACAGCTTTTTACCAACATATTGCAGACCAAGTTAAAAAGCGAAAGTGTCATGGAATTATTGGCTTTACCCTGGATTACTGTGATGCATATGAATTTGAGATGAAACATTTAGAAAAAACCCTCGATATGCCAGTTCTGCGAATTAGAAATGATTATTCCTTCCAGAAAATTAGTCAACTAAAAACCCGAATCGCTGCTTTTGGAGAGCTGTTGTGTTCAAAGATATAAGACCCCAAAAGATTACTCTCTGCGAGTGGAGCCGACAATTCCGGCAGCTCAAAAATAGCACTATTAACAAATATTCATATTATAACAATACTGAATGGGGTGCTTATTTACAGCCACCGGCAACTTTTATGGTATATGGCGCTCGTGAACTAAAGCGGCTGAAGTTCGACAATTCTTTTGCTGCATTGAGATTATGGGGTTTTGTTTTCAATGAATCAGAGAGATTATTTAGAGCACGCCAGAGCAAAAAGAAGATCATCGCAACAATGGGTGACCTTGGTATAGTGCCTATCATAGTATTGGCATTTCCCGATTGCATACCATTTTATCCAGAATGCATCTGGTGGACTCCATTTTTCAATGAATCAACTGTTTTGCTCGACAAAGCTTCTGAACTCGGTGCGCCAGAAGCAGCGTGTTTTGCACGCGCGGCACTCGCTGCATATTTTAAGAAAGCATATTTTCCAAAACCTGATCGTATCTTTGCATCTACCGGAGCGACATGTGATGATTTCTCTTCTATTATGCAGTCAGTTGAGCATCTGGGGTATGATATTATCTGGCTCGAAGTCCCTCAACGACGTAACTCTGTCAAACATACTCAAAGTGAACCTCTGGTCAAAACAACCGATGGTTATGAATATCCAAAACGTTATGAGGAGTACCTTATCAAAGAGTATGAAAAAGTATGGACAGAGATGGCAAAATTAACTGGTATAGGCGATAAGAGATTATTGAAACAAAGTATTAAAAAGGTAAACCGCTTGCGCAGAGTAGTCACAACTATCAAAACAATGTCAGCCGAAGCTGATATTACGCCGTTCCCAGCACTTGAACTAATGACTATTGAATTCGGTAATCTCTATGGTTATGCTGATATCGACGAATGGCTTGATATACTTGAAGCGGTCAAGGAAACCATTACCAAAAGAGTAAAAAACAACGAGGGTGTCCTTTCTCACAATGCTGTACCAATCGCCTGGATATCACCTTCCCCTGATCCCTATCTATTAAATTATGTCGAAGACATGGGTCTGCGTGTTGTTGACACTGAGTATGTGATAAATCAAGCACTCGTTAAAATCGATGAAGACCTTGAACCTTTTCGGGCATTAGCCAGGTCTTTCATGCACGCATCACTCATTGGTTCTACTGCGCAGCGAGTTAGATCAATTAAAAAAGCCGTACAAAACGGTCGTGTCAAGGGTGTATTAATCACCAACACATTGGGTAGTTCGCATTGTGCGATGGAGACTAAATTGATCGAACAACAATTGAGTGAAGTACCGGTTCTCGCTATAGACGTCCCAGCTCCTTTTGGCATCACTGAACAAATAAAAACAAGAATCGAGGCATTTGCCGAAGCTCTCAATGGATAAACCTCCGAAAACAAAAGATATTCTTACACCACGAGAACGTTTCGGGCTATTAGTAATAGACGAAAAACCAGATAGATGTAATATCATCCCGCTTATCACATCCCATGCAGCTCACGCCGCTAAGATGCCCTTAAAAGATTATTATACTAAGGGCAAATCAATGGCTCAAGCTCAGATCATCGCACTTGAACAATATCAACATGATGCTATTAACCTTTTTTCAGAAGTTGGCATAATTGCCGAAGCAATGGGGTCTATATTCGAATATCCGGAACACGACTTACCAGTATTAAAAACACCTTTTTTGACACAATACAGTCTATCTGATATGAAACTGCCCAACCCACAGAACACCAAAAGGCTCCCTGTTTATCTTGAAGCTATTGACTATGCTTATAATGCAATAGGTGATAAGATACCGATTCTTGTTTATGTTCCGGCTCCTTTTACCACTGGTATGATGCTTTCTGACCCCAGTCAATTCTTAATCCAAACAATTAAACAACCTAAATTAATCATCGAAATTATGGAGATAAGTCTTCAGGCTGTCATTGAATTCTGCTATCATATAATAGATGCTGGAGGACTCCCTGTATTAGTAGATCCGCTCGCATCATCGAGCGTGGTCAGTCCAAAAACATATGAGAAATTCGCTCTTCCCTATGAACAAAAGCTGATTAATTTTCTCCATCGCTATGACCTTGATATCATCCTTCATATATGCGGCGATACTGAACCTATATTAGACTTATTACCATTAACAGGCGCTGATCTTATCAGCATTGATAGGGTCGATTTATCTCTTGTATTGGAGAAATTATCAAATAAAATACGTATCGTGGGTAATTTCAATACATCTAAAATCGCCTTTTCATCTCCTGCTGAAATACGTCAGCAAGTTGGGGAAATGCTCAAAATAGGTAAAAAGTCACTTAAAGGTTATATCGCTGCTACTGGTTGTGAAATACCTATTATCACTCCAACTGAAAATGTAAAGGCATTTATTGAGGGTGCAAAGGAGAATGCATGGTATTGGGATTAGACGTTGGCTCCTGCTACACAAAAGGCGTGCTTTTTGATAATATAGTAAGAAAACAGTATGTTATCGACACTGCTTATAAGCCGAAAAAGGCGATCGAAGATATCAAAAAACAACTGACTGGTTTTAACCAAATTGCAGCTACTGGTTTTGGACGTAACCTCGTAGTCGACGCTGACCACGTTATGACAGAGATATCAGCATTTGCCCGTGGTGCATTTGCCGTAAACCCAGCGGTCCGCACGATCATTGACATTGGCGGCCAGGATAGTAAAATCATAAAAATGCGTGAGGGTCGAGTCGACCGTTTTATTATGAATGACCGGTGTGCAGCAGGGACTGGTAACTTTGTCGAAAAAATCGCGCAGGCATTGGATTTAACACTAGAGAAATTCGGGAGACTTGCGCTTCAATCTACAAGTCCTGCGACTATCGACTCTCTCTGTGTAGTTATGGCTGAATCTGAGATTCTAAGTCTTACTGGCGAAGGCAAGGAACTAAAGGATATCGTTGCTGGAGTCTGTGATTCGCTCGTGCGAAGGATCAGCAATCTCGGTGCCCAAATAGGTATTGAAGAACCAGTTCTTTTTTGCGGTGGTGGGGCTTTGAACCCTGGTCTTGTAAAGGCATTGAAGCGTGTTTATCAAGATGTTGTAGTCCCGGAAAATCCACAGTTTATTGGCGCAATCGGCGCAGCAGTTTCAGCTCGACAATCCTGATGTACCGTCTTTAATCAAAATAAAATCTACCCCGAGTGATATTACTATTCTTGTTCATAATTGAACAGGGCATTATACTTTTTATGATATGCTGAGTCAAGTTGCTTTTGTAGTTTATTTATTTGTTGAAC
>JBARXB010000008.1:0-9085 GCA_049647165.1 bacterium
TCAATATCCATTATACCCGGTACGTATAATACTGGTTTACCCATTTCTGTAGCACGACCGATAGCTTCTTCTATTGCAGTTAGCGCCGGTATCTTCCTTATATATAACTTTCCTCCCCGCCGGGCTACAGCAATATAAAAAAGTATGGCGGCAAAAAGAATCATGACGGTAACGAGTATATTAACCCGCCCGGCATTGAAGATCTGTGCTCTTGGTATTATCGGTCCGATCATCTCTGAACTGGTTTCTTGCCCTTGTTGCATGGCTTTAACAAGATAGTAGTGTTGCTGACCCGATTCAAGTTCTCGATCGACAAATTCTGTGTAATCACCTGGTAATTGGGCGACCTGCTCAAAACCCTCATCCGGGTTCAACGATCTGAGAACTTGAAAGAATTCATACTGAGTATCGGTAATCCATCTTATCGTTATGCTTGAGCCATCATCATTTGGTGTATCAAAAGCTTCGACATTAATCCCCTGCGCTACCAATATTAAAATTAGTAACATATCGGATAATAATATACATATTCATATCGATGTCAAGTCAAATATTAAAGTTTGAGATAGCTTGACATAGTGTCGAAAATTGGTAAACTAACAAAAATTGTTTTACGGTTACGGTAACGAAACCCGTATCGTTAATCGTCTCAGGGTAATGTCTTTTATTAAGCGTAACCATCACCACTTGACGAAACGGGTTTCGTATCCTATTAACGTTCAACGATCTTTTCAAGAAGGAGGTTGAGTGGAATATTTTTTTAATGATGACGAGAAAAAATTATGGCAAAAAGCCCATGATATCGCAGAAAATATGGTGCGTCCAGTTCGTTACGAGTTTGACGAAAAGGCTGCGTTTCCTCTTGAGCTTGTCAAAGAAATGGGAAAAAGGGGCATGCTTAGAATTTTTATTCCAACTGAGTACGGCGGCACCGGCGCCAGGATCATGGATATATCCATCGCGGTCGAGGAAATCTCCCGAGTTTGTGCTGGCATCGCTACTTCTTATGCAGTCGGTGCATTGGGCAGCGGACCGATCGTTCATTTTGCCAATGAAGAACAAAAGAAAAAGTATTTACCAAAGATCGCAACCGGTGAACAACTTTGTGCATTTGGTCTTACTGAAGCCCAGGCTGGTAGTGATGCTGCCAATATCCAAACAACAGCTCGCAAAGAAGGGGATTACTATATCCTGAACGGTGTCAAACAATTCATATCGAACGCGGTCGTTTCTGATGTTTTTACAGTACTCGCTTCAACTGACAAGACCCGCGGCGCACGCGGTATTTCAGCGTTCATCGTGGAAAAAAATTTCCCGGGGATATCGTTCGGGAAAGAAGAAGATAAACTCGGGATAAGAGCATCGGTAACCTCTGAACTAGTTTTTGAAGATTGTAAGGTGCCAGAAGAAAACCTCATGGGCAAGGAAGGTTTTGGATTCATATATACAATGCGTAATTTTGACCGGGCTCGACCCGGGGTCGGAGCGATCGCACTGGGAATTGCTCAGGGAGCCTATGAAGACACATTGGATTTTTTGTACAAACACGACCTTTTGAAAAATCAGTATGTTCAGAAAAAAATCGCGGATATGGCAACAGAGATCGAAGCAGCACGGGCTTTGATCTATGCAGCATCACGCATGATCGATTCCCGAACAAAGGGTATCTCGAAAGCATCATCATTTTCCAAACTCTATCCATCAGATATCGCGGTCAAAGTTTGTTCCGAAGCCATCGCCCTCATGGGACCTCATGGAACACTCAAAGAACATTACATTGAAAAACGATTACGCGATGCTAAGATCACCCAAATATATGAAGGAACTAATGAAATTCAACGTTCTGTTATCGCCCTTGAATTGACAAGAGATGTCGGAAAAAAACAAAAACAGGAGGAAAAATGAAGTTGAATCAAGAATGTACACTCCTCCAAAATGAATTAAGAAAATTCGCCCAACAGGTTATTCTGGATAAAATCGATGAATTCGAAAAAGCATGCAGTATGCCTTTTGATAATATCAAACAGCTTGCTGAAATGGGCATTCTCGGCGCGCTTATCCCTGAGGATATGAACGGCGCGGCACTTGACACAATAGGTGTTGTTGTCTCGCTTGAAGAGTTGAGCAAAGTTTGCGCATCAACGGCACTTATCGTCACGGTACATAATGCCTTTTTTGCATATCCGATCCTTAAATTCGGCAGTGATGAGATGAAGAAAAAACATATCCCCAAAGCAGCGCTCGGTGATATTATCGGCGGCTTTGCCGAATTCTCTACGAATGATGTAAAGGTAAACAAACAGGGTAATGACTTTGTCGTCAGTGGTAGAAATCCTTTTGTTCTGAATGCCGCAGCGAACGGTCCGATAATCGCAATTATACCGACTTCCCAGGAGAACAACGGACTCTCAGCTTTTGTGCTCGAAAATGATTTAGCAGGTCTAAAAATAATTAAAAACGCCAGTACAATCGGTTTGAAAAGTGCGGGTATCGGTGAGCTCATTTTTGAAAATTGTACAGTATCACCGGATGCTTTGATCGGTGCTGAGAATCAAGGTAAGAAAATCCTTGCTGAAGTAAAAAGTTTGGGCGGGCTCTTCTTATCTGCAATCGCCCTTGGTATTGCTCAAGGTGCGCTTGAAAATGCAATAAAATACGCCAAAGAAAGGGTTCAATTCGACCAAGCGATTATCAATTTTGGTATGATCAGAGAAAAAATCGCTGATGCGATAATAAGGATTGAAGCGGCTCGGCTCCTGACCTATGATGCAGCGATGAAACGTGATGCCAATGAAAATTTCGCAAATGCGTCTTCTATAGCCAAGTACTATTCTGGACAGTCAGCTGTCGAGATCACAACCCAGGCAGTACAGATATATGGTGGTTACGGATATATGAAAGATTATCCGGTTGAACGCTATTTCCGGGATGCGCAGGTTATTAATGTAATATGCAGTACACCGGTTGAAGAAAAAGAAAATATCGTAAGAGAAACGATCGGGTAAAGGAAGTCATTGCCTGGCTTGACCAGGCAATCCAGGGGTACTTCATACTTCTTCTGGATTATCCAATCCCCTGATCAAGTCAGAGGATGGTTGGATAATGACAAAACAGAGAAACCTTTGCCCGACTAGTCTTTGTCATTGCCCGACTTACCTCTATGCCTGCCCCGTAAAACAAAGTTGTACGGGGTCATTGCCCGACTGGTCTTTGTCATTGCCCGACTCGATCGGGCAATCCAGGAAACAATCCACAATGCGAAAATCATAAACTCGTCCTATACACAGCTGTGGATAAAAATTCTTGTCAGCATCTTGACACATCTTTCAGATTTCCTATAATACATTCATGAATAACATCCTCGCTCTTGTCCTTGCCGGAGGTAGAGTCGATGAGCTACTCTGTTTAACTGAAACACGGGCAAAAGCAGCAGTACCCATTTTCGGCACATACCGCATTATTGATTTTGTTCTCAGTAATTTAATGCATTCAGGTATTGAAAATGTCGGCATTCTATCACAGTATCGCCCCCAGGACCTGGTGCGTCATATCGGTGTTGGTGAACACTGGGATTATATCGGCCGCAAAAGAGCGATCAGAATATTAGCTCCTTACAGCGGGTTCAAAGGTTCAGATTGGTATCGGGGTACGGCCGATGCAGTTTACCAGAACACTTCTTATATTGAGGAATTCATGCCCGAGCATATCTTGGTGGCGGCGGCCGATCATATATACCGAATGGATTATATGCCAATGATTAAATTCCATCTCGAGAAAAAAGCAGATGCGACAGTCTGCTTCACAAAAATACGTACAAAGAACAGCCGATTTGGCTACGGTGTCATTAACAAAGAACAACAACTTATAAAATACTTAGAAAAACCATCTTCACCACCATCTGATTTAGTTTCCATGACGCTGTATATTTTCCGAACAAAGTTCATTCTCAATGTACTGAAAGATAATGAAGCTGAATCATCCCATGAATTTGGTCGTGATATTCTCCCCAGAATCCTTGATAATCGAAAAACTTTTGCCTATATATTTAATGACTATTGGGCCTATGCTCGAACCATTACATCCTACTATGAAACGAATATGGATCTGATCAAACGCAGGATCAACCTCGATAAATGGCAGATCAGAACGAATCTTCTTGAACGGAGTAAATACCGTGACCGAACACCCGCTTATATAAAAGGTGAAGTAACCAACTCGGTAGTGGGTGATGAATGTATCATTGAAGGAAAAGTAAGGAATTCGATCTTATCGCCGGGTGTAAGAGTTGCACACGGTGCTATGGTGAGTGATTCGATAATTTTTCACGATGTCAGGATCTCTCCCTTTGCCCGATTGATAAAAGTGATCTGCGATAAAGATTCAAAGATCGGTGGACAGAGTATTATTGGCGGGTTCGGTAATAAAGTACGATCAGAAAAATTTGATAAATTATTGGGTTCAGGCATAACCGTGCTCGGCAAAAATTCATCGATCCCTGACCATACTCGGATCGGCGCAAATACTGTTATATATTCTTCAGCCCGTATAAAAAATAATGATATCCAACCAGGAAGCACGGTGGTATGAAAAAAAATATCGTGGCCATGCTCCTTGCCGGGGGCGTTGGTTCAAGGTTAAATATCTTAGCGCGTGAACGTGCAAAACCAGCAATCCCTTTTGGTGCGATATATCGTATCATCGATTTTACCATGAGCAATATCGCAAATTCAAATATTGACGTGGTTGGTGTCCTTACTCAATATAAACCTCTTTCCTTGATGGCTCATATTGAAAATGGCAAACCATGGGACTTGTTCGGACGCACCCGGTCAGTGGAAATCCTTCCGCCAAAGACTGGTGAGGCGATGTCTGATTGGTATAAAGGCACTTCAGATGCGGTCTATCAAAATATAGAATTTATCGAAGATTTTTCACCAGAATTAGTGTTGGTCGTATCCGGTGATCATATTTATAACATGGATTATAGGCCTTTAATTAATTTCCACATTCAACATAGAGCTCATGCTACTGTATGCCTTGTCAAAGTGCCAAAAAAAGATACCCATCATTTCGGTATAGCCTCGATCAATGAGCACGGTCAGATTAGTGCCTGGGCGGAAAAACCAACCAACCCAAATTCTAATCTTGCATCGATGGGCGTGTATGTTTTTAGAAAAGAATGGCTGGTACGTGCCCTACAAACCTCCGCAAAAAAAGATGGTTTTGATTTTGCCAAGGATATAATGCCTATCTTATTGAAGAAAAAACGGGTCTACGGATTTGTATTTACTGGTTACTGGCGGGATGTCGGAACAATCGACGCATATTGGCAGGCAAACATGGATTTATTAAGGGGGCGCTCACATATCGACCTGACGACCTGGCAGGTTAAAACTAATTATTCAGTCAAAGGTGAAATCGGTGACCGTCCTTCAACTTACTTTAGTCGCAATGCAAGAATACAGAATTCATTGATCGCACGCGGTTGCGTAATTGAAGGACAGATCATAAATTCCATTTTATCTCCTGGCGTTCGTGTCCACAAGAACGCAAGAATCGTTGATTCAATCGTCTTCCATAAATCGATTGTGAATTCGGAATCAGTGATCAACAAATGCATTATTGATAAATCAGTAAGAATCGGTAGATCAACAATATTAGGTTCGGGAAGAAACTCGCCGAACAGGGATTTCCCGGAACATCTGTTTACAGGAATAACGGTTGTTGGAAAGAAAACAAGCATAAAATCGACGGTAAGTATCGGTAAAAATTGTATCATCATGCCGGGGACAAGAGTCAAACAACACTGTCCTTCAGGCA
This sequence comes from bacterium, assembly GCA_049647165.1. Classification (GTDB taxonomy): domain Bacteria; phylum Hydrothermota; class Tepidihabitantia; order SM23-42; family SM23-42; genus JAUVZL01. The sequence goes on from JBARXB010000008.1 coordinate 5,821, forward strand.
CGACCTTCGGGGTCAAATCCCTTCGACTTCGCTCAGGACAGGCCCCTCGATTCCCCAAGACAGTAGCTTGACTATTGACAATTGTATACTATGGAGTGCAACGAGTCCACTCGTTGCCGTATCTGTCCCGGAGGATCGAAGAGACTCTGCCCCATTTCGCAAAGCTATTGACAGTGCTTTTTTTTGTGCTAAAATAGATTTAAGTGTCTTTAAAAGGAGGTTACATGAAACACATAAGCATCATATTGCTTAGTGCTGCGATCGCTAATGCAGGCGTTCTCTTAACTAATGGTAATATTGAACTTGACCTCAGTACTGGTTGGTCGCAGGCCAGCAGCGGAGCGAGTATTACGATAGATCGAGCAACGACCTATGACCCTGATCCAGATTATGAAGCACAGGTTTATAAAGGAACCGGTAGTGGTTATGCTCGTCTATTTCAAATGGTTGATATTCCAACGACTGACCTTGAGTTTTCAGTATATGCAAAGATTTATGCCTATGACAACCACAGTACTGCTTGGTGTGGTGCAGGAGTAATAATATCTTATCTAAATGAAAATGGTAGTTTGCTTGGTGATACCAGGATATGTATGCTTTCCACTCAATGCCCCTGGAGCAATTCGCCAACTCGACACATAATCCAAACGAGCGATTCGCTGTGGCATAACTATGCCTTTAATATCGATAATGAACTCACTAACTTAACTGGGATCAACCCATCCAATGTAAAAAAGATCGAAGTTGCTTTATTCGATTCAACCTATCACTGCTGAGGGGCAACAGAAACGGCAAAGGTCTTTGCCGATGATATTGCGCTTAATTATGAAGGTTCAGATCCTTATATGGTGCTCCTCGGCACAGCGGTTTATGATGTCGGAGGGAATAACAATGGTCGCGTGGACCCGGGTGAAACGGTCGATCTAACTGCCATTTTCAAAAACATTGGCGGTTATAATTTCACTAATTTGAATACAACACTCCATGGTACTGATGTTTATATTACGATCAATGATAATACCGGTTATTTTGGCGAACTGCTCGTTGATAGTACTGGCGAAAATATTGGTGACCCATACATAATAACAGCCGGTGCCTCAGCACCTCAGGGGCATATGGCTTCGTTCCACATCATAACAACAGATGGTTCTTTTATCGACACATTTTATTTTGACGTAGTAATAGGAACGTTCCATTATCTTGTCTGGAATCCTGATCCAACACCAACATCTGGTCAACGCATCGATAGTCTTTTATCTGTTCTTGGTTATTCAGGACATCATTATACATCCTTACCAGCCACTGATCTCGGTGTTTATCAAGCGATCCTCGGCTGCTGCGGAGTATATCCAAGTCGTTACCTCGTTGAGCCTTCAGGTCCTGAGGCAACTGCACTTGAGGATTATATAAATGCTGGTGGACGTGTTTATCTTGAAGGCAGCGCAGTTTGGTATATTGATCCATATTTCTTCGGTGCTCATGATTTTTGCGATCTTTTTGGTATCAATGGAATCTCCTACTCCTACCAAGACATGGGACCAATTGCCGGTGAAACCAGCACTTTTACTCAAGGTATGTCCTTTAACTATGCAGGCGACAATCAATATATGGACCATATTAATCCACAAGGAACCGGTTTTCTAATCTTTCACGATACAAATAATGGGTATAATTGCGGGGTGGCAAATGATGCGGCGATCTACCAAACAGTAGGTACGAGTTTTGAACTTGAAGGTTTGGTTGACGGTTCAGGGGTTTCAACAAGAAAAACTCTCCTTGATTCCATTATGCATTTCTTTGGCATTAACTTAATTGGCATTGAGGAAAATACAAGGTTCGATATCAAAACGGCAAACTTGAACATCCACCCGAATCCTTTTAACCAGACGACGAATATCATTTTTAGTACAATAGCAAACAGCATAACTACGCTGGTTATCTATGATGCGGCAGGTCGTGCAGTCAAAAGTCATTGCTGGCGACCGAATAGAACGGTTGATCAGATTACTTGGGATGGTAAAGATGACCGTGAAAATCGACTGTCAGCGGGCATATATTTTGTCCGTGTGCAAACAGAAATGAATGAGCAATGGGGGAAGATCATACTTTTCGATTGAGCTAAGTTCCCTCTTGACAAGTATCTTATTTTGGCTATAATAATAATACTTAATAAAAAAACTTGATCTTTGACAATTAATTTAACCAGAATTTGTCCAGAGTATTAGGTCCATACAAATCTCCAAATTAATTCTTTTGGAGGGTTTGATCCTGGCTCAGGACTAACGCTGGCGGCGTGTCTTAGACATGCAAGTCGAACGGGTTGCTATTTTGTAGCAATACAGAATAGCGCTAGTGGCGAACGGGTGAGTAACACAAAAATAACTTTCCTTAGAGTGGAGTACAACTCCGAGAAATCGGAGCTAATTCTCCATATTCTCATTGAACATAAGTTCTATGAGGAAAGGCTTCGGTCGCTCTTTGATAGATTTTTGGCCTATCAGTTTGTTGGTGAGATAACAGCTCACCAAGACTATGACGGGTAGGGGGTGTGAGAGCATGACCCCCCACATGGGAACTGCGACACGGTCCCAACTCCTACGGGAGGCAGCAGTCTAGAAATTTGGGCAATGGGCGCAAGCCTGACCCAGCGACGCCGCGTGAGGGATGAAGTCCTTCGGGATGTAAACCTCTGTTGAGGGGAACGATTATGACGGTACCCCTCGAGGAAGCCTCGGCTAACTCCGTGCCAGCAGCCGCGGTAATACGGGGGAGGCAAGCGTTGTCCGGAATCACTGGGCGTAAAGGGTGTGTAGGTGTTCTGATGGGTCAGTTGTGAAATCCAACGGCTTAACTGTTGAAGTGCATCTGAAACTATCGGGATTGAGGACATGAGGGGAGAGTGGAACTCGCGGTGTAGCGGTAGAATGCGTGGATATCGCGAGGAATGCCGATGGCGAAGGCGGCTCTCTAGTGTGTTCCTCGTATGAGGAGCTGAATTATTTTGACTTTCGGGTTATGATCATTCGGTCCTGACACTGAAACACGAAAGCTGGGGGAGCAAACGGGATTAGATACCCCGGTAGTCCCAGCCTTAAACGATGTACACTTGGCATGCGCTTTTATAGTACGTGCCGTAGGTAACCTGTTAAGTGTACCGCCTGGGGAGTACGCTCGCAAGGGTGAAACTCAAAGGAATTGACGGGGACCCGCACAAGCGGTGGAGGATGTGGTTTAATTCGAGGCAACGCGAAGAACCTTACCTGGA
>JBARXB010000009.1:0-30787 GCA_049647165.1 bacterium
ATGCCGCACATCCGCTTTGGCGATGAAGCAACCGGTTATGAATTTCCGCAACAGCGGGGCTCGAATGGTCAGGTTTTGATAACGGATGGCACTGGTGATCTGAATTGGTCTGATAGTCCGTCATCCAGCAACTGGACTGTAACCGATTCAGTGCTATACACGAATAATTACTGGGGCATTGCCCGAGGTGGTGCCAATAATGTCCTATACGGTGATAGTGCCCTCACCCATATTAACTTAGGAGTAGCGTGTACAACTGGAACAGCTGGACAAACTCGCTATTACTGCACTGTCGGCGGCGGATATCGCAACACAGCCAGCTCTTACTATGCGACAGTAGGTGGTGGATGGAACAATGATGCTGCTGTTAGCTATGCTACGGTAAGCGGCGGAAGGCAAAATACTGCTGACGACTACTATGCGACCGTTGGTGGAGGAAACAACAATACGGCTGACAGTAGCTCATCGACTGTAGCTGGTGGATTCCAAAACACCGCCAGCGGCGGCTATTCGACAGTGAGTGGCGGAAATACCAACACCGCCAGCGGTTACTATGCGACAGCAGGTGGTGGATATATCAGCCTCGCCAGTGGTAGCTCATCGACTGTAGCTGGTGGATTCCAAAACACCGCCAGCGGCGGCTATTCGATAGTGAGTGGCGGAAATACCAACACCACGAGCGGCTACTGTGCTACGGTAGGCGGTGGTAGGCAAAACATTGCCGATACCAACTATGCAACCGTGAGTGGTGGATATGCTGATACCGCAAGTGGCCAATATGCGACAGCAGGCGGTGGCTATTCTAACATGGTCAGTGGCTACGCTGCAACTGTGAGTGGTGGCCACAATAACAATGCCTACGGTAACTATGCGACTGTGGGCGGTGGTTTGGGAAACAGTGCCGACAGTGCCTATGCGACAGTGGGTGGTGGATATTACAATAATGCCAGTCACTCTCATGCGACAGTGGGTGGTGGTAGATTGAACACTGCTAGCGATAGCTTTGCAACTGTAGGGGGTGGATTTCAAAATGATGCTACTGACAACTATGCGACCGTAGGAGGTGGATATCAGAACAGCGCCGACACCGTCTGTACGACAGTAAGTGGTGGATATAACAATATCGCCAACGAAGTCTATGCGACCGTAAGTGGTGGATCTGACAATACAGCTAGCCACCGTTGGGCAACTGTAAGCGGTGGTTATTCTAATGTTGCGGCGGGACACAGTAGTTTCGCCACTAATTACTCCACAAATGCTGGTCATTCCTATTCGGCTGCGTTTACCACCAGTCATACCATTGCCGCAAGCCAGGTTCGTGCTGCAGCATTTTCAACCGGCACTATGATGTTTACCATGGACCATCCGTCCGATCCGATGAACAAGATACTCAATCAACATGCTGTGGGCTCGTCCGAAGCTATGCTCATTTATAGCGGTTCGATTATCCTGGATTTGAATGGACGTGCAACGGTTGATTTGCCTGATTATTTTGATGATATAAACAAGAACCCACGCATTCAATTGACCGGCGTGGGTACATCAGATGTCTATGTTGCTGAGGATATTACCGGAAATCGATTTGTGATCGGCGGCAAACCAAATACCAAAGTTTATTTGGAAGTAACGGGTGAGCGTACTGATATCCACGCCGATATCGCGCGCATTCAAACTCCGGTTGAGCAGCAAAAAACCGGCGGATTGATCGGGCACTCGCTTGACGACGACGCACTTATCGGTATTTATGAACAGCTGCAGCAAAAAATGCCTGGACGATTTGAATTCAAAACTGAAGAAGGTCGGCGCGTCCATGAACAGAGTAAACAAACTGTTGGGAGTAGAGAGTAATAAGGAAAGCATATCAGGGAATTAAAAGATTGGAAGTCCGGAAGTTTAGAGGTTTGGAAGTTTTGATTGTTCTCGACTTCGCTCGAACCGTAATAAATTGTAGTTTGTTGAGCGGTTGGGAAAAGCGATAGGTTGTCGAAAGTCGTTTATCGAAAGACGTAACCGATCAACGCCTGACGATTCAGTTTCTTTAGTTACTTAATAACTTAATGACAATTTCTGGTCAGTTAATTACTTAGTTACTATTTTTTTAATTCCAGACGCGTAGCGTCGTATCTTCAGGCACAAAGTGCTATGTCTTCAGTGAAACGTGTCTACAGTCCGCCATTTTGTATGGCGGACGTGTCTTCAGTTCCCCGATTCAAGTATTTCTTCTTACTGCTTAGTTCCTAGTGCCTACTAGCTTTTCTACGATCTCAGCGGCATTTCAATGTGCAGTAAGCCATTTCCAAATGCAGCTATCGCTTTTTTAGCGACAACAGGGAAACGAAAGGAAATGTACTTGGCATAATGAACATCACCGGATACCGCAAAGAGGATCAAACACCTTGAATTAACTCTTAATCTTATATTATTTTGCGAGACACCGGGCAACACGATCTCAACGGTCATATGATTCATCTCGTCATCGAGAAACGTGCACACCTCAGGCTCTAATTTTTTTCGAATCGTTGTCTTCATAAGAATGTTATCTCCTTTAAAGCGGTCAAAACTGCAAAAATCCGCTCATTGTTACATGTTTTATCAATAGGATTGAAAAAGAAACCCTGGCGCTGTACTGAATACCCATTAGTGACCCCATAGAGAATTTCACCGTCGATAAATTCAACCTTTACTTTTTTACCGTAAACTTTAATACCTTTAAAATCGTCGAAAGATTTCTGCAGTGACGAATGACCGTTTCCATTTAAGTCCTTAACAAAGAAGACTGCCTTGAGTGCGTTTGTGAGTACGATGAACGGTTTTTCTCCTTCTTTTGTTCTGATCATCAGATGGAACACTTCCTTGTCAGGGTTGAAATCGGTTGTATAACCCCTGGCAACTGCTCCATCGAGAAAACGTACGACAACTTTATTTAACATGATCCATTCCTTTCTATATTTATATACAACAGACACTCGGTTTTATTCAGAGCACGGGCTTTTCCAGTTCGTGTTTTTATCAGCTTCATACCCTTATAATATGCAAATCACATGCCAGTAAGATATTTTGAAATTTCGAGGGTTTATAATGATTTCATGCACAAATCAACATATCTATGCACAAAAATTGTGCAGTATTTTAGTTCTTCTGATATGTTTGGTTATTTTTGTGTTTTAATCTTTTTAATAACTTAGTTGCTTAATGACTTAATGACTGTTCTTTTACGAATACGAATAACGACTCACGAATACGATTAGATATTCAATTTTCTTGTTTACTTGGTTTTCTGATATCCTTATCCGCTTCCCACTGATACCCTGATTTCCTGATATGCTTTGTTGGTCAAGCGCTCTAAACGATCGTAACGATCAAAACGTTTTTATTTAGAATTACTTAATTACTATTTTTTTAATTCCAGACGCGTAGCGTCGTATCTACAGGCACAAGGTGCCGTGTCTCCAATCCGCTATTTTGCGTGGCGGATGTGTCTTCAGTTACACCGTTACTGTTTTTTACTCTGTTTATGCCGGTACATTGACCGGTCAGCGGTCGACAGTAATCTATATACTGTCTGTGGTTTTTCCGGGTTGTAGTGAGCCCAACCAACGCTCAGTTTAAGGGAAAAAGGCAACCTTGTTCTATTGTTGAATGAATTGACACTCGCCAGCAATCGAATATAAAGGTCCTGAGCCCGGGCTATCCCGGTTTCTGATGTCAATACGACGAATTCATCACCGCCGATCCGAGCGATTATATCAGACTTGCGAAACGTCGCCTTAAGTATATTCGTCGTTTCGATCAAAGCCCGGTCACCGATCGAATGACCGAATTTATCATTGATCGCTTTTAGATTATCGAGGTCAGTAAAAAGCAGGATCACCGCTTTTTTCTTGTGCGCGGCGATTTTTAATTGATGTTCAGCTAGGGTCATGAAACCGCGCCGGTTGTATAATCCGGTGAGGTCGTCGACCAGAGAAAGAGCGCGCAGCTGGTCTTCTTTTTGCTTGCGTTCCGTGATGTCTTCGATCACACCATCGATCCATTTTACGCGACCTCTGTCATCGCACTGGGCTTTCGCATAGATCGATACCCATATCGTTTTTCGATCTTTTTTCTGCATTAAGATTTCCCGGTTCTTAACGAATTTTATTCGCTTTAATTCTTTGATAAGCCCGAGACGGTCATTGTGATTGTGATAGAGATCCATAACTCTGATTTTTAATAATTCTTTCATGGATTTATAACCGAACATCTTGACCAGGGCAGGATTGGTCTGGACAAAATGACCTTGAGGATCACCCGTAGTTCGAAAAACACCGACATTCACGTTCTCGACGATCGTTCGGAACTTAATGTCGATATCACGCAGAGCTAATTCTGCAGTTTTATGTTCGGTAATGTCTTGTGTAAGGATGACGATTTGCTCGACTTTATTCTTTTTATTCTGGATCGCATAATAATACTGGGATATCCACATCGTTACGCCCGTTTTCTGATTATGAACCTTGAGTTCAGGTAAGAATAATTCACCGCCTTGTTGAAAGACACGCCTGAATTTTGAAATTTTATTTTTAAGATAAGGATATCTTTTGCTCAAAGGCAGATGTCTGGTTTTTCTGTCTTGTATCATGACCTGCCGGGTTGTTAGCCCCCATAATTTTTTCCAAGCTTTATTAACGAAAAGCAGATCTCCTGAATGGTCACGGATCGAGATGCCGACTGGCGAATGATCGAATAAGGCACGGTTCAGTACTTTACTCTGCCGCAGCGTTTCTTTAATCTGTGTGATCACGGTTTCGAGCTTACCGATGCGGCGGTTTACCCTGCTTTGTTTTTTCTTTTTTATCGACCGTTTGTTGTTTTTACTTTTCATTTCTCACTAAGGCTAGTTAACAATACACATATATTAAAAAAAAGTCAAGAGAACATATCTCCATATCAAGAAACCTCCTTAAACCATAGACTTAAGTCTAATTATATTGATTTTTGAGAATATGTCAAGACTTATGTTTATTTTGTTTATTTATCGTAGTCGCCTCAGCCTGAGGCAGACAGGTGATTCATCGGGTATTGTCTGATAAACCCCGCTCCTTCATAAGGGACGTGGGTAAATCAGACGACTACAGTCTACCTTTGCTTTTTTAGTCTTTTTAGTTAATGACATAGTTACTTAATGACTTAATGACGATTTCTGTTTAGTTAATTACATAATAACATAATTACTTAATCACTATTCTTTCACGAATACGATTTAATATTTAGTTTCTTTCGTTTTTAATTACTTATCGAAGATCTCGATATGAAATGAGAGAGTCACTTAATGACATAATGACTATTCTTTTCCAGTATCTATCTCGTCCAAAATCTAAAATCTATAAGTAGCATAGTCTCGTGTTTACCATTATATCTCTCTTGACATCTACTTATTTCCATCTATACATAAGTATCGTTTTAAAATAGATTCATTAATGCATAACAATTAACCAAGGAGGAAACATGTGTCGCATAGCATTAATTGTATCATTACTATCCCTGTCGTTTGTATTCAGTCAGGCAGGTGATGTGTCAATACAAGAAGGTCGTTTGGTTCCTAAATTATTGAACTACCAGGGTTTTCTTACAGATACGCTCGGCATTCCGATCGATGATAATTTAGATATGACCTTCAAGGTTTTCGACGCGGCATCGAGCGGTAATGAGCTGTGGTCAGAGATGCAAACAAATGTACTGATCGAGCGCGGCGTATTCAGCGTGCTCCTGGGCAGCGGGACATCGATCCCGGATAGCGTGTTTGCTGATTTTACCAGTACGTGGTTGGAACTCACGCTCGAAGGTCCACAGACTCTCACACCCCGAACGCGCATAACCTCGGTTGGGTATGCCTACACTGCAACCTATTCAGATACTGCGCTTTTTGCACGCAATGCTGCAGCAGATAATGATTGGTCGTTTCTTGTTTCCGACGGCGCGGATACGACGCTGCAAACCGGCGGACAGTGGGGTATCGCGCGGACCGGGAATACCCTGTACGGCAACGCCGACAGTACGTACGTGAACTTCGGCGTGGCCTGCACGACTGGAACAAATGGACAAAACTATAGATATTGTACAGTTGGCGGCGGACACTATAACTCAGCCGGCGGTGGTTTCAGTGCAACCGTGAGTGGTGGAGATTATAACAAGGCCAACGGGAATCGTGCAACTGTGGGTGGTGGACAGAGTAACACTGCCAGCGGTTGGTGTGCGACAGTTAGTGGTGGAATCTTCAACACGGCCAGCAATTGGCATGCGACCGTGGGTGGCGGAGAACAAAACGGAGCCGGCAACCAATATGCAACCGTGGGTGGCGGCCGCCAAAACACCGCCAGCGGCTGGATCGCGACGGTATCCGGTGGATGGGGCAACACCGCCAGCAGCGACAGAGCAACTGTGAGCGGAGGAGAAGCCAACATGGCCAGTGATCAATATACGACCGTGGGTGGTGGACAAGCGAACATGGCTAGCAGCGTGCATGCGACCGTGGCCGGCGGGCGCGAAAACACCGCCAGCGGTTATGCTGCAATCGTGGGCGGTGGATGGGGCAATACTGCTAGCGGCTATTGTGCGACCGTGGGCGGTGGCGGGGATAATGACGCAGGTGAATATGCTACCGTAGGCGGCGGTGGGTTTAATGATGTGGCGGGTACGTATTCCGCGATCTTGGGCGGGTACGCGGACACGATTTTCACCGGAGCCGATTATTCCTATCTTTTCGGCATCAACTCCAACCTAACCCAGGATTCGACATTCATGGTCGACTTGCCTCATATACGATTCGGCACTGAAGCAGCCGGTTATGAATTTCCGACAACCGACGGTACTAATGGCCAAGCGCTCGTTACAGATGGCAGCGGCCAGGTATCATGGGCGGCGACGAACGACAATGATTGGAGTTTTCTTGTGTCCGATGGCGCAGATACGACGCTTCAGATGGGTGGTCGATGGGGTTTGACCCGTCCGGGGAATGTTCTCTATGGTAATGCCGACAGCACGCACGTGAATTTAGGCGTAGTATGTACGACCGGGACTGTAGGAAATGATTTTAAATTCTCCACCGTGAGCGGCGGATTCTATAACACTGCCAGCGGACATTCTTCGACCGTGAGTGGCGGAGAATTCAACACTGCCAGCGGCTGGGGTGCAACAGTTGACGGTGGAAGGCTCAACCGTGCCAGCGGCTACATTGCGACAGTGGGTGGTGGACACTTTAACAAAGCACGTGGTCAGTTTTCTGTGATCAGTGGTGGTGGCGGAGCGACTGAAGCTGATTCCAATTCCGCGATCGGTGATTATTCAGCGATTGGTGGTGGGTATCGTAATATTGCGGTCGGCAACTCGGCGGTGATTGGCGGCGGTTATGGTAATAAAACCAGCGTAAACGCTGCGACAATAGGTGGTGGAAGGGACAATACTGCAAACGGCGACCGGGCGACCGTGGGCGGTGGAAATGCCAACAATGCCGGCAACCAATTTGTTACAATAGGTGGCGGAACGGGCAATAATGCCAGTGGTAATACCGCGACGGTGGGGGGCGGAAATACCAACACGGCAAGCGGCGAGTATGCGACCGTAGGTGCCGGAGTGGGTAACACCGCCAGCGGTAACTTTACGGTGGTGGGTGGCGGATGGAGCAACTCTGCCAGCGGTAACGGTGCGAACGTGACCGGCGGATACTATAATAGCAATGCCGGTGATTGGTCCTCAATCCTGGGCGGATACGCGGATACGATCTTCGCGGGTGCGAATTATTCCTATCTCTTCGGCATCAACAGCAATCTTACTCAGGATTCGACTTTCATGGTCGACTTGCCTCATATACGATTCGGCACTGAAGCAGCCGGTTATGAATTTCCGACAACCGACGGTACTAATGGCCAGGCGCTCGTCACAGATGGCAGTGGTCAGGTGAGCTGGGGTTCGACGAATGACGACGACTGGACTGTAAGCGGTTCTAATATGTATTCTGCAGTATCAGGGAATGTCGGTATCGGGACAACAACTCCGAGCGCAAAACTAAACGTATGGAATGGAAATATTTCTGTTTCAAATGGTGGGGTCCTTTCCAATACCGGTTATTGGGGAGATGCATTAAGAACGAACTGGGGTAATGATCTCACGCTCGTTTCTTCCTATGCAGACAAGGGTATCTTATTTCGGACACAGTCTGGCGAAAAAATGAGGATTGATGCTGACGGTAACGTAGGAATTGGGACAACAGGCCCGGCTGAAAAATTAGATGTGGCAGGAACAGCCCAGGTGACAGGTTTTAAGATGCCCACAGGGGCTACTAATGGCTATGTTTTGACTTCAGATGTTTCTGGTATTGGGACATGGCAAAATGTTTCTGCGGATAGCGACTGGAGTTTTCTAATCTCGAACGGCGCGGATACGACACTGCAAACGGGCGGACGGTGGGGAATTGCGCGCGCGGGCAACACTTTGTACGGTAACGCCGACAGCACGCATGTAAATCTGGGGATTGATTCGAGAACAGGAGCAAATGAAACAGCAAATTATAAATACTGCACTGTAGGCGGTGGTTACAATAACTCTGCTTACTTGTACGCGACTGTGGCCGGCGGTGGCAATAACGCAGCGGCTGAATACGGGACCGTGGCCGGGGGTTATTACAACTCAGCCACCAATCTATATGCCGCCGTGGTCGGCGGTGATCACAACACGGCAAGCGGCCAATTTACGTTCGTGGGCGGTGGACAATACAACATAGCGAATGTGGATTTTTCGACCGTGGTTAGTGGATCGTCCAACATTGCCAGCGGTATTTATGCGACCGTAGGTGGCGGACAATTTAACAAAGCGCGTGGGCAGTATTCTGTCGTCAGCGGCGGGGGCGGTCCTAATGCTGCAGATTCCAATTCTGCTATTGGTAATTATTCTGCAATTGGTGGTGGCCGGAATAACATTGCCAGTGTCGAAGGTGCGACAGTGGGCGGCGGATTGAGAAACACTGCCAGCGGTATGCGTGCGACAGTAGGTGGCGGATTGGACAACACCGCCAGCGGTTTACGAGCGACAGTGGGTGGCGGATACTTAAACACTGCCAGCCTCCAACAAGCGACCGTAGGTGGCGGATACAATAACACTGCCAGCGGTGTCGATGCGACAGTGGGTGGTGGCGAGGGCAACACTGCCAGCGACAGTTTCAATTTCATCGGCGGCGGTTATCAGAACCTGGTCGCCGGTAAATATTCCGCGATCCTGTGTGGGTATGCGGATACGATCACAGCGACCGGGGATTATTCCTACCTCTTCGGCATCAACAGCAATCTCACCCAGGATTCGACGTTCATGGTGGACTTGCCGCATATTCGTTTCGGCAATGAGACGAATGGTTATGAGTTTCCGACTACTGACGGTAGTGCAGACCAGGTCATGGTAACTAACGGCAGCGGTCAGTTAAGCTGGGCGGATCAGGTAGCAGGTGCAGATACTGATTGGGTCTTTTCGGGTAATGACATATATTCAGGTGTGACGGGAAATGTGGGTATTGGAACAACAAATCCTGCTGTGAAACTGGATGTGAACGGTACCATTAATGCAGATGACATCGTGTGCACAAATATGACTGCATTAGGTGATATCTATGCCGCGGATGACGCAGTCTTTGGCGGAAGAATTGACATCGGCATGGATGGTTATATAAGCGGCAACCTTGGAGTGGGCGTGAGCAGTCCTTCCAGTAAAATCCATATTGCTGGTATGGGTGCAGCCTGTGCAATTCAGATAGATGGCAGCGGAAGCAGCGGTTATTTTTACAACGATGCCAGTGGATTGCACATCAAGAGCTACGATGCGTCGAATTTAAGGCAGATTAGATTTCATACGGGTTCTGATTGGACTCCGGAAATGGTAATCCTTGCGGATGGCAATGTGGGTATTGGAACAACAAATCCTGCTGTGAAACTGGATGTGAACGGTACCATTAATGCAGATGACATCGTGTGCACAAATGTGACTGCATTAGGTGACATCTATGCCGCGGATGACGCAGTCTTTAGCGGAAACATTGACGTCGGTATGGACGGCACTTTCAATGGAACTGTATCTGCAGCGACAGGTATCTCTACAGCCATGCTTTATGTAAATGGCACCACCGGCTATAATCAAATATGCATGAGAACCTCGTACAGTCCGACCGGAACAAGCGATCCAAACGGTAGCACAGGTGATATTGCGTGGGATGACAGTTATATGTATGTGAAAACAAGCATCGGGTGGAAACGGGCGCAGTTAAGTAGTTGGTAATTTGGCTGAAATGTTCAATCTTGCACCTACATGCAATATCGCTATAATTGTATGGAGGACACTATGAAAATTGATACCATAAAACAAGCCCCCTTTAATACTTCACTGATGGGTGTTATCCGCGGTGTACTGGATTATTATGAGATAAAAGTGAGCAATGGAATGGCCTACGGCGGTTCAGGTCATGCCTTCATGATTAACATACACGATGTGGTTTGCCCGAGCGGACCATACTGTTGGAAGTATGACGGATTCGTTAGATTACTGCAAAACCTTGGTCTGAAAATGACCAACCTGGGATTTTTTCACAAGGACAACAAAATAGAAGAACGGAACAAGGTCGAGGAAATTCTGCGCCAGCACCTGGATGACAAGCGCGCATGCTCAATACAGAACATGGATAATCAGATCATCTACGGCTATGATGATAAAGGATTGCTTCTTATCCAGCCTTGGGGACCTGAGTGCAAAGTCACTCCGGCGACCCTGACCTTTAGCACCTGGGATGAGTGCGGGAGTGAGATTCATGCTGCTTTTTTCTTTTACCGAAAAGTGCCGCCGGCGGATGAGCTGACGATCATTCGGGACAGTTTGCACTATGCATTGGACCTATTCAAAAATCCAACAAAGTACGCATTTGACAAATATGTGATCGGTGCCGGCGCCTACGATAGCTGGATGAAAGCGCATGAGCAGGGAACAGCGCATGACCACGGCAACTGGTGGAACGCGACGGTCTGGTCCGAGTGCCGGGCAATGGCGGCTGAGTTCTTTACCGAAATCGCGAGGAATTATTCAGGTGAGGCTTCTACAATAGCCCAGGATTTGAGTAGGCAGTACAAGGAAATCGCCGAATTGCTCAAGCAGGTTAGTGATAAAGAGAAACCTGCTGTGGAAAAAATTCCTTTGCTCAAGCAGACAAAAGATAAAGAGTTAGCTGCCATTCAGAAGATTGAACAATTTCTGCAGGAATTCGAGAAGAAGTAGCGAGGAAAATCATACCACAAGAAATGATAGAAGAAAAGATATTCATAATTCGGTAACATAAAGTGATGATAGATGAAGATCTGGCTGACATATACGGAGTAAAGACAAAGGTTCTCATTCAGAGTATTAAGAGGAACATAGAGCGGTTCCCATTGATTTTATGTTTCAACTTACTGAAGAGAGAAACAAAGATAAATCAACTAAAACAGCGTGGGCGAACTGATATCATTGAGGATATCGAATCAGAGTACTATGCTGATGTTAGCCGGGTCTCGAAATGTTTTAATGATCAAGGTTTCCGTTGTGATAGTAAACAGATGATCGATTACGTCTGGATCATTCGAGCACAGCGCGGCAAAACAATCTCGACTTATTCTTCGAGTAAGCATAGCGCATCGAGAAGTTCATTGTCATCCTCTGATTTAATCAGGGGATCGGGAATCTAGTGTTTTTCTATCTCCGGTATACTGATACTGGAGACGGTGCTTGACAATATGACATTATGACATTATGAAATATTACTATTATGGACGATTCTAATTTAAAACATATAAACATGAATCCGCGAGGAAATTGTCATATTGTCAAGCACCGTCCCCGGTGTTAAATGAACAGGTAGGACGAAATAAACGAAGGTTTCCCATTGATTTTATGTTTCAACTTACTGAAAAGGAAATATCGAACGTGAGGTTCTTTTTTGGCACCTCAAAACGAAATGGTGTAAGGAATAGAAGAGCGTTAGTGTGAGTTCCGCAAAATCATCTTACAAAAATCACCTTTTTCGTAATCGTCTGCTCCGGCGTTTTCATTTTAAGAAAATATACACCTTCGCTGACCGGTTGCCCCCGATTATCAGCTCCATCCCACGTCAGGTGATGTCCACCAGGATGTGTGTGGCAATTGAATAGGGTTACGATTTTTTCACCGAGTGCTGAATATATAGTTGCCTTGATCACTCCAGAGCTTGATATAGTGAAGTGGATGTCAACGCATTTGGCAAACGGATTTGGAGAAGTATAAACTGTAAAACCGACTGTGTTATTGTTGTCTTCATCGATTCCGGCGGCTAGTACAACAAGTTCGATGAATCTGGCTGAACCGGTATACTCTTGCTCAATGATACTGCCGGTAGCTGGGTCCACTTCAAATACGCCTGAACCATTTGTTGCCAGA
Organism: bacterium; assembly: GCA_049647165.1. Taxonomy (GTDB): domain Bacteria; phylum Hydrothermota; class Tepidihabitantia; order SM23-42; family SM23-42; genus JAUVZL01. Next base: position 12,457 of record JBARXB010000009.1, read on the forward strand.
AGATTACCGTTCATGAGTCTATACACGCCGCGACCAGACGTGAACGGTATTGTATCGATAATCGAACCATTAAGGAGGAAGGTAGTGATCTGGGCATCACTGAAAGAACTGTTAAGAAATGTATCACAATACTCGAAATAGTATTGTATCTGTTCGGGGAAGTCAACGGAAAATAGTTCTTGGATAAGCGTTCCGCTCGTATCATAATGTCTTACATTATCTGTTGTTCCTTGGATATCACTGACTAATGCAGTTCCGTCTTGCAGGAATAAAATGTCGAATGGGTCACTACCGTCTTGAATAAAATATCGCACAAAACTATGAGGACCGTCGAATTCTGCTACATAATTATCGCCACTGGTTATAAAAAGATGGTCACCGCGGAAATCAATGCCGCGTATATTATCAAGACCATCAGATGAGTCAGCATATGTGAAAAGGTATTGTCCATTATCTGCATCAAATACATATACGGCATCAGAAATCTGGTCTGACAAATAAAAGTGATTATCTGGTCCCTGTATGATATTTATTGGAGTTTCCAGGTCGTATTGCGGTGTGCTGCTTGTGTCATCAATGATGAAATCACCACAATAGGCACCGTCGAGAGGGCTGAACATACAAACTTTGTCATTGGTCGATTCAGGGATGAACAAGCATAGGACCGGTGGTTTAAGCGGTGTGCTAGGTGCTGTTTGATTTGATGTATTTGCAGCATCATACTCACCATTTTCCTCAAGGCGTTCAATATCCTTGGACAAATTTCCAGTATGTGCCAGGGTTGTTCCGCAAAATATGGCGAGAAAAAACATTAATACGGTTTTCTTCATATCAAACCTCCCTTGTATCCAGAATACAGCTTCAATATAGATGCTATACTTTAATAATATTATATCGAGTACAAATTTGATGTCAATACGGGTACCACGTGTTCACCTATTCACATTTCACTTTTTCTGGCTGTTGACTTTTAAAAAAAATATTCTAATATATGTATATGGTTTTCATACCGCACTATTCATTAAATTCTAAGATCAACAGCGCATTGGTTGAAATAGAACGTGTGCGCGGATTTCTCGATGCGATCAAAATAAAGGAAGCATGGTTTTCTCAGGTGCAAGAAGAGGCATTGCGTGAAGAAGCACATTATTCGACCCATATTGAGGGTACTGGAATAACGCTCGAACAGGCCAAAAACATTTTTGCCGGTAAAAAAGTGCCAGGAGTATCAGATGACGTTAAAATGGAATTGAAAAATTATCGTTTGGCGTTGGATTTTGTATCCGAATATTTGGGCAAGGACGACCCGGTAACTGAAGGTTTAATACGCGAGATCCATAAAATATTGGTCAAAGGCGTACGCGGTAATAATGCAGACCCTGGTAATTATCGCCGTGTGCAAAACTATATCGTAAACTCGATGACCAATAAGGTCATTTATACACCACCGACGGCAATCGACGTGCCGATTTTAATGAAGGAGTTGGTTAACTGGATAAATCATAGTGTAGATGAGATTTCACCGGTGCTTGTTGCTGGAATGTCGCAATTCCAGTTTGAACATATACATCCTTTTCTTGACGGCAATGGCAGGACCGGAAGGCTTCTTTCAACATTAATCCTTTATAAAACAGATTATGATTTCAAGCGGCTTTTCATACTATCTTGCTACTATGATAAAAACCGATCGGCTTATTATGTAGCGTTACAGAGCGTGCGCAAAAATAACATGGACATGACCGAATGGATCGAATACTTTGTCAATGGATTGAAAGCCCAGATGGTCGAAGTGAAACATAAAGGCGAAAAAATCATAAAGAAAGAAGTTCTTCTCGAAAAGGTCACAAAACTTGGCCTTAATCAACGACAAAAAAAAGCTTTGCTTTATCTTGTGGAAAATAACACGGTTGCGCGCGCTGAGTATGCAAGAATGTTCAAGGTTTCACTTCGCACGGCGAATTACGATTTGAAGCAAATGCAAAAAATGAAATTGATTGCGCCTCAAGGTATTGGTCGATCCATCCGCTATTCACTAATTACTACAAAGTCGCGATCCAGATGATTGCACGCAAATTGCACGCAAAAAATAACAACCGACTATTCCTAATCCGTTAGACACAAAGGGTCTTATCGGGTCATTACATGCTTGCCTGCTCCGCACCGCGGAGCCTGCCCGCTTGCCTTGACTCTTAGAATAATTGTGATATACTGACTGAGTGTCTGAGAAAAGCATCAGAGTTCTTATCCTTGATGATATGTACAGCCGGGTAATAGAGTTTGAAAAACGGCTGAAACCAATAGATATCACTGACATCACCCATGTTACGACTGCCAGGGAATGTATCGAATGCCTTTCCAAAAAGAAATACGATATTATCTTCCTGGACTATGATCTTGGTGAGCCTCCGGTGTGGGCAAAGGATACTGATATCAGCGGCGGAGTGGTTGCAGAGTGGATAAAGAAACATCCGAAGAATAAAAACAAAAAAGCTATGATCATCATTCACAGCAGCGACTCTCATGGTGGAGCATACATGAAAGAGCTCATCCCTGATGCTATTCTTCTCCCGGGTGCTTGGTCAGAGGAGAAATTTGAAGAAATCAAAATACCAGCGTTCGAAACAGTTTGAGAGTGTACTAGGTGTTCACCTTGAAAGGACAGTATCGGAGTCCCGCTGGTGTAAACACCTACGGGATAAATAACGGCGTACCGGAGATAGACTAAGAATATTTATCCCGCGTCTCCTGATCCCAATAACCTGCTCGTCATTGCGCCTGTCCGCCTTTGTGTGTGGCGGAAGGCGATGAAATCGCCGCGGCAATCTCGGCTTTACGAACGGCGCACTACGCCATACGCATTACACCCTACGCTCTATCCCTTATATCCAATGCCTGACCTGTTTACCCTCTACTGCTTACTGTTTTTTCTCTTACTTAATAATTCGGAACCTTGCTCCTGCAGATATACGAAATGATACATCAGTCTCACCGTTACCAGAAATGATAACTGCGGGTTCAGCAAAAAGACATGTTTTTGGATTTAAAGGATAATTCAAACCTAACCCGCCGCTAATTGAATAATGTGTTTGTGTGCCAGCTCCTGTATCGTGAGTTCTCAAACCAACACCTGCGAGTGCGTACAATTGCATGTTCTGTAATGGAATATATATGAACGCGTCAATTGAACCATCGCGATTAAAATAAAATGTCGTGGGATCAAAAATGATTTCAGTAAGATTGATCCTGAAACCGACTTTCTCCAATGGATTAACCACAACCTCAACACCAAGACCGAAATCAACTCCACCATCGATGTAAAGTGTGCCTTTTGGTCCGAGTTCAATCAATGGTCTTTTTGTCGCGTTGGCAAAGAAAGGTGAAATAATAAATAACATCACAAAGATTGTCACGACTTTCTTCATTCTTCCTCCTTTTTTTGTTATACAACATAATACCATCTATGTCAAGAAGGTTCAGTGTATGTCTGCGCTATTCTGTCCTTTCTGTTTACGGCTTAAGCACGAGTACTAGGTGTTCACCTGTTCAGAGCTATCTCGTAATAACTACCTTTATCGCCATACCCTGCGCAAACCCTTCTACAGTAAGAAAATAAACGCCCGCTGGTAAGGTATTCACCGGGATAACCATGTCATGGACGCCTGTATCATAATAAGACTTGGCTTGGTTCTGTACTGCTTGACCGATTACATTACATAAACTGAAACTGAGGGAGGTTTTATACGGTATGTGTAGTCTCAGTTTAATTCTATCCTTTACTACTGGGTTTTGTAACAGCTGTATACTATGAATGTCCGATGAATTCGCATTTTTTTCGCTCACGCTTGTCAATAAATTCTCATATATCTGTAATCCTGAATGATACGCCGCAAGAAAAATATGAATACCAGCGACTGCGACATTATGGGTGCTCGATGGCGTGTCATAAAAGCCAACTTCACTTGGATTTGAGGGATTAGAGATATTGAGCAAGCGCAAGGAAGTACCGACTGCAACATAAGCAAGCGTATCGACTATAACAAGACCATTTATTGCACCGGTCGATGAGTAGGACCCGATCACTTGTGGGTTTGTTGGATCAATAACATTGAATACGAGCAATTCCCCTGCATTGGCAAGATACACAATCGAATCAACAACAACGACATCGCGCGCCCAGCCGGGCCAGCAATCATAAGAACCGACAACAAATGGATTTGTCAGGTCAGCGATATTGATTATGTGCAGGCCGGTGCCATGGGCATGCCCGTCTGCGACATAGGCGAATGTGTCTTTGATCGCGACATCCTCGGCATTACCAATCGTGTTACAAAAACCGATCTCAAATGGACTGGTCGGGTCGGAGATACTTAAGATGCGCAATGCTCCCCAGTCTACGACAAAGCATAACGTATCGATCACGACAACGCCCTGTGCCAGACCAGGCGTTCCATAGGCACTGATCTCAACCGGATTGGTCGGGTCAGCAACATCAAATATGAGCAGGGAATCACCATCGGCAACATAGACGAGCGAATCATTATAGAAGAGTGCCTGAGTATTGCCCGGCGTGTCAAAGTATCCGATCTCGAACGCATTGGTCAGGTTAGCGATATTGAGTATGCGTAAACCCGCACCTCCATCACCAATATAAGCGAGAGTATCATTGAGAACTACATCGAGCGCGTAACCGGGTGTTTCAAAAGAACCTATCTCAGTCGGATTGGTCGGGTTACTGACATCGAGTATCCGCTCACCGCCCCGGTCATCCGCTACATATGCTATTTGGTTCATAATTACGATATCGCGCGCATACCCGGGCGTAAGATAATTACCTATTTCAACGGGATTTGAAGGATTGGCAACATTGAAGATGCGTACTTCCTGCCAATCCGCTATATAGGCGAGCGTGTCGATAACAAAGATGCCGTACGAATAGCCGGCCGTATTATTCGATCCGACCAGGGTCGGGTTTGACGGGTCAGATACATTTATTATACACAATCCTTCATATCCATCAGCAACATAGGCGAGCGTGTCGACTACCGCGACACCGCGGGATTGGCCAGGCGTGTCGTAAGAACCGGTCTCATACGGGCTTGAAGGGTTTGACACATTGATAACACGCAAACCGGCATTTTCATCAGCGACATAGGCAAATGTGTCGATAACTACAATACATCGGGCGAGATGGGGAGTATCATAAGAACCTATCTCATAGGTGTTGGCCGGATCAGCGACGCTGATGATGCGCAGGCCGAGGTCATAATCACAAACATATGCAAAGGTATCAACGACAAGAATTCCAAATGCCTGACCCGGTGTATCATATTCGCCGAGCATTACAGGATTTGAGGGATTAGCAAGATCCCATATCTCAATGCCTGCCTGTTTATCCGCGACATAGAGTATTTGAGCGCTGGTATCGTAGAAAACATCCTCAGCGATGCCTCTTGTATGGAGTGATTCGGTGATCTTCGATGGATTTGACGGGTTTGTAATATCCAACACATAGACACCGCCGCCTGCACCGCAGAATGCCAGGTTCCTGGCTGAATCACAAGCAACTGCGCTCGCAGTTGCGAATGGCCAGTTGCCAACAAAACTTATATTGAGTGAGTCAAACCATGGTGCACCTGCAGTGTGATAATTATCAAAAAATAGCTCACCTTGTGCTGAGTACAGCATACTACCGAGCAGTATAATAATTGATACAATTTCTATAATTTTCATAAATCCTCCACTATTATAACTATAATGAGAATTAATTCTTAGTCAACACGATAAAATGGGAAATCCAGCAATATATTTCCTCTTCCCCTAATTCTAACATTCCCCTCCCGACTTCTATTATTCCCTCTCCCTTTCAGGGAGAGGGCAAAAAATTACTTAATTACCCCGTATAACTTCGTCTTACGGGGCAGGCATAATTACTTAGTTACTCAATCATTTCCCGCGCAGCGGGACGCTTCAATCCTTATGTCTCTAAGCCTGCCCCGTGAAAAATATGTAGTCGCGTGCTTGCTCACGAGACTCTCGGAGATTCACCGGGCCATATTAAATTATTTCATCGGGGTGAAGTTGAAGATATCGCCTGTCCCGTCGTCTAACTGCGGGAAGTTTATCGAGATAACCTGACTCCCAAGTTTTCTCTATATTTCCAGATAATGTAAATCAGGAGGTAGTGCGTTTATTTTTTCAGTTCTTCTTCTATGAGTTGATGTTGATATAATCTACAATAGAGACCTTTTTTCTTGAGCAGTGCGTCATGTGTTCCCTGCTCCACGATCAAACCATTATCTATTGTATAAATATAATCACAAACTGAAAGAACGGAGAGCCGGTGTGAGATAATAATCAGTGTCGTATCAGGCGTTGCTGATAAATGATTCACCAGTTCTCTTTCAGTTTCAGCATCGAGATTTGACGTTGCATCGTCAAGGATAAGAATTTTTGGTTTCTTTAATATTGCCCGGGCAATCGCAATTCTTTGTTTCTCACCGCCAGAAAGTTTCAATCCTTTTTCACCAACTAGCTCATCCAATCCTTTGGGTTGCCGTTTAACAAAATTTGAAAGTTGGGCGAGTTTTATTGCACGGGACAACTCGGCTGCACTGCATTTTCTGCCAAAAACAATATTATTACCGATTGTATCAGAAAATAATGATGATTCCTGCGGAACATAACTATATAATGCCCGTAATTTCTCAAGCGGAATTTCTTTAATATTGGATGTACCTATTTTCACTTCACCTTCTGTGGGATCGACTGTTCTCATTAGTAAATTTATGAGCGTGGTTTTACCCGAGCCAACGGTCCCGGCCAAACCGATTTTTTTGGTCATTGGAATTTTTATATTAATTCCCTTTAGATTCAGCGGCGCGTCCTTTGAGTATTTGAATGAAACATTGCTCATGCTGATATCTTCGACCGCGATATTTTTTACTTTCCCTTTGTCTTCGATATCAACTGAATAGTCTTTCACCTCTTCAAGGCGTTCGTTCTGGACATCAGCTCGTTTCTTCGAGACGAAGAAGTGCCCGATCGTGATCATCGGGTCGAGCAAAATAATGATGTATGCATTGAAGGCAATAAATTCACCGATCGTAATATTACCTCTTATGATAAAGATACCGCCAAAGAGCAAGATAAATATGATACCGATTTCTTCAATTGCGGTAAAAAGAGTATGAATCAGGGTTTCGATCTTAATGACTTTGACAGCAGCCTCAATTCTATTTGCCAGGATGTTCTTGAATTGCTTATGGTTTTTCTTTTCCATCGTATATGATTTTACCAATTTAATCCCTGAAAAACTGGATTGGAGATGATTATTTACTTTCGCCATTTTATCGCGCCAGATATGATAGTATTTATATTCATAAGGGCTTATCTTTAACCAGCTGAAAATTGCCAGGGTTGTTGGCAATACGGCAAGCACGGTAAGCCAGAGATTAATATCAACCATAAAAACTAGCGCGACGAGCACGGTGATCAGTGCGACGACCGGGCGGAATATTCCAGAGCAGGCAAACCAGGATAATTCACTTAAATCATGATCGAGTCTCTGTAACACATCACCGGCAGGAAAGCGGTTGATGAAAGAATGCCCTTTGCTGAGGATTTTTGAGAAAAGACTGGTTCTTTCCTCGACTAAAAATGCTTCATTCATTCTGCCGCGTGAGTATGGAAGGAGGGTGCTGAATAGGGCACGGAATACACCGAGAACACCGAGCAGCAGAACAAAGTAAAGAAGTTTTTGTTCAGTAAACCCCGCCTCTATTCCATCGATTATATCTTTTAAAATATAAGGAAACAGCAAAACGATAATAGTTTTTACCAGGGTAAAAGAAATCAGGAATACTAGCCAGAGCTTTTTCTTCTTCCAAAAATCGCTTATTGATTTCATCGAGCCCCGCTCAGATACTGCAATTTATATAGTCTATGGTAATAACCTTTTGTGCTCAGTAGTTCCGAATGAGTCCCCTGTTCAATTAATTGACCTTTATGGATAACCAAAACCCGATCGGCCAGTCGTGTCGTGGTGAGCCGGTGTGCAATGATAATCGCCGTCCGGTCTTTGAGAAGTTCTTTCATTCCGGTTTGTATTAAACGTTCACTTTCAGGATCGACTGACGAGGTTGCTTCATCAAGGATAAGGATATCCGGATCAAATACGAGCGCGCGCGCATATGATAATAGTTGTCTTTCGCCAAAAGATAAATTTACGCCCTGCTCAATAATGTTTGTATCGTAGCTTTTCGGTAGTCTGCATATCCGATCATGGATACATGCTCGAGTTGCCGCTTCAATGACTTTTTGAGGTGAAATTTGTTCGTCAAAGAGACGAAGATTCTCCATTATTGAACCCGGGAAGAGAATTACATCCTGCGGCACGAATCCGATAATCGCACGCAGCGAATTCCGGTTGATCCTGGAAATGCAGGTATTATCGATCAAAATCGTGCCTTTCTGCGGTTCATAGAATTTTAACAACAGGGCGATAATAGAGGTCTTGCCACCGCCGGTTTCACCGACCAGGGCGATACGTTCTCCTTTTTTTATCTTAAAATTTAAATTTTCCAGCACCCAGTTTTCATTTTCATAGTAAAAGCTAAGGTCTTTAAACGTAATGTGTTCTCTAAAACTTTTTACAAGTTCTTTTTCTTGCTCTTTTCCCTCGCGCTTTTTCGCCAGCACCTGGAATACACGTTCTGCTGATGCAAAAGCTCGTTCAATAACATTAACCTGGTCAGACAACCTGCGCAGCGGTCCAAAAAGGCGTGTGATATAACTGATGAAAAGAAATATTGTGCCGATGGTAATCGCTCCATGCAAAGCCCAGATGCCGCCTACACCGAGTACGAGGATCATGCCGATGACTTCACCGAGATCAACAAAGCACCAGATACGATACCAATACGACAACGCTTTTACTTCCACCTCATATTTTTCTTTACCTAATGTATTGATTTTTTTAATGAAATTTTCTTCTTGTCGAAAAATTTGCACGATCGGTAATCCGCGTAAAGTTTCGATGATATAGCTATTTATTTCTGCGACTTTTTTCCTTACTGCCAGGTAGACCGGTCGGACGCTTCGTTCAAACCACCAGAATATTAACAAGAATATCGGGAGCATGAAAACTATCAAAAGGTAGAGACGCAAATTGACAATCATCATCACGATCGACATTCCTATTATGAGTGCGGTGTTCTGGATCAATACAACGGCTGTTTGTGAGAAGAGGAATTTAAGCGTTTCAGTATCGCTGTCTACCCTGGAAATCAACCTGCCGACCGGGTTCTTGTCAAAGTGCGCCACAGGTATATAAAGTAGTTGCTCGAAAAGATCCGATTTGAGGTCAGCGATCGCTCTTTCGCCGACTTTCTGGATCTCAATTTCTTGAAAATATCTAACTAGGATAATAAATAACTGAACTATTAAATATATGAAGGCAATCAATAATAACCCCTGCATGTTCTTTTGAGGGATTTCTATATCAATAACACGTTTTATTAAAAGGGGGCCAACCAAGGTCAATAATGTCGAGAAAAGAAGGAGGACCGAGGCGATTATAATTTTTATTTTGTATTTCTTAAAATAAGGTGATAATTTACTAATGATACGCCAATTCTTCTTGGATGGTTTTGTCTCTTCTTCGCTTATTAATTCATCATCATGCCAATGCATAGAATTTATTATCTATATATATGTTTGCTTGTCAATTAACAGCAAGAAGAATTTGGTGAATAGCTAATAATTTCAGAGGAAAAATTACCCTGTGGAATCTGTCACAAAAGAACTCCTCTCCCCTTGAGGGGAGAGGAAAAAGGTGAGGGGTGAAATAAAATGAAAAAAAGCATACCACAAGAAATGATAGAAAAAAAGATATTGGTTATCCGTGGTCACAAGGTTATGATAGATAGAGATTTAGCAAAGCTCTATGGAGTGTCGACAAAAAGGTTAAATGAACAGGTAGGACGAAATAAACGAAGGTTTCCCATTGATTTTATGTTTCAACTTACTAAAGAAGAGAAACAAGAGGTGGTCGCAAATTGCGACCACAAGTTTATTAGATTATCCTTTTTGCGCAAGTAGTGCTTGACAATACGTCTGATTGAGCCATAATTTACAGGACTATGATACTAATACTTCCCTTATTCCTTTGTACTGTCTGGACTGAAACCTTTGAAACACAGCAATTTTTTCCGCCGGATGACTGGATTGTTGTTAATGAAGATGCACTCGACGCTGTGTGGTATCGCACACTGTGCCAGGGACATTCTGGTGTATACGCGGCAACATGTGAATATGATACAACATATACCGGACTTTCCCATACCAATCTCGATTATTTGATCACGCCGCGTGTCCTGCCTCAAGTCAATGATACATTAATTCAGTTCTGGTATCTGGCAACGAGCAGCACGCCGTGCTCGCTCGATATAATGGTGTCGACCGCATCAATACCCGACATGACGGCGTTCAATACTATTCAGACTTTTGTACTTACTGAACAAACGTGGACTGAGCTGACCGTTTCCTTGGCCAGTTATAGTGGAACACCAGTTTTTATTGCGTTCCGGGCACGCCGCATCCCGGTGTCCTCAAGTATTGCACTCGATGATATCATGCTTCCTGACATGACATCACAGCCGTTTGCATGCAATGGCCGGATGCGTACCAAAGGTCCGCCCTCACAAAAGTATTTGCAGGTCTGGGGTACTAATTATGAAATGGGTTTTGCCCATGGTTATCTGCTTGCCTCCGAGGTCATGAGCATGTACATTAACCTGTGGATAGGATATACTAGCTTTCATTCAGTAACTCCCGACTATTATGAATATACTTATCTTCCTTTTTACCGTGCAAAATACTATATCCCGCAAAAATTCCAGGACGAAGCCGATGGTGTGATCGACGGTATCGCGGCCAAAGGCGTGAGTCTTTATCACCCGGCTCTGGGCAGGGATTTGGTCGCTGAAGATATAATAGTATTGACCGGCGCTGGTGACGAAGAGGATTTTGAATGTTCGAGTTTCTCTGGCTGGGGTACTTCGACGTCCAGCGATGACACTTTACAGGGCGGTTATATAATTGCGCGCAATGTCGATGGCCGGTGCGGTCTTTACACGACGCTTGCCAATGCTTCTGCGATAATCGCCTATGCACCGGATGATCCCAATGAGCAGAGATTTTTTAATGTAAGTTTTGCCGGCGTATTCGGAGCGTTTTCGTGTCTCAATGAATCCGGAGTCGGGTTATGCAGTAATACTGGCAATCATCCGGACACCAATGCGATACCGCCCAACTCGCTCCTTGGTTCTCTCTTACAAAACCGTCTGGCGATCGAAGCGTTCGACCCGGATAACAGTGGTGTAAACGATATTTTTGACATTGATTCCATGAAGGATCATACCGAGCATTTGCGGTCAAATGAATATCATGTGTATTCGCCGTATGACGGTTCTCATCCGGTCCCCGCCGCGATTATTGAAATGAATAATATCGGCGACACCATGCGCTTTTCCACGCACAATTACGTTGCTCCTCAAATATATTCGCAGTGGAACCTGGCCGTGACTAATCATGACCGCTTGCTTTACCCGCCCGTTTATTGCAGTCGCTATCAGCGTCTTGCTGACTCGCTCAATGCAAGTTTTATTCTGGATACGCAGCGGGCGATGAACATCGCTAATTCAGCGGCTGTGGGTTATAATTACAGTACTGGTCAGGGCACTTATCATTCAATAGTTATTCGCCCTAATATCGCAGTGGAACATCCGGACTGGCCATGTGTTGGCGTTAGTTATGCACGCTGCTATCGAGCCGCCCATACCCAGGGTAAGGTATGGTATTCGTGGAATGAATTATTCGACGGCGTGCCCGGTATTGAAGAAGTTGTCCAGCAACCCATAAAGAAAAGTATGCCTATGGCGACGATTCTATCCGGACCACTGCAAATGCCAAAGGATGCTGACTACAAGATCTTCGACATTACCGGCCGTGAGGTCAAAAACATCAACCCAGCCCCGGGGATTTATTTTATTGAAATAGATAATAAAATAAATCAGAAGGTCGTAAAAATAAGATAAATTTGGCATAGGATGCCATTCCCGTTAAGCTTGTCCTCTGATTTCATCGGGGTGAAGCTGGGAGTATCGAATTGTCAAGTTTTGAGCTACAGTCCTGAGAACATCGAAGGGCCTGTCCTGCCTGTCTTGAGTAACATCGAAAGGAGCACATTCACTTTGTTCAGTATGAACTCCGTCGAAGGGCTTGTCCTGCCTGTCTTGAGTAACATCGAAAGGAGCACATTCACTTTGTTCAGTATAAACTCCGTCGAAGGGCCTGTCCTGAGCCGAGTCGAAGGGATTTGACCCCAAAAACTCATTTGTTAGGCTTTGAGAAGTATTAGCAACGCATAAAGATCTCATGCGAAAAACTGATGACCTTGAGAAAAAATATGATGCTCAGTTTAAGGTGGTATTCGAAGCTATCCGGCAACTTATGATTCCACCTGAGAAACCCAAACGCAAGATCGGTTTCAGTAGAGAATAGCAGAATCAGAGTCTCAATCTTGAAGTCGCAACTTGCGACATCAAGATTATTGAATTATTTTTCAAACTGAAAATTCCCTCTCCCTTTTAGGGAGAGGGAAAGGGTGAGGGTGTCTTTTCAACTGTCCAATTACTCAATTACTCCCCGCGCCGCGGGAGTCAATTAGGGAATTCAATCTTGTCATTGCGAGCAAAGCGCGGCAATCTCAGAATGTTGAATGCCTGCCCGGTTAAATATTATTTGATCAGGGTCGAGCTGTTTACTTGATCAATAGTACTTTCTTTATTTCTCGGTGCTCGTCTGTTTCCACCTGTACAAAATACACACCACTCGGCAATTGCTGACCTCTTGCATCCCGGCCATCCCAGGTGATCTGCGTAGCACGTAAAGCGTTAGGTGTAAGGCGTAACGACCTAACAAGACGACCAGATACATCAAAAATCCTCATGCTTGTTTGTATTTTGGTGCCAGGAATTTGGAAGGTAATATTCAGCTGTCCATGGAACGGATTTGGCTGAACGTCAAAGGTCAGGGAATATGCATTATTCTTGGCATCCTCTGAAATTCCGGGTTCTGGTCCATATTTCACCGTGTAATAATCAGCGGTTCCACCGATTGTTGATGCACCGGTAACAATGATATTATCCAACGTATCCACGGCAATACCATAAGCCCAATCACCAGCGCCGTTATTCAGGGTATCCATCCACATTATTATACCCATTGAATCATATTTAACCGTAAGATAATCACCGCCAAGACCGACCCCGGTTATGAAGATATTATTCTCGCTATCCACGGTAACACTATTTGCCTCATGACCTTGAGTGATCGTATCGGCCCAGAGCATTGTACCGTTCGGATCGTATTTTACAGTGAGATACTCATAACTCGTAAGTTCACACCTGCCCGTGACAATGATATTATCTGAATGATCTACTGCCACGGCATAAGCAACATCCCATGCGCCGTAATCAATGGTGTCAGCCCAGAGCATAGTGCCGTTCGAGTCGTATTTAACGGTCATATAATCATGATTCCCGGCAATAGTGGAAAAGCCGGTGACAATGATATTGTTATCGCTGTCTATGGCAACTCCCCGGCCATAATCGTTATATCCTGTATCGGTCGTGTCTATCCATAATATGGTGCCGCTTGGAGTGTATTTTATAGTGATGATATCTGAATTCGCACCGATTTCGGCATTACCAGTGACAATAATATTATTGGAGTGATCAACCGCTACCTCGATCGCGCGGTTGGTTCCTGAATAGGTGATCGTATCGCCCCACAGGAACGTTCCATTGGAATCATATTTGACTGTGTATGCATCGCCATTTCCTCCGATCCATGAGGCACCGGTGACAATGACATTGTTAAATTCATCGGTCGCAATACCGTATGCGATATCATAACTTCCATTATCCAGGGTATCCATCCAGAGGATCGTGCCGTCCTGGTCGTATTTAACAGTAAGGTAATCTTCATCAGGGCCAATATCGGATTGTCCGGTGACAATGATATTGTTAGACTTATCTACGGTAACTGCCCATCCGATGTCAGTATCGCCATTATCCACCGTGTCTGCCCATTGTATATAATAACTCTGTGCATGTAGCATGACCGGTATTACCAAAAGACAAGCGCTCACACATAAGCATATAAATCTATGATTCATGAAGCCTCCGTTTGATATATAGTATAGCTACGAATAATGTCATGTCAACTAAACGCGCGGTTGAAGGCGGCGTCCACTGCTACATTGTAGGTTCTTTCGTCCCTCATTGTCTCCTGTCATTCCGGGCTTGACCCGGAATTCAGTTAAGTTATTGCGAGGAATGAAATGACGAAGCAATCTCAATTCCCTCTCCCAAAATCCAAGATCCCCCTCCCTGAAAGGGAGGGGATAAATGAAAGCATGGGGTCAGGTCTTGCATTATCACAAAAAACAGGAGAATAATGTGATATTTCAAGACCTGACCCCACAGGCGTTATGAAAAAAATCATACCAAAAGAAATGATTGAAAAAAAGATATTGATTATCCGCGGTCACAAGGTGATGATCGATAGAGATTTAGCTGACATGTATGGCGTAAAGACAAAAATTCTTATTCAGAGTGTCAAGCGGAACATAGAGCGTTTTCCGGATGATTTTATGTTTCAGTTGATATGGAAAGAAATAAAATCTTTAAGGTCACAATTTGTGACCTTAAAGGATTTAAATGGTGCAGTATCGAGAAGAGGTAAACATATTAAATACCAACCTTACGTGTTCACTGAACAGGGGGTTGTAATGCTCTCGAGTGTTTTGCGAAGTAAGAGAGCTATCCAAGTCAACATTGCCATCATGCGAGCCTTTGTCAAACTCAGACAATTTGCAATATCGCATGCAGAACTGGCTATAAAGTTAAAAACTCTTGAGAAAAAATATGATGCTCAGTTTAAGGTGGTATTCGAAGCTATCCGGCAACTTATGATTCCACCCGAGAAAGCGAAACGCAAAATCGGTTTCAGTAAAGGATAGCAGGATTTCATTGCATTGACAGCACAAGTAGGAGAGCTATAATAGAGAGAGGATATATAGCGGGGGAATAATGAAGACACTAATAACATTGGTGCTATTGATAATTGCGATCAACTGTGGACCTAAAGATGATATAAAAATCTACACGGTCGTACCACCCGAGCCGACCCCGGCTAAAGTGCAGCCGTTCGATGCTGAAAAGTATCCTTTGATCGATACTCTTAAATCCTGCGAAAAATTGAGGACCCAAGCTTACCAAAGCGAAAATGCCCACGAGCGTATGCAGATATTCGACTATCTTTTTATTCATGGTCCAAAACATTTCGGTGGTAATGCAGTAGCAGAATTTTTCAAGCATTTTGATGGTTCGGTACATACAGATTGGAAGGGAACGGGGGAGATGGATTTGATCAATGTGGCACTTTCTCAGAATAGATATAAGGCAGTAAAAGAACAGTGTTTGTCCCGCATGATCTATTACCAGATGATTAGAACACAACTTGACAGCATGATATTCTGGATGGATAGTCTCCGAATACTTTTCCCGCAAAGTAAATTATTCAATCAAAACCAATATAATAAAATTATATCGGCAAATAATGAAACTACTGAAATCAGTAAGAGCAAGACTCTAAATGAGCCCGATAGATTATGGAAAATGGGATATGTCTACTGGAAACTTGGGACATCGGAATGGAAGTCTGATATTTGGATATTCCAAAAGAAAGCAAAAGAATATTTTACGGAATTGAAAAGCAAGTACCCGAACAGCCCGTTCAATGCCAATGCGATTTTCGCAATCGTAAAATACGAGTATGCGGTAGCAAATGAAGGCACCGTGGATACGACATGCGGAATAGTTTTAAAAAATAAGTTCGAGGATTTGCTGGAGGAATATCCTGGTACGACTGCCCGGGATGAGATATTATTATATAATGTCGGATATTATTTCTGTAAAGTATCGATGAGCCGCGATCCGGACACCAGTATTAAATATTTACAGATTGCTGATAGCATTTTCAGTCTGGTTGATCCTGAAGATCTTTTTGATGATGACAGTCGGAAATCGTACGAGCGCACAGGGAGTAATCTTGTAAATTATCTAAGAGAATACGGTAAACTCGATATAGATTTTCATGGTGAACTGTACAAGTCTGTTTTTTTCGGAACCGAAAATGTAGATATTAATACAAGTGGGATGCCGTATTATGTCAAACGGAAAATTGCAGAGTATCTAAAAAAATGTGAAAATTTCCAGTCAAGAACACATAAGACAAAAGACTTTTCAGAATCAGAGGATGCGATAATAAATAAAAGACGGCTCATTGAACGTGCAATCGTTACGCTTATCAATGTTGCGGATATTGAAAGTCTTGCTGCTGAATACGCGGCAAATGCCAAACTATTTTATGAGTGGGAGGGGATGACTGAAAACCCGTTTAAAGAAGGCATGTATGCAGAAGAGTATTTAAATGCAGACTTAGCTTCACCGTTAAGACCTTTTCTAGTTCTTTTTATCGCGCACCGTTACCGCTGCGCATATGAATGCATTATCGCAAACAACGAAACCAAATGGAAAAAATATACTGAGTTGAGGTATGGCTACTACCTTAACGCGGCAAAAAGCCGTTCGAACATTATGGTCAATCTCATCGCTGAGGACATGGACCGGGAGCGTTTTCTCTACATCCCCGATAGCAAACGCCCAGGTCGGTGAATCAAAAACCGCAGGGTAGCCTGGAAACATCTGTCATTGCGAGCGAAGCGAGGCAATCTCACGTCATTCCCCGACCTGCTCGTTCGTGGCGGAGACCCCTTAAGCTCACCAGAGATTGCTCAAACACTCATTTAACATTGAATGTATGGCGGAAAAGACTGTCTGCATCAAGTACACGGGTGGATAGTGTATATTCCATACGATTTTCATTCCATGTTGCGACTCGTAAGATGACAGAGTTTTTGTGGAGCGATACTTCAGCGACTTCCTGACCCATTGGTGGTTTGAGTATCAGTGAATATTCGCCCGTCCTGCAATTAACGAAATACAATGATCCTCCTACTGTAACCGTACCCCATGTATAACCTTCGATAACCAACATTAAAGTATCGTTGAACCACTGGATTCCTTTGGGCTTACTGGATCTGCTAATTCCATAATCGGTAAGTTGTTTGGTCGTGCCCGTTTTAAGGTTTTTTATGAAAATACTTCCGCAGATTTCCCATTGAAAAGGCTCGATATAAGCGACATACTTGCCTGAAGGGTTTTTTATTTCTTTGGATCGTGGCCATTTGATTTGAATTGCTGGTTCATCAGGTGGGGTGAATACAGGAGGAGAGGGAATATCAGTTTCACGTGAATGATTTCTATTCATTTGGTGTCGAACTATGAGATATGCAGTTATAATCGTAATAAACGTAACTGCAACGATGATAATAACCCGAGTGATATATAGTCTCTTTAAGGGCATTTATTCCATCCAACCAATCATATGCCTTGCTACAGGCACTGTCAATATGGATTATTGAATAAATTCCAAATGACATCTAGCTATTTTACCTGCCCTGTTAGATATTGAGCAAGACCTGACCCCGGGCAGGTACTGAACGAGGACAAATGGTTCTACTGCAAATAATCTGGGGACGCTGCCCCGCAGGTCATTCCACGATCCCCTGATCAAGTCAGAGGACAAGCTTAATCGGGGAATCCAGTTACGTCAATGCGAGGAGCATAGCGACAAAGCAATCTCAAACAATATACTTTATTCTTCGAGCGAGCAGCGCGGCAATATCGAATTTTCAAGTTTTGAGCTACAGTCCTGAGAACATCGAAGGGGCCCGTCCTGCCTGTCTTGAGTAACATCGAAAGGAGCACATTCACTTCGTTCAGTATAAACTCAGTCGAAGGGCCTGTCCTGAGCCGAGTCGAAGGGATTTGACCCCAACGCTTCAATGCTTAGAGATTGATAAAAAGATAATTCAGAAAGTAGTAAAGATAAGATAAATACAAAACGGGAATCCAGTATAAACAATCTCCCTCTCCCTGAAAGGGAGAGGGCAGGGGTGAGGGGTAAAATAATCACTTAGTTACCCAATTACTCAATGACCTATATCTTGTCCGTCCGTCTTTAATCAAAATAAAATCTACCCCGAGTGATATTACTATTCTTGTTCATAATTGAACAGGGCATTATACTTTTTATGATATGCTGAGTCAAGTTGCTTTTGTAGTTTATTTATTTGTTGAAC
>JBARXB010000010.1:0-59257 GCA_049647165.1 bacterium
TTAACCAGGAGGTCAATATTGACAATTAACTGATTATTGAATATAGTCAACCGGAAACAATTTTTTCATAGGTGACCCTATATTCTATATTTTTCTTTTTTTAATAAGATTCGGGAAGCGCTGCTGACAAATATCAGCAGCGCCTCTTGGACTTCCTTAAGTTTTATTTATTCTTCTTCCTCCTCCATGCCTTCGAACTCTTCCTCTTCCTCGTAGGGCTTAAACCTGTTCTTTTGTGCCCCACACTCAGGGCACGCCCATTTTTTCGGCAGATCCTCAAATGGTGTTCCGGCTTCTATGTCATTATCAGAATCGCCTTCTTCTGGATCATACACATAACTACAGTTTTTGCACTGCCACTTATCCATGTTTACCTCCTTGTGTTATACGGACATGTGTAAATGCCTGATACATACCTGCTAAGACATAGACATATATTGATGTGACATTACTCACTTATCATTATTTGACTTCTTTTGTGAATATATATCCAAACGTCTCTCGATAGCTTAAAGAATCGAGGCGATCATTTGTTTTTAGATATAACGGTGACTTTCATCTCTCTCATCAACATAAAGTACAAAGTCATCTTTCATGGCACCGCAGCCAGGACAGACCCAGTGTTCTGGTAGGGACACAAAAGGAGTTTTTGGTTTTACGCCGTTAGTAGGGTCACCTCTTGAAGCGTCGTATAAGTAATCACATACCGTACATATCCACCTTCCAATAACATAACTTATCTTGGCCATAAATGCCTCCTTATGAAAGTCAGAGATTCTATACCAAAAGGGAATTTTGTCAAGAGTTTTATATCGTAGTGGAAATCCTTGCCGTTGACTTATATCTTAATATATATACAATATTTAAGAAGGTTATTGATAATTAACCGGAGGAGGAAACAAGACCCTCTGCGGGGATGTAATATGAGATTCGAAAAAGACAAGAGCAGCAACTACGTAAGAAAAGTGGGTTATTGAAGTAGCGAAGGTGAGAATTCGCATTAGATCGGGGATCGCATCGAATGTCAGATATCCAAGGGAATATAACCTGCCATTATGTGGCCAAGATGATTGCAACAAAGGAGACGAATTATGAAAGACCTTAAAGACCTTGTCACATACATTGTTAAAGCATTAGTAGACAATCAGGAAAAGGTTGAGGTAACAGAAATTGCTGGCGAAAAGAGTATCATATATGAACTTCGAGTCGGTGAAGGTGATTTAGGAAAAGTAATCGGCAAAGAAGGGAGAACCGCGAGAGCGATCAGAACAATCATTACCGCTGCGGCAATGAAGCTAGGAAAACGCACGGTATTAGAAATTCTCGAATAACAAAGCGTAGTGTTTTTTGTCTTTTTCGTTAAGGAAAATAATTAAAGCAACAAGGGAGTGATCCCGTCCTTCAAAGAGGGGCGGGATCACTCCCTTGTTTGCATTTAACGCGCGTGTTTACGCACGTTCTATTTTTGTGGCTTTTTCCCCTTTGGGGGATGTCGTAATTTCGAACTTGACCCGATCACCTTCATTTAGACTACGGTAACCTTCACCGGCAATATCCTGGAAGTGGGCAAATACATCACCACTACCATCTTCTTTTTCGATGAAACCAAATCCTTTTCTACTGTCAAACCACTTTACTGTACCATTTGGCATTTTTTCTCCTTTCAAGCTTTTATTTGTAACATGGGATGTGAATTGAGTATCCTACAGTCCTACGCCAAATAACTTAGCTTATCTAATATTAATTATACATAGATAATCAGTTCTGTCAAGTAGTTAATTGTAATTAGTAATCCGGGTTAAATTTGCTTAAGCTGCTTTGAGTCCGGAGAGAAGCTCCTGGAAAAGTTCTTTAACAGTGATAATTTTCTTAATACGATAAGCATTCTGCCCGCAGAAAATAAGACCGTGTTCCACATCACCAAAATAAGAATTTGCTAAAGCCAGGGCAATACAATATTGAGCTTTATCGACTTTGCAAAGCGTGAGACACCTGTAAAGACATTTTATCTTCATTTTCCCTTTAATTTCCAGGTCCTTTAAAAAACTATTCTTAATCGCCCGGCCAGGCATACCCACCGGGCTTTTTATAATAACGATATCCTCTTCTTTGGCATCCAAATAGGCTTGTTTGAATTCCTGAGATACACCGCACTCTTCGGTACAGACAAAACGGGTCCCCAGTTGAACACCCGAGGCGCCCAGAGATAGCATCCGGGCGATATCTTTCCCGTCATAAATACCGCCTCCAGTGATAACCGGTATTTTCCTTCCGTACTTATCCTCAAAGGCTTTAATGCATTCCAGGACTTCAGGTAGAAGTTTCTCGAGGGAATATTCTTCCGGATGTTCAAGTTGTTCTTCGGAGAAACCGAGATGTCCTCCGGCTAGAGGACCTTCCAGAATCAATCCATCGGCAGTTCTTTCATATCGCTTGTCCCAGATTCGCAGGATCAATTCCGCAACTCTGGCAGAACTAATGATAGGCACAAGGTTTACACTGGGGTCATGGACTAAATCCGGAAGTTTGCTGGGCAGTCCGGCACCAAAAACGATCATTTTGATATTCTCATCTACCGAGGTTTTAATCAGATCATCTACATTGCTGAGGACACCCATGAAGTTTACAGCGAGATGACCATCTGTTTTGCTTTTTGCCTTGCGGATCTCTCTTTTTAGTGCTTCCCGTGATACTTTTTCATACTCCTGTTTTGAAGCCTCTATATCCCCGAGGCCAATGCTGGAAATCGTACCGATCCCTCCTTCGTCTGCTACTGCTGAAGCAAGTGACGCAAGAGAAACCCTAACTCCCATACCTCCCTGAATAATAGGTATATCTGAGGTAAAACTTCCGATTCGAAGCTTAGGAATTTCCATTTATCCCTACTTCTTTTTTATGATGAGACAAGCGTTTCCTCCACCGAAACCAAAGGAATTACTCATTGCTGCATTTACATCAACTGACTCAACACCATTGGTAACGTAATCGAGAGGGCAGTCGGGATCAGGTTCTTTATAGTTGATGGTTGGAGGAAGTTTACCAGTAAACACACTCATCACAGTAGACACGAATTCTACTGCGCCTGCTGCTGCCATAAGATGACCAATCATTGATTTTATTGAACTTACTTTTAAAATTTTTGCATGATCGCCGAAAACATTCATGATGGCTTTGCTTTCACATTTATCATTTAAAACAGTGGATGTACCATGGGCATTGATATATCCAATTTCTTTCGGATCCATACAAGCATCCTTGAGCGCCGCTTGCATAACCCGGATCATTCCATCGCCATGGGGTTCAGGTGCAGTGAAGTGGTAGGCATCAGCCGTATTGCCGTAGCCAACGATCTCAGCATATATTTTTGCTCCCCGATCGAGAGCATGTTTCAGCCTTTCCAAAACAACAATACCGGCCCCTTCTCCCATTAAGAAACCATCGCGGTTTTTATCAAAGGGCCGGCTAGCATTTTCGGCACAACTATTTTGAGACATGGATCGTGTAGCACAAAAACATCCATAGGCTAAAGGGGTTATACAGGCCTCGGAACTTCCGGCGAGCATGATATCTGCATCTCCTCTTTGAAGAATTCGGAATGCATCGCCAATGGCGTTCGAACCAGTAGAACAAGCCACCGAGGGCGCAGACAGGTGTCCCTTCAAACCATATTTAATGGAGACCATGCATGCGGCCATATTCACGAGCAGTTTGGACACAAGAAATGGACTCAAGCTTTTGGGTCCATTTTTGTTAATACTGTACTGTCCCTCTTCGATCGTCTGTGAACCGCCTATACCAGAACCGATAATAACACCTGCCCTGTTTTGGTCAAATAAAAACGATTCCAATCCAGCATCTTCGATTGCCATAGCAGAAGCAACAAGTCCAAACTGAGTAAAACGATCCATACGCTTGGCTGATTTCTCGTCGATCCATTCCTCAGCATGAAAATCTTTCACTTCAGCCGCGAGTTTAGAACGAAAATCCGTCACATCAAAATGAGTAACTTGCGCTATTCCGTTTTGTCCGGCTTTCAGTCCTTCCCAGAAATCTTTAACACCCACACCAATTGGCGTCACAGCACCCAATCCAGTAATAACAACCCGATGTTCTCTCATAATATGCAATCTCCTGTTTTTCCCATCGTAGAACCACTATGAAAATAGCCTAATGAACGGCTTCTTGGTTATAT
This sequence comes from bacterium, assembly GCA_049647165.1. Classification (GTDB taxonomy): domain Bacteria; phylum Hydrothermota; class Tepidihabitantia; order SM23-42; family SM23-42; genus JAUVZL01. The sequence goes on from JBARXB010000010.1 coordinate 4,193, forward strand.
CATTAACATTTATTATATTGATTCTATGTGTGATGTCAATGTAATTTAAGGACACAGGAAGAGGATTTTGATCAATCAACTCTCCCTTCAAGGCAGAGAATTAAGGTGTTCCGATCAAAGTACCTTACTTTCTTCCATATTCATTATTTCGGTGAATGCCTTAAGGCATTCACTCTGAAGGCGAATAGATCTCTCCTGCAATCTCCGGTAAAAGAATGAGCTCTATACGACGGTTTTGACTGCGCCCAGCAGATGTTTTATTGCTTGCCACCGGGTGATATTCTGACATACCGATCGCTTGCAAACGAACTGCTTGTATACCGACATTGTCCTCGAGAAAACGTACGACATTTATCGCGCGTGCGGCTGAAAGCTCCCAATTTGTAGGAAATTGCTCTTGCAGTTTAGAATGTATCGCAACATTATCAGTATGTCCTTCAACGCGGATAATCTTATTTTCGGTATTCTTCAACACATTACCCACCCTCTCCAATACCTTAAGACCATCAGGCGTGATCTCTGCTTTTCCCGAAGGAAACAATATTCTATCAACCATACTTACCGAGAGCCGATCCGCCAGTTGGGTAATCTGTATTTGACCTTCTTCGATCTCCTTTTCCATATCCAAAACGAGCTTATCATAAGCATTTTTCAAACGCTCGATCTGCTCTTCTTTTTCCTTGGATACTTCACTTATTTTAATCTCGAGTTCGTTCTCAAGTGCTGCTTTCTGCTGTTCTAGACTACCGATCTTAAAATTTAATTCATTTTTCGTTTGTATATTATTATTATAAAAATAATAAGCAATAGCAGCCAGTACTAATGCGATTATACATAAAATGATTGCTACGAATTTCATGAGCCACCTCCTTTTCTATGTGCTAGTAGTTTAATTAAAGTAATTGACATGTCAAGATAGCACGTTTATACTTAAGTTTAAATAAAGGAACAATTTATGGCGTAACTTGACATAGCTTAATCGCCTATTATAATGGAGCAAAGAGTACAGGAGGTATTATGTCTGTTATTGATTTAAACGAAATGGAAGAGAAGGAAATCGTTCCTGGTTGTTGGGCTAAATTTATTCACAGTGAAAACTTAACAGTTGCCTACTGGAATATCAAGGCAAATTATACTCTACCTGAACATAAACATCCACATGAACAGATTGTAAATGTTATTGCTGGGAAACTAGAATTGACCATCGAGGGGAAGCCATACTTAGCTGAACCGGGCAAAGTCTTTATTCTACCACCGAATCTTAATCATTCTGGCAAGGGATTAACCGACTGTCGTGTTATCGATGTTTTTTATCCAGTGCGGGAAGATTATAAAAAATCAGATTGAAGTAAAATACTGTTATCTTACGACAACCAAATCCAGCGTCTTACCTTTTTTTTATAATCCAGATATCTCTGGCCAAAATTTTTCTCCATACTTTTTTCTTCAAACCCCATGAAAAACACTTCGCATATTATGAAAAAAAGTACGGGAAAGAAAAAAGTTATGATCGTACCATGAAGCAATGCGATACCGATCAATATTGCTGTCATACCTAAATACATCGGATGACGGCTTATTCTGAAAGAACCTTGAGTAATGAGCTCTGATGCATCCTCATATGGCTTTACTCTTGTTTTCATCTTTTTAAACAATGCATCAGTCCACAAATTTAAAACTCCACCGAAGCTGATAAGCAGAATACCAGAATATGTATACGGTGGAAAAATTACTTTTTTAATGGGCAGTACAAAATGCAGTATTGTGGACAGTACTATAAGGATGAGAAAATATGTCGGCGGCATTAATTTACTTCTCATAGGCACACTTTTTCTCAGAAAGGGATATTCAGATAAAACAATTATCTGAATATCCCTTAACAATAAATTATGTATCTACCAGATGAATCTTGATATGATCTTCTGCCACTCATCATCAGTGAGTCGCTCACTGATGTTATCGACAACCTCACCACCATCACTAATCGTGATCTTGGCATCGGTCGCAATTTCCTGGTGCAGCTTTTCGAATTCTTTTTCCAGCCATTTCTCAGCCTCACTGCCCTTCATCATATTACCCAGGTCCCGTGATAACTTCAACTTTAATAACCACCCGCGATTGTATGGATCTTTTTGAACGATTGAAGGCGTGGCTTTAACTGTTTCGTTTTTCTCAACGACCTCACCATCAAAGGGTAATGACATGGCGATAGAACGGGTATTCTCACCGATCTGCCAGCATTTTTCATCCTTTACGATAATGGTATTATCTAAAAAATCGACCTTTTCTATACTCCCAATCAACCGTGCAGCAAAATCATCGATCCCTACTTTTACGATCTCACCTTCAACCGCTATCCATACGTGATTTGGCAAATAGTACACGTCATCCCTGAATGTAAATCCTCTGACCTTCTTCTGTCTTTTCGCCATACGCTGTCTTCTTTTTTGCAGATAAGGATTTGCCTCGATCGAATCCTGGATATATTGATCAACGACACAGTGCCAGCACTCATATTTATTAGGGCATATTTTGTAGGAAAAATCGCCGGTAAGCATATATCTGCATTTTCTCTCTTTGGCTGGTAAATGACGTAATTTCTCTATCGCCTGGACGACCATAGGTAACTCAGAACTGGAACCACCTTGTTCCATAAGCGCTTGGTCAAATTCACAGTTCTTACAATCATAATTTCTCGTACACATCCGATGCGCAAGAACACCTGCTTTCATCCATATGCAGGGTTTTTCCTGTTGAGAGGTATCAGCTTCTTGAGTATTCTCTGGTGCCATGTTTTCCTCCTTTTTCTTACTTGATAGAAATTCTCTATATATTAAACAGCTATCAAAATTACCTTCACAAGAATTCTGAAGGACCAGTTGATCCTTAGGCAACATCTTTCTTGTTTTACATGCATTGCAAAACACCATACGCAGTTCTTCTAAAAACGGGCATTTTTTATTCATTTTCATCTCCACTTAATCATTATGCAAAAAATGTGCCAAAAAACCGATCTCTAAAGGCTCGATATTTCGAGTGTTTAACAATGTAAATAATTTAGGGATAAATAATAGTGTTGCAAAAATAAACAATCTGTAAATATGCTTATTTTTCGAGAGATTATACTATATATTTTTTACTGTATTGTATATTTTTTATACAATTATTTCTCTTTTTTCTTTTTAAGTTGATATTTCTTGATTTTATTATATAATGTAACCCTGTTGATGCCGAGTATATTCGCTGATTTTCTAATATTCCAGTTATTACTTTTTAAGGTACTTTCAATATATGCTTTTTCTAAATCCTCAAGGGACTGATTCGTTTCTTCGATCGCTGCTTTTGCTCTGCTTTCTATCTTCGATGCAACAAGGTACTCGGGGAAATCATCTACCTTTATATCAAGTTCACTGGCAACAACGATTGCATGTTCAATTGTATTTTCCAATTGTCTGATATTACCTGGCCAATTGTATCCCATTAACATTCTCATCGCTTGATCTGAAAAACCATACATCTTTTTTCCTGTATCAAGGCTGAATTTTTCCAAAAAATGCTCGGCCAGAACTGGAATATCTTCTTTTCTTTCTCGGAGTGGCGGGACTTCGATAGTAATAACATTGAGTCGATAGTATAAGTCTTCTCTGAATTCTCCACTCACGATCAGTTCCTCAAGATTTTTATTGGTCGCGGCGATGATCCGAATATCCACTTTAATTGCGTCCTTGCCGCCCACACGCCGGAATTCTCTCTCCTGAATAAATCTCAAAAGGTTTACCTGCGTCTTAAGACTTATATCACCTATCTCATCAAGGAACAACGTACTCTTATCAGCCAGTTCGATCCTTCCTTTATGTTGTGTCACGGCCCCAGTAAAAGCACCTTTTTCATAACCGAATAATTCCGCCTCAAGTAAAGTTTCAGGTATCGCTCCACAGGCAGCACTGATAAAGGGATTTTTGTTTCTTGGACTGAGCTCATGGATCGCCCGTGCGACAAGTTCTTTCCCAGTACCGCTCTCTCCTATTATCAGAATTGTTGACTTTGTCGGCGCGACTGTTTTGATCATTTCAATTACCCTGACCATCTTTGAACTTTTCCCTATCAAGTCCTGGAATTTGAATCTCTTATTCAATTCTTTTCGTAAACGCATATTTTCCTTTATCAAACGCTGGTGTTCAACGAGCTTTGCGATCACCACACTTATCTCTTCAGGATTAAAGGGCTTTACAATGTAGTCGGCAGCACCTGCTTTTATCGCCATTACCGCAGTATCGATTGTTGCATAAGCAGTCACTATAATAACTGGTATTGCAGGTTTTATTTTACCTATTTCAGTGAGCACCTCGAGGCCGTCTATCTTAGGCATCTTCAGATCGACTACAGCAAGGTCCCAATCTTCTTGTTTAACTTTTTCAATTGCTTTGAAACCATCCTCGACAGCAATAACATCATAACCATCTTCTTTGAGCCAATCAGTGAGTGAGCTTCTCATGATCTCTTCGTCATCGACTACCAAAATTCTATTTCTGCCCATAATTCTCCTTTCTGACTTCCTTATTAAAGAATTCTTCACACCTGATACAAAAATTATCGTTCTTATTATCAATACTAACAATATTATTTGATAAATACATAACACACCGGCCATCATTACAATGCACCAAACCATAACAATGGCCCAATTCATGAATTATCACTTTAGCAAGTCTCTTGACCAACAATGCATTATCTGCAGGTAAAGAGTAAAAACTTTGCCTCAACCTCTTCATAGAAACAACGGCTACTTTGCCGTCAAGTTGCGCTTCACCGTAGACAAAGGTTAGGACCGGCGTACATAGATCAATATCTGTAATGCCGACCAATTTTTCGCAGTCAGCCGGTAATTCCATGACCATTTTTTCAATGATCTTTTTTGCATAATACTGATTTCGTTTAGGTTCAAAGGCAAATACAGGATAGTTTGCATCTTTAATCAACTTAACTGGTAAAAAATCAAGGGTTTTAAGCACATTATCCAATAATGAAGGTTTAACATCACCGATTGTCTTCAAATATAGATATTTCATCTTATGTATATAATTATAACAAATTTCTCCACAATGTCAATTTTTTTAACATCTTTCAAGATGATTATCTTGACAGGAATTATCCTGTAATTATAATAATATATGGAAAAACGTAAATCCCTTGGTCTTGATAAAGTGGCCATGAGATCTCTGTTTGATGGTCTACTCAAGAATATGAATGGCGGTGTATTTGCTGTTGATCGAGATATGACAATACAATTTTTCTCAAAAGCAGCTGAATGGATAACTGGTTACTCCCGTGAAGAAGTTCTTGGTAAACCCTGCCGTGAGATATTTAAAGCGAAAGTATGCGAGGATGGTTGTCCTTTTGAAAGGGTAATTAAGAAAGGTATTCCGATCAAGAAAATGAGCATGGTGATTATCGGAAAGTACGGCAGCCAAATTGCGATATCACGAACAGCATTTCGTTTAGAAGATACCAAAGGTAAAACCACTGGTATGGCAGCAATTTTTCGTGATACAACAGAATTACAAAATCTAAGACAACAGCTTCTTCAATCAGAGAAACTGGCCGTAATGGGTCAGCTGGCCGCAGGGGTTGCACATGAAATAAATAACCCGATCAATGGTATTATCACCTATATTCGTCTCTTGCTCAAAAAACTCGATGAAAACAAAGTCGACCCCAAAACCTGGAAAAAGAATTTAGAGCTTGTTGAAAGAGAAACCAAAAGGATCGGACGTTTGGTAAAAAACCTACTCAATTTTTCACGCAAGACCGAACCTGAATTCAGACCTTTATCACTTAAATATCTAATTGAAGAAACCTTACCATTATTGCATGATCAGTTTTTACTTAAAAACGTAACCTTAACCAAGAAATATGGTAATACGATCCCGGATATTTTGGGCGACCCCAATCAACTTCAGCAAGTATTACTCAATCTAATACTCAATGCGATTCAGGCAGTTGAAGACCAGGGCAGAGTGAGTATTTCTCTTGATGCTGAAGGCAAGAGTTTTGTACATCTTGATATATGGGATAATGGTGTGGGTATCCCTCAGGAAGATTTAGATAAGCTTTTCGACCCTTTCTTTACATCCAAAACTGGTAAGCAAGCAGGTGTTGGTCTGGGTCTTTCTATTGTCAAGAAGATAGTAACTGCACATAATGGGCGCATCAGAATTCAGAGCGAATTAGATAAAGGCACTGATGTTTCAATACGTTTTCCTACCCTGTAATCGTAGATTTTTTATTGCCTCGCGTGCTTGTCAATTATAAGCTCACCGTTAGCGCCTACGTTTTCCGGAGAATTTTCCCGGATTATAACTGTTATATGATTGATACCATATATCTTAACGGCGACATCGGTCAGCTCTTTTACTAATCGTCTTTTTCGTTCAATTTCCTTAATCGGCGGTCCTTCAACCATAATCATCGGCATGATCATTTACCTCCTATTTGCTCAAGAAGCACATCAATAGCTTTGGTTAGCTGATGATCACTGCTTGAACCATCTTCTTCCGGCCTATTTTCAACATAGATATCAGGCTCAACCGGTGTATTTTCAAGGTTCTCACCGGTCAGCAAAAACCAACCAGTACCCGGAACACGGAAAATGGAACCGTCGAGTAATCGAATATCATTCGTACCAATAACCGCGCCAAAAGTAGGAACACCGATAAGCTTACCCAGCTTTAATTCTTTAAATGCCGCCGGGAAGATCTCGGCATCACTGTAACAGAATTCATTTATCAATACAACAGTTGGTTTATCCCAGCGAAATAACGAAGCATAGTTTTTTTCTCCACCGCGCTCCATCGAATACATATAAGCTGTGCGTCGTAGAATATTGATCAACTCATCATGAATATTACCACCACCATTATATCTAATATCGATAATCAGACCCTGCTTGTCCATTTCCTTATATAGATCTGTTTCAAATTTTTTCAGGTCCGAACCCCCCATCGATGCAATATAGAGATAGCCAAGTCTGTTCTCGCTCTCATTATGAACATAATCACTATTTGCCTTAACCCAGCTTTCTCTAACTAATCGAAGCAGTGGCCATGGTGACTCAAGCTTCACTTTTACATATCTCTCTTTACCGCCGTGAACAACGGTTAACATAACTTCCTGATTATTTTTGTTCGTCAGCATGGAATAGAAATTATCGTTTGCTCCGATCTTTTTGCCATTTATCTGAGTTATTATATCTCGTGGTTCAATTTTTACGTCTGTCGCATATGCCGGTGATTCAGCAATGACATCCTTAACTTTAACACCGTCACCTTTATAATCAGGATCATGGATTATACCGATTTCACCTGTTGTCTCAGCACGTTCACCCATCTCATAAATACCGAGATGAGAAGCATTTAATTCACCTATCATCATCGATACGACACTATGGAAGTCCTCTGTTGTGCGCATATGCATAGCTAGATCTTTATACTTATGAAACATAGCGTCCCAATCTACGCCGTGAAAATCGCTATCATAAAATCCGTCCTTTAAAGCCCACCAGGCTTCCCTGAATACCTGTTCCTGCTCCTGCTTTTTATCAATATCGATCTGTACATTAAAGCTTAGTGGTTTTGACTGGGCTGACGCGATATCTGCACTGAAAAGATTTCCGGATCGGGATAAATAATAAATATCTTTCTTATCCTTTGTTACTATGAATTTTCTAGGGTGAACATCATTTTTTGTAACTCTCTTGAGATCTTTGCCGAGCCAATCTACTGTCCAAATATCATTGCTTTCTTGATTATTGGCATAAATCGCAAATTGTTTTCCATCTGGTGATTGAGCAACAATATTGTACCAGCCCTGGACCTGGGCTACTTCCTGAATACGGTATTCAATTTCTTCAAAATCAATTTTCACCGCAATATTACTATCAATAGAATCATTGACAGTTTCTTTTAATTCATCTTCTGTTTTATCTTGATCTTCTTTTACCAGGAAAAAGAACTTCATCCAGAGATTACCTATTGCATCTCGAGAGCCAAATGCGATCCTCCTGCCGTCAGAACTCCACATGGGTTTATAATCATCATTCGGGTGATTTGATATATTGATCGGTTTCTCACTCCCATCAGCACGGACAACGAAAATATCTTCGCGCCAACCTAATGTAGTCCTGCTAAAAGTCAACCACTTGCTATCAGGTGACCAATCAATCCAAAGAACATCACTCTCCGGGCAAACCTTGATACTCCCGGTGCCTTTTTCTGTCATTACATAAAGCTCACCTTGGTTCTTGAAATAGACGATATTTTTGCCGTCCGGTGAAAAAATCGCTTGGATCTCAGTTTCCTTACTTTCCAAAACCTTTTCCGTAGTGAAGATAAAATCGTCATAGAATTTATTCTCAGTTGAAGGAGTGATCGTATAAATATCCATATCTCCATCTGCCGAAGAAGAATATATCAATTTCTCTTTTTCTGGATGCCAAGAAACATATTTCTCGATAAATGGTGTATCAGTTACCCGAACAACCTTTTCAGACACTCCGTCTTTTAGATGCATGACGAAAATGTCTCCATGTACGATAAAAGCGAGTTCTTCCTCATCTGCTGATAAGGCGAAATCCGTGGCATTATCAGCAAAATTATTTAGAGTATATATATTATCTTTATAATCCTCAGTTACGGCAATAATGAGTCTATTCTTTTCGTCTGTCTTCACCTTATAGACATATAATTCTCCAGCACATTCATAGGCGATTATTTCTCCATTTGCAGAGATCGCGGGAAAATGAATATCTTCTTTTTCAAAAGTGATCTGCTCCGGTGCTTTACCATCAAGGTCCATGCGCCATATATTATTAACACTACCCTGATCACGGTTGCTAATGAAATATATCTTGTTATCCATGATTGAATACATAGGATAGGCATCACGACCATGGAAATCCGTAATCCTTTTAGACATACCATCCGGCAGTGTCTTCATCCATATATCCTGATTTGCACCGCCTTTATAATGCCTGCGCCACCAGGATGAACCACCTCTAACATAGTAAATTTCATTTCCCTGGGGAAGAAAATTGACATGATAAGCACTAAAATTTGTAACCATCTCGGGTAAACCACCATCTATTGAAATTTTGTAAAGTGTAGGACGCAAGGTATATCTCCAGCTATAAAAAATGACATTTTTACTATCCGGTGTCCAACCACAGAGTATATCATAGGCTGAATGGTATGTTAGACGTTTGGCAGGTTTACTGCCGTCTGTAACAATTATGCATATATCATCGCTACCCCACCTTGCGGTCGAGAAAGCTATCCACTTACCGTCTGGAGACCAGTATGAGCGACCATCATAACCCGAGCTAACTGTAAGTCTTTCCGCTTTACCACCAGATATATCAGTTATCCATATATCACCGTAATAAGAAAAGGATATTTTCTGACCATCAGGCGATGGAGCCGGATATCTTGCACCCCACACTTGCTCTGAGAATGCATTCACGTAAAATATGAGTATGCTACATATTAGAAGTTTTAAATTATTTGATTCCATTAAACACTATACAAAAAATCATTATAAGTGTCAAGTTGGTTCAAATTGAAAAGTTATTCATTGAGCTTTTCAACCTGCTGCAAATATTCGAAAGACTTTTGATTATTACCGATTTCACGGTAAATAAATGCAAGATTCTGCATAGAATGCACGTGTGACGGGTCGATATTAAGGATTTTGTTTTCAAATGCATCAATTGCTTTCTTGTAATTTTTCAGTTTCATATAACTAACTCCAAGATAAAACCAGGCATACAGATCGTCATCTTTGATCTGGGTAGCTCTTTCAAAATATTCAACTGCCTCTTTGTATGCCTGTGTATTAACGAGGATCTCACCCGCAAAAAAAAGAGCATCAATATCATCTGGTTTTATAACGAGTGTTTGCATGAGATGATACAGCGCCAGACTGTCATTTTTTATATAGTAGTAAGCCATACCAATATAGTAATGACTGCGACCAAGATCATCAGTCGCTTTATAAAATTTCTCGATATTTATCTTATGTGCGTCGAATCCACCTTCAAGCTCCAGGCTATCTTTCACCAGCAGGTCAAGTTCTTTAAACTTTTCTTCAAACCATAACCTGTTAACAGTATGTCTTAGTGTTTTACTCGTATCAGCCGCATTACTAAAAAGAATCAATGAAGCCAGGTTGAAAGCAATGCGATAATGTTTGACCGCATTATTGAAATAGGCAATACTTCCTTCAAAATCCTTTGCCTCAAAGAGAGATTTACCAATGAAATAATTAACATCAGGGTTGTAAGGGTCCAGATCAAGGGCTTCATGATATGCTTTATTAGCCTCGATAATATTCCCGATTTTATATAGAATAACTCCTTTAAGAATCAATGGCGCCGCGTCCTTTGGCTTGAGTATTCTCGAATAGTAGATATTCGTCAGCGCCTTATCATACTGCTGATCATCAAACAGCTCTCTTGCAGAAAAAAAGAATCCCTGATAATAATAGCTTTCGCCGCCCTTTTTATGTATCCAATCATGGGTCTTTAATGAATCAATGCTGAATGCTTTAGCCAGCGCCAGAGCAGCATCCTTCCAATGACCGAGTCCAATTTCACAACCTCCGAGAATGCCGTGAAGTTCGAAATTCACTTCTCCTTTTTCAATACCCTTCAGGCAAGCAGCCTTGGCTCGTTCATAATCACGCTCATTATAATATGCAATACGCGCTGTATTGAGTTCAACTGAAGAATGTACGAAATTCAGGGTTATAAGTATCAATATACAAGAGAAACAGAACTTGCTCATTTCTCCTCCTTACTAAAGAAACAAAATTACCCAATGCCTTTATCCGCGGGCCCTGATGATAAATAATGACAAATGACGAATCATCTCTTTCAATCAAGGCCCACGGTTTTAAGTGCGGCTTGCACCGGATAATAGTATACAGGATTTGTGAAAAATCTGTGAAATATTGAGAGATATTGATTGATGATGTCTAATAGGTATTAATATTCGATATCTGGTTTATGATAATCTTATCTAGAATAAAGTATGAAGCTAATCCTGCTGAGCAATACGCAATTACTAGGGCTATGAATACACCGGTAAGACCAAATAAATATGAACCCAGCAAAGCCATTGGAATATATAATATGAACATCTGTGTTATCCTTATACCAGCGGCATGAAATGGTTTATTCAGAACATTCATAGCTGAACCAGTTATCATGATAATGCCCTGCAAACCATAACCAATCGAGACGATGCGAAGATACAGAATGATCGTAGAGATGATCAATGGATTGCTATTGAATATTAAGGCTATCGGTCTGGCTAATATATTTAGAATTATGCACACAGCTATCCCCCAAACCACTGAGAATCGCTCACTGTATTTAACGCCAAGCCTTACTCGATCGTGTTTGCGCGCTCCCCAGTTCTGGCCAATAAAGGGACTAAGTACCGATGATAAAGCAGCGATTACGGTTAGGGCAAAAAATTCTATACGTGAAGAAACACCATATGCAGCAACTGCTTCTTTTCCATATGTCGATACAATTCGGGTAACCACACCGATACCCAAGGGAACAACGATCCGGGTACTCGCGGTGGGTAACCCGATAAAAAGAATACGTTTCCAAGATTGAAAAATCTCTTTAATCTTTGGTAATACAAAAGTCAACATCTTATCCCTGAAAAATAGAATGGCTAGTGATATTATAAAAGTTAGAGACCGTGAAATCACCGTAGCTATCGCCGCTCCTGCAATACCGAGTCTTGGAAATGGTCCGATCCCGAATATTAACAGAGGATCCATGATGAAGTTACAACAGACAGCAACCAGCATAATAGCACTTGGGGTCTTGGTATCTCCGGTTGCACGTATTGCATTATTGCCGACCATAGGGACAACAACGAAAGGCATCCCAAAATACCATATACCCATATACTGCTTTACTAAATCAAGAATTTCTCCTCTTGCGCCAAGTATGCGAAAGACCGAATTTATCGTAAATAACCCAGCTACCACAAATACAGTTACGATAAACATGGCCAGCACGAGACTATCTGTGGTCAACCGTTTCACACGATGTTGATCACCTTCGCCAATAGCACGCGAAATGACTACCGATGCACCGATACCAATACCCAGAGCCAAGCTATTAATGATCAAGACTACCGGAAAAGTGAAACTCAACGCAGCCAATTCATTTGTACCGAGTTTACTAACAAAAAAGGTATCGGCTAAGTTGAATGCAACCATGCCGACAATACCGAACACCATAGGGATCGTTAGTCTTACAAGTGTCTTTCCTACTGGACCGTCAATCAAGCGAGCTGTATTTTTGGTTTTTTTGATTTTGGATAGATCAGTATTATTATTTATCTTTGCTTTTCCTTTCCACAAGCCATATTTGGTTGCCTTCAGGATCTGCTATTCCACCGTATGTAAAACCTTCATCCTTATCTCTGGTCGGACCAAATAGCACTTTACCATGCGCTTTGATCCGATCGCATAATTCGTAGATATTCGAAACCATAATTTGAACGATAACCGAATTATTCCTTGGTTTTGTTGGAGTAACGCCCATCTCTTCAGTCTTAGCGATGCCCACAACACTATGTCCGTTCTGAGCCAGTTCTGTATAATGGTAATCTTTCTCGACTTTGTGCTCTACATCGAGAGTAAATGTTTGAATATACCAATCGACTAACTTGTCATAATTTTCAGCCAGAATTACTGCATTGATCAAAGAGGTTTTCATGTGAATTATCTCAAGAAAAATACTATATATCGATAGTATTTAAAGTCAAGTCTGATCATTAGCATAATATCTGCCTCTTATCAATGTTTCATGGCATACTTAGTAGCTTTGCTATGATCTCTTTTCCTTAATACATAGGATAGCTATGTCCGACATTTTGTCAATAATCCTATAGGCGATTATTTAAGCAAAAACTGCAAAAATGAAGGGGGGTAAGATTTGGTCTCAAACCTTACCCCTGTTTGCAGGCTTCCTTCTAGGCTTCAATGAAGGAGGTAGGCGATTTCATTGAAGGATGCTATTAAGAGAATTCTATTTCAGACTAAGTTATTATGCAAATTATATGCCAGTAAATAGCATTAAAATTAAGTATTATCTATAATTTGACTGCACAAATAAATAGATTTTGCACGAATTTTGTGCAAACGAATATTTCAATCTCTGCATTTTTTAGAAATAGAACAGGTATTTTGCTTTAACTGCGCCTATTTGATATGAGGGTTGCAAACTACCCGCTTCATCCTGCGCACGAAAATCATTCAATGCGATGTAAAGCCATGATTTTGGCATGAAATTCCAGGAAAAAAGCATCCCTGTTCTCATTGAGGTTAGTTCGGTCTCAGCAATACCAGCATTTGGTGTTAACATGACGAGTTCGCTGAAAATATTCAAATTCGTGGTGGCATTGAATCTGATCGTAATGTTTGGTCGGAAACGCGGAGTCATCGCAATAATGGTATTTAGTGTATCCCACTCGATCCAGAGGTTAGAGGAAAAACCGATACTAACATGTTCCTCTATTGCGTAATTATATGAGAGCCAGTTAGATGCCCGGTTTGCAAGATATCCGCGCGAGTAATTGTAGGTGTATGTATAATAACCACCGAAATTAAGATACTGATTGAATAATCTACCCCAAACCGAGAGATTAACACTTCGATATAAGTAATTAGTATCTGCTTCATAGTATGGACCTAGATAAAGCGAAAGGTCACATCCCCAGTTATTACGTGTATTCGGATTTATCTCAAACATGCCGACCGTCGACCAATCATCACTACCCGGTTCTTGGACCAGCAAAAATCCTGGTGCAACAAAAATGCTGCTGAGAAATCCCTTTTGATACTGTTTGAACGGACCGGATAAAAACAAAAATTCTTTCTGCCCGGCCCATGGAACAAACCCAATATCGCTGACATCGAATGAATCATGTACTACTTCAAGGGCACTAATCGTCAGAAAATTCCTTAATAAACCAAAAAATCCAGATGATACGGCCCAACCCAGCTTGTCATTCTTGTCGCTCAATGCACCCTGAAAAATGAATTGATTCAATCCCCTTCGATGGACACCGTCAAAACCAAAAGCAACATTGTAGTCATTCTCGTCAGCGCGTGTACCGCTTAGCAACATACCAAGACTTGAATTTCCAAATATCCTGCGCTTTACCCGGAATACACCAAAGCCTTTATTCGGTTCAATTATACTGTCACCCGTCTCGTAATCATCTGTATAGGCGCCAAGTAAGCCAAAATCCCAGTCCTTGGTCTTATTGGTCAATTTCATTCCACCAAGAATAGGAACGGCATCACCATTCATGGATTTACCGACACGGCGTGAATAAAAGATCTCAAGAGGATCGAAAAACTCTTTACCCTCGCCAAAATCCGACATACGGAAAATATCCTTACCCTCGAGAAAAAATGGTCTCCTCTCATCCAAGTAGGTGGGATAGCGATCAAGATTTAAGGAAAAAGGGTCTGATTCGATCTGAGCAAAATCAGGGAATACTGTAGCACTGAATGTCGTTTGCGGCGTAATATCCCATTTCAAATTCAAACTCATGCTCGGCTTGAAGTCCAGGCTATCTTCATCATCGTACCAGTGCCGATCAAAACGTGTATACCCTTCTGGATAGAGTTCAAAATAATACCCCGTGCTTTGTGGTTTTATATTGATCATCGGTCGCCACGCTGAGACCAGGTCTTCTTCAATCTGGGAAACTGGTGTCCAGAAATCATCTTCTTGTTTAGCTGTAATATACCGTTGAAACTGAATTCCCCATTCTTCAAGACCTTTTTTGTACCGGATGGTCTTAAATGGGATCTTCATCTCCACAACATAATGATCATCGGAAAATCCAATCGCATAGTACCAAACCCCATCCCATGAACTGTCCTTGCTTCGACCGTCATCGAGTATCCAACCATCATCATATATTCCACTTAAATTTACTAAGAAATAGTAAGCTGTGGTTTTGCTGCCAAATGGGTCAATACCAACAGCGACCCAGTCTTCTTCCTTGGTCAGATGTACGACCGGTTTGTGGGTCACAGTTGAACATCGAAAAGCAAAATAAAGATTATCTTTATCCTGTAACAAATAAACCACTGTATTCTCGCTGGGCTTTTCGTTTTCATAAGGCCAGGACTGAATGAAATCATACGCTGAGTCAGCTTCAAGCCAAGCCTCCTCGATAATGCCATCAATATCAGGTGCATGCTCTGTATAATGAATCCTGACCGCCTTATCTATATTACCCACCATCAATAATACTAAGAAAATATACATATTACCTCCTCGTTCTTATCTCTAATATATCTAACAGCTATATGTTTAGTATACGTAGAAAAATTGTGAAAGGTTTCAGTTGAATTATTTCCGGTTGATATCAAGCTCCACTGATTGACATCGGTTGTTCGGTCAGTATAATATGTTTTTAAAAAGGAGGTATCGTGCTATTGATTCTATTTTTATGTGTCCAATGGACCAATGATAATTTTGAAGCAAAATTCTATGAAAAAATTCCTGACCGTTATTATGAGCGTGCAGAATCCACACATGAATATAATGTGCTCAAATACGAGCTTGATCTGGATGTCCCGATGATATCACGAAGTATGTCAGGGGTCAATGAAATTCTTTGCCAGAGTAGAACAGACAATCTGAATACCGCAGTATTACACGCTTATACACTGACCATCGATTCAGTTACGGTAAGTGGAACCAGTACTACCTATTCGACAGGCGGTGAATCACTACTCATTAACTTACCACAAACGTATGATATCGGCGACACATTTACGATCGTTATCGGTTATCATGGTTCCTGGAGTGTATCGTCCAACCAAACTGGTTTTGTCTATTATCCTCAGGGATATAATAGTGGTACATTACATTCTCTTGCCTATACACTCGGTGAACCATGGGATGCCCGTCGCTGGATGCCTTGTTATGATGAGCCGAGTGATAAAGCCGACTACGGCTGCGTTATTACCGTTACAGTACCTGATACGTTCATTGTCTGTGCTAACGGAGAATTGATTAGTGTTACTAATAACCCGGATACTACAACTACATATGTCTGGCAGGAAGATTACCCGATCACGACCTATTTAATGCACTTTGGTGCATCTAAGTTCGCTGTATGGTCAGACTGGTTTGTCCCGCCATCAGGAGACTCGGTTGAGATAAGGCATTTTATCTGGCCTGAAGATTCTGCCCAGTCAATCGTTGCCTGCCAGGGTCTGCCTATTGCTATGCAATTATTTGATTCCTTATATGGCAGTTATCCTTTTGACCGTTATGGTCAGGATGCTGTCTACCCATATTCCTGGGGTGGGATGGAACATCAGGAGCTGTCGACTATTCATCGCAGCTGGATCCTTAATTCATCAGAAAATGGTATGGCACATGAATTAGCCCATATGTGGTGGGGTGACATGGTCACTTGTGTTGATTTCAGGGATATATGGCTTAATGAGGGCTGCGCTACTTACAGCGATGCTAATTTTAATTGGGTTAGATACAGCTATAGTTATTTTATCAGTACTATGAACCAACGGGCTCAGTACTATTTCCAGTCTGATAATGCTTGGCGTCATCCACTGTATGCTCCGCCACCAGGGGAAATGTTCGATTACGGACATACCTATTGTAAGGCGTCGTGGGTCATGCATATGCTTCGCTCCCTTGACCAGGATAATTTCTTTGCAGCGATGCAGGTCTATCGCGATTCCTTTGAGTACGGAACGGCAAATACTGATGACATGAAAAATGTTTTCTCTCAGACTTATGGCACGGATATGTCCTGGTTCTTTGATGAATGGGTCTATGACCAGGGTTACCCTGAATATGATATCTTCTGGTATTGTACGCCATCGGGCAGTGACTTCCAAACAATCCTCAATATATACCAGACTCAGACGAATGCACCAGCTGTATTTCACATGCCTGTACAGATCCTCCTCCAGACTACTGGGAATGATACACTTCTTAATATCCCGATAAATAGCTCTCCAGAATACGTTGAAATCACACTTCCTGATTCGGTAACATCAATTCAATTTGACCCGGATTATTGGTTGCTACATAAACACCAGATCTATTACGGTATCGAAGAGTACACTAATAATACCCCAATTTACAATGATTTCTTCTTTTCATCTAATCCAACACGGACGCCTGAGATCGAACTTGTAGTGAACCAAACCGGTAACGTGCGTTTTATCGTGTATGATGTATCTGGCAGAATTTGTACAACCGTTGATAAAGAGCTCGCAAGACCCGGACATTATTCTACACAAATCGATCAATTGCCAGCTGGTGTATATTTTTGCAAACTGGAAACACCAGTAAATGAAAGGGTGAAGAAACTCGTGGTTATAAAGTAACCTATCTTGATATCACTGTTATGGGCCTAGCGAATATTCTCACAACATTAAGGATAGTACTCACACCATGTTGCATGCTTTTTATCTTGTGGGATACTTCGTATAGTCGTCTCATCGCACTTGCGATTTTTGTTGTCGCCTTTCTGACCGATGTTTTCGATGGGCATGTAGCTCGTGTAACAAAAAAAGTTACTAACTTTGGTAAGCTCTTCGACCCGCTTGCTGATAAGATATTGATGATCGCCGTTCTGGTCAGCTTGGCCTACAAAACCCAAGCGCTTTGGTGTTGGGTTGCTGTGGGCATTATCTGGATGCGTGAGGTATTCATCGCATTAATGAGACGCTGGCGTGCCCCGCAGGGCGTAGCAACCGAAGCAAATCTTTATGGAAAAACAAAAACACTCCTCCAGGCATTAGCGGTTTGCACTTTGATCCTTAATTTTTTTATTGCACCTTATCTCCTTTGGGTCGCAGCGGTGTTTTCGTTATTTTCGGGGGTAATATATATAAAATCATGGAGCACGCCAAAACCTTAAACAGAAAGCCCGGCACCATTTCCTTTGCGCTCTGCGATTAATAGGAGGTATGAATGGCAAGGACGACCGTTCAGGAACTCACTGAAATTGGTCAGAGTATTTGGCTAGATTTCATAAGTCGTTCCCTTATCGATACTGGTAAACTAAAAAATATGATCGATTTTGGTATTCGGGGACTAACCTCAAACCCTTCGATCTTCGACAAAGCTATCAGCGCAAGCAATGATTATGATATCAAAATAATAAAATTACAGCATGAAAAAAAATCCACTTTCGAAATTTATGACGACCTGACCGTAAAAGATATTCAAGATGCCGCTGATATTTTCAGAGCCATATATGATAATACAAAAGGTATAGATGGTTACGTAAGCCTTGAGATCAACCCCAAATTATCTTATCAAATAGAAGAAACAATAGCAGAAGGCAAACGTCTATTTCGTAAAGTTGATCGACCCAATGTATTATTTAAAGTACCGTCCACTGAGCAGGGTTTTAAGGCAATTGAAGAGCTCTTAGCTCAAGGCATCAACGTCAATGTAACACTCATATTCTCATTGCAGCAATACATGAATACTGCCCAGGCATATATTAAAGGAGTGAAAAGGTTTGCACAAAATAACGGTGATATCAACCGGCTTTCTTCTGTGGCCAGTGTCTTTATCAGCCGGGCAGACACACAAATCGATGAATTGCTCGACGCAAAAATAAACCAATCCCCTGATAACTCAAAAAAAGATTTGGTCGCGCTAAAAGGTAAGGCAGCAGTAGCAAATGCAGCTATTATCTACAGTAAGTATAGAGAAATATTCTCAAGCCAGCAGTTCAAAGAGATCCAGAAAAAGGGTGCACGTGTTCAACGTCTCTTATGGGGTTCAACGAGCACTAAAAATCCTGTTTATAGTGACATCAAATACGTTGCTGAACTGATCGGTGAAAATACTATCAATACAATACCCGAAAAAACATTAAATGCATTTCTCGATCACGGGATTGTAAAAGAGACTTTGAGCACTGAGATCAGACATAGCCAGGAAGTGCTGGATCAACTTGGTAATCAAGGTATCGATATAAATTCTGTATGCAAAAAACTTCTGGATGAAGGTGTGGCTGCTTTTGAGAAATCTTTCGATTCATTACTGAGTGCTATAGAAGAAAAAGCGAAAAAACTTTAGTCTTATAATATCCTATAATATACAGAGGATTATTATACCTGGCAATCAATATCCGGGTCGCTTCAATCGACGTATATTGCCATTCTATTATATCCATAATCACCCATTTCACTTATTACCGGTATGCTGTCTTTGAGCTATTTGAATTCCAACAGACCAAAACTATTTGGATCATGACCAAATGGGATTGACCAGTAACCAGCATCGCCCAGCCCCGGTCTTGGCTGGAGCCTTCGGAAATTAAATCCCCACTGCTCCATATTATAAGGTGCAAGCCCCTCCTTGGGTATCTTTATTTCAAGGATCCATGCATCGCTCTCTTTGCCGGGTGCGATCTCCCATGGTCCGTCCCACATTATGTTTCTCGTTGATTCTCCATTGATCAAGCTGCATTCGCGGTCAAAAATCGCGCCATTACTATTTATGATCACCTGATAGTATGTTTGATTATCTGAATTCGTATCAAAGAAAAACCAGAGATTATCATCCCATGGACTGCGACCATCTCGTTCGTTCTCTTCTGCTACGACCCGTGAAAAATCGCTCTCAAAACAACGAACACCCATGTACAGGTTTTCGTCATCATAACTAATGTACACTTCAGTATTCTCGACTGGAGGATCTGCCCGTCCATCATAAGTCCCCAAATGCGTTATCGGTTCTGCGTTTTTCCAGACTTTATCATCGAGTTTACCGTCAATGACCGCCGCAGTTCTGGCCTTGTTTACTTCTTTAACTCTCTTGATCGGCAGAAAGTTCCTTAAGGTACATGCCTTGCCATAGGTAAACGGATATAGAAAAGATAATTGTGGCAGCGGAAAGATATCTGAATTGTTTTTAAGAGTCATCCTGAAATTGTATTCCTTTTCGTCCTCAGAACCGACTTCAAGTATCATTCGGTCAGGTTTTATTTCATATCGTGTTGGATCGTAGTTCCATGTCAACGTATCAACGATCGAATCAGGACCGAAATTATTGATCAACATAGATATATCTTTGCCGATCTTTTCCCCCTGGTCCTTAACAAAACAGGGATCCATTTGTACTACCTCAGCATCGGCTCTTTGGATCTCTTGATTATCCGATGCAGTGAAGATATTCGCGGGAAAAACATTACCCTTTCTGATAACCGCAATACTGTGGTCATTTTCTTTCACATTTACCATTAAATAATGATAAAAATGACCGCGTCCAAAATCACCAGTATCCATACCGGCACCTGAACTACCTATGGTTATGAATTCCATATTATCCTCGACTTCGTTAAGATAGACATATGTATGCCAATGTCCGGTAAAAATAATGTCGACGTCATATTCCCGGCATATTTCAGCCAGAGGATCTGGCTCGCCAGTGATATCTGCATCAAGATATCGTGGTATATGATAGAACACAAAAGTATTATCAGCGGCCCGACTCTTTTCCAGATCATCTCTAAGCCAATCAAGTTGTTCTCCACCGACTGGTTGGGGTGATGAAAAGTAAGTCATGGTATTATCGAGAATCACAAAATGGTTATTTTTATAATCGAAAGACTAATAACGTTTAACACCGGTTCGCTGCTCGTAAATATATCGGTCAGCTTCATTGCTGATGTCATGGTTGCCAGCAACAAAATAAAAAGGGCATGACAGCCTTTCCACGATATTAAAAATGGTATCCCACTCAGCATGCATAGCCAGAGTATCATCAGTATAACCCTCGATCAAATCACCGACACATACGACAAGCTCAGGATCAATTATCCGCACTTCATCGATAACCTCTTCAAAGATTTGATCGACATGACTGCCAGTACGATCACCAACGACGACGAACCTGAAGCTATTTTCTGCATGCGCCAGCATGATATTGAATAACAACATCAGGATTACATATTGCTTCATCATACCTCCAGTTGGGTAATGATATTCATGATTTCTGGTAATTCAAGTACAAATAATCAACCGCATCTCATTTTATCATTTTGTCAATTGACAAAATGATAAAAACAGTAATGTAGCGGGTTTTTTTCTCCTAAGATGAAATTGTCGTTGACATCATAAACATTGCTTCTATAATTAGACAATAATGTATCGATTGACCGATATCGTTAAGATGAAGCACTGTTTAATCATGCTTCTCATAATGCTCAGTTACTGCCAGAAACAATTACCCATTGATTTTTTCAAGGAAAATGTGGTTATTGAAATAAATGGCAGCGGTGTTGAAGTCACAGGACAATATTTTTTTAAAAACCTCACTAACCAGGATAAACGCGTTATTTTCTACTATCCTTTCCCCGTCGATGAAAACCATCAATATCCAGAATCAATAATACTCGATTATCCATACACAAAAGACACGGCGGGTATCTATTTCAGCATAGCAATAAAAGCCCAGAGAATCGATTCGTTCGAAATATGCTATCATCAGAGAACCCGTAAAAATCAATTCACGTATATTACCACAACAACCAAACAGTGGAATAGGCCAATAAAAAACGCCCGCTTTACGATCATTATTCCAGACAGCCTTCAGGTTAGATTTAATTACTCTCCCTATATTCACGAAAAAACAAACCACAATGATATTTTCTCGCTGAATATAGTTAATTTCAATCCAAATGATGACCTTGAAATAGAGTGGTATGTTGACCCTTGACAAATAGATGTTGGTGCTCCATAATGATATATGAGGAGCCTATGTATAACGATAATTATTCTTTCCTGTATTGTAAATGCAAATCCGATTCTCAGGCACGTAATAAATGAATTACAGGTTGCGCCATTTGATTCTCAGCGCGTTGAACTACATTATTTTGAAAGGGAAACCGCAGATACTATCTACGGCGATACGATCCCCTTGATCAACACCCCGTTTTTAACACCTGCTGGTTCATCTTATGTAGACACTAATATCTATTTCGCGGTTGACAGCTACGCGGTTATAGACCCATCAGTACTGAGCGGTTCTTTCGGGCTTCCGTATGACAGCGGCTACATAAGCACATATCATAATTACTGGTATTTAGATTCTGTTGTTTACCCGGATGACTTACCTGGACCACCATATAACGCTTCAGTTGCACGGTTCCACTGCTTTTGTTATGATTCAACATGGTATCCACCATGGTGCCTCATCGATGATTGGTATATTGATTCAACACCAACGTTCGGCCACGCAAATGATGATTACCCTGGGTGCATTATTACCGGACATGTCTATGATTATGGGGGGTCACCAATCGGTGATGCTCGGGTTACTGCCCGTATAGACGAGTGGGGCTCTGTAATATATAACCCTCCGCAGTATTCAAAGTGCTGTACGACCTTTACAGATTCGCAAGGAACATATTCCTTTGATAGCTTACTCCCATTGTATTACTATGTTGATGTAGATGCAGAAGGGTTCATGCCAGATACCCAAATGAGCTCCTTGTTAAAAAATGTGACACCGGATACAATCGACTTTTATATGCAGACCGGTATTGCTGAAAATAGGTTTGATGAACATATTGCTGAAACCTACATATACCCAAATCCAATACGCAATTCATTCAACATAGTACTATCAAAACCTTCTCCGGATATCAAAATATACGACGTAACCGGTAAACTACAACTAAACATAGAAAATAAAAGTGGCAGCAATAAAATCAGCATTAATTGCTCCCCTTTCTCAAACGGCATTTATTTTATCGTTATTGATAAAGAAAAATTCAAAGTAATAAAGTATTAGCACGTATCAGAATCCCTGATTCACCCGAATACATCATTGTCTTCTGTGTTGACAAATACACTGTCTCGAATAAAGTATATTGGGATGTCTGAGTGTAATAAGTCATATTTCGCGCGTGGACTAGGGGTTCAACTGTTAATGATTCTATTCATTTGCATCACCTCTCTATCCTGCTCGCAAAAAGATACCACTACTGACAAAATCCATATAGTGGTCAGTATACTACCGTTAGCTGAATTCACCGAGAAAATAGGTGGTGACCGGGTTCTGGTATCAGTAATGATACCCGCTGGTACAACACCGCACAGTTACGAACCAACACCAGCACAGTTGACTGATTTAAGTACTGCACATATTTATGTTAAAGTCGGCACCCCGATTGAATTTGAAATAGCCTGGTTAGATAAAATTATGTCGGTCAATAAAAATATGTTTTTATGTAATGCATCACAAAATCTTGCTTTGCCTGAACCTGATATAGACCCCCATGTTTGGTTGTCACCCTTGAACGCACAGATAATGATTGAAAATATCTATAATACGTTGATCGAGATTGATACAAAAAGCAAAGCCCTTTATTATCGCAATAAACAAAAATATATTGAGGAGTTGTCTGAGTTGAACGAACGTATTAAAAATTTACTTAGTGATAAAAAAAATAGGAAATTCCTCGTCTACCATCCAGCATGGGGTTATTTTGCCAACGCATATGACCTCGAGCAAATTTCCATTGAAACCGGAGGTAAAGAACCAACTGCCAAAGGTATATTAAGTATTATTGAACAAGCTAAAAGGGAAAATATCCACGTTGTTTTTGCTTCTCCTCAGTTCACCACTAAGAACGCTCAAGTTATCGCCAGGGAAATTCAGGGCACGGTTATTTTAATTGATCCATTAGAAAAAAACTACATCTCAAATTTAACTGATATTGCTGAACAACTTTCTCAGATAATGGAGTAATACTTGGATAATAATACCGTCATCGAATTGAAGAACATTTACTTTTCGTATTCAGGTGTATCTGTCCTTGAAGGTATTGATATGACAGTTAAGGAGAGAGATTTTATAAGCATGATAGGTCCTAATGGCGGCGGAAAAACGACAATCCTCAAGATAGTCCTTGGTTTACTCGAACCTGACAAAGGTACTGTCCATGTCTTTGGTAATTCACCAAAGAAAGTCCGTAAATGCCTTGGTTATTTACCACAACATATATCATTTGACTTTGATTTTCCAATTAGTGTCCAGGAAGTTGTACTCATGGGGAGATTAGGAAAGCGAGGTGTCGGCAGGAAGTACACAAAAACCGATATAAACATATGCATGGATGCTCTGGAAAAAGTTGGCATGCATTTGTATAAAGATAACGACCTCGGAAGGCTTTCTGGCGGCCAACGACAGCGCATCTTCATTGCACGGGCTTTAGCAACCGAACCAAAAATACTGCTCCTCGATGAACCGGTTTCAAGTGTTGATACACAATGGCAGCAGACTTTTTATGAACTTCTCCATGAATTGAATAAAGAGATCACGATCGTGCTTGTAACCCATGACATAAGTGTCGTTTCAACATACATAGATAAGATCGCTTGTATCAATAAAAAGCTCTATTATCATGGTTCAAAAAAGAAGGGAATGCACAAAATTTCGGAAATGTATGAATGCCCGGTGCAGTTAATAACCCATGCGCCGGCCCATGATTCAGATGGAGTTAATGATAAATGATCGAGCTTCTCCATTATGAGTTCATGCGTAATGCCTTATTTGCCGCGATCCTGGTCAGTATCGCATGTGGAATAGTCGGTGCTTTCATCGTCATCAAAAAAATCGTTTTCATAAGCGGCGGGATAACCCATGCTGCTTTTGGTGGAATCGGTTTGGGGTATCTGCTCAATATCAACCCGGTGCTTACTGCGATACCTTTCAGTTTACTCTCGGCTCTGGCGATCGGTATCTTAAGTAAAAAAACCCAAATAAGCGAAGATTCGGCGATCGGCATATTATGGTCTGTGGGTATGGCATTAGGAATTCTCTTTATTAGTCTAACTCCAGGTTATGCACCAGATCTTTTCGGTTATCTATTCGGTTCGATCCTCACTGTACCTATTACCGATATCATAATTATGCTTATTTTAGACATCATAATTATTACAACTGTCTTACTGCTATACAAAGAATTACATGCCCTTTCTTTTGATGAAGAATTCTCAATGATCGTCGGAGTTCCAACACAAACGCTGTATCTAATATTACTATGTCTTGTCGCGCTCAGCATAATCGTTCTTATCAGGGCCGTTGGGATAATTCTTGTTATTGCACTTTTAACGATCCCGGCTACAATTGCAAAACAATTCACCACTAAACTCAAGAAATTAATCGTTTTATCTACATTGACAGCAGTTGTTTTAACCATAATCGGGTTGTGGTTATCCTATATCCTTAACTTACCGTCAGGTGCAACGATTGTTTTGCTTCTTGCCTTTGTATTCATAATCTCAGCTGGTATAAGAAAATTCCTGACCCCAAAAGTCTAATAAATTGTTATTATTAACAGTACCGAATTATTGACAACTAAAAAATAAGCATATATAATTCACAAATATGCAAAGGGGGAAAAATGAATACTACCAGAATGTTAAAACAGCTTATTTACATCGTTGCTATATTGGTAATGTCCGGCGCATTAAATGCAGCTACATACACGGTGACGCAGACCGGTGATACAGGAGTTGGAAGCCTGCGCTGGGCAATGACCCAAGCAGAGAACAATATAAATACATTCGATATCATAGACTTCAATATCCCGGGCGGCGGTGTTCAGACTATTCGTCCTTTGTCACAGCTTCCGCTCTTGACTGATACTGCCGGTGTTTTTATCGATGGTCTTACACAACCTGGCGCATCACCAGGATTTAACCCGCCGTCCTCTTGCACTTTGATGATCGAAGTCAATGGCGCTTTTGCCGGAGCATCGCACGGTTTCTGGATCGTATCACCCAATAATGGTATCCAGGGCCTGGTCATCGACAGTTTTGAACAACACGGCATCCGTATCCAGGGCATACCGACCGGTACATACAGCAATTTGATCACGCTTAATTGGGTAGGTATGGACCCCAGTGGTATGATTATCAGGGGCAATGGATGGAATCAAATTCGTTTCTGGGGTGGTATTTACATTGAAGTAGCATGGGATTCTGTTGGTTTTGCATTTGATAACATCATAGACCGCAATCTGTCATCGGGTAATTATGCAGAAGGAATAGGGATATCGAGTTGCCCCCCAGGCGATGTCTACCAGAATATTGTAACTGCAAATTATACCGGCACTAATTATACTGGAACCCTTGACCGGGGTAATGCACACGATGGAGTATATATTGGTGAAGGTGCACACGATAATATTATCGATGGCAATTTGATCGCGGGTAATGATTTTGAAGGAGTCTGCATAATCGGCTACCCGCCCTATGGATGGGATTCGCACCATAATACTGTTTATAATAATATTATCGGTCTTGATATCGCGCTTAACCCTTTGGCAAATTCAATGGACGGAGTCAGTATCGGTCAGTATGGCAATATTTACCAAGGTGGTTTTGCAACTGGTAATATCATTGATAGCAATATCATTGCACACAATTTGAATAATGGCGTTACAGTGTGGGAACATGGCAATAATAATGTCAACTGCGACCATAACTGGATCACACAAAATACCATGTATAATAACGGTGGTCTTGGTATCGATCTTTTTGATAATGGTGTAACGCCCAATGATGCTAATGACCCTGACAATGGGCCTAATGAAGAAGTGAATTTCCCGATCATCACCAGTGCACGGTATTTTGCACCACAAACAATTGTTGACGGGACTATTGATATTGACACTGACCCAGCACAAGCGAGCGTTGAAGTCTTCCGTGCCCATGTTGATCCTTCTGGTCATGGTGAAGGCTGGTTATATCTTGGTGCGACTACACCAAATGCTGCGGGACAATGGACGGCTACTGTTACTGGTTTGAATATCGGTGATGATGTAACTGCCACAACAACCGATATGAACATGAACACCTCAGAATTTGCTCAGAATACACCAGTCGTGCTCGGTATTGAAGAGGGTGGGTCTGTGCAAATACCAGATGCTTATATACTCGAGCAGAATTCACCGAATCCATTCGCTACCCGAACCAGCATTAACTATGCTTTACCTGAATATGTATCGGTCAATCTAACTGTCTATGACGTCTCAGGAGTAAAAGTAAGCACATTGGTCAACAAGACTCAGTCACCTGGTTATTATACAATCTATTGGAATAGCCAAACCGAAAATGGCACTGATATAGCTAATGGCGTATATTTTTACAGAATAGCAACTGACAATTTCAATTCGACAAAGAAACTCATTATCGCGCGCTAAGACATAAAAGCAAAGCATTACAGGAGGTAAGAATGAGCATTATGAAAAGCATGAATGAATGTGCAAAAAAACTCAGCATATTAGATATCAAGCTCGCTCAAGGTGCTGCGATGTGTCTTATGCTGATAATCGCAAAACTCTTCCCCCAGATCCTGCGTATCGATATTGGATGGTTTATAGCATTAGCTTTACTCCTTGCAATAAAACCGCTGATTTCATTCTACGGAAAAAAATAGGATATTTTTCTGACATCATATCACTCATTTTATCATTTTGTCAATTGACAAAATGATAAAATGATGGGTTACCAGAAATAGAAAGGTGAAAGCAAATATTAACCAAAAAATTTTTCTTCTTATTATCTTTATCGCACCTTTTTTAGCAACGATACTATTGTCGTACTTTGTCTTTGACCAGATTCCCCATGTTCAAGATAGTATTGCCCAGCTTTTTCAAGCAAAAATATTTGCTTCTGGTAAATTGTATGCGGTATCGCATCCGTTAAAGGCATTTTTTGACTATACACATATCATCAATAATGGCAAATGGTATTCCCAATATCCTCCCGGACATGCGCTTTTTTTAATGATCGGTGTATTACTCGGTATGCCCTGGGTAATAAACCCTCTATTAGGTGCATTATCTGTTCTTCTTATCTATTTTCTTGGCAAAGAGATAGGTGATGAAAGAACCGGACGGCTAGCTGCCATATTGACTATTCTTTCACCGTTTTTTCTATTCATGTCATCGGAATTCATGGTTCATGCAAGTGCCATGTTCACAATAACATTGTTTGCCTTATTCTTCGTTAAAACAGTGAAACATCAAAAATTCCGGTATGCCTGGATAGCTGGTGTGGCTTTGGGTCTTTGTGCTTTGACACGTCCTTATACAGCATTTGCTCTCAGCATACCATTTTTATTCTACGGTATGTTATTAACCGTTAAAGAACCAAAAAAATATCTTCCCTTATTCACTGCAATAATTAGTCTTACTTTTCTTTTTCTTGTACTGTTATTCCTGTATAACCAAATTACGAATGGGCATCCTTTCAAGTTCGGTTATACGGTGCTCTATGGTGAAAACCACGGGCTTGGATTTGGCAAAGCAACCTGGGGTCCTCCTCATACAATTTCCCGTGGTATTACTAATTTCTGGAATTCGATGAAAGCATTAAATCTCCATTTATTCGGTTGGCCATATGTATCTTTATTACCGATACTCTCACTATTTATAAGTAAAAAAATGATAAGATGGGACTATATAATTTTCCTCTCTTTTGTATGCCTGGCAACGGCTCATATCTTCTACTGGTATCATGATTTGTGTTTTGGCCCGAGGTTTTTATACGAATCACTGCCCTTTCTGGTCATTTTATCAGCACGAGGTTTATTAGCTATACCCGGTATCATAAAACATAGGATGCAAATCAAAGACATTTCTCGAAAAAGCATTAAAGTCATTTGTTGTATAATTGTCGGGCTATTATTTATCTATAATATCGCACACACTATACCACTATTGATTAAGGGAGATGAACCAAATTTCTATTGGAAAGACCGCGGTTATGGAAATTCATACTGGGGCGTTGATGCTTATCTTGCAAAACAAGCAAAGAGAAAAAAGCTAACAAATAGCATTGTCTTTGTCCAATATGATTATCCTGTTTTTCCATTTGACTCCACGCTTTGGTATGGTTCTGGATTTTTGAATAATTCTCCCGATTTAAAGGACAACATAATATATGCAAGACATCTGGGGGCTCGCGATACCCTACTCATGGATTTTTACCCAGATAAAGAGTATTATCTGTATACTGGTAAGTTAAGAGCTGGCAAACTGCTTGAACTACAAAAACCCTGATAAAATCCCTTCAGTTTCGCAATTACCCTGGGATATTGACAATAACCACCTACACTGTATAATTAAATAATAGTATAAGGGAGGTTTTATGCAAATATTTATCGTCATATCACTATTCTCACTTACTGCAAACCCACTCGTTTGGACAACAAAAGCTCCTCTTCCACAGATCTTAGCGGGCAGCGCCTGTGCTGTATTTAATGATACAATATACGTTGTAGGCGGCCGGGACCAGACTGCTCGATATACGACAAACTATGTTTATGATCCATTGACTGATAATTGGTCAACCAAATCCAGTATGTCTGTGGCACGTGCCCATATAGGTGCGGGGGTCGTAAATGGTAAAATGTATGTTATCGGCGGATGGGTAGGTTCAACAGCCAGCGGTGTTGTAGAAGAATATGATTTTAGTACAAATACGTGGACTACAAAAGCCACCATGCCAACACCACGCTATGTCTATGCGATAGCGACTGTGGCTGATAAAATATACGTAATTGGCGGAATGAACATGAGCGGTAATATATTCAATACGGTTGAGGAATACGATCCATTGACTGATACCTGGACCACTAAATCACCCATGCCTACTGCGCGTATGGGACCAGCTTGCGCCGTAATTAGAGATACTATTTATGTATTTGGTGGCTCAACCTCTATTGGTGGTGGTGCAACAACTATTAATCAATGCTATGACCCACTAAATGATACCTGGATATCAAAAGCAAATATGCAGGCACAAAGATACTGCCTTGGCGGTTGGACATTTGACAACCACGCATATGCACTGGGTGGGTATAACTACTATTCGTACCACACTACTCTTGAAGTATATGATCCTGTCTCAAATTCCTGGAGCTATGATGTCTCTATGCAATATGCTCGCCAGTCTATCGTAGTTGGGTTGTTAAATGATTGTGTTTATATAGTCGGCGGCTGGAATAATGGACCTTTGAGTTATAATGAAGAAGGATGGTTTGAGACCGGTATTCAAGAACAAATATCAACACCTGTTCCTGATATCACGGTCAGTCCAAATCCTTTCTCAAAATCAACTGAAATTCGCATCGACCCTGGTACAGATTTTCCGTCGAATCAATGCGCTATTAATATTTACGATGTAAGTGGCCGAACAGTGAAAAACATAAGGTATAACAATGCTAGCGGACAAATAGCAGTACAATGGGACGGTAGGGGTGATGATGGAGGAGTTTTACCTAATGGCGCCTATTTGCTCGTTATCACAAGTCAGGATTTTAAACAGACTAAAAAAATGCTCTTGGTTCGATAAAATTTGCCAGGTTTTTACTTCTCTTGACATTATCTCTATTGCTTATATACTTAATGTAAATTAGGAGGATCCATGAAAAAAGTAATAGTCCTATCACTACTGTTCGCTGTTGCGTTTTCCTTTGCCAGTGAACGGATCGTAGTTGCTGAAGAATTTACCAGGGTAGGCGGGTGACCATACTGTCCTGGTGCAGCAAGAGGTCTTGTTGAAAATTATTTTCGTTCTTATGATTCATTACTCGTCATAAGTTGCCACACTTCGTCATCCTATCCATTTTATTGTACTGAGGCATCACAGCGTGCTTCTTATTATGGTATTGGCGGTACGCCATATGTTAAGGTGGATGGTATAATCACTGTTGTCGGTGGTGTAAGTGCACCTGGGACAATGTATCCGCATTATCGACATGAGTTAACGACGAGAGCAGCTATATCAAGTCCTTTGGAAATAACTCTTACATGTTCTTATGATTCCGTAAGCAATACTGGGTCAGTAACCGCGATCGCGGACAACACATCAGGCAGTGTAGTAAACGGTAATATACACTTTGCGATCGTTGAGAACAATATCCCTTATAATTGGGGCGGCGGGTTAACTACAGTTGAACACGTTCTCAGAGATATGTTACCAGATGCAAATGGCGAAACGGTTTCAATACCTGCCGGTGACACGATCGTACGTTCCAGAAATTATACTATTGACGGTACGTGGAATGAATATAACTGTGATATCGTGGTATTTGTCCAGGGTTCATCACATGAGATATATCAAGGTGCATTGACAACGCTTATTCAAGGCATCAATATGGACTATTATGGCTTGACATTCACGGAACTCAGCGGTAATGGCAATGGGATTGCTGAACCTAATGAAACCATCAGGATGTATTTAGATGGAAAGAACAACGGTACTGGTTTTTATACTGGTACAGCTACGGTTTATTCTTCTGATCCGTATATTACAATCAACGCAATCAACCCACAAGCAGTGTCGATCGGTCAAGGAGAACTCGATACTGTTCTGAGTATTGATGCGGTTGCAAGTGCAACATGTCCATCTCCCTATACCTGGAATTTCCAGATCGATTTTGGCACGGGTGATACTAATGACATCAGCTTTATTGTGAGTTATGTAACAGGATTTAGCGATAACATTGAGTCTGGGCAGGGTTCCTGGACACATACCGGAAGCAATGATAATTGGCATATCACCGAACACAAAAGTAGCTCTCCAACCCATTCCTGGTATTGTGGTCTTGAGGGTAGCTGGCAATATACTGACCGTAATGATGCATCACTCATAACGCCGTATTTTGTCATCACTCCAGATAGTTCTCTCAGTTTCTACCATCAATATGCTCTTGAAGCAAGTTATGACTACACTTACGTTGAGATCGACAATAATTGCGGTTGGTGGCAGATATTGGATGAATACAATGGCTATCAGGGTGCCTGGAGTCAAGAAACTTACTCGTTGAGCAGTTACTCTGGACAAACCGCGAGGATTCGCTTTCGTTTTGTCAGTGACCAGAATACGATCGCCGAAGGCTGGTATATTGATGATGTAGCAGTCCCTAATATACTCGGAGTTGAAGAAAACAGAAATGCTCTTCAATTGCCAAGTCTTCATGTATTACCGAATCCATTCAGTCATTCACTCAATATCATATGTAATTCTTCGGAAGTTAGTTCATTGAATATATATGATGCGACCGGTCGATTGATCAAAAAATTCGATGCTCACTCTGTCAATAAATATAAGCAGATGTCCTGGGATGCGCTTGACCAGAATGGCAATAGAGTTCCCAATGGTATATATTTTCTAAAGCTTCAATCTGAACAGAAAACACTGATAAAAAAGGTGCTTTTTGTAAGATAAATTTTGAGAAACTGAAAAGGGACAGTGCAACAGCTGTCCCTTTTTTGTTTATCAATTGAGGAGATAATACCGATCCTATAACATTGACGTATTAGGCGGTATAATTATAATTTATTGAATGAGACAAAAGATTTTATACTTTTTTATAATAACCGGGCTCGCTGTGTCGATATCTGGACAAGCACCACGCTTTTACGATCCTGAATTTGTAACATGCCAGGGAGATACTATTGATGTTATCTTTTTTAGCTCACCAGTAACATGTGATTGGGATAACGACGGTGATAAAGATCTTCTGGTCGGTCAATTCTTCTACGGATATATCAGCTTTTACGAAAATATCGGGACTAATTACGTTCCTGTATTTGGCGATTCACACTTTCTCTATGCAGACGACTCAATCATAACCCTGCCTTATAGCTGATGCCAGGGCTCAACCGTCGCAGTTTGCGATTGGAATGAAGATGGGATGCGCGATCTTCTTACTGGTGATGCAGCTGGATATTTAACTCTTTTCTTGGAAACCGGCAGCGGCCTGCATAATAACGGTCACATCAAACGTGATAGCTCAGGTATTTTGGTCGACATAAAAGTAAATGAACACAGTTTCCCTTTTATTAATGACTGGAATGAAGATGAAAAAAAAGACCTCATTATTGGTGAATTTGAAGGTCAACCATTTGATTCCGGTAGTGTTCGCGTATACCCGAACAATAACACAAATGCTGAACCTGAATTCAAATCCTATACAATGATCAGGTCCGGCGGCTTACCCATTGCGCACTCGAATTCTGTTCCTAATGTTTGTGATCTGGATGGAGATAATGTCAAAGACCTTATTCTCGGGAATACCAATGGCTATGTTTATTATTATAGAAATATCGGCAGCAATGCAGCTCCTTTATTTGAAACAGAATATGAAACGCTGAAGACTATTAATGATGTTTTTATTGATTCATATTCTAACTCGCGTATTTACTTTGTTGATTGGACTGGCGATGGTGACCTTGACATGCTTCTGGGTGGAGCAGAAGGCTATGTATGGATTTGTGAAAATTCAACAGTGCCAAACGGAAAAGAAATCCACAATACGTTTTCAACAGAACAGATATTTAGAATTGTCGCGAATCCCGTGAGGAATAAAGTACATCTGGAATACTCGCTTGAGAACCCTGCTTATGTTACGATTCATGTCTATACTATAGCTGGTGAAATAATAGCAACTCCTCTGCAGCAACAGCAGCAAGTTGGGAATCATAATATTGTCTGGGATGGCTTGGATTATAACGGAAAGAAAGCTGGGTGCGGTATATATTTTATAAAAATGAAATCAGGATATTGTACTGTTACAAAAAAGCTAATACTTCTGAAATAAAATTTATCCTCTTGAGTGAAACGCTGTATCCCCATCAATAAGGTCTTTAATAGTTTTCCATAGGGCATCTACATCTTCGCTCATAATTACGAGATTATGTTTTTCGCCATGCAGGTCGATTGCCTTATCTTTTAGAACCTTATCTTTTCGAAAACCCAGAGAATGACATGTTTTTATCAGATGATCCTGGTCTTCGACTACTTCAGCGATCAGCTTGTTCATTTTCATGCTCAATGCAAGATAATAGATTTCTTTTGCCAACCGAGTTCCTAATCCACGACGACGAAAATCCTTGTCTACTACGATACGGATCTCTCCAATGTCTGGTATTTCCTCGGTTGTAAGCCGATGTAATGTCGCATCCCCAATGATTCGCTCATCTATTTCTGCCAATATTGGAGTAACGTGTTCGTAATTCAATTTCTCAGCCCATGACCTTATGACTTTAGGATCTGTTACATCGTTCTTTAAAAACAATCGATCCTTTTCAGGAAGTCTTAAGAAAAATGCATGTAATTTTTTTTCATCTTCCTTAAGCATAGGACGCAGAATTACTTTCTCACCGGTTTTTAAAAATATTTCTTTTGGATAGTCTTTAAGCATATATATTTACCTCAGTATAGTACACCTTTTAATTAAAACTTGCTTATCAGTATTGAGTCGGTATAGATAAATTCCATTAGGTAAATTTCGAGCATTGAAATTTACTCTGTATTCACTGGCTTCTAATTCATTGTCGACGAGGGTAGCTACATCCTGACCGATAATATTATAAACCTTCAAGGTTACGTGTTCACGTTTTGGTATACTAAAGCGGATTTCAGTTTTTTGGCTGAAGGGATTAGGTTTATTCTGAGCCAGTGTTAATTCTGCCGGAACCTCGATAAAGCTCTTATCCTCTATTATCCCTGTACCACCAGTTGTGGTGTGCATAATAGTACCCAGATTTCCGATTGCCCAACCAGTATCAGCATCAGTGAAATGAATATTCATCACGGATGTAGCTGCACCGGTGTATTGAGTGTTCCATGTACCTCCGCCATCAGTTGTATGTAGCACAATACCGTTATCATTATCACCACCAGATATCCAGCCATTATTAGCATCGGCAAAAAATACCTTGCCAAATCCATACATAGTATCAGCAGCTTGAGCTATCCAGTTATCCCCTCCATTAGTAGTATATAATACAGTACCACGAACACCTACTGCCCAGGCAGTATTAGCATCTAATAGAAAAACACCCCATAAGTGTTGCCCAATACCAGAAGTCTTTTGAATCCAGCTGCTTCCACTATTAGTCGTCCAAAATATGGTACCGTGTTCTCCTACAGCACAACCAGTATTTGAATCTATAAAATGGATATCATGGAGAGGTAAGGAGTCATATTGACAAAACTGGGTGGACCAATTATATCCGCCATCGATTGTATAGTGTATTGTACGGATCGGGTCTATATTAAAACCCTCTTCCCTGCCGCCAGCGATCCAACCGACATTATCATCTATAAAAAAAACACTCCACAGACTATAAGCATTAGCAGCAGGGATAGTGTCCCAATTACTACCACCGTTTGTAGTGTGACGGATTCGACCGCTACCTCCAACCGTTGCGCCAATTGCATGACCGGTTTGACCATCTGTGAAATAAACACTATAGTAATTGACCGAAGGAGGAGGGGTCTGATCAACCCAGTTGGTTCCACCATCAGTGGTATGCAATATAGTATTCAGAATTCCCACAACCCAACCCGTATCCGGATCATTAAAGTATACATCCAAAAGAAGTGAGTTTGTGCTGGATGTCTGAGCATACCAGGACTGACTATACAAAATAGTCGAAGCCATGCATAGTATTAATACAATATAGCTTTTTCTAAGCATGACCATTTTCCTCTCTTGTAATTATATTTCTCCTTATGTTTTGGACCCTCAAATCATTTTTAAAGTTTATTACCTCGGAAGATAGTAATCGAACCTCCCTCCCCTTTAAAAATCACTAAATAGCCTACTAAATTTTACCTATACCACGTGGTTTGTCAAGACATAAGGTCTATTAATCACCTGTTAATATCAATGTCAATCATATTTACTTGACATAATATTTGCTATGTCTATAATAGAAGATAAGACCATATAAAAGGAGGAAATGTTATGGACTATCAAAGTAAAATTATTATTATATTGATTTTGTTTTCATCAGTATTTATCAGTAGTATTCACGCTCAGGTAGAAGAAATCCCCGGAGCTGCACAAGAAATGGAAGAAGCAGTCCCTGCAGAGCCACCTGCTGGACCTCCGGCCAAGAAATCAGCTGAAGCATACACACCAGCGACACAAGAAATAGATAAGGCAGCCATGTTATATCGAGAACTCAAGGAAAATGGTCATGTTATCCTTGAAGGAATCTATTTTGACAAAGGCAAAGCCGATTTGGAAATGGAATCAGATTCTTGCTTAAAGATCATTGCGCAAATGCTAACCGACCAACCAAAAATGAAAATATATATAGTAAGTCATACAGATAATAAAGGTCATATGATCAATCAGATGAGGCTTTCCCAGCAACGCTCAGCAGCGGTGATGAACTCTCTTACCGACCAGTATAATATTGATATGGATCGTATTTTTGCCAGCGGAGTAGGACCAATGTGCCCGATCGCAACCAATGAAACTGATGGAGGTCGTGCAAAGAATAACCGCATAGAACTTGTTGTGCAATAAAAACCCCTGGGTTCAACAGCCTACGTTTCAATACAATTGTTTTAGATACCCGCTCCTATCACAGTTGATTCACCTTTGAATTGCGGTAATGCAAAACCAATCATAGCACCGACCAAGAGCATAATACCAACAGCGGTGAAAATAGTACCAAGAGAAACAAAATCAACGAGAAAACCACTTAGCGCAATAGATATTGGCAATGCGATCTGCGCAATAGTAAAAACAAAGCTGGATACCACGCCCAATTTGTCGGGGGATACTTTTTCTTGAAAAAGAGTATTTATCGGTAAATTCGA
This sequence comes from bacterium, assembly GCA_049647165.1. Lineage (GTDB taxonomy): Bacteria > Hydrothermota > Tepidihabitantia > SM23-42 > SM23-42 > JAUVZL01. Next base: position 40,946 of record JBARXB010000010.1, read on the forward strand.
TAGACTAAGACCTATGCCAAGAAAAAATAGCGCAATGAGTATAGCGATAGGCATAAAACCAATCCCCATAATTAAAATAGCTATTGCAGATATAATCAATCCAGTCAGTATCATTGGGACCCTGCGCAGAATCTTCTCCAGAAATCCGACAAGAAAACTAGAGGTGATTAAACCAATCGACAAAACACTCATCATTATACCGTAGCCTGATGCCTCCATTCCATGTTTCGTGGCAAGCAAAGGAAGTAGCGGCATAATTGGACCACCTAAGAAGTTAATACATGCTGCATAGATAGCAAGGGTCAATAAAAATGAAGAACCGATGAGTAATCTGTACCCCTCCTTTATATTAGCGAAAAATGACCTTATCTTTAATGCTTCTTTCGACTGGACAGAATATCGTACCACAACGAAAACAATGCAAAAAGAGGAGAAGAAAAATGTAATGGTATCAATGAGAAAGCAGTTTTCAATACCTACCGAGCTAATAAGGACACCGCCAAAACCAGGAGATATAATTTGCATTAATCTTCTTGCTCCAGAAATGATACCGTTTGCTTTAAGGAGAATTTCTTTTGGCACTAGTTGTGGAATTATTGTAAACTCTGTACGATGGAAAAATGGCGAGCACACAGAAAAAGCGAACGTTATTATATATAGATGCAGGATCGATGCGACATTGAATCGGACAAGGATAAATAAAATCAAAACCACAACGCCGCGTAGGATATCAACAATTATCAATATTTTCTTCTTATTGAATTTATCTGCTATTGGTCCGGCGATAAAGCCGAATATAACCCCATTCAGTGTGTAAATGCTAAATATACCTCCGAGGACCAATCCTTTACCGCCGGACAACTGTAATGCTAACCACATAAAAGCTATTAAGTAAAATCCATCGCCAAGTGAAGAGATGGTTTGGCCAATTAAATAAAATACGAAAGATCTATTTCTCCAGATGCCTCTACCCATTTTATCCTTGCAGGCTCAAAAGTCCTTCCTTCCAAAAGTACTCCACAAAATCGACGAGATTCTTATGTATTTTTTCAATTGGTAAATCCGGCCATTCGTTTTCCAGGCTTTTTTCGATCTTTCCAATTGGATCCCGTGTATTTATCTTTAGCCAAATTGACCTGGCGAAGGGATCCAGCTCGAATTCCTTATTGCTTGAATAATCCCCATCGTTCAACGACAATTGTAAGATATTTCCATTAAGTTTACAGGAGATAGTTTCTTTGATCGTGGGAATTGTTGCTTGCTTAAGATTCAATCTCATCGCAGACAGCTTCTTCTGTGCCAGCTGACAACGATAGATTACATCGGGGTCAGACAAGGCAATTAATGGACACCCTTTACAAATTCCAAGATCCGGGCAATCAGCGCAACCACTATTATTACTCTTGGATATTGCGTGAGCATAGGAAATGAATGGTTTAAACGAATCAAAAGCACGGTCAGCTGGTTCCGTGAGAATATCCCAATAACATAGGTATTTTTTCAACTCAGATATTTGGTTAGCCATAGATGGAAGCATGTAACACGGCAAGGCTTTACCATGAGGGTCAATGTACAGCGTACTCCCTGCTGAACATGTGGTATGTATAACTGGCAGTTCCAGATTGTACTTCGCATTAAGGAATTTTGTTTCCATCGGTGAAGTTCCCAAGTAAAGCTTAAAATCCGGTTTCATACTCTGACATTCTTCACATATTTTATTCCAACACGATAAAATTTCTTCTGGAGCTAAATACAGCATCTCTTTCACGTTTATGGCAGAACCACAGAAACTCACAGGATTAATATTGAGAAAGTGTGCACCAAAGGAGTGACATAAGTCTACCATGATAGATATTTCCTGCGCATTGACCTTTTGTAGTGTACAGTTAACGCCGATCTTGGTTGATATCCGCATCTTACGAACATAGTCTAAGCAAGTCGAAATACCAGCTATGGTTCTTTGAAAGTTCCCCTTTCCCCTTATCTTATCATGCGTTGCATCAGATACTCCATCTAGGCTAAAAACCAGCATATTCAGTCCGGACTGAAGTAAAGAAACAAATCCCTCCTGCCTCAATACCGTACCATTTGTGGTAACATTGATTCTAAGGTTATTTCTGCTACACCATCTGATGATTTCAGGTAGATCGCGCCGCATTGTTGGCTCACGTCCAGCGAAGTTGATTTCTTGCAGTTCTAATGACTGCAGTTTCCGTATAATCTCTATTACCTCAGCGTGGTGAAGTTCAGAACCGGGATTTTCTACAGTATAACAATGGAGACATTTCAGGTTACACTCGTTCGTGATATCCCACCTCACGCTACCTACCCTTACTGGATTCATGATTGAAATCCTCCTTGTTTTCTACTTTGATACATGAAATGAAACAAAGGCGCCTTTGCTTGGTGATTACTCATTTCATTATTAAGTAATACCGTTGCAACAGATCACGAGACCTGCAATACCCATGTTAGCGTGGGCTGAACGTTCTGATAGTTTCTTAATCATCGCTTATCACCTCCTCTTCTGTGTTTATATATAGCAATTTTTATGCCAGAATAATATCCTTAAATTACATGAGAAAATTTATGGGTTGTGACATTTTTGTCACTTAAACATAGCAGAACAGGAAAATAATACGCGCAAATGATTATACATTATGCATCTGTGCTCATGACATATTTGTCAGCGGTTTTGACAAATATGTCACAAAATCATGCCGTTCATATATTTCTCCTGCGCATTATTGTACTGTTCATGTCCAATAAACTCAAGATAGTATCTTGCTGGAATATAATTATCAACCTGAAAAATGTCTCTATCTTTTTCTTATCACGACTCAATCTTGACTTCTTCATTGTATTTGCTAAAATATAGTAGGTATTCGGAGGAATCAATTATGAAAAAAGTAGTTAGATTTTCTATTCTGTTTTTAGCGATCTTAATGATCATTGTTTGTGGTAAGGAGTATATTAAAGAAACACCCGACCGTTTTATGGTAGTTACAAATAGCAAATACGGTTATATTAATAATATGGGTTTGATTGTTATCCAACCGAAATATGATGATGCTATGCCGTTCACTGAAGGAATAGCCTGTGTAAGAATAAATACCAAGTGGGGATATATCGATGAAAGTGGCGAGTTCGTTCTTGACCCAGTCTATGAGGTGGCAGAACCTTTTTCTGAAGGCCTGGCACAAGCTGAAATCGATAACCGACAGGTATATATCGATAAAACAGGAAAAATAGTTTTTGATCACAAATTCGATTTTGTAGGCTCCTTTAGTGAAGGCTTGGCACCTGTAGCAAAAGACGGTAAAGTCGGTTTTATAAATAGAAAAGGACAAATCGCTATCGATTTACAGTTTGATGATCTCGAAGATTTTTCTGATGGAATTGCTTCAGTCAGTACTGGTGGTTCAGTAATCTATGGTCGAACAAGCAGTGGGAAATGGGGTTACATTGATAAAGCAGGCAAATATATTATTGAACCTCAGTATGCTTTTGCTTGGGGTTTTTCTGAAGGATTGGCTGCAGTCAATACTGGTGGTAAGATCGTTTTTGGTATCCCCCAGGGAGGCTCGTGGGGTTATATAAACAAAAAAGGAGATTATGACATAATCCCTCAGTATGACAATGCTGGACCATTTTCTGAAGGATTAGCCAATGTGCTGATAGATGAAAAATGGGGGTATATCGATAAAAAAGGTGATGTCGTGATCCGACCTCAATTCGATGCCGCTAATCCATTTTCTGAGGGGTTAGCTTGCGTTGAAATCGAAGGAAAACAGGGTTATATCGATATAACCGGTAAGTTTATCATTAAATTGCAATTTGATATCGGTAATGACTTTGCTGACGGTTTAGCTCAGGTCATGATGGAAAATGGCTGGGCTTATATTGATAAAACCGGGAATTTTGTGTGGAAGCCATCGATCACAAAATAGTATTTATTACTCAATATTTTAACTGATCTTCGATAAAATATCATCGATTATCTTCTCAAATCTTCCAGTGTCTACAGATTTCTTTATGGCATCCACTTGCGTTGCCGGTAATAAATCTTTTAATTTAACCATCATCTTTTCTGCTTCTTCTTTTGCTTCACGTGACCCAGCTGGATGATGCAGTATCGCTAAAACGCATTTTAATGCGATCTCATTCTTTTCTTCCTTCAAAAGAAGTTCCGCAATACCAACGAGAACGGTAAGTAGTGTAGGTATTGCTTTTATATTTTTTAGTATTTTAAGGGCTTCGCGATATTGTTTCCTGGCTTCTTTTTTATCACCCACTCTAAGTGAAACTCTACCAAGATTATCTAATGTATTTGCTATTGCACGCTGATCACCAATATCATTTTTAATCACGATACTTTCTTCAAATAGTCTTTTTGCATCAGTAAAATCACCCAATTTTTCCGCGGTAATGCCGAGATTATTCAAACATGAACCGATCCCGGGACGGTCACCGATCTCCTTGCGTATTTCAAGACTTCTCTCATATAGCCTTTTTGCTTCAACCTGATCCCCAAGGCTATGTACGACATTTCCCAGATTATTCATTGATGAAGCCAGACCATACTGATCATCAATTTCCTCTCGTATTTTCAGGGCTTGTTTATGTAAACGGCGCGCTTCTTCATACTCACCAACTGAAAAGGCAACAACACCAAGATTATTGAGCGATACGGCTATTGCTTTTTTGTTGGCGAGTTTTTTCCTGATCTCAAGGGCATTTTGGTGAATTTGTTTCGCGCGCGCGAATTTCCCAAACCGATACGCAATAACACCAAGTTCATTTAAAGCATAGGCAATATCTTTTTCCACACCAAGTTCTTTAAAAACAGTATGACTTTCCTCAAGGAGTTCCCGTGCCTTCTCATACTGTGAAAGCCTGCGACAGAATCCACCCCATCGGGAAATTACGTTTCCGTAAAATCCTTTTATTTCAATATCTGAAAAATCTTTTTTATATTTTATCCTGAGCATCTCCGCGGTCATTCTGCAGACCTGTTCGCCCTCTAATAGCCAACCGCGCATTTCGTAAAAATAGTAAATACTCTTGAGCAATTTCTGCAGTTCATCAATCTTGGTGTTTTCCAATGCCCACTGCCATGCGCTTCTGAGGTTCTCAATCTCCCGATTTATTTCATTTAGAAATTCTTGCACATGTTTTTCGCGCAATTCCTGTGAACGCCGTTCTATAAAATTCGCATAATAACAGCAGTGTATGTCGTTTACCTGTTTTTTTAAATCAGGTTTTTTTTCAAGTCTCTCAGCAGCATATTTGCGAAGGATCTGAAGCATTTCATATCTGCCCTGGGGTGTACGGCGCACGAGTGACTTATCAGCGAATAAAGATAAATCTGTGATTGTAGCTTGAGCAACTTGCTCAGCAGCTTCTTTCTGAAAACCATCGCGAAATACGGACAGAGTCCCATATATCTTCTGCTCTTTTGTCGATAGAAGATTCCATGAATAATCAAATACGGCTCGTAAACTTCGGTGTCTTGTTGGTAGGTCCTGTAATGTCGAGGTTAAAAAATCAATACCTTTATCGATTTCCTGTACTATTTCACGGTTTGAGAGAGAACGTACCCAAGACGCTGCTAATTCGATACCCAAAGGTATACCCTCTACTAAATTACATATTTCAATGAGATATTTATGATCTTCTCTTGCCAAAACAAAATCCGGTTTGATCCTCTTTGCACTTTCAACAAATAATTGAATTGCACTATAATTTTCTATATCATCTAATCCAACCGTTATTGGAATGTCCAACCCTAATATTTCCATTATCCATTCACCTTTCAGACGTAAACGCTCACGTGAAGTAACCAAAAATTTTATCTTTGGTGCATTCTCAAATAGCTCAACGAGCAATTCTGCTTCATTTATAAGATGTTCGAAATTATCCATAATAATAAGCATTTCTTTTCTGCGCAAGTAATTGAGAAGTTGAACCTTTGGGTCCTCCCGGCTATAAAAAGCGAATTTAAGAGAATCTGCAATAGTAAATACCAAAAATTGTATAGAACCGATGGTCATGGCATCAAGCGGCACAAAATACACTCCGTCCTTGAATTTCTCGATCTTTTCAGCTGCTACCTGAAGAGCTAATCTGGTTTTTCCAATACCACCAGGTCCAACTAAATCAATCAATCGGCAACGGGGATTATCGATCATTTTTTTTAGTTCGTCGATTTCTTTTTCCCGACCGACAAAGGCAGTTGCTTGAGATGGCAAACTGTGTGGATGTGCTGATAATGAATGTATCGGTGGGAATTCCTGCGGGATCATATCAGCATATTTTAAACCATATATTTGTTGTGGATCACCAAGATCATGGAGCAAGTGGACACCATGGTCTTTAATTACTGCATCCGAAGGTAAACCACATGAATCCTTTACTTCAGGTGATAGTAATATTTGACCACCCCAAGCCGCGGTCATGATCCGCGCCGTGCGATTTACTGCTGAACCGAAATAATCATTGCCTCTTCTTTCTGCTTCACCAGCATGCAATCCGATCCGTATTCGTAACTCATCGATATTCCCCCAGTCTTCACGGGCAAAACGTTTTTGGATCTCAATAGCACAGTGAAGCGGTGCACCCTCTTCAAAAACTGCAAAAATACCATCGCCGGTGTGTTTCACAACTTTCCCATCATGATCTTCAATGACTTCGTTGATGATCGCATCATGCCGAGCAAGAACATCACCCATCTCAGCACGGTGTTTTTCCCATTTTTCAGTTGATTTTTCAATATCAGTAAGAAGAAATACAACCATGTCATATTTTATACATAATTCAAAACTGTTCAATAGTGAAGAATACTGAGTTATTTTTGGAGATATCGGTAAATCGTACGTGGACTTATCCCTAGTTCTTGTGCAGTTATTTTTACATTATTATTATTTATCTGAAGACACTCCTTAATTACTGATAATGCACAATTAGCCAGCCGTTCCTTAAGTGATTCTGATTCCGTATTTTTGGGGATTTCTAGATCTTCATTTTTTATTATATCTTGTTTGCAAGTCAAAAAAGCATTTTTTAAAATACCCTGAAGTTCCCTTACGTTACCCGGAAAATGGTATTCCATGAGCGTTGATATTGTATCTTTATTCAAACCGGTCACAAAGCGTTTATGGTCACTGCGGATTCGCTGTACAAAATAATCAACAAGATCGGGTATATCCTCCTTTCGTTGTCGCAATGGTGGAATCCTGATAATTGGAGAATTAATTCGGTAATAAAGATCCTCGCGGAATTTTTTCTGGAGGACTAATTTTTCAAGATTATGATTTGTCGCGAAAATAAAACGTACATCAATGCTCTTTGCTTTGTTGCCGCCGAGCGGTGTTACAGCCTTATCCTCAATTACCCGGAGAAGTTTAGACTGCATATTGGATGGTAGCTCACCAATTTCATCGAGAAATAGCGTACCGCCAGAGGCATATTCAATCCGTCCTATTCGATCAAACCGGGCATCCGTGAATGCTCCTCTTTTATATCCGAATAACTCTGATTCAAAAAGAGTCTCAGGAATCGCCGCGCAGTTAGCAACAATAAACCGGGACCCAGCCCGTGAACTTGAATTATGGAGAGCCGATGCAAAAAGTTCTTTTCCTGTACCGCTTTCGCCAATGATAAGGATATTAACATTTTGAATTGCCAGGTCACGAGCTCTCCTTTTTATAGAATCCAATCCGATGATGTCATTGAAATTATAAGGTGCTAATGTGGTTTTAATTTTTTTCTCCTTTTCTAGTTCATCTTCGATCGGTTCGAATAAAAAAAGATATTTATCATTGTAGATTTTCCGGGTTACCAAGAATGTATGTCGTTTGTGTTTTGAAAAAATTATCTCATTTGAAATATTGACAGCCGAAAATATATTGGTGCTAAAATGATCTATAATATTTGTTTTTTTCTTTATTCCAAGAATATGACGCGCCCGGGTATTTGCATACCACACTTCACCATTCTTTTCAGCAAGCACGATCCCCGTGTTCAGTAAATTACATACAGAAACGACTAGGTCTCCTTGCCGAGTTCCCTGGTATTCCCGACCGATAAGTTGCGCCAGTGTTTGAACGAGTGCAAAAGTGTGCGGGTGTCCTACTCGGCATGGGTGAATTATAATTATCGCACCAAGGGTATATTCATTAACAATGATTGGTGCTGCAAAACAAGAACCTTGTTGAAGTAATCTAAAGTAATATTCGTTGCCGGCGAGAAAAAAAGGCTGCTTTGTCTCCATACAAAGGGTTGCAGCATTGGTACCTGCATGCTTTTCGCGCAGTGAGGTTCCCTCGGTTAAACCGTGTTTTTTTCGATCCAGAATTGTATCTTTTGGGCCAGTCAACTTGACAATACAGCAGTCCTCATCAACGAGTGCCAGGATTGATCCGCATTCTTGGAACGTCTCAGCCATCAGTATCATATATGGTGAAGCTGCAGTAATGAGATGTTGATATTTAGCTTGTTTTTTCGCTAATTCGCTTGATGAGATGATCTTATGTAACTGCATTTCATCTGGTTCTAAACCAAGAATACGGCATCTCTGTTTTGATTTTCTGATCAGTTCTTTTCTATCTACCATTTTCCCCTTTACCTAAAAATACAAAAAGGTATAATCACCACAATCATCAGATTATGGCGCTCATACCTTCTCATAATTATTATAACCATCACCAGCTAATTGTCAATATGTATTAGCACTATATCTAGAGGTTTAAGTATATAAGTACAAAAAACAGATCGTTTTATCATTTTGTCAATTAACAAAATGATAAAACGACAACAAACTAATTTCTCAAAAGGTTATACAAATCATCAAGGTGATCCACGGTCAATACTGCGTTCAGTTTGTAACCAACGAATAAACAACCAGCTGCAGCTCCGGCCTGTTTGTCACTTTGGGTATCACCAATAAACAACGCTTGTCCTGGCCTTATCTTCAATAGTTTGAATACCTCCAATAACATATCGGGCGCTGGCTTAGGCCTTTTAACATCATCAGCAGTAATTACAATCTTGAAGTATTTATCAATTTGATATACGGTAAGAATCTGCCGGGTAATATCTCGATGTGAGTTAGTGACGCATGCTAATTCTATGTTTGCTCGTAATAAAGACCTTAGAGTTTTTTGTGCGGACGGGGTTAGTTCAAGATACGACAAATAATTAGCAAAGTGCGATTGAAAATATGCCCTTACTTCTTCAACTGTTCTCCCTGGCATGAAGATACGTACATCTTCTCTTGTACTCTGACCCCAGTGTCTACGAAAAGTTTCCTCACTGATCTGGTTAAAGCCAAAATGCCTCAAGGCGTCATTAAAGAGAAGATACCATCCAGGGTAAGAGTCGATCAGGACACCATCAAGGTCAAAAAGCACTGCTTTAATATGCGCTAAACTCATTTTTTCTGCATCGTGATATTAATCGTCAAAAATCAATTCAGGTCATCTATTGATCATAGAATTATTACTCGTTTATTTCATTGTTTCAACGACTTTTACCAGTCGTTCAAGACTTGCCAGTGCTGTCGGTACAGCATTTGTTTTTAGCCAGTATTCACGGCTACGCCATTTTACCTCGTAGCGAACTAGATCAAGATCTCTCAGTGATCTTAGTACCTGAGAAATTGTTGGTAAACTTACGCCTAAAAGAATCGCGAGTTGATCCGGAGTTCTTTTTTCTTTTCTTAAAAGATGGAGTATCTCATAGGCGGTTGGATTTCCTAAAGCCCGGCAGATTCTCGATGCACGATAATGGATTTCTGGTATTTTTTTCTTAGCCATTTCTCATTATATATCATTTTATCATTTTGTCAATTAACAAAATGATAAAATGACAAAAAAGACAGATATCGCCTTGACAGTGTTTCATCATACTGTATAATTAATTGGAGGTATTGTATGAAATTCAAATTAAAGTTGGGTTTCTGTATCTGCGGGTTGTTCACCCTTGGATTCAGTCAACTCCATTATACTTATGTAAGCTCTTCAAATTCATTTGATGCCACGGCTTTTAATAACAGCCATAAGATAGCATCACCTGATTTTGCATTACCCGGAGATTCAATACATGTAGTTTATCATTCACAGGATAGTATACTATACACATATACGACTGATTTTGGTCAATCCTGGCAAACTCCTGCCTTACTCGATATCGGAAATTACCCCGGTATCGACCTTGATCTCTATGGATTTCGACATATTGTCTGGCAGTCTCCCGATACGATCACAGGCGCTTATGATATATACTATGACTGTTTGGACGACTATTCACCACCGATCAATATCAGCGAAACTCCAAACAATTCAATATTCCCGGATATCGTCGTGGATACTCTTTTGACTGCTCATATCGTATGGGTTGAAGATGTTGCTTCATATAATCAAATTTATTACCGACCATGTCACGCCGGTATACTCGGAGATACAGTACGATTGAGTGATTTTGGCACAGCCCAGGCGACAAGTACGTTACCATCGATAAGTATTTTCCAGCCTAACCATCGCATCTATGTACTCTGGGATTGTTTTGACCCACAATGCTATTCACCCTATCAAATTCATCAAAAATACTTAGAGGACAGTACATGGTCATCTACTGAAACTTGGGCGAGTTATCTTACTTTACGCCACTCATCTTTGGATTTTTGCCATGGTTCTGATTCTATATCAGGTGCGTGGGAAGATAGTACATCAGGTAATCTTGAAGCATTTTTCCTTGGCGGTAATCCGAGCGGAGGATATGCAACTTCTGGTCTTTCGTATTATCCTATAGTATCAACGATCGGGTCAATATGGAGCTATCTTTTTTGGGATGAAAATACAAGTGGTTTTGAAGACATCTATTACCACTTGTATTATTTCATGACCGGCTGGTCAGAAGGGACTGTCAGGTCAGTATTTAATATCGACGAGCAAGTGAGGTATCCAAGCTGCTGTGGTTCATTTTTGATCTGGACCCAGGGCCAAAGCCCACCTTATGATATATACTTTGCGGATTTTGGTTATCCTATCGGTATAAAAGAAATGGAGCATCTGCAACCTCAAACCATCATCAATGTCCAGCCGAATCCATTTAAGGACAAAACTACTATTATATTTAATAAAACGCAATATGCACAGAGTATGGAAATAAATATTTACGATGCCACGGGTCGTCTTGTAAAATTTTTATCGGTTCCTGATTCCTACTGCCTAGTGCCTGGTGCTGTTTCTTGGGATGGAACTGATTTTCAAGAGAAAAAATTACCTGCAGGAACGTATTTTTGCACAACCCAAGTAAATAATGAAAGAGTACTATTGAAAATTGTTAAAGTAGAGTAATAGCAGTTTTTATTTAATTACAAACTCAATAACTGAACCTTTTTTAAGCGTGGCATAGGCACCGCAATATTTATCACGGGATAGCTCAAATGAACGCAAGAGGTCTTCACGCTTATAGTCTCCTTGACAATCGATCGTCACGACGATTTTCTCATAGATTTTTGGATGTTCATTTGCCCTTTGGCCATTGACCGTAATTTCAAGATTATCTATCTTTCCCCCTTTTTTCCCGAGAATCCCAACAATATCCATGCCCATGCATCCACCAAGTGCCACAAGAAGATATTCAATCGGATGAATCCCCTGATCAAAACCTCCAAATTCCCTATTTGTATCTACTATGATCTCATGATTTAATTCGTCTCTGGCAATGAATTGCAGACCTTTGTTTAATGTAAGCGTTATCATTGTCTACTCCAAAAAGATCTTCTTATTTACTGTTCGTTTAGAAGCGAGTCAACAAGCATATCAAATGCTGCTTCTAATTCAGGAGCAAATCCGACCTGGGTTTTTCGTGATTTACCGGTTTTATCGAAAAATATGATCGTAGGGATAGCTTCAACACCATATTCTTTGGTGACATTCTTATTATCAATCAAGATCGGGTACGGAATATTGTTTTCCTGACGGTAGCTTATTAATCTTGATTTGTCTTCACGGCTTATGCCAAGAACCATGAATCCTTTTTCATGGTATTTATTATAGAGAGCACTGAATACCGGAATACTTCTTTCACAGGGCGGACACCAGGTCGCCCAAAAATCAACGAGTACTACCTGCCCCTTGAGTTCTGATAAGGTTATATCTTTTCCATCAAGGGATGTAAGCGTGAAATCCTTGTTATTTGTCGGTCCCTGAGTTTTTTCTTTTGGAGAACAACCAGTGAAGAACAACAAACCGATAAATAATATAGCTAATATGTTTTTAGTCATTTGATCTCCTTACTATTGTTTATAGATGTTTTTCTAATTTTTTAACAAGGTGTTCCTTTGGTAATGCACCAATAATACGTTCTTCTTCTTTACCTTGTTTAAATATAATTATTGTCGGGATATTTTGTATTCCAAATTCATTCGCGGTCTTCATTTCATTATCAACGTTGATCTTGCCAACTTTGATCTTGCCGTCATAATCCTTTGCAATCTCCTCCATGACCGAAGCAACCATTGAACAGGGCGCACACCATATCGCCCAAAAATCAACTAAATAAGGAATGTCTGATTTATCAACTTCTTGATGGAAATCAGCATCTGTCAGTTCTTTTACCATAATAACCTCCCCAGACTATTGCTTTTTCTGCTATTTATGTGAAAAATCAAGGATTTTGTCGATATTTACATACCCGAACAATGAATCCTGAAATGTTTCACGTGAAACATTATCAAAAAAACTGTTCAAAACCAAGCCTTATCATTCGATTGAATTGTTGATCCGCACCAGGAGAACCATTATCAAGCAAATCCCGTAAAGCAAACTCGAAAAACAATTCATCATAGAATATGATTTTCAGGCCAATATTCATATTGCCCTTATCCTGATCAGTATCATCATTGAAATTGGGTGAATAATCAAAGGTCAAACCTGAGCTTGAACCAAACCGTAATAGAAATCCAGCAAATAAATCAAAGCGATTATCACCTTCAAAGCAATAATTACCACCGACACTTGGCACAAATGAGATATTGTTCATCGCCAGTGTTTTTCCTATTTGACAATAAAGTCCCTTGGACATTGTATAGTACCTTGTTCCATCATATAAACCATAACCCTGATTATCAAAACCAAAGATAATCTCAGGTGCGGCAAATCCCTGTTCAATTACAACAGCCTTAATCTGAACACCGGGTATTTCATAAAATTCCGGGTCACCTGCACCAATAAGGTTTGATGCTCCATAGCTGATGCCAAAACTGAATCGGTCAAAGACACCGACATCGAAAAACCCCAATATCTCACCACCTGGGCCAAAGCGTAGCTGTATAGTGAATTCACCGTGCTCTGAAACATCAAGAAATGGCTGATCAATATAATATAATCCTAATAAAGCAAGGATTATTGTCATTCTACCCCCTCATACATCGAGTATTGATAAATGCATAAAATCCTTTTTTCATATCTTACCATAGATCCGTAGTCCCATATCGCCAACAATATCTTTTATCTTATTGAGAACATCGGGGTCTGGATTGATTTTCATGGTCCGAGACCTGAATTTTCGACAGTCCTTAGTACCATTTAGTTTAAACCAAACTTCACATTCACCCTTATTATTATCGATTATACTATGTAATTGATTTAAATCCTCGTTTGGCAACTCAGTAGCATCAAAATTAATGTATATCTTTTTATAATAATTCCTTGCATTTTTCAATAATAGAATATCTCCAGCCCGTATAGACCGTCTGTCATCTTCACCTGAAATCCTACCTTTGATTATTAAAGGTGTATCTACCTTTAAGTACTGCGAATATCGGTCAAAGCTGTCTGAAAAAACAAATACATCGATCGATCCATCAAAATCTTCAAGATTAATAATTGCGTAATTTCGACCTTTTTTATCCTTTTTTATTTTTTTAGAGTTGAGCAAACCTCCAATAGTGATATAGTCACCATTTTTCACATTGTTTAGATCGCTGATCGAAGTTAAGCCTAGAGCAGTGAACTCTTCTTTGAAATTCTCCAGCGGATGTTTTGAAAAATAAAAACCAAAAGCTTCTTTTTGATAAGAAATATTGTCAATCGATGTGTCAGTGGAATTGTTTTCCTCCTTTTCTGGCTGTTCTTCATTACAATCGTCAAAAAGACCTGTCTGCGTGCCAGTAAAGTTCTTACCTTGTTTAAGAAATTCCAATAATTTGCCCAAATCCTTATCAAATGCCTGGAAGGCACCTGATTTTATCAACGATTCCAATGATTTTCGGTTCAAAGCTTTGGTCCGAGCTTGAAAATCAAAGAATGATTTGAATGGGCCACGTTCTCTTTCTTTTACTATTGATTCAACCATAGGTTTACCCAAATTTTTCAAGGCCCCAAGACCATAACTAATATTATCACCTTCTTTGCGGAATCCATATTCGCTTTTATTAATATCTGGTCTTAGAATTTCAATGCCTATTTTCCGTGATTCCCTTATCAAAACCCAAAGTCGTTTAGTATCACTGATCTCACTATTTAGTGATGAAATCATAAACTCCTGTTTAAAATGACATTTGAGATAAGCGGTCTGGTTTGCTAATGCTGCATAGGCAGCAGCATGGGATTTATTAAAACCATAACCGGCAAAAGGTGCAACTTTATTGAAAATATTCTCGGCGATATTGGATGCAAGCCCCTTGGCCTGAGCACCGGAAATAAATTTCTCCCTTGTTTCATCCATGAGTTCGGGGATTTTCTTACCCATAGCTCGACGGAGCGTGTCAGCTTCTGCCATTGTAAAACCAGCAACAGTTGAAGCGATCCGCATAACTTGCTCCTGGTATACGATCATACCATAGGTTTCCTTTAATATCGGTTCTAATAATGGATGCATGTATTTGATCTTTTTCGGATCATTCTTGTTCTCAATCATCTTTTGAATATTGCCCATAGGCCCAGGTCTATAAAGAGCGATAACTGCTATCAAATCCTCAAAGTTCTCAGGCTTGAAGCTCTTTAGGATCTCTTGCATACCTTGACTCTCAAGCTGAAATACGCCAACGGTTTCACCTTGTTTAAACATGTCATAGGTATCTTTATCATAAATCGGAATATCACCGACTTGACGGTCGATCAATTTGAGTGTATCATCAATGACAGTAAGGGTGCGAAGACCAAGGATGTCCATTTTAAGGATACCGATATCTTCAAGTGAATTTTTTGCATATTGTGTAGAAACTTCCTTTTTTTCAGGACTTTTATATAATGGAACATACTCAACAAGCTCCTTTGGCGTAATTACTACTCCGGCCGCGTGGGTAGCTGGATGCCGGGCAAGTCCCTCAAGCTTTTTTGCGATATTTATCAGTTCCTTGTATTCATCTTTTGACTGAATTATGGTTTTCAGTTCTTTGACTTCACTGATTGCCTCATCAATACCCTTGTGAAAAGGGATGAGTTTCGCGATACGGTCGATTTCACCATAGGGTATACCCATTACCCTTGCAACATCTCTAAGCACAGCCCTTGCTTGCATAGTCCCAAAGGTAATGACTTGTGTTACGTTCTTTTCACCGTACCTGGAGCGAATAAAATTGATCACCTCATCTCGTCTTGTGTCACCAAAATCAGAGTCAACATCCGGCAAACTCAACCGGTCAGGATTGAGAAACCTCTCAAAAATCAAATTGTATTTCAAAGGATCGACATCGGTGATGCCGAGTGAATACAATGCCAGACTGCCTACTGCAGAACCACGTCCCGGACCCACCGGGATACCCTTTTCTCGAGCAAACTGAATTATCTCACGTACGATCAAGAAGTAACCAGAAAGACCCATCCTTTTAATAATGCTCAATTCATAATTCAAACGCTCTTCGATCCCCGTGGTTATCCGGTCGAATCGATACTTTACGCCCTCAAATGTCAAAAATTTTAAATAGTCAAAATCTGTTTCAAAATTTTGCGGCCTGGGGAAATTCGGTAACTTCACGTCTTTACCCGAAGTATCGATCAATACGTTGCATCTTTCCCCGATGAGCCGGGTATTAGTGAGCGCTTCGGGTAGATCATCAAAAAGTTTGGCCATTTCCTTTGGCGTACGAAAATATGCATGATGGGTCTCAAAACGGAGTCTTTCACGATCCGACAAGGTCTTCTTGGTTCCGATACATAATAGTATATCATGCGCCTTATAGTCTTCTGGATAGAAGTAATGACAGTCATTCGTCGCGACCAGAGGAGCATCGAGTTCATTTGCGAGTTTTATCAATTCATTGTGGATCCTCTCTTCTCGTTTTAAACCTAATCTCATTATTTCAATGTAAAAATTATCTTTACCAAAGATATCCTGGTATTGCTGGAGAGCCGCTTTTGCACCCGGAATATCACCCATGCCGATCTTATACGGCACTTCACCTTTAAGGCATCCGGACATCCCGATCAACCCTTTATGATGACTTGCCAGGATCTCCTTGTCTATTCTGGGTTTATAGTAGAAGCCTTCAAGATATGCTGCTGAGGATAGCTTTATCAGATTTCTATAGCCGGTCTCGTCTTCACATAAAAGAGTTAAATGAAAAGAAGATTCTGGTATCCGGATATTTTTAGAGTGGTCAGTTCGCGATCTCGGAGCGATATAGGTTTCAATGCCGATGATTGGCTTTACACCCCTGCGGTGTGCACTCTTATAGAACTTGATAGCGCCGAACATATTACCGTGGTCAGTAATAGCCAGTGCTGGCATTTTGTATTTCGCGGCAAGTTCGGTAAGCCGGTCGATTCTCATTGCTCCATCGAGCAATGAATATTCAGTATGATTATGAAGGTGAACAAATGACATAGTTTCAGCAAACGCTTGCCAGACAACGCTTTGCGCGTATCAGCGAATCATTCTGACACATTATAATTAACACCTGTTAACCTAAAGGCAGGTGCAAAGGGTTAGCACAATATATCTCCTTACATCGAGGGCATAGTACAAAATCAAATTCTTTATACACTTCTTCCTCAATCAGAGCTTCAGGATATGATTTGATTTTTTCAAATTCTTCGTTAAGGTTCATCTTTGTTTTTTTGATATTTATGACTCCATCAAAATCAGCAAAGATCTTAATGGTCAATCGATAAAATAAATCACCTGGGTCAATAATTTTTTCACACCGATTACATCTTTGTGATGACATATGCCCGATCTTTGCTAATAGCTTTTATGACAGTGCTTTTAGCACGAACCTACACACTTCTTTTAATGTTTCAAAAACTCCAATCCCCTGAGTTGCAACGGCCTCAAAAAATGGATATTTTTTGTCGGGATTGAGTGGTTTTTGCAGCTCCTCAACTGATGCTATATTAGGTAAATCTCTCTTATTGTATTGGATAATCAAAGGAATCCTTTCCAATGAGAGATTATAAGTTATAAGGTTGTCCTGCATATTATCAAAGGATTCAATATTTTCATCATAACGCTCGATCTGTGAATCAGCAACAAATATGATGCCATCAACACCTTTAAGAATAAGCTTACGCGATGCATTATAAAATACCTGACCCGGCACAGTATAAAGATGAAACCTTGTTTTAAAACCTCGAATCGTACCAAGGTCAACCGGTAAGAAATCAAAAAAAAGTGTTCGGTCAAGTTCTGTAGCTAAACTAATCAATTTCCCCTTAACAGATGGATTTAGCTTTGTGTAAATGTATTTGATGTTGGTAGTCTTGCCGCCAAGCCCCGGACCATAGTAGACTATTTTTGCATTTATTTCCCTTGATGCATAATTAATAAGTGCCATAATATCAGTTAGTTATCCAATAATTTTGATATAGACAGATTTTGTACGCTGCGATTCTGATGCGCAGTAATGGGTAATCTGTGCACCCTAAAATCCGAAAAGTTTATCCAGTTCTTCTTCTGCGGCTTTTGTGAAATCACTATCAATCCCCTCAGGAGGTTCACCGTCTTTTTCCAGTTTATTGAAAATATCACTGAAGATCTTTTCAAGTTCAGCTGCAGTATTTTTCGTTTTCACTCTCACCAAACCGAGCGTCGTTCGCTGGTCGAAGATGACCGCAAGGATAACACGGTCGGCAACAAGGCATACATATAGATTCTCTTTTTCACCCTGGTGAAAAAGTGTTGAAAATTCCTTCTCGCCAATTAGTGAAGCCAATTGGCTGGTTGCAGCAAAGTCTGCTGCAGAAAGTGTTGCGAATGAGGAGGTATCAAGGCTTGCCGTATCACCACATGAAGTAATGAGCTGTCCAGCCTTATCAATGAGAAGGATAGTACGGGCATTGGTACCCTGCACGAGGCGGTTCAGGG
>JBARXB010000011.1:0-24526 GCA_049647165.1 bacterium
TTAGAGACATAACCTTATCTCCTGTACTCATCGATTATTTTGTTGAATTTCCGTGTTACATAGACCCTTATTTTGCTATTTCTTATTTCCCTTATCCATTTTTCAGTCTTTTTAATACTAAAACTTCTCGGAAAATGTAGTTCCGGGAAATAACCAAAATGCTTTTTCTTGTGTGCTGAAATATAAAGTGAATCAACCAGAGCCTTTTCAGGTTCAGCAACCAAAAAGTCCCGCGTTGCTTTATCTAATATAAATCCTCTAAAAAACAAAGGATGAATACGATGAATTTGATAAGTCGCTACTGACGTTTTTATTGTCCTGGTATGACTCGTGGACGCAACCATAATGACACGAGGTATCTGTTCTATGATCCCATGTAAATGTAAGGCGCTGATAAATGAGATATATGCACGATGCTGCCCGACTAAAAAAGGAGCGACTGCAAAAGCATTGAAGCGCTCGTCTGCAGCGTTTGCCCAGATACCACGGTAAATTTTAAAAATAATATTTTGCTCTTGCAAGTGATTGAGCGCCTGAACAACGGTCGAAGTAGACTTGCCTGAAAGTTGTGTCAGCTCAGCTGTAGTAAAAATCGACCGTCTTAATTGTTTTATATATGAAAGAACCGTTTTCTTACTACTCCTCATGAGTTCCTTTAAATTCCTCGATAAAATCTACGACCTTCAATCTAACCTCATCCCATCTATCAGGTGAGTTATAAACCTGCTGATCTTCTGCAGACAAATAATCCAGGACAGTATCTCGAAAACGGTTAAAGCTTATATCATATGTATTGGTCAAAGCTTGAGCTAAAATATCCTTGTCTAAATAACTCTGTTTTCTATTATCAGAATTATATTGTGAGCTGAGTAAATACAGATCAAAAATATCTCTCGCCTGGGTAATCGCTCTTGAAGCAAGGGCGTTAATCTTCTGACGAACGGCCGCGAAAATATCGTAATGTGGAACAACGAAAGGTGGCAGCTTATAGTACCGAAGGATTGTATTCGGCACAGTTTGTGTGATCACTTGCCCTTCAAATCCTCTGCGTGAGAATTCAATTTTTGTAAAAAGATCTGTACCAGCTGTGGTTTTGAGGTGAACTTTAAATCTCTGCGTAGTTTCGGTTTGTTTGGCTTTCTGAATATTAGGCAGGATAATATCTGATACACCAAATGGGATAAGGTTTTCCCGTAACGATGTCCTGGACAATAACCTCATAACTGATTCTTTAAGCTTTTCAACTGAAATAGCGCCTGCATCAAGATCCATATCTTCTGAATAACGAATACTCTGGTAGAAAAAACGCATATTTACACCACCCTTCAATGCATAGTGTTCCGCTTTGAGTATCCTACTTAGGGTTCGTAGAAATTCTAAGTGAAAAATCTCACGAATCTGCAGATAATCAAATGAAGAATCTTTCATAGTATGTATTATAATTTAGTTTTATCTAAATGTCAAGACATATTTAACATAAATATCGCTTGTGTGAGTTATGAGGGGCGAGTAACTTCAATACTTCCCCTCAATACTTCGGGATCTGCGACAATACTTACGCTTGACCCCGATGAAATAATTTCATATAGCCTGATGAATCAGGCAACTACATATTTTTTACGCGGCAGGCACTTCGATTACACTCAGTACTAACAGGACAGGATTAGAGGCATAAGGAATAAGAGCCTGATAAATCAGGCAACTACAAGATAAGAAACTGAAATCACCGTTTCACCGGTGCACCTCTTCCCCGTTTCTCAAAGAGTTATTCCTGTAAGAGTTTGTATGAATAGATCGCGCTTACACCGATAAAAATAAGCCCGATCACGCCAAACAGATAAGGATAACTTAAAAAGTTCGATATTGCGGATAATTCTCCAAGTAAGTTGAAGTTAATATTCAAGTTAAATAACATGCTTATGGGATATTCAAGGAGCCACGGGATAAAAACCAGAGCACCAGTAATCATGGCTAATGCGTAGACCCCCATTCTAATAATATATAGCCAGGATAGGCGTGGTTCTATGTTTTTGCGCAATCGTAAATTTGCCAGCACACGCTGCTCGATCTGACCCGGTTCGAGTTTGTGCGAAAGCTCGTCCTTGACAATAGATTCCAGCTGCATCTCTTGTTGGCATGTCGGACATTGCTTAAGATGGGCTTCAAACCTCTTCCTCTCCTCATTATCGAGTAAGCCGAGCTGGTATGATATTATATTCTTATCGTGCGGACAAGAGCTCATCCTTATGTACCTCCAATTCACTTCTCAGTTTTAACCTGGCTCGATACAAACAGACTTTGGCATTATTTGTAGACATGTGCATAGTATCAGCGATCTCAGCCAGTGTAAAGCCCTCATAATAGACCATGGTTAAAAGCATTCGATCGCGTTCTTTCAAGCGCTGCAGGGCATCCTGGATGATCATTTTTTTATGCCTTTTTTTGATATTTGATTCGCCTGCTGATTCAGGTATTTCATCAAGGGGAACGGTTTTCTTCCGTTTTTCCTTACGAAAATGGTCGTATACGATATTTCGGGCAATCCTGCATATCCAAGCACGGGTCTTTTCTGGATATTTAACCCTATCGATCTTAAGGAAGAACCGTATGAACGTCTCCTGGGTAAGGTCCTTGCTGAGTTCCCGGTTATTGACCATGCGAAAGATAATGGTATGAACAAGTACCTTGTGGATGGTGATAAGCTCAGACATAGCCTGCTCATCACCATCCTGAGCACGTCTAACCAGTTCGACAACATCATTCTCCCCATTTTTCAAGGTATTTTATACTATTTCTTCTTGTCTTTGGGTCTTATTACCAGATGAACAAGCACCAAGGCTAAACCTAAGATGAACATAAAAGCAGACGGTCCAAAGAGCCCTCCATCACCGAGGGCAAGGCCCATAGCAAAAAGACCAAGTCCAATGCCCGAAACTACTATACCGCCTTTAAGATATCCAGAACCATCGCTGTTTTCTTTCGGTTTTTCGGCCATAAATAGCTGTTTTATCACCTCTGGATCCTTAGCAGCACCAAGTTCTATTGCCTTTACCATAGCCTCATAACGCTTCTTTTTGGACAAATGATTCATGACAATCGCTACGATGACAATAGCTACCGGTCCTCCGATACTAAATAATACCATCAATACAATCGGTATTGCTTCATGAGCTTGCATATAGCCTCCTTTAGGAACAAGACGAAAGGAATTGGGTAAAGGTTACACCTGTACACCGGTTATTGAGTAACTATAAGACAAACAGCTCAAAGATCCACCTGTACCCGAATAATTGAGCGACTGAAGGAATAACTAACTTAAACATCAATCTTTTTCTTAAGACGTTCTAAAGTACTGCTTAGTCCTTAGTACCCAGTGTTACGTTTTCCAACATTTCATTGATTTTCTCAAAGATTTGCTGATATTTCCCTGTTAAATCATCAGCTACGGGTTTATCTATAAAATCAAAATCGAGTGATTCTTGGATAAAATCGATCACTTGAGCAGTATGGGTTGATGCGTGATTAAGGTTTTCAATAAAGACATTCCTTGTGTTTCTATTTTGCCATGCTGCAGAAAGATGTGAACATATGTTCCCTGAAGTCGAGATCAACTTTGCCCTTATCGATTTTGGACCACCCTGTGCAAAACCACGTGACAATTCAAAGATTTGCAGTGCCGACTGGGTTGCCATGGAATACACGTTTTGCGCAAGCAAAAGATTAAGCGCTTTATTTTCCATAATTTTTCTTTCCCTTTTTTCCTTTTTCTTATTATTTATTTAGCGATGATATTTACGCTACCGCTCTTGTCACAACACCGGGGTAAGGACAAAGAATCAAAAACACAATACATATCGCAAAGACTTGGTTATGTTGCATTAAATCCCAGTGCTACTGACCTTAAACAAAATAGATGCCAATGGATATCGTATGGCACCATAGGTTAAAGTTATTATATATGCAATGCTGAAAATGTCAAGAAAAGTAACACGCTTTGCTGGAGACATGTCGCTGCGTCCAGCTCATCATCGATGGGCTGGACAAGCTCCTGAAGACACACTTCGTTGGAGACACGCCTCTGGCTGGAGACATGTCACTTCGTTCCTGAAGATTTTATTCTTTTACGGGTTGAGGTAATCAGATTGGTTAATTTTATAGTTATCACACGCACCCTTTTTTGATAAAGTTCATTGGTATTCTCATCAATATAACCATTGTTTAAGGCCTCAATCAAATGATTTGAACATTCATCTGCTGAAGCACTGGCAATATTATAAAAGCGTGCTTTATCGGCAGTGTGATACCTACCGAATCCTTCACTAATGTTTGCCGGAATTGATCTTGCTGCACGCAAAAAGTTGTCGGATAGTGCATATTTCTCATGTTGAGGAAATGTTTTCACTAATAGAGCTATTTCTTTTGAGAAATTGGATGCTAATTGCCAGACTATTAAATCTACAAAATTTCTTAATTTTTTTTTCATTCCTATAACGCTCCAGAATGCAATATGCATTCGTGATTTCAGGCCAATTCTATTGGCCGTGTCTGCAGAACTTTTAAGAGTTCATGACTTCAGCTTGCCCAGCTCATCATCGATGGGCTGGGCCAAGCGTGTCTATGTATGTATAACTGTTCTGCAATTTACTGGATGCAGCTACGTGTTTCATAACGTACTGACCGCAGTTGCTGCCGATCAAATTTTCCTCATTCTCACCGATGCTTATGAGGGTATCAAACCCATGCTTACGCAATTGGTCAACGATTTCATACTGTTTATCTGGATGAGTTGCGGATACATACGAATCAAGTCCATTTTTCAGGACATTATAGGTCGGATTAACAGGTGTCATCTTGATCATGAAATATTCCGGTGAAAAGAGCTCTGCCATAACATGAACATCCAGAGTCATCCCTTGAATAAGAGCAAAATTAAGGGTTATTTTTCTCCCTCCTTTAGCAGAGAATTTCTCGCCGTAATTCGCTATTTGCTCGAGTGTCCATTTTGAAATGGGCATTAACCGATCACGTTCTTTCTCGTCAGTTGAATGGAGTGAAAACTGAAGCTGAAAATCTCTTCCTGAAAATCGTCTGTCTTTAATTTCAAGGAGTCTTTCAAAAAATATGTTTGCGTTGGCTGGTGCGATCGTGGAAATACACGGCATAAGTCCAGGAGCATCATACCGGTTATCGATATGTTCGAGAACATCTAATATACTTTTGTTGAATGCAGGTTCGCCCATCCGGGCGAATTGAATTTTAAATTTTTTAACTGGCACATTAAGGTCAGGGTATCTTTGCGATATCAGATAATCCAGCTGCTGAAACATCTGTTCGGTCGAGCATCTGCCTTTGAATACACCTCCTGCATCACACATAATACAATTAACTGAACAACCAAAAGAAGTGGAGATAATAAGAACCCATTTCTCCTCACGCGGTATCGGCGGCTGCCGGGATTCAACGAATTCAGCGATACGACCATCACCAAAATCAGCGATATATACTTTTGCTAAATCCTCTTTACCAAATGAATTAATGATTTTCACCGTTTCTCCATTTCACCGAATCTCCCTTTCGCCCATTCATATCTCGCTGCTTACTGCCTAGTCCTTACTGCTTACTCTAACAGTTTCTCCGTTTCCCCGTAGCACAGCAACAATCTCCATCGCTGTTTTAACACCATCTCCAACTGCGATCGAGGTCTGTCTTTTATCACCATTTTTTACATCGCCGATATAGTAAAGGTTCCTTGCCCTGGCAGTTTGTTTTCTTAATGACGAACCTAAAAAGTCCAATGCGGGTTCACGACCAATTGCATATAACAAGTAATTGCAGAGAATTGTTTTGTGCTTGCCAGTACGGTTTGTTACTAATGAAAACCCGTTGCATCGCTGTCGAATCTGTTTGGTCCAAGTTTTTTTTAAATAAATGAGCCTTTTGTCTCCCGCACTCTTTGCTCTTTTTTGCAATAATTCCAATGCCTTTGCATTCTGATTTAGATTAAAAATGTACACTCTATTATGTCGGCACAAATTCAGTGCATAATCAAATGCAGCATCACCTGAACCGATTATCACAACTGTTTTTTTTCGCTTTCTCAATATTGGATATACTTCATAGAGAATTCTATCATTGTGAATGGCAAATCCGAATTCAGGCAAAATAGGTTTTGTACCTGAAGCTACTACTATGAAATCTGCATTGTATTTTTTCGTTGTTTGAAGGATATAAGCTTTATTGCTCAGATGAACCGCTTTGACCAACTCATGAACAATAGGGATCTGCCAACGCTGCATTTGCGCATTGAACTTATTGACAAGGCTCTGACCTGATATACCGTCTGGGAACCCTGGATAATTCTCAACAAGAAATGCATTATTCAATAACCCGCCAATACGCCCTTGTTCAAAGACCATCGGGGTAATGCCTGAACGCTTCAACTGCACAGCACATGCAATGCCAGCTGGCCCAGCACCTATTATCGCAATTCTGTGACCGGTATTCACGGTTTCATTATATGGGATACAGATGCAAAGTCAACGATTTAGGGCAAAAAACGAAACCGTATTCGTAATTCGTTCTTCGTGCTCGTAATAAGACACGCTGCGCTGGATATAGATTAGAAACTAGGAACTAAGAACTAGGAAGAAAAAGCATATCTGAGTACTGGAGAACCGGAGAAGCCAGATCGTCTGGCGTTAATCGGTTACGTCTATCGTCTGATTTCCTGATATCCTGATACGCTTCCTACTGATATCCTGATTTCCTGATATGCTTTGTCAATCAAACATTCTAAATGTTCTAATAACTCAATAACTTAATAACTCAATGACTATATGCTTATTACTTCGTTCGTTTTCACAAGTATGGCAAAGCCGTATGAAAGATTGAGCAACGTACCATCGTACATCTCTTTTTTATATGTTGCCGTTGCATCAGTTACAAAATACACCTCAAAACCTCTCATGAACGCACTGCGTGCTGTTGATTCACAGCAAAGATTTGTGAGTACACCGCATATTACCAGTTGTTTCACGCCCATTTTTCTTAAGGTTTTTTCCAGATCAGTGCCCTGGAACGCATCATATTGGTGCTTCTTGAGAATCTCTCCTTTGCCAGTATCAAAATCTTCGGTGATCTTGCTCTGTGGGTCATTTTCTTTGAGATTCTCTTTCCACCATTTTTCCATTAGACTTCCTTGAGTATCAAGGTGACGTGTAAAAATGATTGGCTGGTCAGCATTTGAGAACACATCAATCATATCCTGGATCTTCTTTTTCAAAATGTCAGCACCGGGGACATATGCCTTTCCGTCATTATCGCAGAAATATTTCTGCATATCAATGACAAGAAGCGCTGCTTTTTTAATATCTAAAACGAAATCCTGCTTCACTATCTGACTCGATCCTCCACTACTTTGTTTCCCAAGAATATGGTTCTCGACTTCGCTCGAACAATAACTTATTTTCTCTGGTATCTAGTAATCGTCTCTTTGGTTTATCTTGTTGTAATTTCAGCAAGGCGTGTCTCCAGGAGCTTATCCAGCCCATCGATGATGAGCTGGGCACAGCGACATATCTTCAGCGCAGCGTGTCTTCAACAAAGTTTGTCTCCGTTGTTCCGATACCCCGTTACACTGATACACCGACACTTTATTCATCCGGGTATCCCACTGGTACAATATATAATGGTTCTTCTTTATCAAGTTCGAGTAGTTCCTTTAGTTCGTCATCTTGATACGCACCAACCGGGACTGAGCCCAAGCCTAATGCTGCTGCCTCTAAATGAATATTCTGAGCACAGTGACCTACTTCATTATATACATAACGTACACCACGCTCACCATAGCGGGTAGTTGTCTTTTCGAAAATTGCCGTTATCACAATGACCATCCCGGCATCGGCGATGAACATCTGATCAAAAGCTGCGTGAGCGATCTTTTTTCTAATGTCTTTATCCTTTGTCTTCTTTATCGCATGGTCCTTTGGCAGATAAACAAAAAGACCTTGTTCAGTTGCAAAATAGATATATAAAGGATAAGTAGCTCCGGCTGAGGGTGCAGTGCGAAAACCGGTTTCCTCTTTTGTAATACCTTGTGCTGCCCATAATATATTCGACAGCTCATTTAATGCTAATGCCTGGTTTTTGTAATTTCGGATAGAACGTCGGTTTTTCATACATTCTTCAATAGACTGATCAGTGAACGTCGGCTCAGGAAGTCTAATCATGGCATTATCCTGTCCCGCTGTAAATATTATAAGTGTGATACTAATAATGAACATAAACATCTCCGTGATCATAAACTGAGATAATCATTAATGTTCGCTCTGTATTATTTACTATCTCACAATTACAAAGTGATTGGGTTTCACAGGTAATGATGATTTTACAAAGTAAATACCAGCGGCTAGACCCTTTAATGATTTGTAGGAAGTACCCGGGAGAGCGGTCATCTCATGAACTTTCTGACCGAGACAATTATAAAGTTGGAAATCAATAGGTTGAATACCAGGATTAGTGATCGCAAGTTGAGTGGCGTTTCGTAAAATAGTTGGTGTTATCATTAGATTGAAGTGCTTCACCTGTATATATTCTGTAATACCTGGAGTTATTTGTACGGCCTCGATAGCGTCCAGCATGAATTGACTCAGCCCTTGTAAACGAACATACAGCGCTGAATCCATGCCTACTGAAGCGATATCAAATTCAGTAAGAGAGCTGTTTGCCGTACCGAGTGTCTGCCAGGAACCCCGCCAATCATTACTTATCATGACAGTCGCAGAACCTGATCCAGTTGAACGATAGACAGACAGATCATTACCAGCGCCATTACGTATTGGAAAATCGAAGCCAAGCACGATCCACTTATTCACATCGAGTTGATACGCCTGACTGTCGTGCAGACCGAGCGCCCTTACCGGGTAAGTCATATTCGATGAGGTGGTTACATAGCCAGAACCGATCATGCGAGTTGCATATATGGGTAATCCGCTATTTGGGGTGAGCTCGACATCGATATACACTGATGAATCACCACCGGCAGGTACGATGACATTATCAATAGTCTTTGATACATATCCCGGCGCGGTAAGTGTGACATCATAAGTCCCGGGTAAATAGAAGCGATGGAAATCACCATTGATCGGGCATGAATAACTCTGCCAATTTGCTGAATTGACATATATCATCGCTCTTAGTGGTTCGCCAGTCAGTGAATCTGTCACTTGACCACCAATACCCTGACCCGCTTTATGCATAAGTAAAAGCATTGCAGGTTTGTCGCGCTCAAAAATAACATCGATCGATTCCGGTGGCGGCGTTTTAGTATAACAGACTTCGATCGACCACCCAATTTCACCTCCGCTGCCATAATCATAATCCTTTGTTGCACCATTGATCGGGTACATGCCTATTGAACCTTGACCATATGGATATGAAGTATACGATGCATAACCGACTGAAAGATGGCGGATCAGATTTTGCTCGGGCGGCGCAATATAGCTTGTGTAAGACCAGGGTTCAGAAATGAATATAGTCCCGGAATGGTAAGAAGCATAGGACACAAAAGGATGACGCCAGAAGTGTTCCATGAATCGCCATGATTCATTCTCACTCATGAAATCATTACCACAATTATATTCATTACCCCACATCCAACCCCAATTACGGTTGACGTCGACACCCCGGCCATTATAACGCGAGTTATTAGCATACCCATCAGGATTAACAAGAGGTGCGATCCATATCTCACGCTCATTGACCAATCGTTGCACCATAGTATCTGAAACATAGTTATCGACCAGATAACTGATCATATTGAAATTCACTGCCCAGGCGATCTTTTCATTGCCATGTATATTACCTTCAAAATGAAGTGCTGGTTCGATCTCATCAGTATCTGCATTATCAGATATCTTCATGATCAATAAGAGCCGATTTTGATGGCTCACGCCGAGAGTCTCAAGATGACAAATACCAGGATGATTTGTCGCGATCGTAATCAGGGAGTCGCGGATCTGTTCATAAGTCAGATACTGACCACGGAAGTTTTCCTTTGGTTTTTGCATACTGTTACGCAAATAGACATTACTAATATTTTTTTGAAGCAGCGTGATGTCAAAACCTTTGTCAAAAATCAGATCATACATATGTGGTTCGATTTCAGCGATAATGTAATCCGGATAAACCTGATTGACCACTACACCTATTCTATCTAATTGTTTGATCTGTTCATTACCTGTGACATTTATCCTTACCAGATCGAGTTGTTCTGAACTCATTGCGGCGATACAGAACAATATAATATTAATTACATTCATGAAAATCTCCTTTTTTATTTATATAAATGAAAGAAAACTCTTGCTGTATTACAGTGGATCTCCACGGTATCATCTGTATTCTCCGCATAACCACCGGCTAAAACAGCGATGATCGGTATATTTTTTTTGTACGCTGCGCGGATAACCAACTCATCTCTTTTCTTTAATCCTTCGATCGTAAGTTTTAGATTTCCTAACTGATCGAAAATATAGGGATCTGCGCCGGCAACATAAATAACAAAATTCGGTTGAAAATCCGTGTGTATTGTTTCCAGTGCAGTTCCGAGTTTTTCAATGTATTCCGCGTCACCGACGCCAATATCGAGACCGATATCGATATCTGATCTCTCTTTCTTTGGATAAAGCTGATCCTGATGTATGGAAAATGTAAAAACTCTTTTTTCATCTTCAAAAAATTTTGCTGTGCCATTACCTTGATGTAGATCGCAATCTACGATCGCGACTTTTTGAAACCCTTGTTCAAGCATCATGACCGCAGCAAAAACGACGTCATTAAGATAGCAGAATCCTTCAGCATGATCTCTAAAAGCATGGTGAAACCCGCCACCAATATGATAACAAGCCCCGCTTTCTGCAGCTAATTTTGCTGCTAGATATGACCCGCCACAGCACAATATCTGTGCATCGATTATCGCTTTATTTACGGGCATTTCCGAGGGAAAAGTCCTTGTTGTCACACGCAGATTGAGAAGATCATCAAGGTATTCCTGGTCTATGATCTTTAAAAGCTCATCAGAAGATGTTTTTTTTGGCGTGGAAACATTGCTCTCTGTAATAATCCCTTCTTCTTTAAGCTTATTATGGATGAGGTAATATTTATCAGTAGGAAATACATGGGCACCGATATCTGCCCTGTATGCAGGTGAAAAAACAAATTTCATGCTGGTGTGCTGTTTTAGATTTCCAAGCCTACTGAACGAACAAGGGTTTCGCGTAGATAGATATTCATCCGTCTAAGACGTTCGCTGAGTAAACAGACCAGTGTTTTGTAGAAATTTAACCCGATATCCGGGAATTGTTTGATAAGCTCTTCAAAATCACTTCGTTCAATTATGCCAAGGGTAGAGTTCTTTATACACCGTGATGTTGCGGAACGTGGTTTGGGATCAACAAAAGCGAATTCACCAAATACATCAAATGGTCTGACTATATAGACAGTAGATTCAGCAAGTTGAGGTGCGATCCTAATTTGTATTTCTACTTCGCCTTTAAAAAGCATATATAACTCAGTTGAAGCATCACCCTCAGAAAATACGATATCACCATCAACGAGCTCTCGTTCTTTAGTTATTTTTAGTAACTCCTGCCATTCAAACGACTTGAGATCACCGAACAATTTCGTTTGTTCCAGCTGTTCTTTCTTTACCATGTATTATTGTAGCGAAGTTTAGAGGTAATGTCAAGATACGGATAACACGCCTTCGGCTGGAGTCACGTCCGCCAAACAGCACTGCGGACTGAATACATGTCGCTCCGCTCCTGAATACACGCTACGCCCAGCTCATTATCGATGGGCTGGACAAGCTGGAGACACATTTCATTGGAAATACACTGCGTTGAGGATACGCCTTCGGCTGGAGTCACGCTTGCGCCCAGCTCATCATCGATGCGCTGGACAAGCTGGAGATAAACTAGGAACTAAGAACTAGGAAGAAAAAGCATATCTGAATACTGGAAAACAGGAGAAGCCAGATCGTCAGGCGTTGATCGGTTACGAAAATCGCTTCGTTTTGGATAATCGTTGGTCGTAGACATAGAGTGGAAAATGTCATTCCCCGGTTTAACCGGGGAATCTAGCAATACCGGATACAACTGGATTATCCGGTTCCTTCGATACATCACTCAGGACTAGCAAGCCGGATAATGACAAAGAGGGTTCCCCGATAAATCGCCTGTCTGCCTCAGGCTGAGGCGACTACAGGTGGTTTATGGTCCGATGAATCGGGCGACTACATTTGCACAAAAACGGGATTGCCACGGTGACTTCGTCACCTCGCAATGACATAATTACTTAATTACCAATTACTTAGTAACTTATTCTTTTCTACGATTTTATTAATCTAACGAGGTAGTATATTAAACCAGCGAGGATAAAGATAAGAATAATATACAGATAAAATGCCGTGCCTCTTTTTTGCCTTTTCCTCTTTCTCTTCCCTGGTTTTCTGACAATGGTTGTCACCTGCTTAATATGTTCTACTTCTTGTGGAAGGTCTTTTAAATATTTATCTTTCTTGACGATCTTCTTCCAACCGATAAAATTCTCAAGATCGTGACACATATAATCAATAGTCTGATATCTCCTATTGAGGTTTTTCTTCATCGCCTTTTTGATAATTCTCGAAAGACGTAAGCTATGGTGAGGGTCCCTATAAAGCGGTGTAGGATATTTTGATCTTATCACCTTGGCCGCAACGGCCTGTGAATTGCCCCCTGAAAAAGGTTTCTTCCCGGTAACCATCTCATAAAGCACGATGCCCAACGAATAAATATCTGACTGGAGTGTCAATTCTTTACCTTCAGCTTGTTCGGGTGACATATAATAAGGTGTGCCGACTACTGTACCGGTTGAAGTCAAATGAGGCGAATCTTCACCGCGGGCTACTCCGAAATCCGATATTTTCACCTCTCCTTTTTGAGAGATCAGAATGTTTGTCGGTTTAATATCCCGGTGTAAAATGCCATTACTATGAGCATGTCGAATCGCCAAGCTAATCTCACGTGCGATCAACGCCGCGGTCTTTGGGTGAAAAGGTGCAGTGTGCTCGATGATATCAGCCAGGTTCAAACCTTCAACGTATTCCAGGACCAAATAACATGATGGACCAATGCTGAAGTAGTCGTGTGTTGTGACTATATTGGGGTGTTCCAAAGAAGCCGACATCAGTGCTTCTTGTTTGAAGCGACGGCGTGATTCGCTGCGTCCCATCTCTTTTATTACAACAACACGATTCAGGGGTATGTGGATGGCAGAATAGATCTTTGCCATACCACCTTTGCCGATAATATCGAGTATTTTATAATTACCGATGTATTTGATCTCTTTATTCATCAAACTTCCAAACCCGATTTCTTCCCGCATCTTTTGCCTGGTACAAAGCCCGATCCGCACTCTTGACAATTTGTTTTAGACTTGAACCATCATCAGGAAAGGTCGCCACGCCAATACTAACCGTTAGTTGAAAACCCAAGAGATGTTGTGATTGCCGGGCAATGATAGCATTAATATCACGAGCAACCTGCATGGCATCCTGGGAAATTGTTTTCGGTAAGATAACAACGATCTCCTCACCCCCATAGCGAGCAACATAATCACTCTTGCGACATGAAGCGCGGATCAACTGAGCAACGATACGCAATGCTTCATCACCTTTATCATGACCATATGTATCATTCACCTTTTTGAAGAGATCAATATCGATGAAAAG
Source organism: bacterium (assembly GCA_049647165.1). Taxonomy (GTDB): domain Bacteria; phylum Hydrothermota; class Tepidihabitantia; order SM23-42; family SM23-42; genus JAUVZL01. The sequence goes on from JBARXB010000011.1 coordinate 13,769, forward strand.
AATCGACAGATTTCTATTCTCTCTTTTCGCTTGATTGAACTCAGCATTAGATAATTTATCAAAATGCTGACGGTTATACAAACCAGTAAGTTTGTCCTCGTTTGCCATTGTTGACAGTTTTTTACGACTTTTCTTTACAACGTCTTCGATATTTTTAAATTCCTCTTTAAGGTCATCATCTTTTAACTTTTTCCTCAATGTAGAAAAATGTTTCTCGATTATGACTGTTTCCTGTCCTTTCCTACCAACCTCTGTCACTTCTGGACTGGAAAATGTTCCGGTGCCGTCATCAATGATTATCTTATAATCACCGACTGATATCTCATCACCGGTTTGTAAATTCTCTATAGTTATTCTTTTCCCGTTAACAAAAGTGCCATTTGTACTATCGAGATCCTCAATTGTAAGATCATCACCATCATACACCACTTTTGAGTGGCGCCGGGAAACATCCTTACTGCTGACAACAAGGTCGACATCATCAGACCTGCCGATGATATAACTCCCTTTATCGACCGGTAATTTTTTAACGACTGAACCGCTGTCAATGAGGATCAAGCAGTAATTCTTTTCCATATCGTCAGAACCTCACCATAAGCTGAACATAGGTGTGATTATGCAACCATTTAGGAGTTGGAAAATCACCTTCCATAGCTTCTACGAAATAGAACCAGATATTCTTATAACGGTATTCAAAGCCAAGTATCAAACGTCTTTCGGCAAATTCCCGACCCTGATTATTGTGATAGAATTGACGCTGCATACCAGCGTGCCAGATAAAATTCCCGCCCGGATGAAATTCAAGGTCGATCAAATAAGCATATACATTTCGATCGTAAGCTAAAAGGCTATCTTCCGAATTTTCAAACGTATGCAGTGAATCATATTGTGTCTTATAATTGTAAGACAAATAGAGCGTGGGTTTCCATTTTTTTGAAATGCTGTATGATAACATGGGTTCAGCAGTAATTTCAAATTGATCGTTATTAAATACACTTACGGTGTCCTGCTGCAGGAAAGTAGAGTGTCTTAGATCAAAGATCGTACCAAATCGCACACGTCCAATATCCTGCCACAGACGTGTATAAAAGTATCGATGTTGACCTCGCTCAAAATAATTCAACCCTTGCCCAGGTTCTATCTCGCTCGATTGTAAACGATAACGGTTTGATAGCTCGAATTTCACTGCAAGATGACCGGTTTGCCAATACTTGCTAAGATTGGTACGAAGCATTATGGGATGGTGTTTGTAGATCACTTTTTCAGCGCCGGGAACATCTTTCAAAGAAAAATTACGGTCAAAATCATCAACGATAACGAATAGTTCGAGATAATTAAGATAATCTTTGCCGATGAAGTAACCTAAACCGATCTCATTATCACCCTTATAATAATGTGTTGTAATCGTAAAAAGAAATCTCAGCCTTTCATATAGTTGAAAAAAAGGTTCAAATCTATGATTGTCGATATGATTACCATAATCACCAATGAATTCATTGCGATATCTAACGCCCATCCAATTAGATAGCGATGCTTCGAATTTTGTATTTAGATCAATGTACCAATTCAGCAAATCAAGACATCCCTGCGATGTACGAAATGCATTTCGTGCAGAATCAAAATGCACTTCCCAAGCAGGGAAATAATGCGCAAGCTGGTAATCAAGCAAGTCCTGGCAATTTGAATCTTCCGGGACTATGAACATGAGTGGCAGGAGAAAGATCATGCTCTTTCTCCCTGTGTCACATATATATCACCAAAAACCTCTTCTTGCTCGACCCGCGCATATCCAAGCTTGACGATTTCAAGCATACCAAAGAAATAGGCAACCGCAACCGTAATATCATTTTTATCCCGCAGGAAATCAAGGAAATCTATTTTCCCAACCTTGCCAAGAAGCATCCTTATCTCTTCGATAATCATTTCAATAGGTATTTCCTGACGTTCGACGACCAATTTTTTTTCTTCCTGCGGTTTAAGGCTACGAAAGGCTAAGATGAGATTTGTTACATCAGCTTCTTCAAGTGGTGGATCTTCTTGACTCAACCTTGGATATTGTTTGCTCGTTTCTGCCTCCATTAATCCGAATGCCTTGGCTATCTCTCTATATTTTTTATATTCCTCAACGATTTGCATCAGCGTAATGGGCTTTGTCTCTTCCTCATCTGCTGGTGTGCGTGGTAATAATACGCGGACTTTCAATCTAATCAGAATAGATGCCATTAAAAGAAAATCTGCGGCATCCTCAAGATCATCACGTTCTATTTTTCTTATGTAATCAAGGTATTCTTCGGCTATTTGAGCGATCGGTATATCAAAAATATCGACTTCTTTCTTGCGTACTAAATAGACGAGCAGATCTATCGGTCCATAGTATATACCAATATCTATCTTCATAATTTATGCCAAATTATACGATTGCAGAGATTGAAAAACAGATTATCCCGATTTTTCATAATATGTTACAAATTACGGAGAATCGTGGATCCCGCCAAGCAGGACAGCGATATATCAAAGCAACAGAAAGGCACACAAATAAACTGGTCTTTCATTTATCAGAGTTTATTCAGTATTTGGGAAGTGTCAAGACAGGAAGAAGCGTAGGGCGTAAGGAGTAATGCGCCAATGACTCACCTGTCTGCCTCAGGCTGAGACGACTACAGGTGGGGTTAGTTTTTTGTAGTTGCCTGATTTATCAGGCAAAAAACGACTACAGGTTGGTTTATGGTCCGATGAATCGGACGACTACAGGTGGGGTTATGGTCCGATGAATCGGACGACTACAGATTGGTTGGTTTTTTGTAGGTTTATGATCCGATGAATCACCTGTCTGCCTCAGGCTGAGGCGACTACAGATTGGGTGGTCTCTAGTGTATAGTCGCCTTTACGGTATAGACCGTGATCTCTTCTTCTTTACCTTTGACTTTCACCTTACCCAGCTCTTTGAATTCCATGTACTCGGTAGGATCGGTTATTGCCAAGGCATAAGTATCAGGACCCATTACAATACTGCAGTCATATTGTTTTGTAACGCCCTCGAGTCTTGAAGCCAGGTTAACCGGGTCACCAATAACTGTATATTCCATGCGTATCGGGGAACCAAAATTGCCACTTATCACATCGCCAGTATTTATCCCAATACCTATCTTGAAGCCGAGTTTTTCAGCTTTTTGAACCATTTCAACCGCTGCAAGGCAGGCATTATATGCATGATTCCGCAATTTTACAGGTGACCCAAAAACAGCCATGACGCAATCACCAATGAATTTATCCACACTTCCCTGATATGCAAAGATAGATTGAACCATTTCGTCCAAAAAGGCATTCAATTTTTTGCCGACATCCTCGGGATTGGTTTTTTCAGCATAGGGTGTGAAATTCCTGATATCGGCGAAAAGAATTGTACAATTGGCTTTTTCTCCACCGAGTATTGGCGGTTTTTCCATTAGCTTTTCAACAAGATCATGCGAGTAGTAACGGGAAAAGATAGTTTTTATTCGTCTTTTTTCCCGCTCTTCAAACTGGTACCTGTACATTAGTGTGAAAACGATAGTCAGTACAAGTGCGTATGAAGGTCGCATGATGCCGAATTCATAAAAAGACCCAAAGAGCATGAATGAACCGACGATCAATATCGCATATAGAACAATGCTTAATAATACATAAATACGAGCTAGTCTACTGAGGAAAAGCAAGCTCGTTAACAAACATAAAATAAGACCTGCAATAAGCACATAAATATACGAAACTTCATTTATTTTTAGATTATTGATAAAGTTATTTACTAAGTTTGCCTGGATCAATATCCCGGGGAATTGTCTTTCAAATGGGATTGCATGATAATCGAAAAGACCTGCAGCAGTACCGCCGATGAGTATTATTTTATCCTTGAAATATTCCCTGGGTACTCTTTTTAAATAGACGTCTGAAAATGATATCCGCCTGAATGATCCTTTACTCAGGAATCGAACAAGGAATCGATCTTGTTTATTTGTTGAACCCGTCATATCAGCAATCTGGCCGGCGAAAGTTTTTTCACCAAACAAGGAATAAAAACCTCTTCTGACCACACCGTCCTTATCGGCAAATATGTATCCATAGCCAATACGATTATGCTCGGTGAATATCGGCCTGGTCTCCAGATCCGAGACCAAAACAACTCGACCGTTACTTTTTAAGGCATTATCTATCAGCGTATCAAAACTTGGTTTGTTAAAATACTGACGAGCCTGAAGAGGTAATGTGTCCGGTTCAGCAAAAAAGATATCCAGCCCGACTACCTTGGCATTATCAAGGTAACCAATAACCTCAGCAAAATATACTCTCGGCCAATTCTGATACCTACCTAATTTCTCAAGACTCTTTTCATCTATATCGACAATTACAATATCTTCGATCCTCTGCTCCAGGATATGCCATTGATATTTCAGATCATATATCTTTCTTTCAAAAGGTAGCCATACGGGGCTGAATAAACAAAGCAGATTAGTTATAATAATTGCCGCAGCGGCAATGAGTATTGAGGGTACTAATTTACCTTTCAATTTTATGTATGGACGCTGTTATCGATCTTGATCTCTTTTATGAAAACCGAAACGAGATGAGCATCAAATTGCGTTCCGCTATGCGATCTTAATTCTCTCATAGCAGTTTTAGAACTTTTACGCCGGCGATAAGGTCGGTCTGTTGTCATCGCGTCATAGGAATCAGCAACACAAATGATACGTGCATACAATGGTATTTTATTTCCCTTGAGTCCCCTTGGATATCCATTGCCATCATATCGTTCATGATGGTGCATAATGTTCGGAATTAGTGTTTTCAATTCACCGATCGGTTCGATTATCGAACTACCCAATTCAGGATGACGTTTCATATAATTGTATTCTTCAAAGGTCAATTTACCGGGTTTTCCCAAAATACGGTCTGGAATACCGATCTTCCCAACATCATGCAGAATTGCAGAAACCTCAAGTCTTTTTAATTCCTCTTTGTCGAGCTTCAATGCCTCACCGATTATCAATGAATACTCAACAACCCGGGAAGAATGACCTCGTGTATAGGGGTCTTTTGCATCAACTGCTTCAACAATAGCTCTGATCGAAGAAAGAAAAAGTTCATCGAGTTCTTTGTAAAGAGCGGCATTTTCAATAGCTATTGCTATTTGGTGACCCAGAGATTCGAAAAGCTCAAGGTCAGTTTTATTGAATTTCCTGTTCCCCCGTTTATTGAGCACCTCGGCGACACCGATTATCTTACCTTTTGATACCAACGGAACGGCCATAATGGAGCGTGTTACAAATTTCGTTTTTTTATCAACGCCCTTAAACCATCTTTTGTCCTTGCGTACATCAGCGACAAGAAGCGGTTTGCCCTTCTGAGCAGTCCAACCAACAATTCCTTTACCCATCGGTACCCTGATCTCTTTCGCCTCTTCCCCCTTTTCCCCGCGTGCGGTTACGAAATATAATTCGTTTGTTTCCTCATCTATTCTGAAGACCGATGATGCTTCAGCATCCATGACTTCTTCAGCCTTGCGTAATACAATATTGAGAAGATCATCTATATCAAGGATCGACGAAAATAACATCGATGTATGAATCAGTGTCTCAAGTCGCTTGATCTTCCTGCGCAAATTAGATGCGCCTGATTTCATATTTACTTTCTCCTGCTTTGTATTCTTCAGCAAATTTTATTTGTACCTGAGAATCAACATCGGGATGTAGATTATCTATCGGCTTTTTTATCAGATCATAACATGCTTTGTCCAGACTCACTGGATCAAACGAAGCAAGAATACCAACATCAGGAGCGAGCATTGGTTCATTGGTATGGAAACAATCGCAATTTGGAGTAATATTAATGAGAAAATTAATATAAAAGACGCTCTTATTCTCTATCACTCTTGCGGCGTATTTCGCAATTCCTTTTTGTATGTCTGCGGATGCAGCATTCCACTGAAATTTGATCGCTCGATCAGCACACATTGACATACAACCACAGCAGCCTATACACTCGGCTTGATCGATGATCATATCACCATTTCTCTCGGCGATAGCATTATAAAGACAATATTCAAGACACTTCCGGCAGTGCGTGCATTTTTCAACATCGATATAGGGTTTGGATTTCGAATGTATTTCCAACTTGCCCCCCTTTGACGCACAACCCATACCTAAATTCTTAAGGGCACCGCCAAATCCACAATTAAAATGTCCCTTGAAGTGCGATATACAAACCATAGTGTCAATGTGACTGAAAAGACTTGCGATCTTGGCGCCGTCAATATCGACATACTCATCACCCAATAATCCGTCGCCAACAATAAACGGGGCAAAATCAAAACCGTGCTCTTTAGCTAAATCTATATGCAGATCAGCACGATGCCGCCTGCCTGAATATAGTGTCGTCGTATCAGTCAAGAAAGAAAACCCACCTGCTCTGTTTATCATATCAGTTACTTTTTTTACATACTCAGGACTCACAAAATTCACATTACCATGTTCACCAACATGCAATTTCACTGCGCATGTTGTGGACTTATCGATGATCTTCAAGCCTCCGGAAACATCGATCAGCTTCTCAAACATCTCAATAACATTTTTCCTGTAGCTTTTTGTCAGATCAAGAAAGTAGACATCCGCCATTTTATTTAGTCGATAGTACCTTTACTTTATATTCACAACCTTACATGCTTCATTGGTAACCGGGGAATTTAGCTGCAAGAAAATAACACCCTGAGGAAAATCATTATGGTCGATCTGAATCTGCATTGGTTGATTTACCATACCCGAGTAGATATGTTTTACCATTCTGCCGGATACGTCGTATGCCTTTATTTCAACCGGATAAGCATGAGGCTGCACTCGCAGTAGCACATTACCATGCCAGATACCTGGTATTTCAAGGATACGGTTGACTATCGGCTCATTACCATCGTGTTCTGTAATAGCCAGCTCGGAAAGAAGAGCCTTAGAAAAATAAAGGTCATTGTAATCTCCCATGCGACCATCAGCCCACTGCGCATAAAGATATTCACTGTCAGCCTGTGTAATATGATATTCACCGATAAAGTCATCCATGCTAACGACCGAAGTATCCGAGACACGGATCCCGGAGTTGAAAGTCATACCGCCATCCGGCGAATACTGATAGCGAAATGAAAACAAGCTCGATGGATTAGATGGCCAATCAGGTGTGTGGTAATAGGTAACGTGTAAACCACCATACACATCAAAAAGAGCCCATACTTTGCACTGGCTGCCCGATACAATATCATTTACCACGAATTCTGAACTCCATGTCGATCCACCATTAGTGGAACGAACACCGGAAATGTCCCACGTACCAGCCCCTTCATCAACCCACGCAACGAAAACAATATTATTTCTGGCAGTGATCGTATTGATCGGTGCCCGATCGCCGTAATGTGCATTATAGTCAAAATCACCGAGCGGCGTTTCCGCTGACCAGTTTTCACCATAATCGGTCGACTGCTTGTAATAGACATTACCAGCACCCCAGTGCACAAGGGCAAGGTGCAAAACATCATATTCATCCATACATAAAGCAGTTATACCGGTTCTCGACCATATGTTTGAAAGAACCCAGGTTGCACCATAATCAGTGGATTTTGCGAACTGAATGCCGGTCGATCCTGAAGTTTGCTGCCAGGTAATATAGATCTCGTTATCATTGACGACCATCCATGGTTTATCTACGCCGTAAGTATTAGTGACCGTCGAAGTATCCTCCCAAGTCTGCCCGCCGTCCCGCGACAGGTAATGCTTGAGCAGATTTACAGAAAATTGGATTATCATGTGGACGTGACCAGAATCATCGAAAGCAATAACCGGGTCAGTATGCCAGCCTATTCCTGTGGTATTATCGGTAAATGGTATTTGAACAAATGATTGTCCTGCATCGAATGAAAAAGCATAAGGTGCAACTGGAACTTGACCACGCTCCGCAGTATTACATATCGAAACGATCGTATCGCCATAGACAGCAAAACAGGATTCACCTTGATTCAGGGTGTCCCACGGTTCATCAACACTTACTCTAACATTTGGAAGCCACGGCGCGTCGGCATAAACCGTAACCGTTAATAAAAAAATAATCACTAACATTTTCTTCATAAAACCTCCATGTTTTCCTTTTCACTTTTTTCTTTTCGCACCCACCTTTGTATGGATAATTCTAATCATCTGTTTGACAAAGTCAAGACGGATAACACGCTGCGTCCCTTACAAAGGAGCGGGGTTTATCAATACAGCCCGATGAATCGCCTGTCTGCCTCAGGCTGAGGACGACTACACCATCCCGTACTCGTTATAATACAATATTACGAGCACGAAAAACGAATTACGAATACGGTTTTAATCTTTGATTCTTTCTTCCTAGTGCATAGTGCTTAGTGCCTATCCCGTTTCACGGGACTGTCTTTTCTCTAAGCCGTTGACAATTCTAAAATTATGTGTAGAATCTAATATGGCGAATGTCATCATACCGATAGCACTACTCGTTGTCGCTATTGGTGTTATTTTATTTATCGCCAAAGAACTCGACCCGACAAAAAAACGCAAGCTTTCCGGAATCCTATTTTTTCTTTTGTGTATACTTTTTACTATCTCACAGATTTCATATATTATAAACCCTATTGAACGCTACAAAAATTTCGGCGGGGTTTTCGGATTTTATTCATCATCCTTGATATTCTGGCTTATCGGTTTTTATTTTTTCATTATACCTTGCCTTTTAGCCTATCTCGGCTTTGCGTTTTTATTCAAACCAGAAAAAAAGATATCCACTATATTATTGTATTTCGTCCCGATAGGTATCATTACCGATACGATATTCGCATTATTTATAAAACTCACGGTCAATAATATCGGTGCAGGTGGAACGTTCGGCGCAATTATCAGCAAATTCCTTATCGATTATTTTGGCCAACTTGGCACATATCTCATACTCGCCTTTGGTATCATAATCGTTGCATTTATGATAATTAAAAAGAGAATACTGCCTAGACCCACAATTAATAGGATAATTGAGGAAAAAACTAAAAAACTTAAAAAACCAAAACAAGATAAAGAAGTTTTGGAAAAACCGGCGACGGATGTCAAACAAAAAAAAGAAATGATCGCACAAAAAATAGATTTTAAAACGGCTTATCTGAAAATCCTTCAGGAACCACCTGGAGATTATGGAATGGATAAAAAAGCTTTGGAAAATGAAGCTGAGGTTCTCGCCAGCCGCCTTGCTGAATTCGATGTTCAAGGCAAGGTAGTCAATGTCGAATCAGGACCGGTGATATCACGTTTTGAATATGAACCTGCACCAGGCGTAAAGGTCAGCCGGATCGCCAGTCTTGATAATGACCTGGCACTTGCTTTAAAAGCGACACGTATCAGGGTTGTCGCGCCGATACCCGGTAAATCAGCGGTTGGCATTGAAGTTCCCAACCGTGAACGCAGCCTTGTATGCTTGAAAAAAGGCATCCTTGATAGTGAATTCCAGAAGAATCTATCACCCCTGAGCATCGTGCTCGGAGAAGATATCACTGGCCAACCAGTGAGCGATGATATATCGCAGATGCCCCATATGCTCATTGCCGGCACCACCGGTTCTGGAAAGAGTGTCTGTATCAATACTATTATTTTAAGCTTGCTGTATCATTCTTCACCAAAAGATCTCAGATTCCTCATGATCGATCCAAAACGTCTTGAATTACCGATGTACAATCCAGTCCCTCATCTTCTTAGGCGTGCGGTCACTCAACCTAAACATGCTGTTACACAACTGGAAAAGTTGGTGAAGATAATGGAAATAAGATACCGGGATTTTGCCCGTGAAGGGGTCCGAGATATTGATGGTTATAACAAAAAAATGAAGAAAAAGGGTGATGAAAAAAAACCATATCTTCTTGTTATCGTCGATGAACTCGCTGATTTGATGCTAACCGCGCCGAGCGAAATTGAAGAGAACATTACAAGGTTAGCACAAATGTCTCGCGCCGTAGGTATCCATCTCATACTGGCAACCCAGCGCCCTTCAGTAGATGTCATAACCGGTCTAATCAAGGCTAATTTCCCGTGCCGTATAGCTTTTCAGGTCGCTTCAAAGACCGACTCGCGGACTATACTCGATATGAATGGCGCAGAATCTTTACTTGGACGTGGTGACATGCTTTTCTTGCCGCCTGGCAAAGGAACACCGGTTCGCCTTCATGGTGCTTATATATCGACCGAGGAAATTAGCGGTATCAGCACGCTTATTGCCCGTATTTATCTGCTAGAATTGTTAAAAGACCTCGAGGGAGATATAAATAAGATCACTAATTCAATAATTGAAGAGGAACTGTGGACCGCCTTTGTTAACACCAAAGACCCTGCATTCGATGAAAAACGTCGAGCCCTTTCCAATATGATGCCAGTTGAAAAAATTGACGAGATCATCCAGGATGGTTATTATCCCAAACTCGGTGAAGAACATGTTAAGATCACTCAAGCTGAACAAGAAGAACCTACTGAAGTAGACCCGCTTTTTATCGAAGCTGCAAAGCTTGTATTTAGACATCAGGTCGCTTCTGTCTCGTTGTTACAGCGACGCCTGGGTGTTGGCTATGCACGCGCCGGAAGGATTGTTGATCAGCTCGAAGGGGCAAAGCTGATCGAACCTTTCCAGGGCAGCAAATCACGCAAAGTCCTCGTTGAACGTGAGGAAGAATTCGACAAAATACTAAAGAAATATACGTAA
>JBARXB010000012.1:0-69246 GCA_049647165.1 bacterium
TAACCTGTTAAGTGTACCGCCTGGGGAGTACGCTCGCAAGGGTGAAACTCAAAGGAATTGACGGGGACCCGCACAAGCGGTGGAGGATGTGGTTTAATTCGAGGCAACGCGAAGAACCTTACCTGGACTTGACATGCTGATAGTACCAAACCGAAAGGTGAGGGATTCCACCTCTGGTGGAAAGTCAGCACAGGTGCTGCATGGCTGTCGTCAGCTCGTGCCGTGAGGTGTTAGGTTAAGTCCTGCAACGAGCGCAACCCCTTCCCTTAGTTGCCATTTTGTCTTCGGATGAAGGCACTCTAAGGGGACTGCCGCAGATAATGTGGAGGAAGGTGGGGATGATGTCAAGTCATCATGGTCTTTATGTCCAGGGCTACACACGTCCTACAGTGCCTACTACAACGGGAAGCAAGACCGTAAGGTGGAGCAAATCCTTAAAAGGTAGGCATGGTTCGGATTGAGGGCTGCAATTCGCCCTCATGAAGAAGGAATCGCTAGTAATCGCAGATCAGCATGCTGCGGTGAATACGTTCTCGGGTCTTGTACACACCGCCCGTCAAGCCATGGAAGTTCACAATACCCGAAGTCTCTCTTTAGAGGGCCCAAGGTAGGGTGGATGACTGGGGCTAAGTCGTAACAAGGTAGCCGTACGGGAACGTGTGGCTGGATCACCTCCTTTCAAGGAAAAAACCGACCTGATGCTCTGGACTTTTTTTGTCCAAACGATTTATCCCGATTTTTCATATTGATACATATAATGATCAGTAAATCGAGGATCCCGCTTTGCGGGACGAATCACGAATACGATATCAGCTATTGACAATCATATTAATATACATATAATAGTAGCCTATGGTGAAAATAAGATTAACCAGAAAAGGAAAAAAGAAGGTCCCCTTTTATAGAATTGTCGTCATAGATTCGAAAAAGGCAAGAGATGGTAAATTCATTGAAAGAGTGGGCCATTACGATCCCAGAAGCAAGGAATTGAATCTGAAGCGGGATCGCATTGAGTATTGGATTTCAAAAGGAGCTCAACCGACCAATACTGTAGCTAAGTTGATTGCAAAAGAAGGAGGTCAACAATGAAAGAGCTTATCAACTACATAGTAAAAGCTCTGGTAGACAATCCAGATAAAGTCGCTGTGACTGAAATCGCTGGCGAAAAAAGCATCATATACGAACTTAGAGTCGGTGAAGGTGATTTGGGTAAAGTAATTGGCAAAGAGGGCAGAACTGCAAAAGCGATCAGAACGATTGTCACCGCTGCAGCCATGAAACAGGGCAAACGTACGGTTCTGGAAATCATTGAATAATGCTAACTGACATTTCTTGCCTTTTTCAATATCTTTAATAGTTATGTAGTTAAATCCGTGTTCACCCCACCAAACAAGGCAACTTAAATGAAGTTCGATATCATCTCAATATTCCCGGATTATTTTTATAGCCCCCTATCCTTTGGTATTCTAAAAATTGCCCAGGAAAAGGGAATCGTAAAGATAAGAATAACCAACCCGAGGGATTTTACAAAAGACGGAGTCGTCGATGATTATCAGTTCGGTGGTGGTGCCGGTATGGTAATGAAAGCAGATCCTTTATTTAAAGCGATCAACCAAGTAAAGACCAAAAGTTCATTATTAATTATGCTCACACCTCAGGGCAAAAGGTTAAAACAACATACCGTTAAGAAATTAACTGGGCGTAAACATATAATCATAATTTGTGGTCGCTACAAGGGAATTGATGAAAGAATAAATACGATTTTTAATCCGCTGCAGGTTTCTGTCGGTGACTATATTCTATCGGGTGGTGAAATCGGTGCCCTGGTTATTATCGAATCAGTTACCAGATTACTGCCAGGAAGTATGGGGAATATCGACTCTGCAGATACGGATTCTTTTGAGCAACACCTATTAGAAGCACCAATTTATACACGTCCCAATCTATACAATAATATAAACGTACCGCACGTTTTAACAAGCGGTCACCACAAAATGGTCGCTCGTTGGCGAAGAAAAGAATCTCTCCAGAGAACATTGAATAATAAACCAGAAATCATTCCACCTGGAGAATTTTCAAAAAACGACTTAGAAATTTTATTGGAGGTACTTGATGGCAAAGATTCCTGATATTAAACCAGGCGATTTAATCAAAGTTTATTCCAAAATAATAGAAGGTGAAAAAGAACGTACCACGACTTTTGAGGGTATTGTAATGCAAATACGAGGTATGGCAAAATCTAAAACTTTCACAGTGAGAAAAATATCGGCAGGTGTTGGTGTCGAACGTATCTTTCCTCTTCATTCACCAATGATAAAAATCGAGATCAAGAAAAAAGGTATGGTGAGAAGAGCAAAGTTAAGCTATCTGCGGCAAAGTAAAGGTGGAAAAATGAAGATCAAAGAAGCTGCACTAAAACCTAAAAAGCCCGAATTGGAAGAACTCGATACATCGGCTAAAGCTAAACCCGCCGAACCAGTTGTTGAAAAAGATGAGAAACCTGTGGTCGAAAAACCTGCAGGAGAAAAAGAAAAACCGATCAAGTCAAGCGAAAAAAAAGAAGCAAAAAAAACCAAGGAGCCAAAGGGTGAAACTGCTCCTGGACAAAACTCTGTGGAAAAAACATAATCATCTTGCCGGGGTCGATGAAGCAGGAAGAGGACCTCTCGCAGGCCCAGTCGTTGCGGCTGCGGTCATTTTTAAAAAAAATTTCTATAACCCGGAAATAAACGATTCCAAAAAGCTCTCACCGCTAAAGAGGGAAAAACTTTATAGAATTATAACGAACGTTGCCCTGAGTTATTCCTTTGGCATCGTCGAACCAGATATCATCGATAAAATCAATATTCTCAATGCAACAAAACAAGCAATGCGACAAGCTATTGACGGATTGAAAATACTCCCTGATGTTGTTTTGATCGATGCTGTGACCATTAACGATCTGCCGCTCCAGCAGCTCGCTATAATCAAGGGCGATACATTGAGTCTTTCAATAGCCGCGGCTTCGATCTTAGCAAAAGTCAAACGTGATCGAATAATGCAGAAATATCACGAGCAATACCCGGTATATCAATTCAACAAACATAAAGGGTATCCAACTAAATTGCACCGAAGATGCATCCGGGAGTACGGACCGTGTCCGATACACCGCAAAACATTCCGTCTCTTGGGGTCAAATCCCTTCGACTTCGCTCAGGACAGGCCCCTCGATTCCCCAGGACAGTAGCTTGACTATTGACAATAGAGCAATAACCCGATTAAAATACAAAACGCTCACGGACGGATACCCAATAAACGACTATTCAAATAGCGATTCGTTCAATGCTTGTCAATTGTCAAGATTTGACCCCACTGGATATTGCGAATTTAGCATTTGACCTCAGCATTAAACATGGATAAAATCTCCCTCGGCAGAAAAGGTGAAAGCCTGGCGCGCGTTTTCCTTAAGAAAAAAGGTTACAATATTGTCGGCCATAATTTCCGCTGCCGGTTTGGTGAGATCGATCTAATTTTAAGGAAAAAACAAGCATTCAGATTCATCGAGGTTAAATATCGCCGGAGTGAAGAATATGGCTTGCCCCAGGAATCAGTACAAAAAAGAAAACAGGCAAAAATCAGAAAAACTGCCGTTCTCTGGCTCAAGCTCAGACAATTGCCAATGGATACGGAGGTTCATTTTGATGTTCTGGCGATCAATCAGAAAACCGACAAAATATCATATGACTATATTGAAGATGCATTCTAAAGAATGGGAGCTGGGTTAGGGTATGGACGCTGGATTTTTCTATTATCGGTACTGTAATTATGACTGATCAGAGGAAAGCTTATCTTTACACTGCTTTCGTAGTAGCGATCTGGGCAACTGTCGCGTCAGCATTTAAGATCTCGCTGAGATATCTTAATCACATTCAACTACTCGCCCTGAGTTCATTTATTTCATCAATTGTATTTTTTATCTTATTAATATTTAATAATAAAATAAATATATTAAAAACGTATTCAAGACAAGATTATACCCGCTCTGCTCTACTCGGTCTTTGCAGCCCTTTTCTATACTATCTGGTTCTTTTTAAAGCCTATGAATTACTTCCCGCTCAAGAGGCTCAGCCCTTGAATCAGACATGGGCGATCGTACTCGCTCTGCTTTCGATAGTTGTTTTGCGTCAAAAAATAACGTCTAAAAGTATCTTTGCTCTGGTCATAAGTTTTATCGGAGTCTTTATCATTTCAACACATGGTCATATATTGGGAATACAATTCACTAATCTTTTTGGAGTCCTTCTGGCTTTAGGTAGTGCATTTATCTGGGCGATCTTCTGGTTATACAATATGAAAGATAAACGCGATGTAGTAGCTAAATTGTTCCTGAATTTTCTTTTCGGGTCTTTTTTTATAATAGTATTTTTGCTCATTACAAAACAATCACTCAAAGCAGAGAACCTTGGGTATATCGGTGCATTGTATATCGGGATATTTGAAATGGGTATAACATTTGTGCTCTGGCTCAAAGCCTTGAAATTATCAAGAACGACTGCACAAGTAAGCAATATGATCTATCTTGTACCCTTTTTGTCTCTCGTTATTATTCACTTCGCAGTCGGTGAAAAAATACTGACATCGACGATAATAGGGCTGTTCTTTATAATTGCGGGCATACTTCTTCAGCAATATAGTTCAAAGCACAGTCCATAAAAAGTAAAATTTAGTATTTGCTAATTTGTATGCAACAGTGTGTCTAAAAGTTTGTGTGCAAATACCAGGTTTAATGAATGGGATGTATTTCGACCGGCGATCCTGCCGAAAATTTTTTTCCTCAAAACATAGAGGTCACCAAGTAGATCGAGAATTTTGTGGCGGACAAGTTCATCTTTATAACGCAGGGGCTCACTCGAATAAACATTATTCCTTGTTATACCGATACCATAAGGTGGTAAATCCTTCAAGCGAGGGTCTGACTCGTCAGTAAAAACGAATGTGCGTGAAGGCGCAACCTCTGAGATATAAGTTTTCTCGTCGATCTCCAGGTTTATCTTCTGTATTCCAATAAATGGGTGAAATAGCTCCATATCGATAATAAGTCGGTTTTGTTCCAAAGGTTCATACATCAAAAAAGAACTTCCATGACTAACCAGTACTTTCTCGGTCGCAGTGCAACCTCTTAGTTTACTATCAGAAACCAAAGCCTTCAACTTCTCAACATATACCCTACTTGAGCCGTCGAAAAAAGGAAGCTCGTTGCCGTGTACATCTATTCTGACATTGAATAAACCCAAACCATAGAGCGCAGAAAATAAATGCTCGACAATATCCACCCGGACCTGGTGACTGAGTGAAACCAGATGATTTTCTACAGTAATATTGTTTATGTCGAGTGGAATATTTATCGGTGGGCAAGAATCTTTATGGACAAACAATGAGAACTTATCGCTTGATCTTACTTCGATATGGCTCGATCCTCTGTTCAGGCAGTCACCGCTAATTCCTATCTTCATTGTTCTTTGTATAAACGTGCAAGCGCACGTAGGACGGCTCGGTGCTCTCGAACCGGTATGCCTGAGTATTCTTTGTCTGAGGGTATTGATTTCAAAACCGCAGACTTTGCATAGACTACGACATTGTCACCGATTTCTACGTGATCGCTCACGCCTACCTGACCACACAATGTAACATTATTACCGATCTTTGCTGAACCTGCAATGCCGACCTGACCCATGAGTATACAAGCCCGACCGATCTTAACATTATGAGCGATCTGCACCAGATTGTCGATTTTTGTACCTTCACCGATGATCGTATTACCAATCGTTCCTCGATCGATCGTCACATTAGCGCCGATCTCAACAAAATTAGCGATAACCACGCCACCGATATGTTTGATCCTCTTATAGCCTCTGTTCTTTATAAAACCGAAACCCTCCTCACCGATCACGGTATTGGCATGGACTTCAACATAATTACCGATCCTGCTGCCGGTCAAGATCACGGCGTGAGGATGAATCGTGCAAAAACGCCCGACGATAACATTAGCACCGATATAACAGTGCGCACCAATACAAGTACCATTTCCGATCTCCACATTTTCACGGATTATGGCAAATGGTTCAATTCGACATCGTCTGGGTAGAACCACATTATGACCAATGAGCGAGCGAAGAGAAACACCGGCTTCGAATTTTTTCTGAGCAAGATGCTTGAGCAAAACAAACATAGCGCGCTTTGGGTTTTTCACGAGCACCCCGCTCTTTCCTTTTACGCGCTTTAAGGCAACGATCATACCCGCACCAGTTTTCTGCTCAGGATCGAACAAAAAAGTCAGATCGCCAGCACCGGCTTCCTCTGGAGGTAGAATCTCCTTGATCTTAAGATTTTTTCGTCCAAAGATATTACCTTTGACGATTCGACCAACCTCAGATAATTTCACGGCCTATCCTAATTCACAATCAAGTGAATGTCAAGTATAACACCTTCAAACTTAGATAAAACAAGAGAATCATTGAGCCAAAACAATCCGTTAACCTATATTCCGCCCCGGAATCCTCCGGAACTTTATAAAATATCTAGAACCTCGTCTACCATGATTTAGTCATTTAGCCAATTGGCTAAATGACTAAATGTGGTTGACAAAAGGTGTCAATGCGATATATTGTTAATATGGCAAAGAAAATACCCGAGTTGCATTACCGAAGTTCAAGGATTTGCCGTGTGCTCGGTAATCCAACTGCCTATGAAATCATGAAAATGCTTGCCAAGAAATCTATGAATCCCACTCAAATAGCATGTGAAATGAAATTATCCATACCAACGATAAGTGCTGTACTGCGCTCGCTTCGTCAGCTTGATCTCGTGCGCTATGAAACAGCTGGGAACGGGAAGAATTATTTTATCAAGGAAAAGAAAATACAATCGGTCATGCGACATATCGAGAACCTTGTGAGTTCTATCGAAAAAGGGAAATATTAGGGTAACTTATAATATCCGTAAATTATGATAATTATCATAATCATTACCGTCATCATCGGCTTATTTTTTTCTTTCGCTATTTACATGTCCTGGAAAAAACGAAAAATAGCTGGATTATTCCGACAGATGAAATTATCCGGGGAGGTATTTATCATAACTCCGGAATTTGCAAGTTTTCGTGGGGCGACGAGTACGTACGGGCGAGTCAAATGCGACGGTGTTATTGGCTTAACCGACCGCAAAGTTGTTTTCATGCCCCTGGTCGGTAAGAAGATGGAGATCGCGCTTGAAAGCATGAAAGATGTAACCGAAGAAAAGAATTTTTTGGGCAGTTACCGCGCAGGTATGTCGTTCCTGGTCTTGCATGACTCTAATTTGGACATCGGTTTTTTTGTTAAAGACAATATCAAATGGCAGAATGCGCTATCGGGCATAATAAAATAAAGGCGGAGTTTTGAATCTTGCAAAAACATTAGGCAGTCTGGAAAAAACAAGAGACATCTATTTTGATTGGTTTGATGGTTTAGCATGGACCAAAAAATTGTATTTGACTTTATCGGTAGCAATGATAACCGGCATTGCCGCGCAGCTGCGAATACCACTACCTTTTACCCCAGTGCCGATCACTGGACAAGTTTTCGTGGTTCTGCTGAGCGGTATTGTACTTGGTCATATTTACGGTGGATTGAGCATGATGTTATACGCTTCAATTGGCTTTGCTGGCATGCCCTGGTTTTCCGGATCAGTCTCAGGTTTGCCAATAAGCCCCACAACTGGTTATGTATTAGGTTTTATCCCGGCAGCTTTTCTGGTTGGCTGGATAACACAGCGCTATAGACAAAGCCATTCATTTATTAATTTAATCGGCTTAATGATGATCGCCGTATCGATAATCTATATATTCGGTGCCCTCCATTTCACTATCTTCATGCAGAGCAGTATAAAAACTACATTGTATCTGACAGTTTTACCATTCATCCCAGTCGATCTAATCAAAGCTCTTGCCGCGGCATGTGCTGCACGTGTCTTGTTGCCCAATAGATAATAAATATTGACACATCTATATTTATCTATAGTATATCGAATGAGTATCTTTATCAAGGTTCTCTTATTAGGAGTGATTTTTATGGCACAAAATTGTGAAAGCAAAGAATACCGGAATTCACCACATGCCGGCACCTGGTATCCAGGTTCAAAAAAGGATTTGAATGCAATGCTCGATGGGTTTTTAAGTAATACACGGTCCAAAGTACATGGTGAAATCGTGGCACTCATATCACCACATGCCGGTTATATTTACTCAGGATCGGTGGCTGCTTATGCCTATAAAACCGTCGAAAACAAGACATTCGATGATGTTATTGTTATCGGACCAAGCCATCACCACGGTTTTTTAGGTGCTTCGGTCGATACCATAGCTGGCCGTATCACCCCCTTGGGTAAGGTTGAATTTGATCTGCCCCTGGCCAGGAAAATAATAAAATATAATAAGAATATTATTAACGAGCCCATGGCTCATATGAAAGAACACTCGGTAGAAATTCAAATACCTTTCATACAAAAAGTTATTAAGGATTTCAAAGTCGTTGAGATCATTATGGGCAGTCAGGACTATGAAATGTGCGAAATTTTAAGCGATGCGATCGTCACCGCAACAAAAGGAAAAAATGTTCTTATCATCGCCAGCTCAGATCTATCCCATTTTCATAAACAGGAAGAAGCAAAAGCTCTGGACAATCTTCTCATTGAATCGGTATCAAAATACGATCCGGAGATGTTATATAGAAGACTCACCACGGATAGTTGCGAAGCTTGTGGTGCTGCGCCTATTATTACGGCAATGATCGTAGCTCGAAAAAAGGGTGCGACATCTGCAAAAACTCTAATGTATGCAACGAGCGGTGATGCTACTGGTGATTATTCGGGCGGTGTGGTCGGCTATCTTGCGGCCGCTTTGTTGAAAGAAGAAAAAATCGAGGTTGGTATTGATCTGGGGTTCTCAGAAGTAGAAAAGAAAAAATTAAAGGAAATAGCACGACAATCTATTGAAGCAGCAGTTCGGGGTAATGACCTTCCAGTAGTGAAGAACATAACGGGAAAGCTAAAAGAACCTTACGGAATATTCGTGACCCTGAATAAACACGGTAATCTGCGAGGTTGTATCGGACTCATTATCGCAAACCAACCACTTTATGTTTCGTGCCAGCAAATGGCACGAGCTGCCGCGCTCGAAGACCCTCGGTTCCCGTCGGTCAATGAAAAGGAACTCGATGATTTAGATATTGAAATCTCGATCCTTACACCCCCGGAAGAAATTAAAAATTTTAGCGATATCGTGATCGGTCGCGATGGTCTAATTATCCATCAAGGCGGTTATCAAGGCCTACTGCTTCCTCAAGTTGCCACTGAATATAACTGGTCGGTCGAGCAGTTCCTCGAACAAACCTGTCATAAAGCCGGACTACCCGGTGATGCATATAAATCAAAAGATACGAAAATTCTCAAATTCTCCGCTGAGGTTTTTTAAATGAAACAATCCAAAGTATTCATCGATCCTTTCGATGACCTCGGTTATGCAAAGGTCGATCTACACAGGCAGAAAAGGAAAGGTTTTCCCGAAGTTGTCTTCAGCCAGGGCAAGACAGCCAGGCAGGTATTTGCTATCGCTACAAAGATACTTAAAGCAAATGATATGGTTCTGCTGACCAAAGTGACACCGAAACTTGCCAAGGCTATTAAAACAAAATTTAAAAAAGGTACGTACCATAAAGATGCCCGGATATATTTCATCGGTAAAAAACTCAAACAACAGGGCTTGATAAGTATTTTAACCGGGGGTACTGCTGATATCCCGGTAGCTGAAGAAGCGGCAATTACCGCTGAGGTTATGGGCAGTAAAGTCAAGAGGATATACGATGTTGGCGTGGCTGGTCTTCACCGCATATTATCATTTCGTTGGGAAATAGAAAAGGCGCGCGTTCTCATTGTTGTTGCTGGCATGGATGGTGTTTTGGCTTCGGTTGCCGGTGGATTATTCTCCAAACCGATCATCGCCGTACCAACGAGTATCGGCTATGGACTCAATCTGCAGGGTCTAACACCATTACTGACGATGCTCAATTCCTGCGCACCAGGTGTAGCCGTGGTCAATATCGACAATGGATTTGGTGCTGGTTATATAGCCGCATTAATCAATAAACCATGAAAATTCTATATTTTGACCCGATATTAGGAACGAGCGGCGATATGATACTGGCGAGTTTGATCGATCTGGGTGTACCACAAAACCATCTAAGAGAAAAACTGAAGTTTGTACCGGGTTTTGAACTCAGGGTAACACGGGTCATTCGAAACGGCGTTAGTGCAAAGCATCTTGATTTTAAAATAAAAAAGAAAATCGGGGAAAAGCAATTTATTCCTTTTATAGAAAAAAGTAAACTGTCAAAAAGCATAAAGGATCAAGCGGTCGAAATAATAGAGCGTATTTTCAAGGTTGAAAAAAAAATACACCACACAAAGGACATTCACCTGCATGAACTCGCTGATGCTGACACTTTGCTCGATATAACCGGTGTACTTATCGCCGTTGAATACCTTGATATTGAACAGGTATACACAAAATCCCTGAAAGCTGGCAAGGGGTTTATTAAAACCAGGGAAGGGAATATGCCAGCATTTAATTTCGCAACAGCTGAATTACTAAAAGGTTACCCGGTCGAATTCATGCCTGTTCACGCGGAACTAACAACGCCAACTGGTGCAGCAATACTGAGCACTATTGCTCAACCAAATGAACACCTTGTCTTATCAAAGATCATCGGCGTAGGTATTGGTGCCGGTACTATGAAGATCCAAGATTATCCAAACTTGATGCGTGTCTTCCTCGGCGAAATAACGAGTGACCTGGTCGATGAGTGCACAGTCATTGAAACCAATATCGATGATATGAATCCCCAGCACTATGATGTGGTTTTTGAAAAATTGTATGCAGCTGGCGCGCTGGAGGTTTTCTTGACCAGTACGATAATGAAAAACACCCGACCTGGTATCCAATTGACTGTATTAACCAAAGGACATGTTGAATCTATCCTCGATCTTCTTTTTAATGAAACAACTACTCTGGGCATAAGAACCAGGTCGACCAAGAGAATTGTTCTACCCCGTAAAATATTAAAGATTAAATCGCCCTATGGACCAATCCGCGTCAAGTTAACACAACATCGCAAAAACACAAGATTCTCTCTGGAATATCAAGATATCAAAAAACTAGCAAAAAAACATAAATTCACAACCATTGATATGCGCAATAAACTAACCAGATTTGTTGAAAAACAAAATCTGAAAATTAACCTAATAAAATGATGGGTAAACCCCGTTAGATACCACATATTTAAACATGACTGAAAACAAAAAACAGCGAATGATAATGCGTAAAATGAGTAAGCATAAAAGGAAAACAGTATCTAACGGGGTAAACGAATTTACCAAGGAACTGTCTAAATATCAGGAACTAAGAGATGAAGAACTTGTTAAGCTCGTTAAAGCGGGCGAAGTCGCACCTTATGATGAATTGGTGCGACGCCATCAGATCAAGATACATGATCTTTGCTATAAGATCCTGAGAAATTATGATGACGCTAAAGATATGGCACAAGAAACGTTTCTAAAAGCATATCGCAAGATAAACAAATTCGGTGGAAGGTCGAAATTCTCAACCTGGTTATACAGGATTGCGGTCAATAATTGTCTTAATTTTATAAAAAAGCGCCGCCCTACTGAAGAGCTTTTTGAGGAGATCACTGGTTCGCAACGGGATGATCCAGTTCAGATATACAAGAATAAGAAATTCCGGGAAATGATCTACGCTGCGGTAGCAGAATTACCTAAGGTACAAAAAGCAGTCTTTACCCTTCGAACCCTGCAGGATTTTTCCTACCAGGAAATTAGCGATATCCTGAAAAAACCGGTTAGTACGATAAAAGTAAACCATCATCTGGCAGTAAAGAACTTGAGAAATCGTCTTAGGGCTAGAGTATGAACTGCTTTGACGTACAGGAAAAGATAATTGACCTCGTCCTTGGTGAGTTAACGCCGGATGAGGAGTTAAGGATCCGGGAACACGCTGAACAGTGCCCGCTGTGCCGTGAGGAATTGCAGCTTTTGAGTATTTGTATCCAGACATGTATATCAGAAGAAAGTGAAACCTGTGAATGTCATTTCCGCAACACATATTGGGATGATTTTATCATTACCATGCACGAAAAAATTAGCCATGAAAAAATAGAAAGTAGATTCCCTTTAAAAATAGTCCTTCCAGTGGCTGCTTCAGTATTGCTTGCAGCAACGATCGGTTATTTTGTATTTTTCCAGCCCAAACCCGAGCAGACAGTCGAAGAAGAAGCACCGTCATATTATGAGTATGATCCATATGATGAGATGGACGAATTGTCGCCTGAAGAGGCTGAAGAACTCATTAAAATTATTAACCAGAAGTACCCCAGATAGCTGGGGTCAAATCTCGACATTGGACAACAAATTATAAAAAACCATTCACGAAACTAAATCTGAGACATCTTGGGGTCAAATCTCAACATTCAACATTTGTATTTTTTCATACAGATTTTATTATACTGGTATCAAAGAAACCCAAAAAACCTATTTTAGAAATGTTGAATGTTGAGATTTGACCCCACGGTTTCCATTGACTCCGATGGAATTCCATTTATAATAGCGTGTGGACATCACATTCATTGGTGCAACAAGAACGGTTACGGGATCGCTCCACCTGTTTGAGTATAATAAACAAAAATTCTTGCTTGAATGCGGTTTATACCAGGGACACCGCGAAGAAGCAGAGCGCATAAACCGTACTTTTCCCTTTAAACCCAAAGATATAAAAACGGTAATTCTTTCCCATGCTCACATCGATCATTCAGGTAACTTACCGAATTTAGCAAAACGTGGTTTCTCAGGATCGATATTCTGTACACCAGCGACGAAAGATATCGTCTCCCTCTTATTGCTTGATTCGGCTAAGATCCAGCAATATGATATAGAATATCTCAATAAAAAAAATAAAAAAACCGGGCTCCCCCTCAAAGAACCGCTGTATACGGTCGAGGATGCAGAACAGACAATCGGGCAACTTTCACCGATTGACTATGGCAAAACATTTGAGCCGGTAAAAGGAGTAAAGGCTACGCTTTTTGATGCAGGCCATATTTTGGGATCATCAATAGTTGTGCTTGAAGCGGATGGCAAAAAAGTTCTTTTTAGTGGTGATCTTGGCAGAAAAAATATGCCCATCATAAGAAATCCTACTATAGTTACAGATGTCGATTACATGATCCTTGAATCTACATATGGCGGCAGGACCCATAAATCATTTGAAGGAATGACCGACGAATTCAGGGATGTAATCAATAAGGGCAAGCAGAATAGCGGCAAAATAATTATACCTGCTTTTGCCGTAGAAAGAACCCAGGTCTTGATTACCATGCTTAAAAATCTGCATGAGGACGGAAGTCTTAAAGATATACCAGTCTATGTTGATAGCCCTCTGGCAACGAGTGTAACTGAAGTGTTTAGGGATCATCCAGAGTGCTTTGATAAAGAAACATACAAGATATTCGTTGACAGTGACCCATTTGATTTTCCGGGACTCAATTACATAAAGAATTCCGAAGAATCCAAAAGCTTAAATAATCAGAACCGACCAATGATAATTATATCGGCATCCGGGATGTGCGAAGGTGGTCGAGTAACGCATCATCTCATACATGCCATTGAAAAAAATAATAATATCATTGTCATAACGGGGTTTCAGGCGCGTGGTACCTTGGGAAGAAAAATCCTTGAAGGTGCTGACAAGGTCTGGATATTCAACAATGATTATAAAGTCCGAGCGCAAGTTTTTTTTATGGGTGGTCTTTCTGCCCATGCGGATGGCGGTGACCTGCTTGAATATGTGAAAAATTGTTCTAACGGTCGTCTTAAAAAAATCTTTCTCATCCATGGTGACATTGATGAAGCTTATGCGCTAAAGAATGATATTCAAAATTCACAAGATGTTGACGTTGACATACCACAAAGTATGACACAGGTCAGCATTTAAGTACCAGGGACAAAATGGCAAAGTAAGGGTGTCACGGAGTATCGGAGAAACGGAACAAAAAGCAAATACCGTAGTCGTCTGATTCACCCACGCCCATTATGAAGGAGCGGGGTTTATCAGACAAGCTCGATGAATCCCGTAATCTACTATATCTAATGGCAATACGAAGCCCGATGAATCGGGCAACTACAGACAATTGTTTTGCGGGTTCGCTCGAAGGATAAGTTTCCAAGAATTAAGTTCTCCCGCTTTGCGGTATCTACGATTTTCCTATATATTATAATCCAAAATGATAAATCGGGACAAGAACCCAATGACAATAGCCTACCTTGACGCGATTTCTATTCAGATTATAATAACGGTATGGATATTGGGCTTATTGGCTGCGGCAAAGTTGGCATAAGTCTTTTTTGTTTAATCAAGAAGAATAATAGAATTATTGGCGTATATGATATTAAAAAGAGAAACCAGCAACGAGCTGTTAAACACTTGAAGATTTTGAAAAACGCCAGCCATGAGGAAATATGTACTAAGAGCCGGGCACTATTTTTTGCTACCCCGGATGATAGAATCGCGATCGCGTTTACAAAAGCAAAACCATTTCTTGAGGGTGAAAAATATGTTTTTCACTTCAGTGGTCTATTACCCTCGACTATTTTCTCAAAATCAAAGAAAATACACCGTGCATCCATACATCCTTTTATGACATTTCCAGAAATCATTTTACCACCAGTTCGGGATAAATACAGCTTGTTCATTGAAGGAGATAAACCAGCGCTGCGTGCTGCCGGACGAATATTCAAAAGTTCATATTTCAACGTAAAGAGAATAAAGAAACACAACAAAGCTAAATATCACCTGATCGGAGTTTTTTCTTCAAATCTACTGGTTGGCTTAATCTCTGCTATCGAGGGACTTTCCAGAGACATCGGTTGGACTAAAAAAGATATAAGTGATGTGATCTCACCAATCATTAAAACAACACTCGACAATGTCATCAAAAACGGCGTTAAAAATGCCTTGAGTGGTCCGCTCGAACGCGGTGACATTTCAACTATAAAAAAACATTTAAAAATATTGCAGAAAAACAAAAATCTTTCGAATATTTATAAAACATTATCACTAGCTATCCTGAAAAATATTGTAACCACTGACAATAAGAAAAAAATCGAAGAGCTATTAAACAAGTCTTAAAAAATTCGGTGCGGGGGTTGACTTTCTTGGTAAAGATAATAGAATAGACCATGAGGAAATCCTGGTGGGTCTTTTTGGCACTGCTAATCATCACCTGTGCTCATAAAGCACCCCCGCTTGTCAAAGACCGAATGAAACCAAAACTCCAGAACATAATCGCATTGAACAATATACAGGTACAATTCACTTTCTCAGAGGATATAGACACCCTTAACCTCAGCACAGAGAATTTCCGCATAACAACGGGCGAGGATACGCTCAGGATAAAAACCTTATACCCCTCTCTATCTGCGGCTGAGATCGTTGCCATTACTGAATTGCAGATGGATACTGAATACTCGGTAAATGGCTATGTTTATGACACGGCTCAGAACAAGGGTGCTTTTATTGATCGATTTGCCGGAACTTCAAGACCAGATACTATTGCTCCCTGGATTATCAAATATTCAGAAGGTAAAAATAAGAGTGAATTCTACTTTCAGTTTTCAGAAGCAATGGACACGACTTTTTTTGAGTTCTCACTGATCCCTAAAAAGAACATTATCACACAGTGGCGCAACCTGCGCGTCTGTTATCTTGTGCCGGTCGACACCATTGATGCTTTTGCTTTTGACACAACATACTATATTTACATTAACCAGGGGTGTCGTGATCTAAGCGGCAATCTTTTCGGAACACTGGTGACCAATATAACGCCAGATACAACATTCATATCTTTTATCCTGAAGGGTAGTGTTCATATCAACGACACATTAGTGAAAACAGGTTTTGCATTACTTAAGAGACAAACACCATTGGGGATCGCGCTTATCGAAGGTGGTGATTTCCAGTTTGAAGTAAGAGATTCTCTACCCTATACGGTCGAGGTCCTTAGTGGTAAATATTCAGGCAGCGGTCTTGTATCGACGACCGACAGTCTAAATATTATTGATCTCAAATTGGACGAGAAAGATTTTGATAATATTTTTAATTAGTTTTATTGCACTTGGACTAACAGTTTTCTTATACTATAAAACATTAGCTCTGGTACCGTTACGTATAATATCCATAATTATTCTGTATATCTTGCTAACGGGATTTATCCTTTCTTACACCGTCAATAAACAGGTGAACCCTCCTGCATTATTGGTTGATCATTCGGCAAGTATGGCAAACTACATCGATGACATGAACAGATCATTGAACGAAATACGATTTGCTCACACTAAATTCTATTTTGGTGAAACCCTTTATATCGGTCCATCAAATGACACCTTGCTGTCGAGTCGCTTTACTGATATTGGACAGGTACTTGAAGATGTCTGCAAAAAAGAACCCGCGTTTATTGTACTGGTATCAGACGGTAACCATAATTACGGTCATTTCCCTTTCTCGGGCATAAAAGAATTTGGTATCCCTGTTTACACCTTTGGAGTAGGCTCAGAAAAAATACGGGATGTTGCTATCATTGACGTGATATATCCATCGTATGTTTTTATCGATGATTCAATAAAAATTGAAGTGGTCATTGAATCGCAGGGTTTTGTCGGAGGCAGTGCGCTAGCAACACTCCGCTGTAATGGAAAACAAGCGAAAAAATCATTGTTGCTAAGTGATGCAAAATCGAAGACCAGCATTGAGTTCTGGGTGAAAATCAATCAGTCCGAACAAACAAAAATCCTCATTGATGTCGCGCGTCAGGCTGAAGAAATGGTTTATGAGAACAACCAAATCGAATTCTCTCTGAAGGTTTTTCAGAAAAAAATAAAAGTTATCTACTATACTGATCACCTGTCATTCAACTCAAAATTCCTGGTAAGAAATTTGAGCAAGGATGCTTATATTGACCTTCTTCCTCTTGTTAAACTTAATAAAAATTCGATCCTGGATTTAATAACAAACAAACAAATCCAAACTCTGCCAAAACTGGATGATGTCGATGTAATGATCTTAGATAATGTTAATTTTAAAAATTTACCGTGGTCGGATATTGGGGAAGTGCTAAAAAGAGGGATGGGTCTTCTGTGTATCGGATCGATACAGGGACATACCACTAACTGGAATGAAATACTACCTATCAATACCTCCGGATTGGTTGTCAAAGGGAATTTTACATTAGACATAAATGAACCTTTCTCATGTTTTATCCCGGGTGATGACTATCCGCCGCTTTTAGCGATCAATCGTGTTCTCGGAATCGATGATAAAGCAATTATTATCGCCCATTCAAACAATATACCGATCATTGCATATCATAATTACGGCACCGGAACGGTTTTCCAGATCAATGCCGTTGCTGTCGGTACCTGGCACTTTGTCCAACTTGGGCTAAAACAAAAGAATATTCTCGCTCTTTTGATCAGCGATATAATCAGATTTTTGTCACCTGTCGGGAAAAATAAGCGACTATTTCTAACTACATTACATAGCATATATGATGTAGGCGAAGTCATCTCACCAAAACTCCAAAGTTATGACCAGGATTATAGACTTACCAGCGGTGGTGATTTCTTTTTTGAGTATGATAATACCAAAATCCCCTTTTTTGAGATCGGGAGAGGTATATACGAAGGATCTTTCATACCCAAACAAGCAGGTGATATCTTTCTCAGAGCATCAGGTAAACTTGATAATGAAGAACTCACCAGTAATACACTCAAGCTGATCGTAGCGGGAAATTTGATAGAACTAGACAGGGGGCTCAATAAACATTTCCTTGAAACCCTTTCCTCGGAAACCGGTGGCAAGTATTTCGATCTCAATGAAATCACTGCTTTTGAACCTCCTATAGCTAAACCTGTTCGCCGCAGCGTGAAATTCGACTTTGATTCACCGATCAGTTATATATTAATTTTGGCACTTCTTGCAATTGATTGGATAATTAGAAGGAGAAGAGGTATTATATGACACCACAGGACTTAGTCAGTAGAGGTTTGAGTCCAGAACTCGCAATCTTTATAACCTCAATGTTACCGATCATTGAATTGAGGGGTGCCTTGCCCATGGCCATCAACTTTTTCAAAATGCCCTGGTTCAAGGCTTTTCTTATTTCTTACATTGGCAACCTCGTACCAGTACCATTGATACTGTGGTTGCTTGAACCAATAGTAAAATTTCTTTCTAGGATAAAAATATTCGATAAATTCTTTAAATGGCTTTTTGAAAGAACCCGACACAAAGGCAATAAGGTTATTGAAAAATATGAAGAGATCGGACTCATGGCTTTTGTCGCCATCCCTTTACCAGGCACTGGCGCCTGGACCGGCGCGCTTATTGCATTCCTATTCGGTCTTGATTTCAAGAAATCGTTCTTGGTGATCAGTCTTGGTGTTTTAATTGCCGGGGTGATCGTTACCTGTCTATGCCTTTTAGGTTGGTTGGGCGCGATTATCGCAGGCTTTGCGCTTATCCTATTAGTAATATTAGGTTTCTGGAAATTGTAAAGCCCAATTTTTGTCCGATATCCTTCAAAACAATGTAGTGGTCGAGCTTGTCCCGAAGGTTCGAGGACTCGCGCGAAGCGGAGCTCGACTTTTTATAATTATGCAGACCAAGCCTTCGTCCCGAGCTCGAGCCGAGGGGGTCTGCCACTGCAATTATTATATAATTCAGCGGTTATAAAAGCAAAACCACCTGTATTTATACGCCACCTGGTTTGGTTATAGTGATATTTTTTTTGCAGAGCGGACATACTGTCGGTTCATAATTTTCAACAGACTTCCTGTACGTAGCATAATATTCAAACGGTAACTCAATATGACTGCGGTCAATAAGAACCGCGATACCTACAATCTCGCCACCCTTATCCTTTACCGCATCAATCGTTTCGAGCAAAGATTTACCTGTCGTCATTACATCATCGACGATCAGAACTTTTTTATTTTTTATACCAAAACCACGACCAACAATCCGCTTACCTTCCCGTTCTTCAGCAAATCCAGCAAGTTTGTTCATCTGACGGGCAACTTCAAAAGCTATTATTATGCCTCCAGTCGTCGGACCGATCACCCAATCGATATCCTTGGTCTGGAATTTTTCAACGATCATGCTGCATAGTCTAGTGGCAGCGTCAGGATTTTCGAGGATCCGAAATTTCTCAAAGTAGTACTCGCTGTGCAACCCGGAGTTTAAAACAAAATGTCCTTCCTGTAAAACCCTCAGGTCTTTAAGTAATTTCTCTAAGTCCATCTTCAATCTCCTTGATGATATTTTCGGCTGCCTGTCTTGGATCAGGTGCTTTGACAATAGGTCGCCCGATAACCATGTGATCAACCCCGGCAATAATAGCTTCCTTGGGCGTCATTGTACGCGCCTGATCATCGTTCCCGACTGAAGTACCTCGGGGTCTGATGCCCGGCGTTACAATGAGTAGATCCTTACCACATTCCTTGCGTATTAAGCGCACTTCTTTTGGCGATGCCACAACACCTTCGAGACCAGCACTCCTTGCCAGCTGAGCCAGAAAAATCACCTGTTCTTCAAGACCCCGCTTTAGATCGCCAAATAAATCCTTAAAATATGCTTCATCAATGCTCGTCAAAATAGTAATGCCTAAAAGTTTTGGTTTAGCTATATTATTAAGCTTAGATGCCATAAGGGTAGCCTTCACTGCTTCCTCAAGCATAGAAAATCCGCCGCTTGTATGGATAGTTACGAATTCAACACCCATTGCGGTAGCGGCTTCGCATGCACGGGCAACAGTATTAGGGATATCATGATATTTAAGGTCGAGCATGATCCTACAACCTGAATCCTTTAGATAGTCAATTAGCTCAAGACCAAAATATGTAAAAGGTATTGCACCGATCTTATAAAAGGGAACCAAATCCTTCAGATCATCAATGATACTTTTTATTTTTCCTAAATCATTCAGGTCAAGTGAGACGATTAAATTTTCATTCATCTAGACTCCTTCCTGTTCTAAAAAACATATTCGTCATTCGTGTTCGCACAAATTTTCTATACTCTCCTTACTCCGATTCTTATTGCATGTACGATTTATCCCGATTTTTCATATTGATACATATAATGATCAGTAAATCGAGGATCCCGCTTTGCGGGACGAATCACGAGTACTTACTTTTCCGGTATTTCCATCATGACCGATTAACTTTTTCAATTCGCTCATTATCTGTAGTGGGGCATAAGGGTCGCGCAAAACAGCTGATCCTATTGCCACGGCCGAAGCACCAGCTAAAAGGAACTCGTAAGCATCTCGTCCGCTCGTGATACCACCCATGCCGATAATCGGTACTCCGATATCCTTCAGCCGGTTTACACAATAAAGAGCAAAGGGTTTTATCGCGGGGCCAGATAATCCGCCGGTGATAAGGGGTTTTTTGGTCCCGGTGTCATAGGCCATCCCATGTAATGAGTTGATCAAAGAGAAACCATCAGCACCCTTGGCAATACAAGCCTTGGCGATCTCTAAAGGATCGCAAAAGTTTGGCGTTAGCTTAACAATGAGCGGTTTATCTGTTATTGTACGAACAAAACCGACGACTGATGCGGCGATCTTCGGATCCTGCCCGAATGCGACACCACCGCTCTTAATATTAGGACAGGATATGTTCAATTCAAAACCATCGACTCTTGAACCAATCCTCTCGACTATCTGTTCATAATGCGCGACTTCTGAACCGGCTATATTAACAAAGATCTTAGTATTAAGTTTTTGCATTTTTGGCAAAATATCTTTGCAGAACTTCTCAACTCCAGGGTTTTCCAATCCAACCCAATTTATCAAACCACTAGCGGTCTCAAAAATTCTTGGTGGTGGATTACCTGTTCTCGGTTCAAGGGTAATCCCTTTGGTGAAAATAGCCCCGACTTTATTGGAAACCTTCTTGTACTTAAGTCCAAAACCAAAGACGCCGGATGCAATAAACACCCTGTTCTTGAAAGTTATACCAAAGAGTTTAATCATTTGTTAAATTCAATCTTTTCAAGTTCAAATACAGGACCATCTTCACAGATTCTTTTGTACTCTCCCTTGTACATTATCGCACAACCAAGGCACAAACCACAACCACAACCTAAGAAATCTTCGCAAAAAGCATAGGTAGGCATTGGTAGTTTTAATTCTTGTAGCTTAATAAGCATTGCTTTTGGGCCACAAGCATAGGCAATATCATAAGATCTAATATTGACTCTGGTAAGTGCATCAAGAGCAGTCATTTTCCCTTTACCCTCTTCATAAACGAATATTGCACGACGGGCGATCTTTGATATGTGATTTTTCTTTATCAAATCCTGTTCTCTTTTTACGCCATAGATAAAATCAAATTCAATCCTTTTACCGTGCATCTTTTGAGCGAGGAAAAGCAATGGCGCAACACCAATACCGCCGGCGATGAGGAGACTTTTCTTCCTGCTCAATCTAATCTCCTTGCCAAAAGGTCCCAGTACCTCCAGTTCCTCACCCGCTTCTTTTTTACTGAGAATTTCAGTTCCACGACCGACGACCCTGATTATCAAAAGCAATCGATCTCCTTTGTATGAAGCAACACTGATCGGCCGATTTAGAAAAGGATCATGGGTGGTATTCACCCTGACCTGCAAAAACTGTCCTGGCTGCGGATCAATACCTGAAAAAATGACTTCCAGACCAAAAGTGTCTTCTGTGAACCACTGCTTCTTCTTAATGGTTACTCTTCTAACCACTCCTCATTATCCTTTTTAGCAGGCAAGAAAACCCCTATGCCTTGAGCATACTCGGAATATGGGTACCTGGTGATCAAATCTCTTGCCAGCGACATTGCCAGACTATCATCTTTGAGTACTTTTTTGGCAATCCAGAATTGAGCATACATCGCCTTGGGCGCCCACTCGCTCTGTGGAAATTCTGTGAACACCTTTGCATATTCAACCATAGCCCGCTGTGCATCATCGAAGTTAACGAAATATATCTCAGCAAGCAAAAACTGAGCTCGATCGATCTCTTCCGTCTCTTTTGAAAATACTTCAATTTTCCTTAAAATATCAGCCATTCTTTTCGCCTTAACACCATACTCACTCATTGGTGCACGGTTCACGGCAGAATCATAGTTCGCTATGGCTAACTCGAGACTATCATCGGCTTTGTATAATTCGGCCAATCTAAAAAAAGTCTCAGATGAAAAATCAAAGCTGCTATTGATGGCGATATTAAAATACAATTCCTTTGCTTTGGCGATATTGCCAAGCTTTACATCGAGATCTGCAAGTATGCGCTTGAATTCATCGTCTGACTGACCTTCAAGAAATTCTTTACACCTATCAAACTCGCCCATCTCAAGATAGGATTCTGCTATCTTGAGTTTTATCTCGCGCTCGTCTTCTTTTACCCGGGTGATCGACAGTAGATCATGAAATGCTTCGGCAGCGTCAGCATACTGTTCTTGCTCGAAATACGCCTCACCCAAGAGACGGAGCACCCATCGTCTTTCTTTTTTATCAATGCCTTCTTCGATCAAATCGGTCGCTACTTCAGTAAGTGCTGAATAATTATGATCTTTAAAATAAACATAACACAAAGCGACCATTGCCTTAACGCGATACTGTTTTGACTGTTGTGCTTGATCAAGGGCGATAATAGCCTGAGCAAATTTATTCTGCTTATAGTGTGCTAAGCCTTTATAGTACAGTGCATCATCGTATAATTTCGAATCTGGGTAGTTCATAACTAAAAAATCAAGCTTCTCGAGCGCCCGACGATAATCACCTTTATAGTAATATGAAACACCCATCATGAACAGCGCATCATCAACATACCGAGACCCAGGATATTTGACTATGACTGAAGTTGTTTTCTCAATAGTCTTATCGAAAAATTCGTGATCGACTTTGAGGGTATCATGGACAACGAGTTTTTTACCTTGGCGAAAATAATTCTGCGCATTGTAAAAAGTATTGAAATAAGCGCAATTAGCTACAAACAGAAAGAAGAGAAATCCCACTATTTTCAATCGCAATACAGATAAGGTAGAACTTACCATGATTTCCTTAAATCCTAATCTCAAAATTATGAATCCTAAACAATGTCCAATTACAAAAATCTAATGACCAAAATAATTTTATATTTAAAAAATCTGGATTTTGAATTTGTCTGGTATTTCGTATTTCGGATTTAGAATTTATATGCATTACTCTAATGATACTACCCATTAATTCTCCCGTTGAGCATTCTTATTTCTTCAACCAATCTAATCCTATTTTATTATCCCGATCTGAACATTTCTGAAGCGTGCGGGCACTGTTCCGTGCCCGACAAAAGCCGTTTGACCAGGCTCGCCTTTGCCACAATTAGGGACGCCGAAAAGCTCCCATGTTTTCTTATTGCCCAGGGCATCACAATTCCTCCAGAAATGGGGAGTTATACCGGCATAGGTTGGATTCTTATAGACTTCAGTAAGCTTTCCCTTTTCTATTTTTCTGGCTAATTCACAGCCAAATTGGAAATTCAATCTTTTGTCATCAATCGACCAGGATTTGTTGGTCGTCATAAAAACCCCTTTGTCCGTATCGCCGATCATATCTTCAAAACGCCATTTCCCGGGCACCAGGTTAATATTGGTCATACGGATCAACGGAATTCTGTTCCAACCATCAGCTCTCATCGCACCACTTGATTTAGCCTTAACAATCGGTGCGGTTTCACGCGATGTAAGATAACCGACAAATAAACCGTCTTTGATAAGGTATATTTTTTGAGCCGGAACACCCTCATCATCCCAACCAAACGTACCAAGACCACCCGGGGTCGTTGCATCGGCTACGATACTCACTAGCTCTGATCCGTACTTTAACCGGTTCAATTTTTCCCTGGTCATAAAACTCGTTCCAGCATAAGAAGCCTCAGTGCCCAAAACCCTATCCAATTCTGTCGGATGACCACATGATTCATGGGTCTGAAGGACCATTTGTTCAGCATCAAGAATGATCGTTGTCTTCATCTGCGGGCACTGCTTAGCGCTCAGGAGCATTACTGCTTCATCACGTATACGCTCTGCATTAGCGGGAAGTTTCAATGATTCAATGAACTCAAATCCAGCCTGCCCGTAATTTCCATAGGAGCGTGATTGAACTTCACCTTTGTCCATGGCATAGGCCTGAAGACCACCACCAGAAAAAATCGTCTCCTGCGTTGTCAATGAGCCATCGGTTGATGCAAAGTAAGTTTTCATTTTACCGGTGATCAATCGTGCGGTGCGAACTTTTACTCTATCATCTTTACTCAGAATTCTATCGCACAATAAAAGTAGTTCAATTTTCCTGTTGAGTGAAACCTTCATTGGATCAATCTTAACTATTGTCGTATAACTTCCTTTTTGGGGCGTCAGCGGAGATAATATGACTCCCGAAGAGCTAACCAGGGCTGAGGCTTTTGCAGTATTTAAAGCGTCTTTGGTTATCCTATCGGCCTCAGTTTTCTTGAGCATATTAGATGAAGAAAACCCCCATGCTGAATTTTTCAGTACCCTTATTCCAAAACCAGTATCAGTTATATGGGTTATCGCTTCGATGATGCCGTTCTTCAAGACGATCGTCTCTACTTCCCGTTCGACAACACGGACATCTCCATAATCCACTTTTTTCACCTTTAAATTACCTGTAATTCTTTTCATGAATTGCTTCATTAATACCCCTTATCTTTAAATATAGCCGATTTTATGCAAAAATCAAGTTTGACTTTACCTTTTTATTCCTCGATCGGAAAGTTCAGGGTGAATTTTGTACCCTTATCTTTTTTGCTTTCAACACTAATTTTGCCATTATGAATCTCGATGATTTTTTTCACATAAGCGAGACCCAAACCCATGCCCCCGGCAACTTCCGAGTAAAAAGGTTTGAAAATGTTACTCATGGTTTGCTCACTCATACCCTGACCACTATCTTGAATAGTGATAAAAATATAATTCTCTTTCTTCTGGGATTCAATATCAAGTGTACCCTGCGATACGATCGCCGCGACACTATTTTGCAGCAAATTTGAAAAAGCTACGGAAATCAAATCGTGGTCACCGATAAATTGATTTGCATTATCACTAATGTTCAAATTCACCTTAATCCTCTTTGGTATCATGGCTCTCTCGATCGCCTCGCTGATCAATTTATCCACCTGGATTTGCACCGGTACTGCTTTCAATGGTTGAGCATATTCCAGAAGTCTATTGATCAGGTTCTCCATTAATCGACATTCAGTAACGATATCAGCAGCTGGCTTTTTCCCTTTTTCTACTAGCCTTGCCAGGCCGATGATCGCAGCGATTGAATTTCTGAACTCATGGGCAACATAAGAAGAAAATTCAACCAGTGCTTCTTCTTTCACTCTTATCTTTTTATAGATCTCATTAAATGTCGCAGGTACAAAATCCTCTTTCTTCATCTCGACGCCCATATCATCCGCAAGTCTTGCAACATAACGCATCGGTAAGATAAGATTGCGTATCAAAAAAATACCAAGAAAGCCAAGAAAGAGCAGTGATATTGTTATATAGAAAATATACCATTTGAAAAATTTATCAAAAACTGAAGTGTACGAAAATGCAAGCGAGGCATAAAGATAAAAGGGCGGTTCTGTATTATAGAGAACAAACATGTCATTGTCTTGTATTAACTGACCTGGCCGTGGTAATCTCTTAAACGCTTTATTAAGGTCAACACGCTTTGGTTCAAGATTGAATTCGAACGGTAAGGTTTTGCTGTCGTATAGTTTATTACCCAGTGTGTCGAGAACAATCATATGCTCCAAATTGAAGGCATCGTTGAATTGCTTGAGCGCATACCGCAGTGTTATATAGTCATTATATTGCTCAATATAACCGGCACACAGGCTGGCTATGGATACCACCTTCTCCTTATCATAGTTTATGAATTCTTTTCTGAGCTGGATGCTCACATAGAAATTGATTATTGCAAGAAATAAAATAAGGAAGATAAAAACCGTTGCAACAATGCTTATGTTTCTTGGGTAAGAACCTTTCACGTAGTTTTTATATTGATAATACCACTCATCTGATAATGGTCAGTCGACCTTTATTCCTTTCTGTGGTCTGTCCGCGGGTTTCAATCACGTACAGATACATGCCGCTGACAACATCTTCTCCCTTATCATTCCTTAGATCCCAAAACGCCTGCCGGTTGAAACGGTTCACCTCGATCGGTTCGACATCAAGGATCCTGATTCGTTCCCCGGCAATATTATAGAGGGTTACTTTTATCTCGGGATACTGATTACCTAATTCCATTGTGTCTGATGGCACGTAGGTAATTATAACCTTTCTTCCCCAGGATGGCTCGTTATCAGCACGATAAGGATTTGGATATGAATAAACCCTGCCCAGAAAAACCGGGGTTACCCATAATGAAGCAAGCATCGCTGAATCGGCTGAACCTATATCATATACACGCACGCCAGTGGGGTTACCATCATAGTCGAGATTAGCGGGTCTCGAGGTTTCTCCAAAACCATATGTCGAATTCTTCCATAGATCTTCTCCAGTGCCCCAGTTAGGCAGGAGAAAATCATTATCGCCGTCACCTTGCATGATACCAACCAGGGGATGATCTTCATTATCATTATGGGATTGGGAATCATCACAGTGCAGTATCAGCAACCCATCACCAGGAAGACTGATGTCAAAGTTCCTGCGAAACCTATTCTCAACAAGAAAATATTCACCGATACCTCCAGACCAATCCCAGTCCGGACCATTTGGGTCATCTAAGAGTCTATATGATACCGGATTGTCTGCTGTATTTGCGATCAATTCACCTTCCAGCTTGGTAACACCATGCCGACTTATTTCCACCGGTGATACAAAGCCGAGTTGATATTTTGACCAGGCACAAAAATGGGTTGGGTATTCTCCAGGCAAACCCTGACCATTCCCATCGCCCCAGGAACCAGCCGCCATTAGACCAAACCAGCCGATACCATAGGTCGAACCGTCCCGGTCATATAAATCTGGCAAACCCAGAACATGGCCGAATTCATGAGCAAATACACCGACTGTTATGCGTCCGGTCACAGTTTCAAAACGTTCGGGTTCCATGGAATACTGATCGATATCAACACCATCATTAGTATGAAAAGGACCAGGACAACCACTCCCAGTATTTGACAACTGCCACTGGTGTGACCAAACATGATTTACATTACCGGTCTCCTCAGCACCTGGTCCTGCATGGACAATGAAGATCGCATCGACAATGCCGTCAGCATCCCCGTCATAATCAGAAAAATCAATATTAGTATTAGCATCAGCCAGACTGCACGCGGCAATTACTATCCCTTGAACATTATGCGGATATGTACCCGGATATATACCAAAAGAATCGCCAATATAATATGAATAATCATTTGGAGCCCTGAGCCATTGCGAAATATCACTGTCCTTACTGATCGTAAACTTACCATATGAAACTTCAGTATAGTAATCCCGCAGTGAGTATTCATTCTCGCCATAGATCAATGAATCAAATTCATTGGCAGCATAAGCATATGGTTTATCATTAAAATCTATTAAAAGAACGAGCGCTTTCCTCTCACCAGTGGGCTGTTCAATGAGCATCCTGGGTGCATTCATCAAAGCTGGAAATTTCGGTTGTTTGATCGGATAGTCAAAGTCTGTATATGGGTTGGGTGGCATTAAAAAGAGCATGCAGACCATCAATAGCATACAGTTATTATATGTAGGGAAAAAACTATGTCAATGCGCAATATCTCCAAGTGACGAAAAGATGAATAGATTCATGATTGTGTGCAATCTTACCCAATATGGGTAAATCTTTCCATAGTTAGAGCCTTGCATTGGAAAAACGTTCGATATTACATCTGTTTTTACTGTATTACAGGCACAAATCTTGCATAATATCTAACTGATTGGAGGTATATATGACCGTTAAACTAAAAAGGCTTATAATGCCGAATGCAGAAAACTGCATTAGAAAAACGAAAGGTTTTACAATGATTGAATTAATGGTTGTCGTGGCGATTATCGGTATTATCATGGTTATCGCAATCCCGAATTTCGCTCGTATGCAGAGTCAGGCACGTATCCGTGCGGGTGCTCAGGAAATCGCACAAGACTTCAGGCAAATAAGAGAACGCTCGCTTGGTTTAAGTGGAAGTTTCACGATAACTATCCCGGATAGTCTACATTATCAAGTACGACATCCAGATGGACACGTAACGCTCTACCGGCTCGGAAGCACGACCGGCGGCAATCTTTATTTTGGCGCAAGCACTGCAGTGGGAACACCGCCTGAAGCTACAGTCCCTATGATCCCGGGCAATGGCTGGGATTTTAGTGGGCTAGGAGGAGATCTTTTATTCCAGTCAAGGGGTAGTGCAACCAAAGGTGTTGCCTATATCACAAATGGTCAAGAAGACTTTGCGGTTGGTGTTAATCCACTCGGGAAAATACAGGTCTATAAATTCGAGAATGGTTTGTGGGCAGACAAGTAATTATCTCAAGGAGGTACGATGAAGGAAAATGTGAAAAATACTAAACTAAATTATCTAAAGGGGTTAAAGCGTTCAAAATGCCACGGCTTTACATTGGTAGAAATTCTTGTTGCTGTTATCATTCTATCGGTCGGCATATTAGCGGTGAGTCAAATGACTGTAATGGGTATAAAAGTCAATACTGTGGTAAATCAACGCATGTATGCACGAGTTGTCATGGCGCAGGTTTTCGAAAATCTCAATAACCTGCCGAGTAACCATGCATGGTTGACAGATGCCGGTGACCCGAATCTGAATGCTGGCGTTTTCCCGACGGTTGACTCGTTTGCTGCAGACCACTTTAACCGTGTCAGCGACCAGAATGCTCTATACAGTTATCTAACGATATGGAATGTCACTGATGATCTACCAGAACCGAGCATGAAGACAATCAGGATCTGGGTAATATGGGGACCAGGGTTTACTAATAAGATATCCTCTGACCTCATAAAGAGCATGTAGCGAGGAGGAAAAATGAAAAAAGGTATGACTTTAGTTGAAGTTCTGGTTTCACTTTCAATACTCTCATTCATACTCGCTGCGATCTTCACGATCCTCAATCTGCAAATGGTCAAGTCGATACAGGTTCAGAAAACATCGATCCTGCAGACCGATGCTCAGGTAGCACTGACCCTCTTGAAGTGGGACTTAGCCACAGCTGGTCTTGCTTATCCAAAGCAAGATGATGCTGTACAATCCCAGAATAATGTCGGTATGAACGGCTCGGATGCGATCAGTCTAAGAGCGGTCGGCCTCGGCTTTGAATCAGCAAATATCAAATGGTCCTGGCTCCTCGAAAGATCGAGTACTGATGTGCTAAAGGTCCGCCGTCACGCTGACTCTTTTTATAATTTTATACCGGGCGAATCACTCGTCGTCCTCGATGCGAATCGTAAGATAATGAATCCGCCAGGCGATATCGTAGTTTCTGATACCCAAAGCTTCACGTTCATTGATCAGTGGGGAAATACTATCCCGGGTATGCTCGTGACCGTAGATAAGCCGGTCGGTGCTATTGCCGGTCTCGTGATAATCCGCAAATACAGCTCATTCTATACGCCTGGAATCACCATCACTCTGAACGCCAATAATCAATTGATGCGCGGTAATGATGTCTTGTTGGAGAACGTCGAAGATCTGCAATTTGCTTATGGTATTGACAGTGATGGCGATGAAGTCATCGATGCCTGGTCGCCTAATATACCTGCTTTTGCCACACAAGGCGGGAAATGGGCGATACGTTATACCATGGTCATTGCTTCAAGACCAATGGGTGATTATCAATACCCGATCGATTCAATAAATGTCGAAGATAATAGCTATGTTCTTACAACTTCTCAAAAAATGCGCAAACGTGCGGTTCTTTCAGGTATTATCTCACCACCCAACTTGCAACCATAGGAGGATTTATGAAAAAGGACAGAAACTTAGAAGTTAAGAAGTTGAGAGGTTGTGAAAAAAATCTATTGCGTAACTTCTTAACCTCGAAACTTCCTAATCTCAATTCTTCAAATAAAGGTATTGCGTTGCTCGTGGCGCTCGGTACAATGATCGTCATTCTTATTATCGGTTCTTTGGGGATTTATATTGTAACACGCGGACTCAAAGTCACGAGCGGTCAAACACGCTACGAGACCGCCTATGAAGCAGCCGTTGCATCTTTGGAAATAGGTTTGGCAAGAGCCGTTTATCTCAATCAAGCACTCCATATCCCTGACACAACCGAAGTAATACAAGTGGGTAATTATGCCTGCTCGCTCCAGGTTGAAAGGACATCTGCGACTGCTATCACGCTTTCCGGTACTGCGATGAAGTTTGCCCGTGCTGTATCAGGCCCGGGTTCAACACCTTCGACCGGTAGTTACCGCACCTATTATATAAGCGCACGCGCTCAAGGAAAAGCCGGTGAGCAAGTCATGCTCGAAGTCTTGCAGCGCTACACAATTTTGGCACAATAGGAGGATGATATGATAAGATTATCAAGTTTAAGAAAATACAGAATACACGGTATCTGCTTGTCCAGCTCCGTTATTGCGATCCTGCTGTTCTGTACCAACCTGGGGCTTGCACAGGAAATGGCGCCTTATTGCTGTGCACCGCCCTTTGTCACGACCGTGGTGCCGCCCAATATTTTGATCTCACTCGATAATTCAGGCAGTATGTATCAACGTGCCTATACCACCGAAACAATCTATATGACCGATACTACGAATTATTATGGTTATTTCAAACCGGAAAGCAATTATGTCTGGGCAGTCAACCACTTTGAATCAGACCCAGCAGGTATCTGGCCTGGTCGGATACTTAACTGGGCTACTCTTTCCCGTGCTGATGTGGCAAAAAAGGTCTTGACCGGTGGCAAAGGAAATGTCCTTGGCAGTGTGGCACGTTTGCTCAGTGAAGGAAGAAATTCATGGGATGTATATTACCGAAGGGATGCGTCGAATTATAATAGATTCTATATAACCCATTCTGCCAATGCAACCTATGTAACGGTTACACGATCTGGCGTTAATCCACCGATCAATGCCACCATGAGCAATATAAAAGTCACTGTCGATATACCTGAACCAGAATATCGCGGTGTCCTCGACCAGATCGGTGATAAAGATAATGACCGGCACTGGGATGATGATGCGCCGATATTCGGTTTATGGCATTATAATAATGACCGGGGCGGACACATTAGGGATTATCTTGGCGACCCGGATATCATTGATTTACGAAACCACATCAATGATATGGTCTGCGAGACATGGACACCATTGGCTGAGAATATGTTTGAAATTCTCCATTTTTATTCCCAGGCTGATGCTTATTACTTTGGTGGAGATTATTCGGAAAGCCCTGGCGCTTTGCATGACCCTTATTATGATAAGTATTTACATGATATGGTTCCTTGCCGTCGTTCATTTGTCTTGATGATCACGGACGGTGAATCAACTATGGATTATGAAGTCCCGAACAGTGATGCTAGCATGCCCAATTGCAATAATTTGCAAAATTATTATGACGGCATTAATCCCACCTTACCAAGTAGCGGCACTGATTATCTTGATGATGTATGCCTTTATGGCCATGTAAATGATCTACGTCCAGATACAGGTTCTGGATGGGGAGCTCGCGAATTACCAGACGACCAGTCTCTTGATATATTTGTCATATATGCTTTCGGTGGGATAGGGTCTAATCTACTCAAGGAATCAGCGATGTGCGGTGGTTTTAAGGACATGAACGGCGACAGCCTACCAGGTCCTGATCAGGCAGAATGGGATCAAGATGGTGATAGTATACCGGATAATTATTATGAAGCAGAGAGTGGTTATGAACTTGAAGAAGCAATTATGAAAGCTATCATGCAGATGCTCGAAAGGATATCGTCTTCATCCGGTGTTGGCGTCGTTTCTATGGGGACAAAAACCGGCGGTGCCACAGCTCAGTCACAGTTTTATCCGCGCAGGACATTTCCAACTGGCGAGGTTCTTACCTGGATCGGTACTTGTCAGAGTCTCTGGCTCGACCCTTATGGCTGGTTAAGAGAAGATAACCAACAAGATGCAGTGCTCCACCTTCAAAACGATTATGTGATAACCATGGCATTTGATGCCCATGCAGGAGGAGGTGCGGGCAATGTAGTGGTCACGCGCTTGCGCGACAATGCAGGCAGCGGTGATCCTGCCCAATTTGACACGGTCGGCCAGGTAGAGATCGAAAATATAATACCTCTCTGGGATGCTGGAAAATGGCTCTATAACCACCCAGAGAACGAGCGTACCATAACGGCTTTTATTGATCTCGATGGCAATGGTCAAGTCAACCCGATCACTGAAGTAAGAGATCTAATTCCAGGCCACGCAGCATTCTTGAGACCATATATGGGCGTATCTACAGATACTGAAGCTGAAACCCTGATCCGCTATCTCAGAGGCACTGACTTTAATGGATTGAGAACGCGTACTGCTGATGGCAAGGTTTGGAAACTGGGTGATATAATCAATTCAAATGCCGTTGCGGTTCAGGGTGCGATTGAACGGTACGACTTCATATATGGTGACAATAGTTATTTTGACTACTTTGAAAGTTGTAAAGACCGCAGGCAGGTCGTCTATGTTGGTGGTAATGACGGTATGTTCCATTGTTTCAATGGCGGTAAACCGGTCGACCTTTCCGGAGTCAATCCAATGACCCCGTTGATGTATGACCTAGCCGGTGATTCACTCGGTGCTGAACTCTGGGCTCATATACCCTATAACCTCATACCTCATCTCAAGTGGCTAAAAGAACCCGCATATTGT
This sequence comes from bacterium, assembly GCA_049647165.1. Taxonomy (GTDB): domain Bacteria; phylum Hydrothermota; class Tepidihabitantia; order SM23-42; family SM23-42; genus JAUVZL01. Next base: position 33,032 of record JBARXB010000012.1, read on the forward strand.
CATGTTTATTACAATGATATGAAGACTTATGTAACCGATGCCCAGATCTTCCCCAATGATGCTATTCATCCTAATGGTTGGGGAACTCTCCTTATCGGTGGTATGCGTCTTGGCGGTATGCCGATAGATAATGATATCGATACCCGCACCTCAGCGTATTTTGCGATCGATGTAACAGTACCGGAAACTCCAGTACCCTTGTGGGAATTTACGCATCCTGATCTTGAATTGACAGTCTGTTATTCTGCGGTTGTAAAAGTCGATTCTTCCTGGTTCCTGGTCTTCGGTTCAGGACCAATGACATGCAGCGCAGAGAGTAACCAGAATGCAAAGATCTTTGTACTCGATCTTGAAACCGGAACCATGCTCAAGCAATGGACAATCCCAGAACCCAATTCTTTCATAAGCAATATCTTCGGAGTTGACTGGGGTATGGATTATACAGTCGACCGGATATATTTGGGCACCTGTCACGAGGATGGTTCCCTGCCCGGTGATTGGGGCGGCAAGATCTATCGCCTTCTCACGAACGATGACGAGGATCCAAATGCCTGGACCCTTGCCGAGATATTTGATATGGAACGACCGATTACCGGTGAAGGAAGCGTGGCGACTGACGACTATAATCATCTCTGGGTGTATTTTGGCAGCGGCAGATTTTATTCTGATGTTGACGAAGCCGATATGACCTATCAGCGCTATGTTGGTATTAGGGACGACACTACTCATGCAACAACCGTAGCTGGTCTCTATGATGTTTCGAATGTATGGATCGATACGCTTCAGGAGGTGCACGGTGCTGCTGGTATCACCGCTTTTGAAGACCTGATCGATTCGGTGAATATGGCAACTGGTTGGTACCGAGAATTTGACGAAGAGGGAGAGCGCGTCATTTCAACATCTCTGGTTTTTGGCGGCGCAGTACTCTTCAGTGCATTTGTCCCGACCGGTGATATCTGTTCTTATGGTGGAGAAGGTAACCTGTGGGCACTGTTTTATAGAACCGGCACCGCGTATATCACGCCGTTCCTCACCCCTGATTCACTGGATATACGCCATCCTGAAAAAGTATCGCTTGGATCAGGCATGCCATCAGAACCAAGCTTATATGTAAGTGCCGACCAGACCAAAGTCTTTATTCAAGCGGGCGGTGGTATTGTCTCACCGGAAACCGGTATACCCGGCTTACCTTCATCAGGTGTAATAATCTGGAAAGGCAGATAAGGAGGCTGACATGAAAAAACTTTTGCTTTGCCTAATAATATTCACCCTGCCACTTGTAGCCGGAGAGATCTGGCTCGGTATGGTAGTAGGTGCTCAAGGTGATTCCTTGCTTCTTGTCGACGGTCCGAAAGTATATGTCCCGAACCTGTCGTATGCGCAATACATTTCCGAATCAGATGAGCTGTTCGATGATGTGGAAATTACTTTTCCCTGCACTATGACCTTAATAACCGACGACCTTTCAGCACCGGATGATCCCGAATCACGTATTGCCCCTAATACTCGTTTTACAACTATCAAGATCCATAAATTCTACGAACTGGAAGAAGGTAGATTAGTCGAACGAACTTCTACAGATTAAAAAATAGAGGGACAGGTTTTGTCTAAACGACAAAACCTGTCCCCGCCAACCATCTCTCCTCAAATGCTATTTTTAGGTCAAAACCTCAGTGTCCTCGTTACCCAGGGTCTACTCGCTGCCAATCTATTTGTATTTCAACAAGGTGATACCCTGAAATTTCTGAAAGGCAGTGATGTAATCGATCAATGGCTGCTCTTTGAGGACAACCAATATCTCCCGCATAATGGTATAGTCCACACCAAAAAAGCCAAGGTCTCTGCAGACAGCAGTCATTTTTTCATCCACGAAGAAGAACGTCATACATTAACCGACAGCATCTTGACCAAGATAACTTTCTATAGTGCTGCTCAAGAAAAACTGTGGGAGAAATCCCCGGATAAGGGAAGAATAATTTCCTATTCCCTGACCAATGTATATAAGAACCTTGTCATTATGGTTACGACCAATTCTGGTCACAGTAACCCAAACCTCGATATTATAACTAATAGAGCGCAAACGAGGGTGATGAAAGAAGATACATGGCATCGGATAATCGATTATGCTATTTCGCCGAATATGCAATACCTTATTCTCCATGTTAAAAACCCCCATCACAAGAAGATGTGGGACTATATATTTTTCATTGAAACAGACACCCATGATACCTGGACCTATTTGTTTCCGATATGCGTTTCGTGCAAAAGGAAGAGGATCGAATTAGCGGTCTATGATAACGGAAAATCAGAGGTCATATATAAAGGTGAACACCGGGTATTTTCCAGGCAGGGCAAATTGATCGACATCTATAGAGAATTCTGATTACCCGCGAAAACAGACAACGTGTGCTTGATTTATTGACATCTCTTTTTTTTTGTCTATATTTAGTGAATGGAGGTGAAATTTGAAATCTTTTATTAAACAGTTTTCTTCTATATTGTTCATTAGTCTAATAATCACACACTGCGGCAATGGGAAGCAGGGACAAGACCAGAACCAGGATAAGACCAATACTCCACCCGCAATAACTGAGGTGAGCTTATTGCCTCTTAACCCCACGGTTCAGTCCCGTATCAGCGCGCAAATCCTCAGCACGGATAAAGAAGGTGATCCAGCCACCTATGTGGTAAAGTGGTTCCTCAATGGAAATGAGATTGGTGAAGGTATGTCACTTATCCACGATGAAGTACAAAAAGGTGATAAAATCTTTGCCGAGGTCACACCATATGATGGCAAAGATTATGGCAAACCAGCAGTGTCCAATGAAATAACTATCGGTGGTTCACCGCCAAACATAATTTCCGTACAGATCGCACCTGAGTCTTTATTCGTGACAACACCTCAAGTCGTTGTCACTGCCTTAGCTGAAGATCCGGATAAGGATCCAGTACGGATCATCATCCATTGGATCGTCAAAGACAATGTTATCCCGGATACAATAAATGTTCTGAATTTAAAAAAGTTCAGCTTGAAAAAGAACGATGTAATAACTGGTTCTGCCTTTGTCGATGACGGTGATTTCCGGTCAGAACCTTTTTTATTTGAGCTTGTCATTGCCAATGCGCCACCTGTATTCAGCCGGGAAGTGGATTCAGTGAAATGCTCACCAGATAATATCTCTTATAAACTCCCGATCTTTGACCCTGATGGAGATGCAATAACCTACGAACTTATCGATGCGCCAATCGGTATATTGATCGATGAGAATACCGGTACGATCTCTGGTAGTGCTGGTCATGCAACATCGTTTGAGGTCAGGATCCGAGCTACTGATACTGAGGGTGCTTATATCGAAGCTGCATTTACCCTAACTTCGCCATAAGAAACAAAAATTTCCTAACTAGAAGCTGTAGCGACCGGAATATTCCGGTCGCTACAGCTTTCTTTCTACTTCTTAGTTCCTAATCCCTACTTTTTCGGGTGATCTGGATCAGACACGGCCGCGCCTACCGGACAGACCGCTGCACACTGCGCCTCATCAAAATGACCTTCACACTCAACACATGTGTTGAAATCAACTACATAAATTGGATCACCTTCACTAATTGCCTGAACTGGACATTCAGGTTCACACAACCCGCAGGCAGTGCATTCATCAGTAATCTTGTATGCCATTTTGCCTCCTTTTTAAACGGATTATTATATTGATAATCGTCCTGATGTCAAGACTGGCAATTGCTGGGTCCTCTGTACTTTTTTCAGATTGCATGGTGCACAATGTAGTGGTTGAGCTTGCTCAAAGCTTCGAGGACTCGTGCGAAGCGGAGCTCGACAAAGATTCGCAGAGTATCATGCCATAGGCAGATCCGCCTCAGGCGGAAACTCTGCCACTACAGAATTTGCGAAATTTCGGCATATTCTATTGTAACTGTAACAACCTAACTACCAAAAGTGGCGAGGAAAGTGACCAATTAATACACCCTCTCCTTTTTTAACGGAGAGGGTAGGGATGAGGGTTTCCAAGTTTCTGTAATAATAACAAGAAAATATGCTACTGCTTTTTTTGAAGAATTACCAAAGCCAGAGGCGTGTGCTCAAGCGGTGTAAGAACCTTCTTGATGTCGATGTGAAAATCCTTTAATAAATCATCGTCTATTTCTTCCTCGACTCGAATGGTCTTATAAAAAACTGCCCTGCCTCCTGGTTCAAGCAAGCGTTCAATCGTACTCAACATACCCTTGATCTTACCGACTGCCCTCAGCAGGATAACTTCAAATACTTCATCAAAATAATCTTCTACCCGTTGATTGACGATATCCACGTCATGATAAGCGAGTTCTTTGATCAGATGTCTCAAAAACTCAGCTTTTTTACGCTGTGATTCGATCATGGTCAATTTCATTTGAGGTTTCATTATTTTCAAAGGCATCGATGGAAATCCAGCTCCGGCTCCAATATCACAGACACGAGAGTGTTTCTTAACTTGATCGAGTGCCATGAGTGACGTTAAAAAGTGGCGCTTGGCAATACGCTTATAATCCTGGTGGGATAATAAATGTAGTTTGTTTCTTTCTGTAAAAAGAACATCCAAATATACCCGGAATTTCTGAAGGATCGAATCATTGTAATCTAAACCCAGTACCGTAAGACCATTGCGCAAATTCTTCAGCTCACGCTCGATCTCATGGTCATATCTATGTTTCATCCTGGTGTTTGATCTCATCCCAGATCCTGTCCATTTCTTGTAAACTGACGTCTTCGAGTGTTTTTCCTCTCGTTTCCACCTCTGTTTTTATTTTTCTAAACCGACTGACGAATTTTGTATTGGCATACCTCAAGGCATCTTCCGGGTCAATACTCAGGTGTCGTGCCAAATTAACACAGGCAAAGAGTAGATCACCGAATTCCTCAAGCGTATTCTCAGAACCGATACTCGCGCTGAGTTCTCCGACTTCTTCGATAACTTTCTCAAGCGGACCTTCATGCGATGCCCAGTCAAAACCAACCTTGGAGGCACGTTCCTGTATGATCTTTGCCGCAAGGAGCGCAGGGAGCGCTTTTGAAATGCCACTGAATATATCCTTCTTACTCTGCTGCCAGAACTTCAGCACTTCATCCTGGTTCTTTAATTCATCTTTTTTGAATACGTGGGGATGTTTCTCGCGATATTTAGTGACCGTTGAAGTAATCAGCTCATCAAGATCAACATTTTTTTCTTCTTGAAAAATCGTCGCCAGGAAAAAACTCAAAAAGAGAAAATCTCCGATCTCCTCTTTGATCGCCGCTGTATCGCCCTGTTCTATAGCCTCAACGAGTTCATACGATTCCTCAATAACGTTATTCTTTATCGATTCAAGCGTCTGGTCTCGATCCCAGGGACAATTGCTCCGTAATAATTTTACCAACTCGATGAGGTCGTGAATTTTCATTTATGGACTGTTCTACGCTTTATTGATCGATGATGCACAGCTATTGATCAACATCTCTTGATGTTATTTCTTGTTCGTCGGTATCGTGAAAATCTGCGTAGAAATCCTCTTCGAAGTTTAAACAACACAATAGTCTCCCACATATCCCGGAAATTTTACTGGGTGAAACATATAATTTCTGGTCTCGCGCCATACGTAAGGAAATTGATTTTAACTCACCCAGGAAAGTTTTACAACAGAGATTCCTGCCGCAGGGTCCGATCCCGCCGAAAAGTTTTGAATAATCCCGGCTGCCTATTTGTTTAATGACAACCCGACGGTTCAATTTTTGCGAAATATAACGATGTAATCTTCTAAACTCAAGACGCTTCTGAGCGGTAAAATAGAAAATAATACGTTCTTCGTCAAGCTGGCAATGAGCATATACAGGTTTCATAGCGAACTTGAATTCATCAACGGCACGTCTCAGCTCAAGCAGACTGAACTCCTCGTACTCTCTCAATTCCTTGCGTTTTTCGAGATCATTAGCGGTTGCCCTTCTGACGACCTCGCCATAGACATCGTAATTCTCTTCCTTTTCGATCCTTACAATACGCCCGAGGTCAATACCTTCCTTGCTCCTTATTACTACCAACTCACCATTTATATAGCTGATATCACTCTCACAATACTCGGTACGAAATGGCGTTATTTCTATCTGACAGATCATCGTTCCCTTATCAGGTATACTTTTTCACCTTTTTTGATCATACCTAACTCATCGCGTGCTTTTGCTTCAAGCAGATTACCTCTTTTATATTCACTTATACGGTTGCGCAATACTTCATTTTTTGCCTTCAGGATGAGAATCTCTTGTTTCAAACTCTTTTCTTCGTGTACTGCAACTACCAATTTATAAGCTCTTCGACCAAAATAGAATAAGGGGATAGCTGCAATAAGAAGAAAAATCATCCATCGTTTCTTTCTTGATGTACGCTTCCTTCTTTTGTTCATTGAATATCAACCGCCATGTTAAGACCGAATTTGAAATTCCGGATTTACGTACCCTTCGATTTATTTAGATGGGTAATAGTAATAATAGCGATGGCGATAATAGTGACGCGTGATATCAACACCATTCAACACAAAACCAATTATTTTCTCACCGCTACGTTCTAATTCCTCTTTAACCTCTAAAATCGCATCACGATGTGTTTTTCTGGCCATTATAACGACCATTATGCCGTCACAAATCTTGCCTAAAACGCGCGCATCAGCAACACCCAATGCAGGCGGTGCATCAACAATAATGAAACCAAATTGCTCTTTCAGACTTTCAATAGTCCTGGTCATTTTCGGTGACCCGAGCAATTCAGCCGGATTTGGAGGAATTGTCCCGCTCGTGACAAAATAAAGGTTTTCAGTCGTACTCTTGACAATGGCGTCTTTTAATTTTAATCGATCGACCAGGACATCTGAAAGACCATGTGTATTATCCTTTACAAATTTTGCAAAGTAACGATGGAGCATCGGTCTCCGGAAATCACAATCAAGGATAATGGTCTTGTGACCTTGCTGGGCCATGGTAATACCCAGGTTCAAACAGGTCGTGGTTTTACCTTCCTGAGGCAAAGTTGAAGTAATAAGCAGGGATTTGATCGGTTTGGCCGTAGCGGCAAATGCGATATTAGTTCTTAATATCTTGTAGGCTTCAGTGATCTGAGAATGCGGTTCTTCAATCGTCGGCAGTCGAGGTCGGTCTTTATCTTTGACCAGAGGGATGGTCGCCAATACTGTCAAACCAGTCAATTCTTCGATCTCTTTGGAACTCTTTATTGAAGTATCGAGATATTCCAGAAGAAAGGCTCCGCCAACCCCGATCAAGAGACCAAGGAGAAAACCGAGAATAGTATTTTGTTTAGGCTTTGGTTCGACCGGTCTGTCCGGAATGGTCGCAGCATCAATGATCCTTGCCTCACTGATCTTCATCGCTTCAGCCATCTTTGATTCTTCAAGTTTACCTAATAACATCGTATAGATCTCTTCATTCGCCAGCTTCTGCCGCTCAAGCTGAGCAAGTTTCACTTCAGCTTCAGGCAACTTGTTTAAACGCCCGTTATGGCGTCGTATTATATCTGTCAAGGCTTCGATCCGGCTGTGCAAAGCAATCGCTTGAGTCTCGCTGCTTATAATTTTTGATATAATCGATTGAAATATCGGGTCCTGGATCGAAGGACCGGCAAGGACGATATTCCTTGTCGCTTGTTTTAGATCTTCGGCTACTTTTGCTATTCTATTTTCGACCTCAATCAATTTAAGGTTTTTCTCATCTGCCACCTGCAATTCATGCTTTTGCTCTTCAAGCTCTTTCAATCTTTGTTTGAGATTGATAATAATGGGGCTACTCGATATGGTTGGATAAGACGCCATCATTTTATAAGCACCATAAGTTGCTTCATCTTGCGCTAATCCTTTTTCCATATTATTTATGGCACTTTCTACTTCATGTAATTCGACAACCGCCTTCTCTTTTTCTGCTTCGAACTCGGCAAGTGAAGAAATGATCTCTTTGGCTGATTCATCGAGCAAGAAAATTCCGGTTTTTTCCTTGTATTTACGCAGGCTGTCCTCAGCCTTGTTCAATTCCACACCAAAACCCTTGATCTGTTCCTCAATAAAATCCTTTGAAACGGTAGCAGCTTTTGTAATCGTCTCTAATGAATAACCTATATATTTATTAGCCAGAGTATTGGCTATATCAGCAGCTAATTCTGGCGAATGGGATTTAGCTTTGAGCAGAACCAAATAAGTGTTCTTTATTTGACTGGCGCTCGTTTGCTTTTGTAATTCTTCGGCTCGTTTGTCCACGTCTTTAATAACGATCTCGATCTTCTCACTCGGTTTTTCCTGAATCGTGAATTGTAGTGAATCGATATTAAAAAGCTTACCGACTTGGCCTGAGCCTATTACTGTGCCTTTTTTATTGAGCATGGAAAAATACTGACCGTCGAATTTCAAATTGTATTTACCGGGCGGAAACATGCTGTCAACATAAACTTCATTAAAATAATAATGTCCATGGTTCTTAACGATGAAGTTCAAGGTAAGCGCATCAACGACTCTGCGCGCCAGGGTTCGACTTTTTATGATCTCCAGTTGACTCTCGACTGGGTCGACACGCTGGGGTGTGTAGATCTCTGAAAAGAAAACAGGTTTTGATTCAGAAAGATCGAGCTTGAACCGGATGCGTGCCTCATAAACTTTTGGCAGATTCAGACTCGTTATCAAAGCGCCGAACGTAGCTACGACGACACAAATAACAACTAACCAGCGCCGTTCAATGATGACACTTATATAGTCGTGAAGGGTAGGCTCTGCTTTCATTTTGTCGCGATATAGATCTGGAGGATCAGGGTGCCCAAACTAAAGAGCACTGACCACTCTTGGAACGCCGGCATAAATCTGCGTGTGATAATAACTACATCACCGGGACGCAAATTCAATGAATCCAGGTTTTTCCCACTTTTTAGTATTTTCTCAAAATCAATCTGCCTTTCAGAACCGAGGTTCACGATGCGGATCTTACCAAGATTACCACGTTCTGTCGGACCACCTGATTGAGCCAGTAAATTAATAAGATTATCCTCACTTTTTACATAATAGTAACCCGGGGTTTTGACTTCACCAAAAATATTTATCCGATAATAGAAATTAATATCAACGAAAATATCGTTATAATAGTTCTGGAATTTAGTGACCAGTAATTTATGGAGTGAGTCGATCGCGATATCTTTAACTGATATCTTACCCAATAACGGGATATTTATCGATGTATCAGCATCGATAGTATACCAACCGCTCAAATCCTCCTGACGCCATATTTTTACTTCGACAGCGTCATTCGGTAATAGAAAAACGTCACTGCTGGTTAGAAGTAATAATATTACAGGTAACATTATCGTAAATTATATAGAAAAACATTAATATGTCAAGTTCCTATCGCATACATTGACAATATTTCGTACTTTGGTATAATTAACAGAAGGAGTGCATTAATAGCCATGACGAAATCTCGAAGGTTTTTATATCTATTAATCTCTGGTTTGATAGCGGTCTTTCTTATCATTTTCTTCACTCAAAAAGTGGATAAAAGAGTAACGGTCTCGCATAACTGCCGCTTCTGGGGGATCATCTTTTCTGAAATGTCTGTATCCCTGGCCGATACGATAAGGACACACCTTGATTCACTCAGGGCATTGAGCGCGAGTAACCCAGATGGTTGGGGTTTTGGGTATTTCATGACTCCTGACACTCAGGATCTTTTGGCAATAATAACACGTGGTGAACCAATAGCACAACGTGATCCAAGGTATATTATATCGGTCGAGAATATGATAAAATATACCGAACACTGTGGTATTGCCCATGTGCGCAGTGGCTCAAGCGGACCGTCCAGCGGGATACCTGACCCTCATCCTTTTTTAAGAAGATCCCTGAGCCGGGATTTCGAGATGATTCTTGCTCACAACGGTAATATACCGGTCAAACAATTACTCGCTCTCATAAATATGATCAATCCGCTCTACATAGAACTCAACCCGCCTGATTATTCACCTGACTATGTTGATTCTGATCTTTACGCTATCTTCATGATGGAGATCATTGATACCTACTTAGATCTGACTATTGAAGAGTGTATTCAGACGGCGATTACCAAGCTAGACTCAGCGATCGGCTTGAGTGCTGCTAAATTCAACTTTGTCATGTCTGACGGTACAAAAATATGGGCTTTGAATTACGACCGGTCATTGACTGAACGCTCCGCTCTTTATCTGTATCCGAATGTCAGTGAATCTGCTTTCTGGGTCGCTGCATCCGTGCCCCTTGATACGCTAAATATATTCTGGGCAGCAGTTCCAAATTCAACGCTCGTAGTGCTCTACCCTAACGAATCACCACGGTTCATCAGAATTCTTAATAATGAACCGCTACTGCCACCTGCATTGCTGTTTAATATCATCTGCCCAAATCCATTCAAGGGCACGATCAATATCCAGTTTCAAATTCCGGATAATGCAAATGCTGATTTGAGAATCTATGATGCAACTGGTCGTTTGATTACTGAATTCAACAATTTAACCAATCCACGATTAACCTGTATTACATGGCATGGCACGGATACCCAACAGCGTGAAGTCCCCAGCGGTATTTATTATTGTGTGTTGGATGTTGACGAGCAATCATACACCAGAAAATTAATATTGATCGAATAGAACCCCCAGGCGGATCCGGGCCGTATACTATCCCCAAATCCGGGCTATGTGTTCCTGAGAAAATCTCGGTGTAAGATAACTGACTGTGACCATAAGAATGAAACCAACTACTAAACCTGGAATAAATCCGTGAATTCCAAAAGGTTTACCCGCGATCATCCAGATCAAAGCGGCTAAAAACCCTCCGATCATTGAAAAAACGCAACCTTGTTTGGTCGCTCTTTTCCAGTATATCCCGAAAAGTACTGGCCACAGAGTTGTTGAAGCAATAACTGCCCAGGCAAATGCGGTCAAGGTAAGAACCAAACCAGGCGGTCTCAGGGCAATAAGCAGTGATATTACCCCGATCATTGCACTGGCAAATTTACTATACATAAGCACTCGCTTCTGGTCGAGGTCTTTTTTCAATCCTTTCTTGACAATATCCTGAATAAGTGAGCTCGATAGAATTATCAAGACCGAAGCAAAAGTCGACATTCCAGCAGCAACAACTGCAGCGAGTACGACCGCTGATCCAATCGGCGGAAGAACCGTCTTGGCCAGAGTCGGGATCGCTAAATCAGGATTTCCGAGCCCGGGTACAAGAACACGGGCGATCGCTCCATTTAAATAGGGTAACAGTGCCATACAGGTCCCTATCGTGGCTACGACCGTGCCGATCTTTAGAACCCTCAGGTTCTTTATCGAATAGAACCGGACAACAAGCTGAGGCATCCCCCAAACACCAAAGCTAACAATGAGAGCAAAAGATATTAGTCCTGACCATCCCCAGATACCGGGTGTATTTATTAACCCGGGGTCTATTGCCTGCAAAGCATGGTTCGCTGATGTTAGCCCGCCGATCGCCTTAATTGAAAAAATCGTGAGGAGTATCAGACCAAAACCCATAACCCAGGCTTGGACAAAACTCGTCCACACCACGGCAAGATAACCGCCGACAGAAACATAGAAGAGAATAATAACGCCGGCGAGGATGATCGCATAGGCATATGGTATATTCATGAGAACTTCAAATATATGCCCCATGCCTTTAAGAATACTGACATTATAAAACACCATAAAAATAACAATTACCAAAGCGGAAAAGATAAGAGCAAATCGGGATTGATAGCGTTCCTGAAAAAACCCCGGTATCGTCATGGTATTGAGCCGCTGGGTGAATTTCCGGATCCTTGGCCCAAGCACGATCCAACATACAGTACAGCCGAGCAATACATTGATCGCCCCTATCCACAGGGTCGCCATCCCGAACATATAGCCAAAGCCACCACCGCCAATGATGACGACCGAGCTAAAATAGGCAGCGACAAATGACAGAGCAGTAACCCACGGTCCGATCCTACGACCACCTATATAAAAATCCTCAACACTTTTAGTACGGCGACCAGTAATGAAACCGATAAGAATGAGCGCGACCAAATAAGCAAGGATGACAAATGTGTAGATAAGTGTTTCACTCATCGTTATCTTTACCTGGTTTGAAAATCCATACTGCCCAGATGATACTCGCAATAATACAACCAGCAGCAATGATCCAGGCGAGGAATGTTAACCATGGTGTATTAAAAGGTCCCATCTCATCCTCCTACACGCCGTTGGCGTGTTCTATTGTCATTCTATTTAAAGAATTCCAAATGTCAACTGAAAATATCTATCCGGAACGCTTGAGCTTTCCTTTTTTCTTTGCATAGAACTCAGCTTGCCCGAAAACAATGATACCCAAAGGAACGAGCACGATCCCGATCACTAAAAGCAAAATGATCGTCCCCATCAATTCACCGAACCCAGCACCTTGAAGCATAGCAGCGCGCATCGCCCTTAAAGTATACGTTGCCGGTGATATGTAACTCAAGGGGCGTATCCAAATAGGCAATACCTCAATTTCATAATATACCCCTGATATCAGCAGGAGTACAGCTTCGAAAATATGCGTCGCATAAGCACCTTTTTCAGTAGATAATAATGGCAGCACGGCGGCGACCAGGCCGAGTCCAACAAAGGACAGACCTGAGACAATGAGAATAACAATGAGCGCTGGTAAATTAGCTCCCTTAATAGATATGCCAAAGAACAAGACAACGAGGATAAGAATGAGCGTGCTTCTAATAACTCCATAAGTTACGGCATGAAGACAGTTACCGATAAGATGAGTAAAACGGTTGATCGGAGCCATAAATGTATATTCGATCGTTCCTTCCCATCGTTCCCAGGCGATCGACTCTGATATTTCGTGAAAGAGTATCGAGAGAAAACCCCATACCATAGCACCAACGACAAGGTACAATACCATATCCTTACCCATACGTGCGCCGATCAGACCGATGGCCAGGGCATTGACGATATTATAGGTCAAAAAAACGAGTTCCCATCCGATGTATCGTTTCATAAGAGCGAAATTCCGTTCAATAAATGCGATTGAACCGTAGGCTTGTGCTTTAATCTTCATACTCTATCTCCTGCCACTCTCGGCCGGTTACCTCAAGAAAAACATCCTCAAGATTGGTCTTGCCGTATCTCTTCAACAGGGTCGATGGTTCTCCCACAGTAACAAAACGCCCTTTTATTATTATCGCAACGCGACTGCACAAAGCCTCAGCCTCTTTCATATCATGAGTTGTCAGAACAATCGTTAAGCCATTATTGCTCATCGCCCTGCGTACGAAACCCTGAACTTCCATTTTTGAACGTGGATCCAACCCGGTCGTTGGTTCATCGAGGAGTAAAAGCATAGGTGCCGTAAAAAATGCCCGGGCAATCGCAATCTTCTGTTGCATGCCGCGTGATAGGTCCTCAAGCGGCTCATAATACCGTTTGCGATCAAATCCGAGTTGTCCGAGGATATCGAGCGTTCTCTCTTTGGCTTCACATCCACCCAGACCATAAAGACGGGCAGCATAGCGCAGGTTTTCCCAGGCTGAAATCCCCTTGAAAAATGCCGCATCAACACTCACCCGGTTTATCAAAGGACGCACCTTACTATATTCACGAACAACATCATAACCAAAAATACGGGCATGACCCTTATCTGGAATGAGCAGGGTCGACAGTATCCGGATCAAAGTACTCTTGCCTGAACCGTTCGGTCCCACGATCCCGAAGATCTCGTTCTTCGGGATCGTGAGCGAGACATTGTCGAGAGCAACTACCCTCTCTTTCTTCTTAAAGCTCTTACTCAAACCTTCACATTTAACAGCTTCTTTCATAATACCTCCTGCACACCTTTGGCGTGCGTTAGTGCGTAGCGCAAAAAAAACGCCGCGGACAAAGCCCACGGCGCATTATAAAATACAAATATCAAAAGCTCAGGTGGACTTCACCTCCTGGTTAATAGAAAGGTCATTAGGAATAAAAAGCAGCATTATCCCTCAGCTCCTTTTCTAATTATTCTCATTGATGTTCTCATAATCTGTAATTATATAAAAAAAACTAAATTTGTCAAGGGTCTACGTGCATATGACTGATCCAATATTCCAAAAGTCTAACTCCTCTCCACTTCTTTCAGATTGCTTGGTGCACAATGTAGTGGTCGAGCTTGCTCGACGATTATCAGTTTGAGCAGACCAAGACTTCGATGAACTCAGTCGAATCGGTCTGCCACTACAAATTCTGCGAAATTTCGGAATATTTCATTGGAACTGTAAAAACCGAATTACAAAAAGTGGAGAGGAATCAATACAAGAGCATCTTGACAGAATATCAAATGTAAATATAATATTTAAGTCTAGAGAAAGGGGGAAATATGTCTAAAAGACTCTTTGCAGTAGGTATCGCTTTGTTATTCGTAATCGGTTTCAATGGTTGTGGTGGTGATGATGTCGATCCAGAAGAGCAATACCAGGCTGATAATTTAACGCAGGGCCTCGGTGCATTGGCGATGATGACCAATGTTGATGCGTATAGTGGTTATTCGAGCTTTGGTCCTGGTCTTGCCACACCGCCTTGGGGATGGTCTGGTCCTTTTGGATATCCGGAAATACCTGAAGGTACTGATACACTCTATTACGAGTTTGTCTGGAAACTCCCATTGGACAGCATGGGAACTGTTATCGATACCCTGATCTGGTTGGTAATGCCGAACCCTGATGTCTGGGGACCCGATTCACCGCCGTGGATTGGCATCGATACCTGGATCATCGGCCAAACCCGCAATCTAATATACTTCCACACTACTTTTACGATCAACGATACGATCAGTGTCGATGGCTCACTTAAATGGAACTGGGAAGACACATATTATCAGTATGAATTTGATGTAATGCAGAATCCAACAGATTTCCAGGCAGAAATCGATATCACAACATCTGCGAATATTGGCCTATCTGCGCAATTCCGCATTAATACTAACGGATCCGGTTCAGAAACCGAGAATTTCGCGAGCTGGAATAATACTACCTTTGTAAGATGGGAGTTCTATGTACGTGGCACTCAAGATTATGATGGCTACTATACCTTGCTCAGTGAAGGTTGGAATGTAAGACACTACTTTAATCTATATGAACCACCGCCAGCCTAGAATTTCCAAATAAAAAAGGGGAGCATAGCTCCCCTTTTTTTGTGGTTACATCTTGAACGGAAAGTTCTTGGGCATTTTACCGCTTCCCATCTTTTTCAATAAATCACGAGCATAATTAAACTGTTTGAGCAGTTGATTTACATCCCTCATCGTTGTTCCGCTACCCACGGCAATCCGTCGTTTCCGTGAACCATCGATCTTATGTGGATGAAGTCGTTCATCTTTGGTCATTGAATTGATTATGGCTTCAATCCTCTTTAATTCATCTTCTTTAATGTCATTCTCCTTGACCCCGGGCATCATTGCAGCAAGTTTTGAAAGAGGACCAAGTTTTTTAACTGCTTTTAATTGAGCTAAAAAATCCTCAAAATCGAGTTCTCCATGCATTACTTTGGTGCGTATCTTTTTTTCGTCAAATTCGCCTTCAATCCCCTTAACCTTTTCAACGAGACTTGCCAGGTCACCCATGCCCATTATTCGCTGCGCCATACGCTCAGGAAAAAATTGCTCGAGACCATCTAAATTTTCACTCGTACCAACATAAAAAATCGGCACGCGTCCAGCTCGTGTTATTGAAAGTGCTGCACCACCCCGGGCATCGCCGTCCATTTTCGTAAGGATCGCACCATCCAATCCTATTTTATCCTGAAAGGTTACTGCTTGATTCACTGCATCCTGACCACTCATCCCATCGGCAACGAGCAAACGATAATCAAACTTGGTGATCTGGTGTATTTCTTTAAGCTCTTCGATGAGCGCATTATTAAGATGCAATCTCCCTGCAGTATCGACGATAACGAACAGATGATTTTTTTTAACAGCTTGCTTAATTGCGTTCTGAACAGTAGTTTTTGCACTGCCCTGGTGAAGCGGATGAACCAAAACTCCAGCGCGCTTTCCGAGTTGATCCAGCTGCTCATAAGCAGCTGGTCTTTTTGCGTCAGCTGACACTAATAACGGATTTTTATTTTTATGTATAAAAGCAAGTTTTGCCGCAGTCGTTGTCTTGCCAACACCTTGCAGCCCAATCAAACTGATGATCAGTGGTTCATCTGCCTTGAATTTCAATTGCTGGGGTTTAGAGCCGAGCAATGCGGTCATTTCTTCATAGACAGTTTTTATTACGATATCACCAGGTTTTAGTGTTTTTGCCAATTCCAGACCAGCGCATTTGATACTGAGATCATCGATAAAACTTTTTACAATCTTATAATTGACATCTGCTTCAAGCAAAGTTATCCTGATATCTTTCAGGATAACCGCAATCTCTCGTTCGGTTATCCGACCATAACCTAATATTTTTCTTCTGATTAATTGGAATCGGTCAATCAGACCTTCGAACATCTCAGGCTTTCGATCGCTTCGGCATAATTGTCTTGTTTGAATACACCAGCGCCGGCCACGATAATATCAGCACCGGCATCTTTGACTGCACAAGCGTTAGCGAAATTTATACCGCCGTCTACTTCTAAAATACAATTCAGTTGGTGACTGTCAATATAATCTTTTGCTTCTTTCACTTTTTTTAAAACCCCAGCCATGAATTTCTGTCCGTAAAAACCGGGTTCGACCGTCATAATGAGCAGGTAATCGAGTCTCTCAACGTACTTTTCGATTTCAGCAAAAGGTGTCGAAGGATTTATAGCAAGTCCTGCTTTTTTATTCCTGCTCTGGATACGTTCAATACAGACTTCGGTCTTCTCGGTTGCCTCACAGTGAAAAGAAATCCAATCAGCACCGGCATCAAGAAATTGTTCAATGTAATTATCAGGTTTTATGATCATAAGATGGGCATCAAGTTCCATTTCCGTAACCGAGTTTATAGCTTCTACAACCATTGGTCCAAATGTCAAATTAGGAACGAAAACACCATCCATTACATCAAGATGCAATAGATCAGCTTTTGCATGCTCTATTTTTTTTATCTCTTCCTGGAATGCGGCAAAATTCGCCGCGATGATTGAAGGGGCAACCCTCACTTTATCACCATCAATGTGACGGTATCACCCGGCTCAACAACCTCCTCTGGTGCAGGACTTTGCACGATCACACTACCTTTTACACCGCTCCCTTCGACTTCCTTTACCTCACCAAGGATAAGACCTGTTTTTTCTAATACAATCTCATACTCTTGCTGCGTCTTACCGGTAAGATCGGGCATCTTGAGAACCGAACCTTTGCTAACGATCAGCTTTATTGCATCACCTTTAGTTAATTCAACCTCAGACTCTGGTATCGTTCTAATGATCTCCCCCCGGGTAATTGTATCAGAATTCACATAGTCGATTTTCTCAATTGTAAAACCAAGCTTCTTGAGTATTAACTCACCTTTTTCAATATCGACACCAGTGAGAAAAGGAACTTTTATGACTTGCGGACCTAAACTAACTGTAAGATGTATTATGCGTCCTGATTTTACGTTGTCGTCAGGCAGGGGTTCCTGTATTATTATGTACCCTTGTTCAATGATCTGGTCGTGTCTTCTTTCAGAAACGAGACCTTCAAGTCCTCGGTCTTTCAACTCTTTGGTAGCATTCTCAAGGGACATATTACAGACATTTGGAACAACAACCTCTCGACCGCGGTGAACGATCAAGGGCATGATAAGAAAATTAGCGGCGACCACGCCGACTATAAAAAAAATAAAGACTACTGAAAGATAAACGAGAACCCTTTTCATTCAAGAACCGTCGCGACCACAAGATTGATTTTGGAACCCTTATTAGCCATCATGCCCGCACCCGGATTCTGGCGCATGATTATGCCGACATTATAGTCAATACTGACCTCCCAGGACACAGCACCAACCTCAAAACCGTTCTCTTCAATAACCCGCTTTGCTGTGGAAAGGGAACGACCAGTAAGCTTTGGTACCTTCACCAATTCAACACCTCGGCTCAATGTTACGGATATCACGTCTCCCTTATTGACCCGGGAACCAGCTTTTGGTTCAGTCGAAATGATCTTATCTTTTTCGACCGTTGCATTCTCTTCGCTCTTAACTTCACCCACCCTTAAACCAAGCTCAGAAAGCCGTACCGTGGTTTCACTCAATCCTTGTCCTTTAAAATCAGGCAAGACAATATGGCTTGAACCCTGGGAAATAAAAACTGTTACGGTCGATCTTGTGTGTACCGCTGACCCGGGAAGCGGTGTCTGACGACAGATCAGATCCTCGGTGTATTTTTCGCTTTCTTCTTCACCACCCACAACAAGCAACAAACCACGCTGTTCAGAGATTGCTCGTGCCTGTTCAGTCGTTGAGCCGAGTAGATCAGGTACCATTGTATCCGGCGTAACTCTCAATGCCGGAACAACAAAAAAGAAGATCACACAAACAATAATTGAAGTAAAAAGTGAAACTATAAATGAGACCAAAACATTCTTTGCACCATTATAATACATGCTTCTCCTTTCTTCATTAAGCTTCGCTCAACGGAGAGGGTGGGATTTGAACCCACGATCCACTTCTCAGCAGACACACGATTTCCAATCGTGCTCCTTCGGCCACTCGGACACCTCTCCACTTGATAAAGGGCTCTTTGTTCGATGCATATATAATGATATTATTACTGCCAATATTTTTAAGAGGTTTGTTTATCTGCCTCTTTTTCATTGGCCTCTTTGCTTTTTTTGCTTTCGCTGGGATTTTCAATCTCATTCAGACCTTTTTTAAACTCTTTAATCCCCTTGCCCATACTCCGTGCTAGATCAGGTATTTTCTTTGCGCCAAAAAGCAACAAAGCAATAAATAGTATTAAAAGTATTTCTTGCCAGCCGATATTCATTGTTCCTCCTGACAAATTATAGTGATTATTCAAAGATTGTCAATAATTCATCATGAAAAATCAACTCTTTATAGTCAATAATAAGTTATAACTATTGACAATAGAAATATAGTGATTATAATACACAAAAAAGGAGGTGCAGTGACTAACTTACACTTCAACTATAAAGATGTTTTTCGAGCTGGTAGATTAGGCTTCAGTGCAAAGAAAATCTGGGTTACTTTTCTCGGTTTTCTTATTGCCTTCATTGGTTATGGTATTTTGTCCTTTCTCGCATACATTGCAGCAGGCGTGGAAATTGGTGAGGTTTGGGAGGCTTTCCGACTGGTCCCGGTGTTTCAATTTGGCATGCCCTGGTATAGCTACCTCTTGTGGCTGATCGGGGTTGTATGGTGGGTGTGTATTGCCTTATTCACTGGTGTCGCGGTTTCAAAGATAACATATGAACAACTTAAAGGTGATGAATTTTATGAGGTAAAAGATGCGATAAAATTCGCCCTAAAAACTGGCAAGTCCGCTATTTTAGCGCCCTTTGTGCTAATCCTCTTCATAATTGCTCTCATTGCAATGGGATTAATACTCGCCCTGATTAGCTGGATACCTTATTTCGGTCAGTTATTCTTTGTCGTCTTTGCGATACCTGCTTTTGTCGTCAGCTTATTCATAATTTATCTTCTCATTGTGACTGTTGTATGTCTTATCATCGGACCATCCATTGTCGGAACCACAAGCAATGATACATTCGATACCCTTTTTGAATCATTCTCTGTCGTTAATGACCAACCATGGAGATTCGTTACCTATGAAGTCCTCCTCCAGGTCGTAAGAATCCTGGGTGTTGCGATACTTGGATTTTTTGCAGCCAAGGCTATCTTTTTAGCCCATGATGTCATCGGCTTAATCGTACCGGCAGCTAAACTCGATAATATCCTTCTGAATGCTGCTTATTATGTAAAAATTACCCTGCCGCCATTTTGCCCTGAAGCATACTACAATATTTTTATCGACTATATCGAATGGATAGGTATGCCAAATCTTCTCTTTCCCCCCGAATATGTTGCAGCATATGAAAGCTGGGCAGGTGCGATCGCGTCATTCATACTGGGTATAATCTATTATTTGATAGTACTTTTTGTTTTCTCTTTTGGCGGTGCATTATTCTGGTCTGGTAATACACTTATTTTTACTGTTCTCGTGAAAAAGAAAGATGACAAGAACCTTCTTGAAATAAAAGAAGAGACTTTTGAAGATCTCAAGGAAGAAAAAGTAGAAGAAGTTAAAGAAGTTAAAAAGAAAGCGAAACAAACACGTAAAAAGAAAAAAGAGGATTAATAGAACATTGAAATTATCACAGGGGGTGCTAAGCACCCCCTTCTTGCTATGAAGTCAGGTTATATTTCCATAATTGGCAAACCTAATGTCGGTAAATCGACACTACTCAATCGCTTTCTTGAGATCAAACTGTCGATCGTTACTGCTAAACCCCAAACAACAAGAAGACGTATCCTCGGCATCCTCACCGAGGGTGAGTATCAATGTTATTTTCTCGATACTCCGGGCCTTATCGATCCCCTTTATGAACTCCAGGAGCATATGGTAAAACAAATCAAAATCGCTTTGAATGACGCTGATATTATAATCTGGGTTATTGATCCTTGGTTCAAAAAAGAAGAATATCCAGAGACTTTTTTAAAAACATTTCGGAAAAAACCGGTTATATGTGCGATCAACAAAATAGACCTCGTGAATCGGCGTGAATTACTATCGATCATTGATACAGTCCGCGCACTACCGGTTAAAGAGATCATTCCTTTATCTGCACTCACTGGCGATGGCATAGATATCTGCAAAAAATATATATATAAATATTTACCTGATGGCCCTTTTCTCTATCCTGAAGAAGATATTTCTGATCGTCCGGAAAGGTTTTTTGCCGCCGAATTAATAAGAGAAAAAGTGTTTGAGTTATTCAGCAAAGAAATACCGTATTCGACGTGTGTTTTGATCGATGAATTTAAAGAAAGAGCCAAAGGTAAAGATTTTATTCGGGCGACCATTTATGTTGAAAGGAAATCGCAAAAAGGTATTATCATTGGAAAAAATGGAGAGGCTTTAAAAAAAGTTGGTACTGAAGCACGTCGAGCTATAGAACAATTTTTAGGACGTGGAGTGTATTTGGAATTATGGGTTAAGGTAAAAGATAATTGGCGAAAAAATAAAAAATTCTTAAAAGAACTAGGGTATTAGTTGGGGTCAGATCTTGACTTAGAGACATAAGCTAATAACTGGTCATTGCTTTTTCTTAGGTCGTAGATCAAAGTGTCTACTGCAGATAGCGTTATGTCTCTAAGTCAAGACCCGACCCCGAAAACTGATAGGGAGAATATATGGATATCAAAAAGATAAGAATCGAACCAATTGAGGGCGTGAACATGATTTGTGGTTATGCCCATTTCATTAAATCTGCTGAAGACTTATATGAAGCACTCATCAATGCGCATTCTGACATTAAATTCGGTGTTGCTTTCTGCGAAGCATCACAAGAATGTCTTGTGCGTTACGAAGGCAACGATGGCCAATTAGTTGATCTGGCAAAAGAATATGCATACAAAATCGGCGCTGGTCATTTTTTCATCATCTTTCTCAAAAATGCTTATCCGATCAATGTCTTAGATCGGATAAAAACGTGTCCGGAAGTAGTCCGCATCCTGTGCGCTACAGCAAATCCAGTCGAGATCCTCTTTATTGAAGATGATCAGGGTAAGGGTGTCATCGGTGTTATCGATGGCTTTAAATCAAAAGGAATTGAGAACACGGATGAACGTAAAAAGAGATATGATTTTTTAAGGAAAATCGGCTACAAACTCTGTTAGGGTCAGGTCTTGACTTAGAGACATAACTTAACAAACATTAATTACCTAAAACTTCGTTCCCTCAATACAACAAACAGAAATACTTACCGTAATTACGGTTATGTCTCTAAGTCAAGACCTGACCCCAAATGTTTACTCAAGAACGTGGATGTTCTTCTTGGCGCAGATCTCTTTGAGTATGTCTGGCCAGACTGTAACACTTACTTCTCCAAGATGCGCGGCCCGTAGAAAATACATGTAGGTACGCGACTGACCAATACCTCCACCGATACTCAGCGGAATTTCATCGTTCATAATAGCTTTATGGTAGGGAAGTTTGAGGCTTTCTAATTGACCAGCCATTTCAAGCTGGACTTTCAGCGTTTCTTTGGTTACGCGAATACCCATAGAAGTTAGTTCATGACGGCGTTTGGTAACCGGATTCCATACAAGTATATCACCATTAAGTCCATGTGTGGGCTTTCCGGTTTCTTGTTGTGTATCAGTCACCCAATCATCATAATCAGCCGCCCTCATCTCATGAGGATAGCCATCTTTCAATATATAGCCGATACCGATGATGAATACTGCAGGATATTTCTGAAGGATCTGTGTTTCACGTTGCTTGCGGGGAAGATCCGGGAACATGTCGAGAATTTCCTCAGCATGGATAAATGTAAGTTCTTCTGGAAAATCAGGGTATTTATCGGTCTTGAGCTGTGGGAAGAGCTCCTGTGCATGTTTACCGGCTCCATATAAAACTTTCCATATCTTTTTTACGACACCTTTCAGAAAATCCAGATTTCGCTGCTGCGGCTTCATGACCCTTTCCCAGTCCCATTGGTCAACATAGGAACTGTGGTCGTGGTCAAGGAAATAATCCTTACGGATCGCTCGCATATCAGTGTTAATCCCTTCACCAACTTCACAACCAAACTGCCTGAGCGCAGGTCTTTTCCATTTGGTCGCGGCCTGTACCACTTGAGCATGGATTTGTTTTTCCAGACCCAGGCCACACATGAAATCGACCGGTGTGCGGGAACCGTCGCGGTCCAGCATATCATTAACACCACTACGGATATCGACAATGAGAGGAACTTGAACCATGAAAAGATTAAGTTCTTTGCACAAATTTTCTTCGATATACTGTTTCATCGCGAATAACGCCTTCATTCGCTCTTTAGGCGGTAGAAGTGCCTGATAATCATCTGGCAAGATTTTTTCAACTTTTGGATAAGTGCTTATCCCTGGCCCGGCCAGATCGGCTTTCTTGTCTGCCATACCTTACCTCCTTTTATATAACTTCTTATCAGTTGTATTATTTTAAATGCTCAATTACCCGAATGAATTTCGTGGTTTTTCTTAAGCAGTGTTATTATCTACAAAAATAAGAAAAAGTCAATTAAAATCGCTATCATAATTATGGTCGGATTTGCCCATCGCACGAAGTGTTACGCAGTGATATGTTGATTGACAAAGAACACGATTGTGGTATAATGACCCAATGAAGGTTTTCATCACCGGTGCTGATGGTGCCCTGGGTAGAGAAATGCAAGAAATTCTCCGCAAGAACAGTATCAATTACGTTGCCAGCGATCTTAACCAACTTGATATCGGCGATTTTAAGAAGACAAATGAAATTCTGTTAAAACACCGCCCCGACGTCATCCTCCACTTTGCTGCGGTCAGCAATGTTGATCAATGCGAGGAAAATCAGGACCTTGCGCACTGCGTTAATGCCCTGGGGACCATGGGTCTGGCTATTGTCGCAAAAAAAATCGGTGCGAAAATGCTCTACGTAAGTACTAATTTTGTTTTTGACGGCACGGGTGAACAACCTTATTCAGAATACAGCCAACCCAATCCCATAAATATATATGGGAAAACGAAATTCCTGGGTGAAAATTATGTACGAGAGATTTGTGACCGTTTTTATCTTGTACGGACATCATGTCTATTCAGTCAGCATTCAAAAACATTCATATCAAAATTTCTCGTTAGCAAAGATAGACCAAACTCGATCAATGCAATTTGTGACCTTTTTGCCTCGTTTACATACACGGTCGACCTTGCTAATGCAATTTTTACACTTATAAGATCAGAGAACTATGGGGTCTTCCACATCGTCAATAAAGGATTTGGCTCATGGCTGGATTTTACGCTCAAGGCACAAGAAATGCTCAAATTCAAGACGACTATTAATCCGACAAAGCTTGAAGAACTCAACCTGTCCGCTCCCCGTCCGAGATTTACCCCGCTGGAATCGAAAAACTTCGAATTTCTATTCCATCAAAGTATGCGACCCTGGGAACAAGCTCTTGCTGATTTTAGTAAAACCATTTTAAACGAACAAAATCAATGAAAGGACTTATCCTTGCCGGTGGTTCTGGGCGGCGGCTTAGACCCCTAACCTATAGCGGTGCAAAACAACTGCTCCCGGTCGCTAATAAACCGATAATCTTTTATGGTATCGAAGCCCTGGTCAAAGCAGGCATTACCGAACTCGGTATCGTTGTCGGCGAAACTGCCAAAGAGATTAAAGAAATAGTCGGCAAGGGTGATAAATGGGGAGTCAACATCACTTATATACCACAGGAAGCACCACTGGGACTCGCCCACGCGATCAAGATATCAAAACAATTTCTTGGTAAAGAACCGTTCATCATGTATTTAGGCGACAATATTTTAAAAGATGGTATCGAGGATTTTATAGAGCAATTCAAAGAAAAAAAACCGAATGCGCTCATCCTGCTTACTGAGGTGATAAACCCTCAAGAATTCGGTGTCGCGGTCGTTGACGAAAGCGGTGTTGTGAAAAAACTCATTGAAAAACCAAAAATCGCACCATCTAATCTTGCTCTTGTTGGTGTCTATTTATTCGATGCCAAAGTCTTCACCGCTATCGAACATATCAAACCATCAGGACGCAACGAGCTGGAAATAACCGATGCAATTCAGTGGCTTCTCGATAATAAATACAAGATCGAAGCGCATATGGTTAAGGGTTGGTGGAAAGATACGGGCAAACCAGATGATATTATTGAAGCCAATCTCCTTGTCCTGGAAGGCATCGAAGCAGTAAATGAAGGAAGTCAGAAGGCATCTGAGATCAAAGGCAGGGTTCGAGCTGGAAAAGGTTCTATTATCGAAAAAAGTGTTGTGCGCGGTCCGGCGATCATCGGTGATAATGCACGCATTGTGAATTCCTATATCGGTCCATTTTCCGCGATCGGTGATAACGCCGTTATTGAAAATTCTGAAATCGAAAACAGCGTGATCATGGCAGGTGCCCAGATAAGGAATGTTGAGAAACGTATTGATCGTTCGATCGTTGGAAAAAATGTTGTGATCAATGTCACTACCAAATCACCAAGAACACATAAGTTCATCTTGGGTGACCAGAGTTATGTCCAGATCATCAAATAATAGCTCCATCAGCAAAAAACTCATCGCCGGTGTCTCGGTTAAAAAACTGAAGGTAATCCCAGACGAACGCGGTAACCTTATGGAAATATTACGCGCGGATGATACGCAATTCTCTAAATTCGGTCAGGTTTATATAACTACAGCTTACCCTGATGTCGTAAAGGCATGGCATTACCACTGCCTTCAGGATGATAATATGACCGTTTTAAAGGGCATGGTAAAAATCGTTCTCTATGATGACCGCGAGACAAGTTCAACCAAAGGATCGATAAATGAATTTTTTATCGGTGCAAATAACCGTCTGCTCATCCATATCCCGAAAAAAGTATGGCACGGCTTCAAATGCATCAGCGATGAAGAAGCAATGATCGTGAATATCGTCACCGAGTGCTATAATTACCAGACGCCTGATGAATATCGCAAACCCGCCCATGATATTGATATACCATATGACTGGTCAAGGAAAGATGGCTAGATACAAATTACAAATTTCAAATGATAATTTACAAATAAATATCAAACCTCAAATTCAAAATTCAAAACAAATTCTAATATCAAAATCCCCCTCACCATTCCCTCCCCCCCTTAAAAGGGGGAGAGGATTAAGGAGAGAGGGATGGAATGATCTTTGGGTTTTGGTATTTGGTGTTCTATGAGAATCATTGTTACTGGCGGTTGTGGGTTTATTGGCTCAAATTTCATAAAATATTTTAGTAAAAAACACCCGCACTTTAAGATTCTCAATATTGACAAACTTACTTATGCGGGTAATCTGGAAAACCTTAAGGGATTTAGTAAGCGTAAAAATTATCATTTCATAAAAGCTGATATCTGTAATTTATCACGCATGAAGAGTCTATTTAAACAATTCAAACCCGATGCAGTAATCAATTTTGCTGCTGAAACGCATGTCGACCGAAGTATTGTCAAACCAAATCTTTTTTTACAGACAAATTTCCTCGGTGTTGGCAATCTACTTAGCTTATGTCTTGATTTCAGGGTGAAAAAGTTTTTGCAGGTTTCAACTGATGAGGTTTATGGATCTATTACAAAAGGAAGTTTTCGCGAGGATGGTTTACTCACACCATCAAGCCCTTATGCGGCGAGCAAAGCAGGTGCAGATGGTCTTGTAATGGCTTATCACAAAACGTATGGCTTACCGGTTGTTATCACTCGCTCTTCAAATAATTATGGTCCATATCAATTCCCCGAGAAATTCATACCCCTGGCTATTCTCAATGCAATAGAACATAGACCTATCCCGATTTACGGTAATGGAATGAATGTACGAGATTGGATATATGTTGAGGATAATTGTGCAGCGATCGATAAAATACTCGATAAAGGTAAAATTGGTGAAATATATAATATCGCTTCAAAATGTGAAAAAAGTAATCTACAGGTAATAAAAATATTATTAAAAATCTTAGGCATTGATAAGTTCCAGATCGTTCATATAAAAGATCGACCCGGTCATGATCAGCGGTACTCGTTATCAACCGCTAAGATAAAAAGACATCTTGGCTGGAAACCACAGATATCTTTTATTGCCGGTATCAAAAAAACTGTTGCGTGGTACCGACAAAATAAAACATGGTTGAAAAATACCCAGACCGGGGCTTACCGTTCTTTTTATAAAAAATATTATTCCAGACTGGGACTAAAAGATATTTAATCCCAGTAAATTCTAAGCACATACAAAACTCAAAATAATGATCTATAAATGTTTTAGTAATTCAATATTTAGTATTGAAACTTGTTTCGAATTTGGATATTAGCATTTCGGATTTCCGTGAATCTTGTTCGCTATAGTTTTCAGAATCCACGTTTTTATATTGACTTATCGATTACATTAGTTATAATGAATCTTAATCGGGTCGTTAGCTCAGTCGGTAGAGCATCGGATTTTTAATCCGGTGGCCGCAGGTTCGAATCCTGCACGACCCACTACATTATGACAAATACTAAATCCCAAATACTAAATTCTAAACAAAAAACAAATCATAAAACCCTAATTCCAAAACGGTAAGTACCATGATAAATCTTATCGCGACAATTGTCATTCTTGCCCAATCCCCGAATGTCGTTGTGCATTTCTTTTATGTCCGGGATTGCGGACATTGTATGGATATATTGCTCGGCGATATACCCAGATTACAGAACAAATACAAATTCCAATTTAGAAAATACGACATGGATATCATGGATAATTACCGGCTGCTTGAAAAAATGGAAGAGACTGTAAAGGATATTGGTGAAGACCTGCCAGTTATCTTCATCGCTGATTCTGTGTTTTACGGTCCTTTAGAAGCGCAGGAAAAATTGGAAACAACCCTCAAGCTCTATGCGAAAAACGTAAATCCAGTAATCATCAGGGATACTATAAAAGTTCCGACTGACACTGCATCCGCAGATACCATGAATAAGGCGCTCAGTGCAATACATCTTTTTTACTTTTACCAACCCGGGTGCCAGGGTTGTGACCGCACCGAAATAGTACTAAACCATGGACAGCAGGTACACGACCAACTTGTCATTCACCGTTATGATATCCTCGATGATTCAAACAAAGTATTCTTTGAAGCCCTTGCCCAGAAGATCGGTCTGCTTGATGCAGACCGTTTGGTCGCGCCGACGATCATTATCGGCGATAATTATCTGTCACGGCAAGAAATAAATCTAACAAACCTCGATTCATTGGCTCTGAAATACCAAAAGGGAAGTCCTGAATTTAAAACACTCGATCTTGCTCTTGCGGAAAAGAACATAATCAAACGTTTTGCACGATTCTCCGTTTTTGGCATAATATTCGCCGGTTTGATCGACGGCGTAAATCCCTGCGCATTTGCCACGCTGATTTTCTTTGTTAGTTATTTGCTCTTTATCGGTCGTCGACGGAGAGATATCATCATCATGTCATTCTTTTTTATCCTTGCCGTATTCATTTCGTATTTTGCCATCGGTCTGGGTGCATATAATTTACTGAAGTATTTATCGAATTACGCCCTTATCAGTAAAATAATTTTTCTGTGCTTTGGGATAATTGCGCTCGTGCTTGGTGTTTTGAGCTTACGCGACTTCTTCCTTGCCCGGCAGGGTAAACTGGATAAAATGATATTGCAATTACCTTTGGGTATTAAACGTCGTATCCATAAAAACATAAAAGAAAAAACTGCTGTAGGTGGCATAGTCATCGGTTCGCTCGTCGCTGGTTTGGCGATCTCTTACCTGGAATTTGGTTGCACTGGACAGGTATATTTACCAACGATAACGTTCATGATCTCCAAGGCAGGCATCAGTTTGAAACCCCTTATTAGTCTTTTACTGTATAATTTAATGTTCATATTGCCGCTTATCATTATCGCGATACTGGCTTCATTGTTCACCACAAAAAAGATCGCCAAATCATTGGAAGCAAAGATCCCTATCATTAAATTGCTGACCGCAATACTGTTTTTTGCACTTGGACTATTGCTCATTTTATCAGCATGAAAAAAATAATAATCCCCATTATATTTATCGTTGTAATCATGACCTATATTCTAATGAAGTGTCTACCCAATGAACAAACCCGGGTCAAGCATGATCTAAAAGCATTTGCCGCAGCAGTCGAGCAGGAGAACAAACACGCAGCGCTCTTTTACATCGACGAAGCATACACTGATAATCATACCAATGATTTTGAGCGGCTTACAGTAAATATCGACAACCTTTTTGACCTGGCGGATTCAATACAGATAAATATGACCGGGCTCAAAATAATCATCGATTCGACCAATAGACATAACGTGATCTTTGCAAGCTGTAGCCTCGGACTCAAGATATTTGCCCGGTACCAAGGTGACCGAGCCCTTGTTTTCGGCGGTCTGGTCAAACCAAACCCGGTCCGCGCTTACTTCAAAAAAACCGGTGAGCACTACCGGGTTTACTACGCGGTATACTAAATCTGATACATGGTATACTAAACTTGATACCCAGTGTATTAATCATCCGAGAAAACCAACAAATTAGTCAATACGCCAATTGGCGTATTGACTCAATAGTAAAAAATGGTATACTAAACTGTGGGAAGGAAAAAAATACCAGAAATCCATTACCGCAGTTCAAGAATATGCAGAGTTCTGGGTAATCCCACTGCTTATGAAATAATCAAAGTGCTGGCGCGCAGGAAAATGCGACCTGCTGACATAGCACATGATTTCGGTCTTTCACGGCAGACGATTTGCGATGCATTACGTTCACTCCGGCAACTCGATTTGGTGCGCTATGAAACATCTAAATGTGGTAAGTTTTATACAATAAAAGAAGAGCAACTGCCCGTAGCAATTACCGAGCTTGAGAGACTTGTAAAAGTAATTCAAGGAAGAAAGTAGCGATCGCTTGACACATTCTTTGATCATTGTCCCGATTGTATTTCGAGGATTCTCGACAATTGTCGGAATGATCACATGAACGAGGAATTTTTTCAGAGCTCTCCCCATGTTTGCTTGACATAATTAAGAAATCTGCTATAATACTGACATGCTTTTTAAAGAAGTGCCAAAAAACCTTGATTTTCCTGAGATGGAGCATAATATCGCCCGATTTTGGCAGGAAAAGGATATCATTGCTAAATATCTTGTTAAAAACAAAGGTAAGAAAAAGTGGTCATTTCAGGATGGTCCGATAACGGCAAATAATCCCATGGGTGTGCACCATGCATGGGGACGTAGTTATAAAGACATGTTCCAGCGTTACAAGACCATGAAAGGCTATGAGCAGCGTTATCAAAATGGTTTTGATTGTCAGGGTTTATGGGTTGAAGTAGAAGTTGAAAAACAGCTTGGTTTTAAATCGAAAAAAGATATTGAAAAATTCGGCATAGATAAGTTTGTCAAAAAATGCCAGGACCGTGTCCATAAATATTCTATGGTGCAGACCGAATCGTCTATTCGCATCGGCATGTGGATGGACTGGGGTGAATGGAAAACATCCATGGATGACAAAGAATGGATGAAAAAGAGCCATTCCTATTATACAATGAGCCCGATCAACAATTACACGATCTGGCATTTCTTGAAAAAGTGCCATGAGCGGGGTTTTATATACGAAGGTGTCGATGTCATGCCCTGGTGCGGGCGCTGCGGTACAGCAATAAGTGACATGGAAATAGCCACGGAAGGTTATCAGGAACTCACTCATAAAGGTGTTACTGTACGCTTTAAGATCCATGATCGAGATAACGAATATCTCCTTGTATGGACAACCACACCATGGACACTTACTTCAAATACCGGTGTCGCTGTACATCCAGGTCTAACCTATGTAAAAGTGGATAATAATGGTTCTGTTTACTACCTTGCAAAATCACTCGTAAAAGTTTTGAAAGGCAATTATAAAACACTTAAAGAATTACCTGGAAAAGAGCTCCTTGGTCTCACCTATCAAGGTCCTTTTGATTACCTCCCAGTGCAAAAAGACGCGATACACAAAATCATCCCCTGGGAATTAATCAGCGAAGCCGAGGGAACGGGTTTGGTCCATATCGCCCCAGGATGTGGCAAAGAGGATTTCGCACTTGGAAAAGAATTCGATCTAAAAACTATTGCTCCTTTAGATGAACTGGGAGTATATCTAGAAGGTTTTGATTGGTTGTCAGGAACGGATGTCAAAGAAGTTGCTCAACCGATCATCGATGATCTACAGAAGCGTGGTATCCTATACAGTGTTGATGATTATACACACCGCTACCCAGTATGCTGGCGTTGCAATAGTGAACTTATCTTCCGTTTGGTCGATGAATGGTTCATCTCCATGGATGTCCTGCGTCATGAGATCGCTGAGTCGGCCAAACAGGTTGAAGAATGGATACCCTCATATGGCTTAGCCCATGAACTCGACTGGCTAAAGAATATGGCGGATTGGTGTATCTCAAAAAAACGCTACTGGGGTTTAGCCTTGCCTATCTGGAAATGCGAATGCGGGCACTTCACTGTTATCGGTTCAAGAGAAGAACTTGAGCAAAAAGCTGCTCACGGGTGGAAAGAATTTGATGGACATTCGCCACATCGACCGTGGATCGATGAAATAAAAATTAAATGCGATAAATGTGGTGCACTTGCTTCACGTATCCCCGATGTTGGTAATCCCTGGCTTGATGCGGGCATTGTGCCCTTCTCAACGATGCGACCACCTGATGATATGCTTACCCTGACCAATGGTTATCCGTATGATAAAACCTATTGGCAGGAGTGGTTCCCGGCAGATTTCATCTCGGAATCTTTACCAGGACAGTTCAGAAACTGGTTTTATGCTATCCTCGCGATGTCCACAGTACTGGAGAAAAAACCGCCTTTTAGAGTACTTCAGGGTTATGCATCTCTCCATGACGAGAATGGCGAAGAAATGCACAAGAGTAAGGGTAATGCGATCTGGTCTGATGAAGCAGCAGATAAAATAGGTGCGGATGTTATGCGCTGGATGTTTGCTAAACATAACCCGGTACAGAATTTGAATTTCGGTTATGGACCAGCCAAAGAAATAAAAAGAATATTATTGACCCTTTGGAATGTCTATTCATTCTTTGTCACCTATGCCCGAATCGATAATTTTAACCCGAAAGACAGAAAAATCACTGAAAGCAATCTGCAAAAGATCGATGAATGGATACTGTCGAAATTGAACTCGCTGATCCAACAATGTGATAATGCATATAATGAATATGACCTGGCTTCAGCAGTAAAAAATGCTGAAAAGTTCTTTGATGACCTATCTAACTGGTATGTTCGTCGTAGTCGAAAACGCTTCTGGAAATCTGAAAATGATGAGGATAAAGAAACTGCCTATCTGGTGCTTTACCAATGTCTGGTCAAACTAATCCGTACTATATCACCGATCATGCCATTCCTGACCGAACATATGTATCAGAATTTAGTCGCTGGTATTGATCCCGAGGAACCGCCAAGTGTGCATTTATGTTCATTTCCTCAAATAGAATCAGGACGTATTAACAGCACGTTCGAACAAGAAATATCTGTAACCAGAACGATCGTTTCACTCGGGCGAGCAGCTCGCAACAAAGCAAATATGAAGATCCGTCAGCCGCTCGCGTCAATGACTATCAATATACCAAGCCAATGCCCACAAATATCTGATGATGCAAAATCCACGATACTTGAAGAACTCAATATTAAAGCAGTAAAGGATATGGGTGTAAATGCACTGGATCAGGTCTACATCTTTAAGGCGGTACCGGTTTTCGATAAAATCGGTCCGAAATTCGGCGCTTCAGTCAATAAAGTTGGCGCATGGATCAAAGGTCTTGATCATGAAAAGATAATACATTTGATAGACAGTGACTATATTGAAGACACAGTAGATGGTAAATTAATAAAGATATTTAAGGAAGATGTAGAGATTCAAAAGGTCGAGGTTCCTGGTGCAAGTGTCATGCTTGAAGGTGATTTTGGGGTCGGTATCGACATAAATCTCACGCAGGACCTTGAATACGAGGGGCTTGCACGCGAGCTCATCCATAAAGTCCAACTCCTGCGCAAAGAAGCGAATTTTAACCTTGTCGATAGAATAAAGATATTTTATGAGACCGATAAAAAACTAAAAGATGCGATTTCTGCTAACCTTGAATATCTCAAGAGCGAAACTCTGGCAGTTGAGGTACAAGAAGGTTTTCAGGCTGCGGAAATAGACAAAGTTCTTGATGTCAATGGTATTCAGGTAAAAATTTCCCTGCAAAGAGTGTCCAATAAAAATGTGTAGTGACCGAGATCACTCCGAAAATATCTGTCAAGCAAACCAAAAGTTTTGGAAATTATTGAAATCCCGAATTATTATAGTGTGGTCATTATCCGGCTTGCTGTAGTCCCGAGTGATGTATCGAAGGAACCGGATAATCCAGGGTCGGCGCAGTTACTAGATTCCCTGGTCAAGCCAGGGAATGACAGAGGATGGATGTAGGGGAATGACAGAAAGAATTACTGCAAAGACCTTCCAAAACAAAATGCCGTTAGGAACTGACCCACGCGTAATAATCAGCTTTTAGCATTACCCTTGATTTCAACTATTTTTTGAATATCATTTTTCATGAAGTGTCCTAAATGTAGCGCAGATAATCCTCCCAAAAATAAGTTCTGCGGTTCTTGCGGGCACAAACTCCAAAAACCAGTTATTGACGACCGTATGGATATCGTAAAAAAAGATATCCCCGAATCACTCGTTAAGAAGATCATCCATACAAAAGACACGATCGAAAAAGAACGAAAAGATGTCACCGTGATCTTTGCCGATATTTCAGGCTTCACAACGATGTCTGAAGCGCTTGATCCAGAAGAATTAACGATTCTGATGAATGAATGTTTTCGCAAATTGGGTGCCATGGTGTACCGCTATGAAGGGATCATTGATAAATTTATCGGCGATTGTATCATGGCAATTTTTGGTGCGCCAGTCACTCACCAAGATGATCCAGAACGTGCGATACTCGCATGTTTGGACATGCAGAATGCACTTAAAGAAATCAATTACAGTCTTGATCCGTCATTGAAAAAATTAACGATACATTCCGGAGTCAATACTGGTGTCGTTATCGCCGGTAAAGTTGGATCTGACCTCCAGATGGATTATACGGTCATGGGTGACACTGTGAACGTTGCCCAGCGACTTAAGGACATCAGTCCCCAGAGTGGTATTCTTGCCGGTGAAGAAACATATAATCGCTCCCGGCACGCTTTTGACTTTCTCCCTCATGAACCGGTCCAGCTTAAGGGTAAGAAAGAAAGAGTAAGACCCTTTGAGGTGGTCGGTAGAAAATGGGGCTCTGAGTTCGGTCTTGGCGCGGTCCATTCTGATATGATCGGTCGTGACCAAGAACTCGATCAGCTGAAACAGGGTTATACGGATCTCAAAAAAGGCAAATCTTCAGTTTTTGTTATCAAAGGTGAGATCGGTGTAGGAAAATCCCGCCTTTTATACGAATTCAAAAAATACCTGACCATGTCAGCACCGGAAATAGCACTTATTGACAGCCGTGGTGTTTCTTATGAAAGTTCGATCCCTTTAAAATCCTTTGCTGACAGTTTACGCCATTTTCTATCAGCCGGCGAAACATTGAGTTTAGATGTTTCTGAAAAACCGATCAACGATAAATTAAAATCACTGCTCGGTGATGAG
Source organism: bacterium (assembly GCA_049647165.1). Taxonomy (GTDB): domain Bacteria; phylum Hydrothermota; class Tepidihabitantia; order SM23-42; family SM23-42; genus JAUVZL01. The sequence goes on from JBARXB010000012.1 coordinate 67,458, forward strand.
ACAGATGATATTGCACCCTACCTGCTCAAGATGATGAATATGACCCTTAATAAAGATCAGGTCGATAAGGTTCTCCATCTCGACAGCCACTCCCTGCAGCTGCAGGTATTCCTCGCGGTCGCTACCCTATTCGAAAAGATCACTGAAGAGAAACCCTTGATCCTCATTATTGATGATATACAGTGGGTTGATTCGACTACTGTAGAATTAATAAATTTTCTCTTGCCAATGGTGAAGAAAAACAGATTCTCCTTATACCTGAGCTACCGTATTGGAAATATTTCCAATATCCAGGCTCTTCTCAATACTATTAATACTGAATATAAGAAATATGCAATCGAGGTTGATATTAAAAACCTCAACCCTGAACATAGTTCACAATTGATCGATAATCTGGCAAGCCAGGAAATACCTGAATCATTGAGAAAATTCATCGTATCGAAAAGTGGCGGCAACCCTTTCTTTATTGAAGAAATTGTGCGCCGCTTAATTGAATCGGGCAAACTCGATGACAAAGAAATTCTGACTGCTGAGAGTATTCAAATACCGGGTTCTATTGACGCAGCAGTTACATCAAGGATCGATAATTTAAATAAGGAAGCAAAATATCTTTTAAAAATAGCTTCGATCATCGGTCGATCTTTCCCTCAGGAATTACTCGAAGAGATCGTCAGAGAAAAAGAAAGTTTCCAGCACATCGATGAGCTCGAGGCTGCTGAGTTCCTTGTTAAAATAAATAAAGACAAAAAAATGTTTTATGCTTTCCGACACGCACTGTTCCAGGAAGTCGCATACAATAGTCTGCTTAAAAGTGAAAGGACTATATATCATAAAGTCATTGCGGAAACGATCGAAGAAAAATTTAAAGACGAAATAGATGGCTATTTTGGCGCACTGGCACATCATTATTATATCTGTAAAGTTTATGACAAAGCTCTACAATACTCACTAAAAGCAGGCGATGAAGCAGCGGAATTATATGCCAATGAAGAAGCGCTTTCCTACTATAACAAGGCTTTATCAGTTTCTGAAGATAAACCGCAAAGGGCATTAATTCTTGAAAAAATCGGTAATATAGAAATTATGATCGGTCGCGTGGAGGATTCTTTGAAACATTATCGTGAGGCAAAGACCCTGGCAAAAGATAAATCCCAAGAAGCTCACAGTATTTCAAAAATCGCCAAAGTCCTGGAGCAAATCGGAAAGCTCGACGAAAGCATAGACATTATGTACAAAGGTATTGAGGCAGTCGAAGATACCGAAACGCCCGGTTATATAGAATTGAATTACAATCTTTCAAATATACTTCTCGAGTCAAAAGCAGAAAGCGAAAAAGCAATGACCTTGGTTGACAAAGGTCTAGCTGCTGCTGAGAGAATAAACGATAAACATCTCCAGGCCGAAGGCTTACGTGCTAAAGCTCATATTTTATGGCGCTTGGGTAAAAACGAAGAGACTTTGGAACTTTTGAAAAAGGCACAAAGTACTTATGAAGAATTAGGTGAGATCAAAGTATTGCCATATCTCTTCTTACTCGTTGCTGCGGTCTATCGAGCAATGGGAAATATGAATGTGGCAATTGAGTTCGTAAAGAAAACTATTGATATTGCAAAAAAGATAGGGGATAAGCGGGTGATGTCAATGGGTTATAATAATATTGGGGTTTATTATGTTTTTCTTGGTGACTATCCAACTTCCATTGATTTTACTGAAAAAAATGTTGAGATCCGTCGTCAACTTGGTGATAAAAAAGGTGAAGGCATCGGTTTAATGAACATCGGTTTGACCT